>NZ_JBSHJJ010000008.1:0-319466 GCF_053619415.1 Nocardiopsis sp. NPDC055551 | reverse complement strand
ACCCCGTCCACCACCAGGTGATGCACCACCAACAACAGACGCGGAGCCCCTTCACCCTCGAACAACACCGCACGCACCACCGGCCCCGACACCAGGTCCAGAGAACTCTGCGCCTCGTGCACGCGCTCGCGTTCCAGGGCCCGAGCACTCGCTTCGTCGAGCCCGGACAGGTCGACCCTGGTCGGCTCGCATCCGGCCTCCCCCGCCGGGACGATCACGGCCGCGCCGTCAGCGCCGTCCGTTCCGCCCGATCCGGGGCTCATGCGCAGGCGCAGCATGTCGTGGTGCTCCACCAGACCCGCCAGTACCGTCGGCAACAGCGAGGTGTCGGTGTCCTCGGCCAGGTCGAGGAGCACGGACATGTTGAAGTGGTCCGGTCGGACCGTGTGGTGCTCCAGGAACCACCGCATGATCGGCGTGGACGGCACCGGACCCGAGACCGGACCCCACACCACCGAGGCCGCATCCGACTCCTCGGCCACCTCCGCCAGACCGGCCACCGTCGCACGCGTGAACACGTCCTTGGAAGAGACCACCACACCCGCACGACGCGCCCGCGACACCACCTGAATACTCAGAATCGAGTCACCGCCCAGAGCGAAGAAGTCATCGAAGACCCCCACCCGCTCCACACCCAACACCGAAGCGAACACCCCGGCCAACACACCCTCGACCTCAGAACGCGGGGCCACCGTCTCCCCCGGTCCGTCGAGGTCCGGCTCGGGCAGCGCCCGCCGGTCCACCTTGCCGTTGGCGTTCAGCGGCATGGCCTCCAGCACGACCGCGGCCGAGGGAACCATGTACGCGGGCAGGGCCCGGGAGAGTTCGGTGAGCAGGGCCTGCCCGCCACCCTCCGGCAGTCCCTTCTCGTCCGGCACCACGTAGCCGACCAGGCGTCGCGCCCCGGACGGGGACCGGTGAACGAGCACGGACGCCTCCGCCACCCCGGGCAGGGCCAGCAGCGCGGACTCGATCTCTCCCGGCTCGATCCGGAACCCCCGCAACTTCACCTGGGAATCCGCCCGACCCACGTACTCCAACCACCCGTCGACGTTCCACCGCACCAGATCACCCGTGCGATACAAACGACCACCCGAACCGAACGGATCGGCGACGAAACGCTCCGCCGTCAACCCCGAACGCCCCCAATACCCCCGCGCCACACCCGCACCACCCACGTACAGCTCGCCCACGGCCCCCGGAGGGGTGCGGCGCAACAGCGGGTCCAGCACGTGCAGCCGCATGCCGTCGAGCGGGCCGCCGATCGGCATCGGGACGGGCACGGCCCCCGGCAGGGGGAATCGGGTGGCGAAGGTGGTGGTCTCGGTCGGTCCGTAGACGTTGGCGATCCGCGTACCGGGGCAGGCCTCGACGGCCCGCTCCATCGCCTGCGGATTGGCCGCCTCGCCACCGGTCATGACCTCGCGCAGACCCTCGAAGCAGGAGGGGTCCTGGGAGGAGTAGAGGTTGAACAGCGCGGTGGTGAGGAACACCCCGGTGACCCCGTGCGCGCGGACGGTCCCGGCGAACTCCTCGGCGTCCATGCGCCCGGGCGGTGCGACGACCACGACACCGCCGTTCAGCAGCGGCGCCCAGATCTCGTAGGTGACGGCGTCGAAGGCGTGGGAGGAGTGGAACAGCACACGGTCGTGGTCGCCGCCGGTCCACAGCCGGTCGTGGGCCAGGCGCACGACGTCCTCGTGCGTGACCGCCACGCCCTTGGGCCTGCCGGTGGAACCGGACGTGAACATCACGTAGGCCAGGCTTTGGGGCAGGACGCGTGCCTCGGCCTCCGGCGGGGCCTGCGCATCGGCCCGGGAGCGGACCGAATCGGCCTCGGGCCCGTCCAGGTCCAGCACCGGAAGTCCGTCGACGCCCTGGACCCGCCCCCGCGACGGGGCATCCGTCAGAACACAGACCGCTCCGGTCTCCCGCGCCAGCCACGCCACACGTTCGGCCGGATCATCGGCGTGCACGGGCACATAGGCGGCGCCCGCGCGTGCGGCGGCCAGCATGGCCACGACCACGTGCGCCCCGCGCTCCAACACGAGCAGCACCGGCGACTCGTCGCCCGTGCCGTGCGCGCGCAACCGCTCGGCCAGGGCGGCCGAGCACGCGTCGAGCTCGGCGTAGGTCAGTTCCGTGTCCGCCGAGGTGACCGCGAGCCCGTCGGGATCGAGCGCGACCCGCCGTGCGAACGCCTCCGGGACGGTCTGCTCCGCGCCCTCGGGGTGGGTCCCCTCCCACTCCGCCAGAGCCCGCTCCTGGGCGTCGGTGCGCACACCGATCCGGGCGACCGGCCGGTCCGGGTTCGTGGTGAGCGCGGTGGCGAGCCGGCGGACGCCCTCGACGAGCGCGGCGATCCGCTCGGGGTCGTACAGGTCGGTGTTGTACTCCAGGTCGAGTCTGAGCCCGCCCCCGCGCTCCTCGAACTCGAAGACCAGGTCGAAAAGGGAGGAGGTGCGGGGCAGGTCGAAGGGCGCCACGTCCAGGCCGTGCAGGCCGAGTGCGCCCGTGTGGGCGTTCTGCAGCACCAGGAGGGCCTGGAAGACGGGCGTGCGGGACTGGTCGCGTTCGGCGACCACCGCGTCCACGACCCGGTCGAAGGGGAGTTCGTGGTCGAAGGCGGCCAGAACGGTGTCGCGCACCCCGTCCAGGAAGTCCCCGGCGGTGGCGCGGGGGTCCACCCGGGTCCGCACCGCGACGGGATTGACGAAGAAACCGACGACGTCGTCCACCTGGTGGTGGTCGCGCCCCGCCGAGGCCACGCCCAGGGTCACGTCCGCGCTACCCGAGGACGCCGACAGCAGGAGCTGGGTGAGGGCCGTGAGGGTCACGAACAGGGTCGCTCCCCGCTGATGACCGAGGTCGCGCAGGGCGGCGGTGACCTCCGGCGAGAGTTCGGCGCGGTGGACCGCCCCGGCCGTGGTCCGGACCGCCGGACGGGGGTGGTCCGCGGGAACCTCGGCGGCCCGCGCGTCCTCCAGCTCCCGGGTCCAGTACTCCAGGTGTTCCCGCTCGGTCTCCCGAGTCCAGCGGTTCCGCTCCCACACGGCGAAGTCGGCGTAGTCCACCGGTGCGGCGCCGGCGCGCTCCGGGACGGTGCCCTCGACCCGGGCGCGATAGAAGGTACCGAGGTCGCGGACGAGGATGTCGACGGACCAGCCGTCGCAGGCGATGTGGTGCGCGCTGAGCACGAGGGCGTGGTCGTCCGCTCCCATGCGCACCAGCAGGGCGCGGAAGGGCGAGCCGTCCTCCAGGTCGAAGGGACGCTCCGTCTCGGCCCTGAGCAGTGCCTCCAGCCGCCGTTCCCGGTGCGCCCCGGACTCTGTCAGGTCGGTCCGGGACAGCGGGACCTCGGTCCGTCGGGGGGCACGGACGTGCTGCACCGGCCCCTCGTCGGTGGAGGTGTAGGTGGTGCGCAGTGCCTCGTGGCGGGCCTGGAGGTCGCCCAGGGCCTCGTGCAACGCCGGGACCGACAGGTCCCCGCGGATTCGGTAGGCGCTGCCCGTGTAGTACTCGACGCTCTCGGGGTCGTGCTGGTGGAGGAACCAGAGGCGGCGCTGGGCCGCGGACAGCGGCAGGGGGCGGTCCCGGTCGACGGGCTCGATGGGCCTGGGAGCCTCCTCGCCGGTGATCCCCTCGGCGGCGACGCGGGCCGGCGTGCGCAGGGTGAAGATCGCCCGGCGGTCCACGCCTCGGCCCAGGCCGGCCTCGATCCTCGACAGGGCGCGCGCCGCGAGGATGGAGTCCCCGCCCAGGTCGAAGAAGTCCTCGTGGCGGCCGACACGCTCCAGTTCCAGGACGCGGGCGAACTCCTCGGTCACGACGCGTTCGGTCTCGTCCTCGGGCGCCGCGTACTCTCGTCGGACGGCGTCGGGCGCGGGCAGCCGGTCGTGGTCGATCTTGCCGTTGGGTGTGGTGGGCAGGGCCGCGAGCACCACCACCACGGAGGGCACCATGTGGTCGGGCAGGACCTCCCTCAGGCCCCGTAGGACGGTTTCCTCCTCCGGGTCGGCACCGCCCGGCTCACCCGCCACGTAGGCCACGAGTCGACGGATGCCGGGCCGGTCCTCGCGCACCAGGACGGCGGCGTTGGCCACCTCGGGAAGAGCGATGGCGGCCGTCTCGACCTCACCGGGCTCGATCCGGAAGCCACGGAGTTTGACCTGCTTGTCGACGCGACCCCGAAACTCCAGGGCGCCGTCGGACAGCACGTGCACTCGGTCTCCGGAGCGGTACATCCTGGCTCCGGGCGGCCCGAGGGGGTCGGGCACGAACCGCTCCGCCGTGAGTCCGGGACGGCCGTGGTAGCCCCGGGCCAGCCCCGCCCCGGAGATGTACAGTTCACCGCTGCCACCCGGACCCACGGGGCGCAGGTGGTCGTCGAGCACGATGACCCTGGTGCCGTCGACGGCGTGTCCGAGGGGCGGGACGCCATCACCGGACAACGGTTCGCTCATGGTGGCGCACACGGTGGTCTCGGTGGGCCCGTAGCCGTTGAACACGTCGCGCCCGCGCGACCACAGCTCCACGATGGCCCCGGGGCAGCTCTCACCCGCGACCATGACCGACCGCAGATCACGCAGACCGGTCGGGTCCAGCCCCGGAAGCACGGCGGGGGGCAGGGTCACGTGGGTGATGCGGTGGTCGGCCAGGGTACGCACGAGCGCGTCGCCCAGGAGCGCGTGTCGTGGCAGGACCACCAGGGCGGCGCCGTTGAGCAGGGCCATGCACACTTCGAAGAACGAGGCGTCGAAGCTGGGCGACGCGAACTGGAGCACTCGGGAATCGGGGGTGACGTTCATACGGACCCGCTGGGTCCGTGCCAGGTCCTCGATGCCTCGGTGGGTGACCAGTACTCCCTTGGGACTGCCGGTGGAACCAGAGGTGTAGATGACGTAGGCGACGTCGTCGGGCAGGGGCCCGGCACCCGGGAGCGGAGCGGTGCCCTCCAACCGGTCGGAGTCGACGGTGGTCACCACCGAATCGCCCTGCCAGGGTGTGTCCGCGCCGGTCACGACCAGGTTCACCCCAGAGTCGGCGAGCATGTGGGCCAGGCGCTCGTCGGGGTAGGCGGGGTCCAGTGGCAGATACGCGGCGCCCACCCGGGTGATCGCGAGCAGGGCGACCACGAGGTCGACCCCGCGCCCCAAGTGGACTCCTACACGGTCCCCCGGCACCACGCCGGAAGCGACCAGGCCCCTGGCCCGGCGCTCGACGAGGGCCTGGAGTTCGGCGTAGGTGAGGGTGAGCTCCTCCGACACCAGGGCGACGGCCTCCGGTCTCTGGGCCACCCGCGCGGCGAACAGGGCCGAAAGGGTACGGGTGGGCTGGTCGGTGCTGGGGGAGGCATCGGCAGACAGCACGTTCACTACTCCTGTGTGGGGCGGCCCGGGAACGGACCCGAAGTGGCTGGAGGACGGATCGGGGCTCAGGCCCGGGAACGCACGGGAGCGGACGTGCGTCGCAGGACGCGGCCGTTGTACTGCATGGACGCGATGGTGGAGGGATCGTCGGTCGCACGCAGGAAGCGGCCGTCGAAGGACATGCCGCCGAGATCGCCCACCGTCACGGAGAAATAGAGGTCGGTGCCGGCGACGAGCGGTCCGGAGAAGCCATTGGAGAGGGTGAACCACAGGGTCCCGTCCCCTTGGTGGGTGACCTCGACGGCGAGGTCACCGTTGGCGTAGCGCCCGGTGACGTCCACGCCCGTCCTCCGGGGTCGGCTCACCGGTGTGCGCTGCCGGTAGTGCCCCACGTCCAACCCGAGGTCGCCCAGCCCGGACACCAGGTCCTCCCACAGCCGGATCCCGGTGGTGCCGTTGGTGGTCAGAGCCACCGCGACGCGCCCCACCGGGTCGACACGCAGGTTGCAGGTCCCGCCGTCGAGTGTGCCGTCGTGGCCGTACCAGAAGCGATCCGTCGCCAGGTGGAGGGCCCAGCCCGCGCCCCAGCCGTCGGCCAGGCCGAAGGGGTCGGCGGAGGGGACGGCTCGGCCCATCTCATCGAGGATCGTGGCGTCGGCGATGTCGCTCTCCAGCACCGCGTCCTCCGGAGCCATGAAGGATCGCGCGAAGTCGACCAGGGTGGTCGCGCTTCCACCCAGACCACCCGCCGGGGTCAGCTCGGGCTCGATGTGGAAGTCCACCGGCTCGGTGAGACCGGTGGTGGTGTCCACCGCGTGTCCGCTGACCAGACCACTCGGCGCCTTGGGGCTTCGGGCGTCGTGCACGAAGGCGAGGTCGAGGCCGGTGGGCAGGGCCAGGTAGGACTCCAGGGTCTCCCACCAGCCCTGGCCGGTGACGGCTTCCACGACGTGGGCCGCCAGGGCGTACCCGCTGTTGGAGTAGGAGAAAGCGCTCTCGGGGGAGCCCACCGATTCGCTCCGCAGGAGGGAGGCGGCGTAGTGGCGCAGGGGTTCGGCTCGCGCCGGGTCCGCTTCGTGGTCGGAGACGAGTCCCGCCGTGTGGCTGAGGAGCTGGCGCAGGGTCGTGACGTGTGCCGGGTGGCCGGTGGGCAGACCGCGAACGTTCAGGTGGTCGGTCAGGGCCGCGTCGAGATCGAGGTCGCCGTCCTCCACCAACTGCATGACCAGGGCGGCGGTGAAGATCTTGGACACCGATCCGTAGGCGAACCGGGAGGCCGGACCGACCGGCCGCCCCGAGCCCGTGTGCTCGACCCCTTCGGCCAGCTCGTACAAGGTTCCCTCACGGTAGACCGACAGCTGGGCCCCGGGTACGGCGTGCTCACGAACCAGGCTTCTGAACAGGCCAGACAGCTCGTTTTCCAAGATCAACTCCTAAGAATAAAAGCTTGAAATACTTGCAACCTGGGCCACACATAACGCCCCGTGCCCACAGGGAAAGCATCAGTACCGCGAACTGATACTTACCTACACCCCCACCCCATGGCAAACCATACGGCCAAGACCTTAATACATCGGCCAGAAGCCCGATAAAAATGGGACGCAGTTCACAAATTCACCCGGGAAGCGATCTTCGAGATAAGCCGAACCAACATCGATCGGACACTCACAAGACCACCCTGAACAGCAAAAACTTCCTCCAGAGCGATACCAACCGGACCGACGCCAAAGATGAACCGCCCGCAAAGAAAAACCCCCTACACGCGTTCACTGGTATCACCAAAATGAATCGAGCGGGGCAACTTCTCGCAACATGAAAAATATTCACAAACGCAATCGACCTCGCAAAATCACACAGAGCTATATTTCGATAGAGTAGGGCTACCGGAAGCAATGGCCGCATCCGGCCATTCCATTAATAAAACGAAGACAACTGGTAGCAACACAAAAAAGGGCGAGAGAAGATCTCTCACCCTTTAACAATTCCTCGGTCGAGCCGAGCGTGTGGGTCCCCGGCGGATGTGCGCCTTCGGCCCGGTCTCAGCCGCGGTGACGGAAGTGGTCCACGATCAACAGGACGATGCACAGAACCGTCGCCAGGCCGAACGCCAGACTGATCAGGGCGTTGAATCCGCCCAGGGAGGTGACGGCGTTGCCCGCCGCGCCGAGGATGAGCAGTGTCCACAGCACGCCTCGGAACGCCGCACGTCGCCCCCTGGGGGCGACGTCACCTCGACGCCCCTGTTCGGCGGGGGTGTTCGAGAACCTGTAGGGGTCGGTCATGTCGTGTTCTCCTGTGGTCTCGGCCGCGCGGACGGGCGAGGGACAACCGTCATGACGGCCCGTGGGTTGGGCACGCACACCACCCTAGGAACCCCCCGTCCCGCCATCCATCCCGCTGTCTGCCCGCCCGGGGTACAGCAGGCTGTACCCGTCCGCTCGGCCCGAACCGCCGCCGGGTCGGGCGGGTAGGGTTCTGCCGTGCCCCCGCAGGAGACGAACACACCCCCCGGCCCGGCGACACGGAGCGGTTCGCCCACCCCCGTCCGGAACCTCACCGTGACCGGGCTCCACAACATGTTCCTCAGCCTGGAACGGCTCTCGGGAGGGCTGCTGACCGGGTTGGCCGCACTGTTCACCCTGATCTTCCTGGCCGCGGTCGCCCTCACCTCCTTCCTCGGGATCGGTCTGCTCCTCGTACCCGCCGCCCTGCGCCTGCTGCGCACGGTGGCCAACTGGGAACGGGACCGATTCCTGCGCTGGGGTTCCGAGATCATCCAGCCCTACGGTGACGAGGTCCCGCGCGGCCCCCTTCGGGCGCTGGGCTCACTCCACGACGACGTCCAGGTGGGGCGGAACCTCCTGTGGCTCGTGTGTCACTCCTTCCTCGGCCTGCCCCTCGGCCTGTTCGGGGTCCTGCTCCCGATCATCGCCGTCCGCGACGTCACCTTCCCCTTGTGGTGGCACCTACTGCCCCCGAACACTGCGGGCGCCTCGGTGGGGCTTCCCGTGCACAGCTGGCCCGGCGCCCTGGCCGTCGGCTTCCTGGGCCTGGCCTGGTGCGCCATCATGTTCGGCCTGAGCCCGACGTTGGCACGTGTCCAGGGCCTGCCGGGCAAGTGGTTGCTCGGATCGCGTTCCCAGGCCGTCCTCACCGAACGCATCCACCACCTCACCGCGACACGGGCCGCCGCGCTCCAGGCCCACACCACCGAGCTGCGCCGGATCGAGAGGGCCCTGCACGACGGCGCCCAGAACCGGCTGGTCGCCGTCACGATCCTGTTGGGGACCGCGCGGCGGGCCGTGCGCACGTCCCCCGAGGAGGCCGATGACGTCCTGGAACGGGCACAGAGCGCCGCGGAGGACGCCCTGGCCGAGATGCGTGGACTGATCCGGAGCATCCTCCCGCCGGCTTTGGAGAAGAGGGGCCTTGAGGGCGCGCTCAACGCGTTGGCCGGTGGCTGCCCGGTGCCCTGCATCGTGGAGGTCCATGGCCTGAAGCGATACGCCTCCAGCATCGAGGCCACGGCCTACTTCATCGTGGCCGAGGCCATCACCAACATCACCCGGCACAGCGACGCCACGCGCGCCCGGGTCAGCGTCACCGAAAGGGAGAACACGTTGCGCATCGACGTCCATGACGACGGCCGTGGTGGGGCCGGTGAGGGGGCCGGCACCGGTCTGGCCGGGATCCGCACGCGGGTCGAGGCACACGACGGGTCGTTGACCGTGACCAGCCCCATCGGTGGGCCGACCCACCTGCACGCGGAGCTGCCGTGCGCATCATGATCGCCGAGGACGACACGCTCCTCAGGGAAGGGCTCGCCGCGCTGCTTCGGGGAGAGGGGTTCGAGATCGCCGCGACGGTGGGCGATCCCGACGCCTTGATCGACGCCGTGACCGAGAAGGCACCGGACCTGGCCATCGTGGACGTGCGCATGCCGCCGACCCACACCGACGAGGGGGTGCGGGCGGCGATCCGCGTCCGCGAGATCCACCCCGGTCTGCCGGTGCTGGTGCTCTCCGCCTACATCGAGCAGTCCTTCGCCAGCGACCTGATGGCGGTGAGCGCCTCGGGCGTCGGCTACCTCCTCAAGGAACGGGTCGGCCGGGTGGACCGGTTCCTTGAGGCCCTGCGCCGGGTGGCCAAGGGCCAGACCGTGATCGACCCCGAGGTGGTCACACAACTGTTCGCGCGGCAGAACGCCGACGAGGCGCTCGGCAGGCTGAGCCCGCGCGAGCGCGACGTGCTGGCGCTCATGGCCGAGGGCCTGGGCAACGCGGCCATCGCCAAGCAGCTGTTCGTGACCGACGGGGCGGTGCACAAGCACATCCGCAGCATCTTCGGCAAGCTCGGTCTCTCCCCCGACGACAGATCGGACCGGCGTGTGGCCGCGGTGTTGCGTTACTTGGACTCCGAACGCGCCTGACCCCTACCGCCGGTTCTTCCATGTGGGCGTCCACGCCCGTGCCCGACCGTTCTCCGGGCTCCAACCCTCGGGGTGACGCATCGCCTTAGTCTGTGTCCCGCACACACACGAGGAGGACTCAGACGTGGTCGGGATCCGCAAGCAGCGCCAGGAGCGCACCCGTGAGGCATTGCTCGACGCCGCCGCGACGGTGTTCGCGAGTTACGGATACGGCGCCACTTCCATTCCACGGATCGCGCACGAGGCCCGGATGTCGACCGGTGCGATCTACTCGAACTTCAGCGGCAAGCGGGAACTCTTCCTGGCCGTGGTCCGACGCGTGGTCGAGGCGGGCGCGGCCTCGCGTCGACACCACGCCGACGTCACCGCCGACCACGACGAGCTGATCGCCCGGATGGTCACCAACTGGACCTCCACGATCGAGACCGCGCCCGACATCGTCCTCCTCATGGCCGAGTTCTGGCTGTACGCGCTGCGGCACCCTCCGTTGGAGGAGGCCGTCGCGCAGCTGTTGGCCGAGGTGCGGACCAACCTCTTGACGAACATCGTCGACGCCGGTGTGGTGGCCGATCCCGACGTGGCGAAACGGCTCGCCGGCGCGGTGCAGGCCATGGCGTACGGGTACGCGATGCAGCGGCTGGTCGACGAGAACGCGGTGTCGCCGGAGCGACTCGTCGAGTCGGTGGGCTGGCTCCTGCGCGGCGCCGTTCCGCCCGCACAGGGGGTTGTGGCGGGCACCACATCCCAGTAGCCTCCGATTTCAGAGAATGATCATTCTCTGAAATGCGACATGGAGGCCCTGATGGGAGAAAGCACGCAAAAATCCTCCGACCCCGGAAGTCGACCCGACGACGCCACGCTCGAACGGTTCCGGCATGACGGCGTCGAGGTCGCGGTCCGACGTTCCGGCGACGATGGACCCGGCGTCGTCATGCTCCACAACGGCGGCACCTCCCACGGCATCTGGCGGCACCAGATCGCCGACCTCGCCGCCGACCACCGCGTGGTGGCCATCGACCTACCGGGCTTCGGCGCCTCTCCCATGCCGCCCGAGCCGATCGACCTCGCCGCGCACGTGGACCTGGTCGCGGCCCTCGTCCGGCACGACGGGCTCTCCCCCGTCACGCTGATCGGCAACTGCATGGGGTCGGCCATCGCCGCCGGGGTCGCCGCCCGCGACCCGAAGAACGTGCGGGCTCTCGTCATGGTCAACCCCCTGACGGACGCGACGTTCCGCCGCGGAGGCCTCGGGATCCTCATGGCCCCCACCGAGGCCTGGTCGCCGGTGACCGCTCCGGTGCGGGCGGCGCTGCGTCGGATCCGCGTCCCCCGCGCCGCCGTCCCCTTGGCGCTCCGCTTCCAGTTGGGTCCGGCCGGTGTCCGCGCCGGACTCCACCACGACCCGGAACTGACCGCCTGCATGCTCCGGAACGACCAGACACCGGCCCTCACCGACGTCCTCACGGACCTGCCCGCCAGTTACCGCATCGTGCGCGGACCCGACGGGCCCCCGCTCTGCACCATCTGGGGCGCCCGCAACCGGGTCCTGTCACCGGTCGCCGGGGTGCGCCTGGACGCCTTGCTGCGCTCCGAGCATCGTGTCCTGGTCCGCGACGCGGGCCACATGCCCATGCTCGAACGGCCCGAGACGGTGACCCAGGAGATCCGTTCCTTCCTGGACAACGTCGACTCCCCCGCCCGATGACCCCGGAGGTGCCCCCGATGACGGGACCGACCCCCACCACCCCCGACCGCATCCGCGTCGCCGACCGAGTCCTGGACGTGGCGCGCGCCGACCCCGACCGCGTCGCCATGGTCCAGACCGACAGGGGACGCGACGGTGTCCTCATCCACCGCAAGCGGACCTATGGCGAGCTGTCGGACCGCGCCGAACGCCTGGCCGAAGGCCTGCGCGCCACCGGGATCCGAGAGGGCACCCTCTGCTCGTTCATGGTCCCGCCGAGCTTCAACGCGCTCGTGCTGGGCACGGCGCTCTTCCGTGTGGGCGCCACGCTGGTGGGCGTCGAGCCCTACAGCCACGGCATGCGGCGGGTCCGGCAGTGCCTCGACCGGATCGGCCCGGAGGTGTTCTTCGGTACGCCCCGCGCGCACCTGGCCAAACGGCTCTTCGGTTGGGGCAGGCGGACGGTGCGTCAGGAGTTCGTCGTGGACGGCGCCTGGCCGGGCGTGCGGTCGATGGACGACCTGCTGTCGGACCGGGCTCCGGACGTACCGGAACCCGCCGACGTCGAACCCGGCGATCCGGCCGTCATCGCCTTCACCACCGGCAGCACCGGCAAGCCCAAACCCACGGTGCTGCGCCAACGCAACTTCGCCGCCATGGTCGAGTTGGTCGGCGCCCAGTGGGCGCTCGGTGACGGCGGCGACGTGATCGACATGCCCACGTTCCCGATGTTCTGGATCATCGCGCTGTCGGCCGGCGGGCAGGTGGTGGTCCCCCCGATGGACTTCACCATGAAGGGGCCCGGCGACGCCGACCCGGCGGCGCTGCTGCGCACCATCGAGGAGCGCGGCGTCCGGTCGATGTTCGGTTCGCCCGCCCTACTGCGAAACCTCTCGGCGCACGCCCGCCGCGAGTCGATCACGGTGGAGAGCGTGCGGCGTATCGTCGCGGGCGGCGCCGAGGTCCAGGGGCCGCTGTACGCGGCGGTTCGGGACATGCTCGGCCCCGAGGGCGAGCTGTACTCCAACTACGGGGCCACCGAGGCGCTTCCCCTGTGCGAGATCTCGGGAACGACGGTGTTGGAGGAGACCTGGGAGCGCACCGAACGCGGTGAGGGCCTGTGCGTGGGTCCGGGCCTGCCCGGTGTCGAACTCCGGATCGTCCCGGTGACCGAGGGGAACATCGCCGACATCGGTGACGTGGAGGCCCTGCCGACCGGCGAGGTCGGCGAGGTCATCGCCCGTAGCCCGCACATCAGCGAGGACTACTTCCAGGACCCGGTCGCCACCGCCGCGAACAAGGTCCCCGATCCGGACGGCACGGTGTGGCACCGGTTGGGGGACGTCGGACACCTCGACGACCAGGGCCGTCTGTGGTTGGGCGGACGACGTTCGCATCGGGTCATCACCCGGGGCGGGATCTTCCTGCCGTTGCGGGTCGAGCCGGTCTTGGCCACCCACCCGGCCGTTCACCGGGCGGCCCTGGTCGGTGTGCCCCGGGCGGGGAGCATCGCCGCGGTGGTCTGTGTCGAACGCTCCGACGAGGATCGACGCGACTCCGCGACGGTGGCCGCCGAGTTGCGCGCGCTGGCGGAACGCAACGAGTCGACCCGGGGCCTCACCGAGTTCGTCGAGGTGCGGCGCCTTCCCGTGGACCGTCGGCACAACGCCAAGATCGACCGACCGGCGTTGGGGGCCTCGTTGGCCCGTCGAAGAAAGCGGTGACGCGGGCCCCGCTCGGGGCAGGGGCGGGTCCACGGTGGTGCGAGCCGGGCCACCGATGATCGGGAACGTAGGACCCGCCCCTGGACGATCGCGGCCATGCCGTCAGTCCATGGACGCCATGATCTCCTCGGCGACCCGGAGCGCGCCCTCCGACAGTTCGTCCTGGTCGGCCTCGCCCATACGGTCGTAGGTCACCTCCACGAGGACCTGTCCGTCGACCACCGTCACCCCGGCCCCGTCGCCGACGCCCTCACCGGTGACGGCGAACTCACCGAGGTCGACGTCCGGGTCGGCGTCCTCCTCGCTGTAGGAGGCGAGGGTGCTTTCGACGTAGGGCCCCTCGTGGACCTCCATCGAGAAGTGGATCGTCCCGCCCGCCGCCGAGACGAGCATGCAGCTCATCCGCAGCCGGTCAAGGTCGTCCAGGTCATCGGGGTCGGGGATGCCCGTCGTCCCGTGTGTGTCGCTGCGCGTGTCCTCCTCTCCGAGGAGGTCGTCCAGGGTCTCCTCGGAGAGCACGGTGCACAGGTTCTCGGGGGCGATCGTCAGGGGGTCGACGAGGTCTCTCTCCGGCCGATCGTTCTCCCCCTCCTCCGGTTCCCTTTCCGTCTCGGGTGCGTCGGCGGCGGCCGCGTCCGTTTCGGTCGTCTCCGGATCACCTCCGCACCCGCTCAACATCAGGGCCAGGGCCAGACCCGAGGAGAGGGCGGCGGAGGCGGACATGTGCTTGGGCACGAAGGGCCTTTCTCAAGAGGTTGGAACGACGTCGCCACCCTAGAACCCAGAGCGACGGGCCGATCGCCCGGGGCCGCGCACCTCGACGTGGTCCATGCCCCGCGTGACGGCGAAACCGCCTCGCGCGCTCCGGAGAATCGGCCGGTCACAAACCCGCCGAACCGACCGTCCCCTCACGATCGCCCTCTCACCTGCGCGAACACCGCACCACCGTTCGGGCGGAGTTTCGTGGTCGCGCTCAAGGGCAGGAGCCGCACAGGAGGTACCCCCCGTGGAGACCCAAACCATAGTCATCATCGCGATAGTGCTCGTGGTCGCGGTCGTCCTCGCCGGAGGTATCGCGTTCGCCGCGCGGTCCTCGATCCTTCCGGCCCGGCGCACCGCCCGGCTCAAACAGCGCTTCGGCACCGAGTACGACCACACCGTCGAGGCCCACGGCGACACCGCCGTCGCCGAACGGGACCTCGCGCGACGACTCGACCACCGCGAGGGCATCGACCTTCGCGAACTCACCGACGAGGAGCGCGGGGCCCACACCCACACGTGGACCTCCGTACAGCAGGGGTTCGTGGACGACCCCGTCCGAGCCGTACACGACGCCCGCGGCCTGGTCGAGACCATCATGCGGGACGTGGGCTACCCCGACGTACCGACCGTCACCGCCGACGACGACGGGTTCGAACGCCTGGCCAAGGTCCTGTCCGTGGACCACCCCACGGCCGTCGCCGACTTCCGCCGCGCCCACGCGGCCGGCCACCTCGCCGAGGCCGACCAGGAACAGACCGAGAGCCTGCGCGAGGCGCTCGTGGCCTACCGCGGTCTCACCGACTCACTGCTCGGCGGGCTCCCACCACGTGGGGAACCCTCTCCGGCCGGTGAACGAGCCATCGAGAACGCCGCCGAGGAGGGTCGGTGAGCGGGGCCGACCTTCCCGGTGGCTCCGGGCGCGGAGCCCGTTGGACCCTGCGGGCGCACCACGCAAGGATTCCACGACCGGGTCAGGAGGCACGACCAATGCAGACCCCGAAGGAACCGCACGATCCCCCGAAGGACCCCGCGTCCGCAGACGGCGGCCCGTGGCTCCCCGCACCCGACCACGTCGATCCCACCACCACCGAGGTCGAAGCCGTGGTGAAGGACCCCGACCCCTTGCCCAAACGTGAGCCCAAGAGCGGTGCGGGACGCCGCAAGCGGGTCCCGGCGGCGCAGAAACGCCCGTCCTCCCCGGGGCGGCCCTCGAAACGGGACGGGGAGCCCTGGCGACTCCGGCCCCAAGGGTTGGAGGGTTCCGGGGTCCTCGACCGTTGGAAGGAGGTGCAGATCGGTTTCGTGGACGATCCGCGCTCCTCCGTGGCCGAGGCGGACGCACTGGCGGCCGAGGTCGCCGAAGCGGTGGTCGCGGCCCTGGAGGAACGGCGCACGGCGCTGCGTGCCGCCTGGGACGGCGCCGAGGACGTCGACACCGAGGTCCTGCGATTGGCCCTGCGCGACTACCGTTCCTTCGTCCGACACCTCAGCGGGGAGGAAACCTGATTCCACTGCCCGGTGGGGCCTCGGCCTTCGATGGCGGGCCCACCGGGCGGTAGCATCTGTAGCGGTTTCTCCCCCCGTCCGCGTGCCCCCGCCCCCTCGGAGAACGCCGTGTGACGGGGTCACCCCAGACACGGAAACGGACGGCATGGACGCTGAAGAGACCCAGGTCATGACAAGGACCGCCGAGTTCACCACCACCCAGGGTTGGGAGACCGAGGTCCGGGGGCGCGTGGCCGCCGCGGTCGACCGACTCGCCGGCCCCCTCGCGGAGCTCGCCGAGCGCGACGCCAACGACGGTGACACCCGGCTGCTGGTCGCCGACTTCTTCGACGTCGGACTCAATTTCAGCAAGTACCGGGACATGACCACCGAGTACCGCACCAGTGGTGACTCCGTCGATTACGCGATCGTTTTGGACGGTGCGCTCTTCGCCCCCGTCGAGGTGTGCCGGATCGGTCAGGAACTGGACCTGCGCAACATCCAGGTGTCGCGACGGCTGGCCGTCGACAAGGGCGCGGAGTGGATCTACCTCACCAACGGCCGGGTCTGGCGGGTCTATCACATGCGCCCCGACCCCGACGGCGGCGCGCCCCGGCCGGTCACCGTCGTCGACGTGGACCTGCTGGACCAGGACGCCTACGACCGCAACGTCGACGGTCTCTTCCACATGACCCGTGACGCGGTGGAGCACGGCCGCTTGGACGCACTGCGCCGTTGGCACGAGGCCATCGAGCCCGGTCCGCTCGCGCGGACACTGCTCGGTGACGAGGTGGTCGCGGCCGTGCGCGCCCGGCTGCGGGAGGACGCCGAACACCCCGGGCACCTCGGTGAGGAGGAGGAGATCCGCCGTGTCCTCACCGAGGAGGTCATCCCGAGCGGCCTGATCGGCTGACCGGTTCCGGCCCTCCTCGGGCCGGGCCCCGGCGAGGCCCGCCCTGGTGGGGCCCCGGCCCCTGTCGTGAGGGCCGCGGGTCACTCCAGGGGCACGTTCATGACACGGTCGTCACCGTCGGAGGGCGAACCCCAGGCGTCGAGGTTGCTGGTGGTCAACCACAGCGCGGAGCCGTCGGGGTGGGCCAGAACCGTGCGCAGTCGGCCGAATCCGTCGACGAAGTGGGCCTGCGGTTCACCGACCTCGCCCCCACCGGTCAGTGGGATCTCCCAGAGTCGCGCGCCGCGCAGGGAGGCCACCCACAGGGAATCGCCGGCGATGGCCGCACCACTCGGTGAGGCCTCGGCCGGCTCCCAGGTGAGCAGCGGATCCGTGAACTCCTCTCCCCCGCCGGGCCCCTCGACGATCGGCCAACCGTAGTTGTCGCCCGGTTCGATCAGGTTGACCTCGTCCAGGGTGTCCTGGCCGAACTCGGTGGCGTACAGGTTCTCCTCCTCGTCCCAGGCCAGACCCTGCACGTTGCGGTGACCGTAGCTGAGGACGTGGTTGTCGAAGGGGTTGTCCGGAGCCGGGTCGCCGGCGGTGGTCATCCGGAGGATCTTGCCACCGAGCGAGTCGGTGTCCTGGGCGTTGTCGGTGTCCTGGGCGTCACCGGTGGCCACGTACAAGTGGCCGTCGGGCCCGAAGGCGATCCGGCCGCCGTTGTGGGTTTTCGCCGCGGGGATGCCGTCCAGGATCACCTCGGTCTCGCCCAGGTTCCCGGACTCCTCGTCGTAGGCGACCCGGGCGACACGGTTGTCCGAGGAGGTCGTGTAGTACACGTAGGCGTAGGGCTCGTCGGGGAACCCGGGGTCGATCGCGAGCCCCAAGAGCCCGCCCTCGCCGCCGTGCGCCACCCCGTCGATGGTTCCGGCCTCGGTCACGTCGCCGTCCGGGGTCAGGTGGGCGACGACCGCGGAGTCCCGCTGGGCCACGAGCGCCGAACCATCGGGGAGGAAGTCGACACCCCAGGGGACGTCGAGGTCCGTGGCCAGGTCCCTGGGTTCACCGAGGTCGAGGGCTCCGGCCCCGTTCGAGCCCGTCGCCTCACCCTCTTGGTCGCCCATGTTCCGGGCCTCCCCGTTGGCGCAGGAGGTGACGAGAAGGACGGTGCTCAGGAGGGCGATGGTGTTGGTCGTCGTTCTTCGGGATCCGATGGGCGTGGATGTGCGATCCATGCCGCAACCCTGCCCATCGGGCGCACGAGTACGCTCACCGATCGTCGGACCGCTCGGCGTTCTCGTAACCTTGGTCCACTTCCTCAAGAAGGCGCTCGACGTCGGTGAGCAGAGCGCTGTACACCGGCCACTGCTCATCACCCCACTCCCGACGCCCACGTTCGCGGACCCTGTCCAACTCGCGCAGGGCGTCGTCGACCATCGCGCACAGGTCGTCGGAGGCGGTGCTGCGCTCGGGTTCCTCCTGATCATGCACGACCCTGAAGATCTCCGAGGCCCGCTCCAGCAACGGAGCGAGTTCCCGTAGGAACGCGTCGTCGGGGACGGAGAACCGAGAGCCCGAACGTGTGGTGCTGCGCAGCGCGCGCACCAGGGACTGCACGTGCTGCGCGGCTCGGCTCAGGGCCTGAACCCAGTCACGGTAGATGTCGAACTGCGCGGGCGACGGTTCCTCACGTGACAGGAGCCGCCGTGGGTTGAACCACAACCGGTCTTCCTGCCGACGGATCGACTCCTGGGCATTGCGCACCGTCCCGTCGAACCCGTCCGCGGTCTCAGCCCAATAATCCGGGTCCAACCCCTCCTTGCCCTGGCTCAGCCCCGCAGCTATCTCACCGGTCAGGGAACGCAGGCTGTCGGAGAAGACCAGGACGGCGTTCTCGGCGTCACGGAAACGCACCGCCGGGGCCAAGACGATATTGGTCAGCAGGGCGCAACCCGCACCCACGCAAACCATCAGCAGGAGTGACCCCAGGTCCGAGAGGCTGGTGGCGGTTCCACCGGCCAGGGCGAAGGCCGCCACCACGGAGACCTGTGTTCCCTGTTCACCGAAGAAGCGTGTCTGCCCGACGATGAGGGCCGCTAGGACGACCAAGGCGAACATCCACATGGTGGGGCCAACGGTGAGACCACTGATTCCGGCCATCAGGGCGCCAACGAACACCGCCGCGACGTATCGACCGGATTGGAGCGCCGACCCGTACACGCTGGGTCGGACGACCAAGAGCGCGGTGAAGGGGGCGAAACCGATCTGGGTGGACGCGCCCATCAGGTGTCCCACCACGTAGGCGAGGGTCGAGGCGATCGCGCACTTGAGGATGAGGACGAAGGTCTCACGCTCGAATCCACGTCTGCGCCGGGCCCGGTCGATCCTCCGCCACAGTTGTTCCCAACCGCCCTTGGCCATTCCACTCCTCCTAGGGTCACAGTTCGTGTGGTGGCCACTACTACCCGAGGAAGGGGCGGGTCGAACCCTTCAATGACGGGCCCGGGTGGCTCACGGTCCGGCCCGGGGCCGCAGCAGGGAAACCGTTCGGAAGCCGGCCCAGAGGGAATCGGGTCAGCGTCGGACCATGACGAGGACCCCACAGGACCAGCCGAGCAACGGTAGCCGCTCCCACCCCGCTCGGGACTCCAGGTCCTTGATCAGGGCCTCCACCGCCAGACAGTGGTCCTCGGGGAGGGAGGTGTTCCGCGGTTGCCGGGCCAGGTCGTCCACCACGTAGAAACCACCCGGGTCCACCAGGGACAGGGCTTCGTCCAGGTGGGTGAACTTCCCCGGCCAGGTGTCGGCGAAGACCATGTCGTACCCGGGCCCGTCGTCGGTGGCACGGTCGGCCAGCCACTCGCCGCCATCGGCCTCGAAGAGGGTCACCCGAGGATCCCGGGTGTGGTGTCGGCGGGCCACGCCCAGGCGCTCGGGATCGTTGTCGAGGGTGTCCAACCGGGCGTGTTCGTCCATTCCGGCGAGCAGCCACGCGGTGCCCGCGCCCATTCCGGTGCCCAGTTCGAGGAGGCGACCGCCGGGTTTGGACGCGGCCAGGGCCCGTAGGAGCTGTCCGACCGCCTCCTCACAGGACATGCCGAACCCGAGGCTCTCCGCGTCGGTCTCGATGGCGTCCAGGATGAGGGGCCGTTGCTGCGTCTCTGTCACGGGACACTCCCTGTTCGGTGCGGCCGGGACACCAGGCTAAGCCCGAGTGTCGCGTCGATCCAGGAAGGGGAGAGGTGACCGCCGGAATGGTTCCGTCCTCACCACTCCGGCGGCCGGAACCGCTCTTCTCCACCGGGGAGGGGGCGCCGGAGGACTGGGCGCTGGGTGGAGCGAGGGTCGGGGCATGGTGCCCGAACGTCATTGTGCCGCTTTCAGGACCACCGGACCACTGATCAGTCCGCAATCCCTCACGCGTTCTCGTAGATCCCCTTCAACCGCTCCATGTCCACGATGACGACGTTGCGGTATCCGGACACCAGTATCCCCTCCGACCGGAAGCGGCGGATGGCGTTGCCGACCGCGTCGGTGCGCGCGCCGATGAGCTTGCCGAGGTCGGTGTGGGAGAGGCGGACACCCAGGTCGATCCCGTTCGGGGTCGGGGTGCCATGGCGGTCGGCCAGTTCGATGAGCACCCGGGCCAAGCGCGCCTCCACCTCGTAACCGATGAACTCGGCACGGTGGCGATCGGCCCACTCCAACCGTTCGGCCATCATCGTGATCAGTGCGCGCCAGGCCTTGGGGTGTTCCTCCAGGAAGGCCTCGAACACCGAGTGGGGAAAGGTCCGGACCGACAGCGGGGAACACGAGGTGACCGTGGCGATCGGAGCGGTGCCGCGGAACATGCTGAGCTCGCCGACGAGGTCTCCGCGTACCCGGATACCGAGCATCGCCTCGGTGCCGTTGCGCATGACCGAGGTGACCTTCACACAGGCCGCGTCCCAATTCCGCGCTTCCGGCGGTGGGCCCAAGAGCATGATCTGCTCGTCCTCGTCACCTTGGGAGATGAGCACCCGGTTGGCCGGCAGGTAGCGCGGTGGCGCCAGTGACAGGAGCCGCTCGGCTGCGGGTCCCCCGATCCTGGACATGAAGGTGCCCATCGGCCAATCGGTCATGCGTCCTCCCCATCACTCCCCCTTCATCATGCCCAGGAGACCACCCGATCGCGCGAATCAGCACGGAAACCGAGAAGATTCGTGATCCACGGACGTGGCCCGGTACTTCCCGGAATCGGTACCGGGGCCCGGGGTTCCGGGCCCCGGGTCGTCATCGTCGGGCCGGTTCGCGCTCCCGAGGTTTCCGGGTCAGGGCGACCACGGCGACCGACACCACCGCGACGAGCGCGGTGAGCAGTAGCGCCACCAGGTGCAGCGCCTCGGTGAAGTCCGCACCCGCCAACCGGCCACCGGTCAGTACCGCCAGGAGAGCGCCGACCACGGCGATGGAGACCGTCTCCAGGCTCAGCCGGGTCGCGTTGAAGACACCCGAGGCCGTACCGACGCGTTCGGGCGGGACGGCGGCCAGGCCCAGCCCGTCGATCATCCCGCCGGTGAGCCCGACACCCGACCCGACCAGAAGGAACGGCAGCATGACCGACCACATGGACGCGTCGGGGGCCAGGGTGGTGAAGCCGAGGACCCCCGTTCCCAGAAGCAGCAGGGCACCGACCACCACGGCGACGTGCGGCAGCCGGTTCACCAGTTCCGCGCCGACCGTGGGCAGCAGCAGGGTCGGCACGGTCAGGAACAGCAACCACAGGCCCGCCGTGCCGGCTCCCAGCCCGACCACGTTGATCAGGTACGACGGCAGGTACACGAGCAAGGGCACCAACACCGACATGAACGTGGCCGCGGCCAGGGCGTAGGCGACGAAACGACGGTTGGCCAACAGGGAGACGTCCACGAGGGGCTCCGACCGACGGCGTTCCACCAGCACGAAGCCCACCGCGGCGACGGCCGCCAGGGCGATGAGCCCCACCAGGACACCGACGCCCCGCGCGGGTCCCTCCACCAACCCACCGATCAGCAACAACAGCGCGACGGTGAACAGGGCTCCGCCCCACCAGTCGACGGAACGGCCATCGCCGCGCATCGCCGGGATTCGCGAAGCCGATAGCAGGGCCAGACCGGCGACCGTCGCGGGGCCGGCGAAGGCGAACCGCCAGCCCAGGGCCTCCACCAGCAGGCCGGCGACCGCGGGACCGAAGGCCGTGCCGGCGCCCAGGACGGTGCCGAGCAGACCGAACGCCCGGGCCCGAGCCGGACCCTCGAAGGCCAGGGCCAGCATCGACCCGCCACCCGCGACGGCCGCGGCGGCGCCGACCCCGCCCAGCGCGCGCAACGCGACCAAGGCCTCGATGCCGGGGGCGAACAGGCACAGCAGGCCGCTGACCAGGAACAGGCCGACCCCGAACACGTAGACGCGTTTACGGCCGGCCGCGTCCGCGATCGAACCGGCGCACACGAGGAAGGCGGCGAAACACGCGTTGTAGGCGTTGACGACCCACTGCGCCGAGGTGAGGCCGACCCCCAGGTCCGTCTGGATGTCGGGCAGCGCGACCGAGGCCCCGGTCAGGGACAACGGCAGGGTCAGAGTGGACAGCAGAACGGTGACGAGCACGAGGGTGCCGCCACCCGAAGGTGATTTCACGAGTGACATCCGGCGTGGTGAGTAGGACGCCGGGCAGCCCGAGAGACCGCACCGGCGAGGACGCTGATGCGGCGGTCGGAAACTACGAGGATCTGGCCGCCGCTAGAGGGCGGCCTGCTCTTCCGTGAGCGGCATGGGCACGAGTCAACCGCTTTCGGGGTCGTCTCGCCAAGGGATTTTCCGGTGGGGGTCCGGATCCGGCGCGGAGGAGGCGCGGAAACGGCCCTCACACGGGCGTCGTAGGCTTCCCCACGACCCCCAGCAGACGAGGTTCGTATGTGTTTCCTCCGGCGACGACGGCGATCCCGGCATGATCCAGGGACTTCCGCGTCACCCGAGCCCTCCGCCCCCGAGCCGCTGACGGGCGAACTTCCCGCGCACTACGACCACGTGGTGCGCATCGGGGTGGAGGTCGAACCCCGGGACGAGCCGGCCTTCCTCGCGACGGTGGGTGGACGTCCCTGGCAGACACGGCACCTGGGCGAGGGTCGGTACGACGTGCGTGTCGCGGTCTCCGGTGTGGCACTGGGCGCCACGCGGGCGGCCCTGGCGGAGTTCCAACACGCACTGTCCAAGTCCGGAACGGAGGTCCGGGTCACCTTCGCGGCCCGACCGCTGCACACTCCGTCGACGTCACGCCGGTACCTGGTACTCCCCCGGGACCGGATGCCCCGATGGGAATGGCTGGCGGCCCCCGTCCGTGTCCTGAGGTCGTGGCGTTCCCGGGGGACCATCCAGGCGTCCTCGCTCGCCGAGGCGAGGTCGATGCTGGACGACTTCGTGAAGCGCAACCCCGAGGCCGGACCACCCGATGGACTCATGGTGGTGGGCCCACCGGACCCGCCCGGTGCCGAGCCCCCGGTGGGGGACGGAAGGGGTTCGGCGGTGAGGGACCCGCTGGACGACCGGCGTTTCCTCCCGATCGTGGCGCTCATGATCTTGGCCGTGGGAGGGGTGGCGCTCTTCGGCCTGTACGTCTCCACGTGGCGACCGGAGGGGAACCTGTTCCCGGTCGTCATCGCCTCACTGCTCGCCGTGCCCTGTGGGTTCGGGGTGTGGCAGATGTTCCGCCACATCCCGGAGGGTCGGATCAACACCTGGCTCCCCCTGGGGCTGACCGCCCTGGTCCCACCCCTCACGATCGCCCTGAGCACCGCCAACCAGGACGCCTACCTGGAGGCGTTCGGGATCTCTCCCGGGGACGTGGTGACCAGTGGTCCGGGCCGGCTCTTCGCCTTGGCCGGTTTTCTGCCGGTGCTGGTCGTCCTCCTCGTCTCGCTGGGGGCCTTCGGTCTCCTCCGCTACTTCCACATCGGTACCCCGGGAACATCGTTCTTTCCACGGCTGATGGTGGTCCTCGCGGTCTGTCTGTACGGGCTCGCCACCTTGTACGTACTCCTCACCACCATGAAGGGGCCCTTGGAACAGGGCGCCCAGGTCGGTTCCGACCACGTCGCCCACTACCGCTCGGAGGGTGGCGCACCACGTGGCCACGTGGGGGTCACCCCCTCCGTCGTGTGCGTGGAACCGGGTGGTGATCCGATCCAACGGATCGGACCACCGCCGACCACCGACCGGCCGGTGTTGTACTTCGACGGAGCGAACGACGTCGACCTCCTGTGGGACCGCGAGCACGGCCTCACCAAGGTGCCCCGCTTCTCGGTGAGTCTGACCCCCGTGCCCGACCTGAACTCCGTCTGCCCCGAACCGGAGTCCATGGAACCGGCGTCCGCCGATTGAGGAGCCTCGTGGTTCGGCGGTCGCCCGTCCGGGGAGGCGGCATCGCCGGGAAGCCGGAGGTCCTCCGTGGATCTGCGCGTTCCCCCGCGGGGAAAGCCCCTGGCGTGCTGAACCTCTGATGTCGGGCACACCGGCACCACCGAATCGACCACTCCGACCCCGCTCCCAAGCCGCTCGGAGAGCACGGTGGAGGCCGCCGAGCGCGGCCTCCACCCCCGTTCGGGGGAACCTATCCGTCGAGGTGTTTGTCGACCCAGGCGTCCAGGGGCTGGTCCTGGATGGCGGCGGCCATCAGCTCGGGGAACACGTCCGGGGTACAGGCGAACGCCGGGACGCCCAGTTCGGCCAAGGCGGCGGCGTTGTGGCGATCGTAGAACGGCGCGCCCTCATCCGACAGGGCCAGCAGCACCACGACCTGGACCCCGGCGGCCCTCATCGCCGCGACCCGCTTGAGCATCTCCGCGCGAACGCCCCCTTCGTAGAGGTCGCTGATGAGCACGAAGATCGAGTCGGTGGGACGGTCGATCAGTCCCTGGCTGTAGGCGATGGCCTTGTTGATGTTGGTGCCGCCGCCGAGCTGGGTGCCGAACAGGACCTCGACGGGATCGGTGAGTTGTTCGGTGAGGTCCACGACGGCGGTGTCGAACACGACCAGGGACGTCTTCAGGGTGCTCATGGAGGCCAGCACCGCACCGAAGACACTGGCGTAGACGACGGAGGACGCCATCGAACCGCTCTGGTCGATGGCCAGCACCACGTCCTTCTGGACTCCCTGGCTGCGACGCCCGTGGCCGATGAGGGTCTGCGGGATCACCGTGTTGTACTCGGGCAGGTAGTGCGCGAGGTTGCGGCGGATGGTGGCGTTCCAGTCGATGTCGGCCACGCGCCGGGGCCGGTGGGTCTTGGTGGAACGGTCGATCGCGCCCTTGATCTCGGAACGGGTCTTCTGCGCGACCCGCTTCTCCAGGTCCTCGACGACCTTGCGCACGATCTCCCGGGCGGTCTCGCGCGCCTCCGCGGGCATCACCCGATTGAGGGAGAGCAGGGTCCCGACCAGGTGCACGTCGGGTTCCACCGCCTCCATCATCTCCGGCTCCAGCAACATCTGCTGTAGCCCGAGCCGCTCCATGGCGTCGGTCTGCATCACCCGGACGACGGAGGAGGGGAAGTACTCACGGATGTCGCCCAGCCAGCGGGCCACCCGTGGCGCGGAACCGCTGAGGTCGGCGCCTCGGCCACCGGATCCGCCGAGACCGCCTCCGGAGGAACGGCCGGAGCGGTTGTACAGGGCGGCCAGGGCGGAGTCCATCGCCTGATCGGCACCGGACAGGGTGGCGCAGTTGGACTCCTGTCCCAGGACCAGCCGCCAGCGGCGGGCCCGTTCGGTGGTCTCGGCCTTGGTCGTGGCGTTCACGCACCGCTCCTTTCGAGTAGTCCCAGTACCGCGGCCACGGCCGGAGCCGCCCGGTTCGCGTCGATCGGCCGTCGTTCACGGCTGTCGGTGACCCCACCGCCGTCGATCCTGGTCACCGCCGAACCGATCTCCTGACGCTCGGCGCCGTCGAAGGCCCCGAAGGTGCGACGGAGAAGGGGCAGGATCGCGGTGAAACGCTCCTCGGGCAGGGCCAGCAGCCAGGTGTCGATCATGCCGAGCAGCTCTTCGTCGTGGACCAGGATCAGCCCGCTGCCCTGGAGGAATCCCTCCAACCAGGCGACCGCCTGGGCGGGTTCGGTGCCCGGCGACATCACCAGACCGAGCCTGCGGCGAAGCTCGGGGGCGTCGACCCGTCCGCTGTCGGACAGGATCCGGTTCACCCGACCGGCGATCCGGCCGGGCACGTTGTCCCGGACGGCGAGGTCGGCGAGGGTGTCCAGCCAGGCCGGCAGGTCGTCGTCGAGCAGGGTGGCGGCGTTGTGGGTACGGTCCAGGGCATTGACGAAACGGGCCGCGGCGTCGTCGTCGAGCCCGCGAACGGCCGGCGCCAACCCGGCCCGGACCCTGGCCAGGATCTGCTGGGCGACCGTGCGCAGGTGGCCGCTGTCGGTTCCACGCACGTCGCCGTACCGGGTGGAGCGGGCCAACGGTGGCAGCGCGGACATCAGGTGGGTGATGTCGCTGTCGGTGGCGGCCTTGTCGGTGAGCGTGGCCAGCACGGCCGGCAACGCCTCGCCCAGTTCGGCGAACAGGCACTGTTCGGTGAGCGCGGTGAGGGTGGGCAGTTCGGCGTCGGCCGCGATCTCCACCACGCGGGCGGAGGAAGCGGACGCCACGGTGGTTCCGTACGGGGCCGCCTCGATCAGCGCCACGTCCATCTCGGGTTCCCAGCGCAGTCGCCAGCTCTCCCGGAACGTGCCGCGTTGACCGCCGTCGGGCGTGCGCGGCACACCCCATTCGACGCCCAGGAGCCGGAGCCGGTGCAGCAGCACGCTGCGTTCGTGCTGACCGTCCTTGCGCAGGTCGAGGTCGAGGTCGCGGTCGAAGGCCTCGGGCTTGAGGCGGAGCCGTTTCTGCGCGGCCATGAGGTCGCGCTGCAACGGCACCATGGGGGTCTCCGGTGGCACGGAACCGAGCCGTTCGCCGATCGCCATCCGCCCGTGCACGAGGGCGGCGCGTGTCTGCTCGCCCTCGCAGAGGACGGCGGTGGTCGCCTCGGCGACCTCGTCGAGTCCGGCGAGCGGTCGTCCGCGCAGGATGGCCAGGCTCTCGGCCAGCCGCACCCCCTCGATCACGTGCGAGGAGGACACCTGCTGGCCTTCCTCGCGCAGCATGCGGGCGGCCGCGGTGAGCCACCGGTGCACCGGACGATCCGTGGCGGTGAACAGGTGGTGGTACCAGCCCGGGGCGGTCACCCCGGCACCGTAGCCACTGGCGGAGGCGAGCCGCCCGTGGGTCCAGGGCACCCAGGTGGCGGCCGTCTTCACCTTGGGCAGCCCCTTGAGCAGGGCGGTGTCGTCCTTGATCGAGTAGTCGCCCAGGTCGCGCAGGGCCGGGGCGTGCCAGGCACCGCAGACCACCGCGATCCGCTCGTACCCCTGTTTGAGCGCACCGCGCAGGGTCTGGCGCATGTACGCCTCCCGGCGCGCGTCCCGCCCGGTCTCGGGTCCGGACTCGGCGCGCACTGCGGCCATGGCGTCGGCGATCGCGGGGAAGGGCGAGGGTTCACCATCGGTGCGCTGTTCCACGACGTCGTCCCACCAGCGTTCGGCGTCGTCGTAGCCGGCGGCCTCGGCGAGCACCCCCAGCGGGTCCAACCGCACCCGTGGTTCCTCGGCCGGTTCCGATGTCTCGTCCGGTCGTGGGTCCTCCACCTGACCGGGAGTCGGGTCGGGTTCTGTGGTCTCCCCGTCTTCGGAGGTCGCGTCGGCCTCCTCCTTCGCGGCCCGCTCCCGCCGTTCCTCGGCTTCCTCGGCACGGGCGATACGTTCGGCGATGGTGTGGGCCGCGGGCAGGTCGCAGAACCGCACCGGTACGTCGTTGTCGTGGGCGTGGCGCAGGGCGGCCCACTCCGGGGAGAAGCTCGCGAACGGCCAGAAGCCCCAGCCCTGCCGCGATCGGACCGAACCGGCCTTGGGGGTGTCGGCCAGGTGCACCAACAGCGCCACGGGTGGTTCGAGCCCACCGACCAGGGAGGTGATGGAGTCGGCCTCTGGTGGCCCTTCGATCAGCACCAGGTCGGGCTTGATCTCGTCCAGGGCGGCCCGCACGGCCCGGGCGGAACCCGGGCCGTGGTGGCGGACGCCCAGGACACTCACCTTGGAGGTGTCCACTCGGGGGCGTCCCATCAGGCGCCCACCTCGCGGCAGGCCTGGTAGAAGTCGTTCCAGCCCTCGCGCTCGCGGGCGACGGTCTCCAGGTACTCGCGCCACACGACGCCGTCGGCGACGCGGTCCTGCACGACGGCGCCCTGGATGCCGGCGGCCACGTCGGAGGGCCGCAGCTCCCCGTCGCCGAAGTGCGCGGCCAGGGCGATTCCGCTGGTGATCACCGAGATCGCCTCGGCGGTGCTGAGGGTGCCGCTGGGCGACTTGACCTTGGTGGTGTTGTCCTCGGTGACCCCCGAACGCAGTTCCCGGAAGACCGTCACCACGCGCTGGATCTCGGTGAGGCTGGTGGGCACCTCCGGCAGTTCGAGCGAGCGGCCGAGCTGCTCCACCCGCTGGGTGACGATGCGGACCTCGTCCTCCGCGCTGTCCGGGACGGGCAGCACCACCGTGTTGAACCGACGGCGCAGAGCACTGGACAGGTCGTTGACGCCGCGGTCGCGGTCGTTGGCGGTGGCGATGATGTTGAAGCCGCGCCGGGCCTGGACCTCGATGCCGAGTTCGGCCACGGGCAGGGCCTTCTCCGAGAGGACGGTGATGAGACCGTCCTGCACGTCGGAGGGCATACGGGTGAGTTCCTCGATGCGACCGATCGACCCGCGGGCCATCGCGTTCATGATGGGGCTGGGCACGAGCGCCGCCTCGGAGGGCCCTTCCGCGAGCAGGCGGGCGTAGTTCCACCCGTACCGGACGGCCTCCTCGGAGGTGCCGGCGGTGCCCTGGACCAGCAGGGTGGAGTCACCGGCGATCGCGGCGGCCAGGTGCTCCGACAGCCAGGTCTTGGCGGTACCGGGCACACCGATGAGGAGCAGGGCGCGGTCGGTGGCCAGGGTCGCCACCGCGACCTCGACGACCCGACGGGAACCGATGTACTTCGGGGTGATCTCGGTGCCGTCGTCGAGGGTGGTGCCCAGCAGGTACCGCGTGACGGCCCACGGCGACAGCTGCCAGCCCGGAGGGCGCTGACGGTCGTCGACCTTGGCCAGAGCCTCCAGCTCAGCGGCGTAGGTCTGCTCGGCGTGGGGGCGCAGCGCGCTCGCGGAGTCGGTGCTGAGTGCGGTGGTGGTCACGAAAGCTCCTTGTGCATGTCGAGGCGGAATCGGAGGGTGTCGCGGAGGCGGAGGTATTCGTGCGCCTCCTCCTCGTTGGGCGAGGACTCCGGAAGCAGGTCCAGGTGTTCGGGTGGCATGGACTCGGCGGCGATCACGCAGAGCCGCTGGTGGGCGTGTGTGTCCGTGGGGCTGCGACGATCGGTCGATCGGCTCAGGACCTCGACGACGGCAGCCGACAGTTCCCGGGTCCACGGGGTGGGGAGGGCGGTCAGGACCTGGCACAGGGTGATCTTGCCCTTGGTCCGCCCGATGACCGCGCGGATCCGTTCGCACCGTTCGTCCACCGGCAGTGGGGCGAGCAGCTGCCGGATCCGCTGTCGTTGTAGATCATGGACCGACCCACCGACCATTCGGGACAATCCGACGGTCGGGTGGTCGAGCACCGCTCGTGCCCAGGTGGCGTCCCCGCGCAGGCCCACCGCGTCGATGATCGCCTCCCGCAGAAGGTCGTCCTCGGCGACTCGGGTGAGGACCCCGTCCGGGGTGGTGTCGAGGAGTTCGGTCCACACGTCCGGCGGTGTGTGCGTGATGAGGACCTGGTGACGCTCGCGGTGTTCGTCCTGGGGGCGTGGGTCCTTGACGCGCGACCGGGTCTTGGCGGCGACCAGGGCGAGGTCGCGCAGGAGTTCCGGTTCGTCGGGGTCGACGTTCTCCAGGTGGACGGGGTTCGGGGCGTCCGGGACCACCCGCAGCCGACGACGCAGGTACCCGCGCAGCCGGTGGGCGTGCGCGCCGTCGGGAAGCCCCACGAGGAGGGACAACGCACGTCCTCGGACGCTGGCGTTGCCGTCGTCCAGGGCCTGGTCCAGCAGCGGTTCGTCCTCGGGTTCCAGCGTGGGTTCGAGGGTCTCCAGGAGGTCGCGCCGCACCTCGCCACGGCTCTCGTTCGGCCATGCCTTCCGGACCAGGTCACGACCGGCGGCGGGATCCTGGGCGCGGAGGGCGGAGAGCGCACGGCGGCGTCGCTCCGTGGTGCCCTGGTCCCAGACCTCTTGGTCGAAGGTGTCGCCGGGCATCGGCTCCGCGGTGATGAAGGACCACGGCTTGTTGAGGCCGGCCAGCCAGACACCGCGCGTTCCCACGGCGGCGGCCACGGCCGGCCGCAGCTTGCGGTCGCGGGCCGCGCGATCGAGCAGGTCGGGGATTCGGGCGCGGGGCACGCACCGACCGGAGCGGACGAGCAGGTCGAGCCACTCGGCCAACAGTTCGGGACGGCCGGCGAGGATGACGTCGAGACGGTGTGTCTCGGCCACGCCGATCTCGGGGAGCGGGTCGGAGGGGTCCGGGTCGATGGGGGTGGCGGTGTGCGCGATGTACCCCGCCTTGGCGCGGACCGTCTCGACGACGGCGAGGTCGAGCAGCGCGGTGGCGTTCTCGGAGCGTTCGGGCAGACCGGGCGGGGTGGGCACGGTACGTCGGGCGGTGCCGACCAGGGCGGCGGAGACCAGCCGTCCCCAGTCCGTACCGGTGTTTCCACGGGGGTCGGAGGCGTCCGCCTCGTGTTCGGGGGTCGAGGGTTCCTGGTTCACAGGGCTAGGGCTCTTCCTTCGTCGTCCCACAACGTCATGGGGGCCAGTCCGGCCTTGGGCGACCATTCGGCGGCCACGGTGGTGGGCCGGCCTCCGGTCGCGGCGAGGACCGCCCAGAGGGTTCCGGTCTCCAAGGGCAGCGCGGCGCCGTTCGGGTCGGCCATGTACCAGCCGTTGCCCGCGCGGGCCGGAACGGCGTGCTCCAGCACCACGGGCCATTCCTCCAACCACGGGTCGTCGGCCAAGGCCCTCGCGTGCGAGTCCAGGGCCTGGTCGATACCGCCGCCCGTCGGTGGGGTGCAGGCCCGTTCGGTCATCCGGTCGGTCCGCACCGCCCGTCGCCCGTCCGGGTGGAAGGCGAGTTCGCCCTCGGCCTCGGTGCCGGACCGGAAGGGCGACTCCGGGGTCTGTCCCGTTCGCGCGTAGCTCAGGACCAGGGCCACACGCCCGGTGTCGGCCCCGCGCAGCCAGGTTCGACGGCTGCGCATGCCGTCGGGGGTGAGTCCGTCGTTGTGGCCCAGGACCCGCCAGGTGTCGTGGACGCGCTCACCGGAGGTGAGGACGTCCTCGGAACGGGTGCTGATACCGACTCGTGCGCGCAGCACCGCGCGGGTGCGTTCGTCGACCTCTTCCCTGGCCAGGTAGCCGTCGACCAGCAGGTGGAGCATGCCCAGACGTTCCAGGAGACGGTCCGGCCAGTGGTCGCCACCGCCCCGTTGTGGCAGTTGGGTGACCAGGGAGGCGGCGCCGGAGGCCTTGGCGTCCACCAGGCGTTTGGCCATGCGGTCCCAGTGGTCGTAGCCCAGACGCGGCACCTCGGCCAGACCGGCGTCGACCTGGTCGTGCAACCAGACCCTCAGCTCTTCGAGGCCCACCGCGACCGCGTCCTCCCTGGCCTTGAGGGTGGCGGCGGCCTTCTTCGGATCGACGGGCGCAGCGGCGGCCCCGCCGGCGGCGCGATCGGCTCGGGTCTGTCTCCCGGAGAGCCACTTGGCGACCCACTCGGGCCGTTCCTCCGCCGGTTCCACCGAACCCTGACTCCACAGGGCCAGCAGCGCGAGGACGTGCTTGCAGGGGATCTTTCGGCTGGGGCAGCTGCACTTGTAGGCGGGGCCCTTGTCCCCGTCCAGGTGCGCGGCGGCCAGGTACGGCTTGGACCCACTGCCCTTGCACTCACCCCACACCGCCGAGGTCGCTCCACCCTCGGCGGCGATCACGCCGCTCGCGGGCCAGGACCCGGACTTGGCCACCTTGAGAGCGGCCTTGTGGGATGAGGCGTCCGGTGCCAGCGCCCAGACTTCGTCGGTACTCCATCGATCGCTCACACAGGAAACATTAGTGATCACCACTGACAATCCAGGGGGCTTCGGGACAACTTCGACCCAACTCCGATGACCGTGTCACCGGAGCGTCCCGGCCGCCCCTCCGCGCCCCGGGGACACTTCCCGAAGGAGGGACGATTAGCGCTAAAGCACCGGAAACACGAAGGCGAATACCTATTGCCCTTTCTCTCACCGAAAGCCACAAATGAATACGACGCTGTTGTGAGGACGCCGGGCCGAACCTAGAATGCGACGACCGCGGTGGCCCATCCCCGACCACCGGTCCCCCGTTTTTCCAACCTCTCCCCCTTCCCATCACCACGGCAGTGTCACGACTTCTCGAAGGGAGGGAAGGGGGACCGCGAACCCTCATTCCCGGTCGCCCGTACACCCTGATGAACACGACCCGACCCGATGGAGAACACGGGATATCCGCCCTCGCCCAAGGAAATTCGGCCGAAGCCACGCCCCTGTACGGAACGACTCCGCCCGGTGGACGCGACGGCCTGTGGCGCAGGCTCCGCGAACGACACGGGCCCATCGCTCCGGTGGAGCTGGAACCGGGGGCCAAGGCCTGGATCCTGCTCGACTACCACGAGAACCTCACCGTGCTCCAGCAACCGCACCTGTTCTCGCGGGACACCCGTCGCTGGCGGGAGGTGGTCGAGGGCCGGATCGACCTCGCCAAGACCCTCCCGATGATGTCCTGGCTGCCCAACGCGCTCTTCGCGGACGGCGAGGAGCACCACCGCCTGCGCGCTCCGATCATGGACGGTATCGGCGGGATCGACATGTCCGCCATGGCCGGGACCGTGCGCGACATCGCCGACGAACTGGTCGATTCCTTCGTCATCCGTGGCGAGGCCGACCTGATCGAGGAGTTCGCCGCCACCCTGCCGGTCCTGGTCCTCAACCGGCTCTTCGGTCTGGCCGACGGTTACGGACACATGCTCGGAGACCTGACCACGACCGTGTTCGGTGAGGACGCCGGCCGCGCCGAGGAGGCGGTCGAGCGCATGCAGCAGTACTTCGCCGGGTTGGTCGCCCGCAAGGCCGAGCACCCGGGGCCCGACCTCGTCACCCGGATGCTCGAACACCGGTCGGGACTCAGCCCGAGCGAGGTCGCCTATACGGCCGCCCTCATCATCAGCGCCGGCCACATGCCCACCACCCACCTCATCGGCAACAGCGTGCGCACGCTGCTCACCGACGAGCGCATGCACGAGGCCCACACCGACGCGCGTCTGTCCACCCACGATCTCCTGGACCACGTCATGTGGACGGACACGCCCTTCCAGGTCCTGGCCGGGCGGATCGCCATGCAGGACATGCGGATCGGTGACGCGCGCATTCGCTCCGGCGACGCCCTCTTCATCGGTATCGACGCCGCACACCGGGATCCGAGCGTGCGGGGCGGCCGCCCCGACCCCGACACCGGGTTGGCCAGCGGGCGCCGCGCCCACCTGGTGTTCGGGGCCGGACCGCACAGTTGCCCCGCCCGCTCACTGGGGCGGTTGGTGGCCTCCATCGGGGTGAACGTCCTTCAGGAACGGCTCGGCGGCCTGCGGTTGGCCGTGCCACCGGAGGAACTGAGCGTGGTGAACTCCCCGTTCCTGCGCGGGCTGCGTCGGCTGCCCGTCTCCTTCACCCCCGGACGACCGAGCGAACCTCCTGCCCTCCGGACCCGGCGGACCGAACAGGTGCCGGTCCCGGTAGAGGAGGAGGAACCCCCGGAGGACCTGCTGGGCCGCCTGCTCCGCTGGTGGCGCGGGTTGTGATCGCACGGCCCGGGTCGTCCGGTGTCGGGGCGTCCGGAGGAGGCCTCCCTCATGCGCCGACGGGTGTCCGCGTCATGTCCCGGATCGGCCCGGCCAGCTCTCTCTCGAAGAACTCGAAGAAGCCCTCGGTGTCGGGCCCGGCGTTGATCAGGGCCAGGTGATCGAATCCGGCGGACACGAAGGAACGGACCACCTCCAGGTGACGTTCCGGATCCGGGCCGTACCCGAACACGTCCGCCATGGCCTCCCGGCTGATCAGTGAGGTCGCCGCCTCGAAGTTCACCGGGTTGGGCAGCTCGGACTGGACCTTCCAACCGGTGAGCGCGAAGCGGAACAGCTCACGGGCCGATTCCAGCGCGGAACCGTCGTCGGCGGCCCAGGCCAAGGGGACCTCCCCGAAGCAGGGGCCGTCGCCGCCCTGGCCCCGGTAGGTCTCGGTGAGCGCCACTCCGGGTTCGGTCCCGAAGAGTCCGTCCCCGTACCGGGCCGCCAGGCGTGCCGACCTCGCCCCCGACGCGGCCACGATCACCCGTGGCGGCCGTTCGGGCAGGTCGAACACCCGGGCGTCCTCCAGGGTCAGGTGTTCTCCCTTGTAGGAGTGGTAGCCACCGGACCACAACAGCCGCATGATCTCGATGGATTCGCGGAGCATCTCGTGGCGGGTGGTGACGTCGGGCCACCCCTTGCCCACCACGTGTTCGTTGAGACGTTCCCCCGATCCCACCCCCAGGGTGAAACGCCCATCGGAGAGCAGCGCGGTGGTCGCGGCCGCCTGCGCGACGATCGCCGGATGGACCCTGATGAACGGGCAGGTCACACCTGTGACGATCTCGATCCGTTCGGTCCGCTCGGCGATCGCGGCCAGCATGGACCACACGAACCCGGAATGTCCGTGGCTGAACAACCACGGGTGGAAGTGGTCGCTGATCTCGACGAAGTCGAACCCGGCGCGTTCGGCGCGCACCGCCTGTTCGACGATTTCCCGAGGTCCGTATCCCTCGGCGAAGAGCTTGTAACCGACTCGCATGAGAACCCCCTCGTCCAGTGCCCTGACCGGCTCGGTCGCAACGGAAACACCACCGATCGGAAAAAACACCCTCCGGGCCGGGGCCACACCCCCGGACTCCATGTGTGGCCGCGCCGCCGGTCGGGCAGGGCGGCCGGTGGGAGGGGAGAACACCATGAACCACGAACAACCGCCCGCTCAGAACCAGCCGTACCCGGGCCGGACCGAACCCATGGATCCTCAGCCTCGGGACGAGATGCGCGACTACGAGGGGCGCGGTCTCCTCAGTGGCCGCCGCGCCCTGATCACGGGAGGCGACTCCGGTATCGGGCGTGCCGTGACGGTGGCCTTCGCCAAGGAGGGCGCCGACTCCGTCTTCGGTTACCTGAGCGAGGACGCCGAGGCCCAGCACACGGCCGACCTGGTGCAGGCGGAAGGTCGTAGGGCCGTGGGGATCCGAGGCGACCTGGCCGACGAGTCGCACTGCGGCCACCTGGTGCGACGGGCCGTCGAGGAGCTCGGCGGGATCGACATCCTGGTGGAGCACGCCGCCACCCAGACACCGGTCGAGAACTTCACCGACCTGACCACCGAGCAGCTGCGTCGAACCTTCGACGTCAACGTGATGGGGGTGTTCTGGACCATCCGGGAGGCCCTCCCGCACATGTCCGACGGGGGATCGATCATCATCACCGGCTCGATCAACGGGCTGCGGGGCAACGATTCCCTGATCGACTACGCGTCGAGCAAGTCGGCCGTGATGAACCTGTCGCTGTCCCTGTCCAAGGTGTTGATGAACCGGGGAATCCGGGTGAACTGTGTGGCCCCGGGCCCGGTGTGGACCCCGCTGATCCCCGCCACCCTGGGCGAAAGCGGCAGCGAGGGGTTCGGGAAGCAGGATCCCATGGGTCGGGCCGCGGACCCGGACGAGATCGCGCCCTCGTACGTGTTCTTCGCCAGCGAGCGGCTCTCGTCCTTCTACTCGGGCGAGACGCTCACGCCCACCGGGGGCGAGATCCAGGGCAGCTGAGGCACACGACCGACCAAGGGGAAGGGCGGCGCACCCGCGGGTGCGCCGCCCTCGTGTGTGGGCTCGTGTGTTCGGGCCCGCGTGCGAGGCCCGATGTTCAGCTGGAGCGCCGCGAGCCCGAGGTCCTGCGGTTGCTCTCCTTCTGCAGGGCCTTCACCAGCTCGTCCTTGCGCATCCGGGACCGCCCGGAGATACCCAACTGGCGGGCACGCTGGTAGAGGTGCTCCTTGCTGGCGTTGGCGTCGACACCACCGGCCGTGGGTCGGTCCGAGCCGGGACGCCGCCCCGCCGAGGGGTTCTTCGCCTGCTGGTCCGAGGGGCCCTTGCTCTCCTTCGGCTCCCAGCGGTCACCGACCTTCTCGAACTTGCGCTTGACCGCGGCGAAGGCGACCCGATGGGCGCGTTCGCCCTCCCCGTACTCCTGGACCGCGCTGTCGTGCGCCTCGATCCACGTGCGCTGTGCCTTCTCCGGCGACCGGCGCAGAGTGTCCGGTAGTTCGTCGACTCCTGGCACCGTCCTCACCCCCTGGGCTTCGGTTCCTTACGGGCCGCCCTGCCCGACCCCGCGCCAAGGGAAACACCGACAACCCTCTCGAACTGGGAACACACGGACGCTGGTGATTCGACGGATGCGCGTTCACACAATCGACCGCATAGTGAACCCACATCCCGAGAACCAGTAAGGGAAAGGCGATTCCCTCACCTTTGACCTTTCCTCGGGAAACCCCCGATCCGCGATAACCGAAAGGCCGCGGATTCCCGCTGCACGAGAAAGGGAAATCACGTGCTGACCGAAACTCCCCCGTCCCCCGAAGGGCGTACCCGCCCCAGAACGCGGGCCCGCTCCTGGATGTCCGGACTCGCCGCGAAGTCCGCCCTCGTCTTCGGACTGTCGCTGATCGGCGCCGGCGCCACCGTCGGCCCGGCCCTGGCCGAGAGCCCGCACGAACGCGGCCCGGACCCCACCGAGTCCAGCGTCACCGCGCCCCGCGGGCACTTCGACACCGACACCACTTCCGTCTCCTCACTGGTCAGCGGCTTCGGTGGGGGCACGATCTACTACCCGACCGACACCAGCGAGGGCACCTTCGGCGGTGTGGTGATCGCCCCCGGTTACACCGCAGGCGAGTCCTCCATGTCCTGGTACGGGCACCGCCTGGCCTCGCAGGGGTTCGTGGTGTTCACCATCGACACCAACACCCGCTTCGACCAGCCGAACAGCCGCGGCCGCCAGATCGAGGCCGCGCTCGACTACCTGGTCGAGGACAGCGACGTCAACGACACGGTGGACGGTGACCGACTGGCCGTCATGGGGCACTCCATGGGCGGCGGCGGAACGCTCGCCGCGGTGGACGACCGGCCCGAGGTGCGCGCGGCGATCCCGCTCACCCCCTGGCACACCAGCAAGAACTGGTCGAGCGTCGAGACGCCCACGCTGATCGTCGGCGCCGAGAACGACGTGACGGCCTCGGTCCGCTCGCACGCGATCCCGATGTACGAGAGCCTGCCGAGTTCTCTGGACCGCGCCTACCTGGAGCTGCGCGGCGCGAGTCACTTCGCGCCCAACGTCTCCAACACCACGATCGCCAAGTACAGCATCTCCTGGCTGAAGCGGTTCGTGGACGAGGACGAGCGGTATGAGCAGTTCCTGTGCCCGCCGCCCAGGACCGGGTTCGGCACGGACTTCTCCGACTACCGGGACTCCTGCCCGCACGGCGGCTGACCCTCTCTTGTGAACATCCGACCCCGCACCACGGCGGCCCGGAGGAATCTTCCTCTGGGCCGCCGTTCGTCGTTCTCCCTCGCCGTCGGTTCGGGACCGTCGGTACTAGTCGTGGAAGGGCAGGGTGTCCGGCATCAGGGGCTCGAAGTCGACCTCCTCGATGTCACCGCCCTCGCGGTCGGTGACACGCGGCTCCTGGACCACCTCGATGGCGCCACCCTCCTGGTACTGGACCACGTACACGCCCTGGTGGCCACCGTGGTCACCCTCGGAGGAGGAGAAGGGCACCGGGCCGGGCCCCTGCCATTCCTGGCTCTCCATGGCGTCGATCAGGGACTGGCGGGTGAGGTCCTCGCCGGCGGACTTGAGGACCTGGGCGAACATCACGGCCTGGGTCATGCCGAAGACGTGCGTGTTGGTGACGGTGTCGCCCTCGCCGTACTCGTCGTAGATCGAGAGGAAGAACTGTCCCCACTCGTCGTCCTCGTCCTCCACCCGGGGCATGTAGGTGGTGATCAGCATGTCCGACAGGAACTCGTCGGCCGGGACGTCCTCGGCGTCGCTGCCCTCGGTGAACGTCGCGAGCAGCCCCTGCAGGGTCGTGGTGTCACCACCGATGCTGGAGACCACCCACTGGGGCTCGTAGCCGATCCGCGCGGCCTCCAGCATGCCCAGCGCGACGAACGCCGGGATGCAGGAGCACACGACGACCTCGGCGCCGGAGCTCTCCATCTCGGCGATCTGCGCGCTCAGGTCGCTGACCTCGGACTCGTAGTGCTCACGGGCGACGACGTCGTCACTGAGGTACTGGTCGAGCCCGGCCTGGGAGTCCTCTCCGACGTCGTCGTTCTGGTACAGGTAACCGACGGACTCACCGGGGAAGTTCTCGGTGATGTACTCACCCTGGATCTTCGCTTCCTTGGTGTAGTCGGTCTGCCAACCGTAGGTGAGCGGGTGCTCGTCCGGGTTGTTCCAGGCCAGGGCGCCGGAGGAGGGGAAGATGTCGGGCACCCCCTCCTCGTTCAGGTAGTCCAGGACACCGCTGTGGGTGGGCGTGCCCAGACCGCCGACCATCGCGAAGATCTCGTCCTCGATGACGAGCTGACGGGTGACGTCGATCGTCTGGGACGGGTCGTAGACGTCGTCCTCGATCCGGTAGTCGATCTCGCGCCCGTTCACCCCGCCCTGGGCGTTGACGAACTCGAACACGGCCGCCGCCCCCTGGGAGACCGCCAGGTATCCGGCCGACGCCGGTCCGGTCAGGGGCTGGTGGGTACCGATGACGACGGCGTCGTCGGTGACGCCCGGGGACACGTCCAGGTCGACCTCGGCGCTGTCGCCGACCTCGCCCGCGCCCGTGCAGGCGGTGGCGAACAGGACCAGGGCCAGGCCCGGAGCCAGAAGGGCCCGGGTTCCGGTACTTGTACGCATGGTTCTCTCCTTTGAAAGGGGGTTAGGAGTTGCGGGCTCGGAGGCGGGCTCTGAGGCTCTGGAGGGCCCCGTGGACACCCAGGGGCCAAAAACGCAGGACGAGGATGAGCACGACGCCGAAGAACACGATGGGCAGGTTGTTCTCGACGTCCCGGCTCAGCTCCATGGCGCGTGCCAGGTCGGTCGCCCAGATCTGCAGGTAGACGATGGCGATGGACGCCCACAGGGCACCCCACAGGCTGCCGATACCGCCCAACACCAGCGCGGCGAGCAGGGTCAGCGACAGCACGAGCGTGAAGCTGCTGGGTGTGACGGTGCCCAGGACGTAGGCCTGCAGGCCACCGGCCAGACCACCGGCGGTGGAGGCGATGACGAACGCGACCACCTTGGTCTTGCCGACGGGGACGCCGGCCATGGCGGCGGCGGTCTCGTCGTCGCGGATGGCGCGCATCCGCCGGCCGAGGCGACCGGCGGAGATGGTGGCGAGCACCGCCAGGCCGATGACGACGGTGGTCCACACGACCAGTGCCCGCCATTCGCTGGTGCTGAGGACACCTTGGAGGAAGGGCGGGACACCGGCGGTGCGGATGTTGAGCCCGTTGCTGCCACCGAGGAGGTCGTGGAAGCGGTGCGCGAGTCCGGGCAGTCCGACCGCGAGGATGAGGGTGGCGCCGGCCAGGTAGGGCCCGTGCAGGCGGGCGGTGGCCGCGCCGACCGCGACGCCGGCGACGATCGACACCACGACGATGATGCCGAGGTTGGCGCTGATCGGCAGCATCGGCTGGTGCAGTACGAGCAGGGCCATCGCGTAGGCGCCGATCATCATGAACGCGCCGTGGCCGAGGGACACCTGCCCGGAACCGCCGACCAGCAGTTGGAGCCCGGCGATGGCGAGCATGGTGTACCCGATGGCGGCGATGCGCAGGGCGGTGAGGTCACCGGTGACGAACAGCAGCCCGGTGACGGCGGCCAGGCCGAGCGCGGCCAAGACCAGGTGTCGGACGGGTAGGGGCAGTGCCGCCCAGCGGGACGGCCTGGGAACGGCCGCGGCCTCGGTGGGCGCGGTGCGCTTCTCGCGCTCTGCGGTGGGCTGGGACATGGCTACACCTTTCGCGCGGTCGGCCGGGACAGGATGCCGTCGGGGCGCACGCTCAGGACGAGGACGACGATGACGAGGGCGGACAGGGTGGCCAGCTCGGGCCCGAGGTACCCGGACACGTAGGACATGCCGAGGCCGATGAGCAGACCGCCGATGACCGCGCCGAAGGGGTTGTCGAGGCCGCCGACGACGGCGGCGGTGATCCCGAAGACGAACACCACGTCGAAGACGTTGGGTGAGATGAACGGGGGCCCGGCGAGCATGCCCGCGAGGGCGCCGATCAGGGAGGCGATGCCCCATCCCGCGGTGAGCATCAGACCGACCTTCACCCCGCTGAGCCGTGCGGCCTCCGGGCGGAAGGCCGCGGCGCGCATGCGCAGGCCCAGCGGGGTGAACCGGTACACCAGGAAGAGCAGGAGGGCGACGACGCCCACGGCCGCCAGCGCGAAGGTGTCCGCGGGTGAGAAGCGGCCCACGTAGCTGAACGCGTAGCTGAATCCGTGTTGTTCGTTGCCCCAGATCATGCCGACACCGCCCTGGATCACCAGGAGGAGGCCGAGGGTGACGATGATGGCGTTGAGCTGTGAAGTCTTGGCGATGGGCCGGATGATGACGCGCTCGACGAGGGCGCCCGCGGCCAGGCCCACGATGAGGGCGGCGGCGAACCCGATCCAGTAGGAGCCGGTGAGTTGGGTGATGGTGTAGGCGGCGTAGACCGCCACCAACGCCAGGGCGGGTTGGGCGAAGTTCACCAGCCGGGTGGCCTGATAGATGATGACCAGGGACAGCGCGAGGGCCGCGTACGCCGCCCCGGACGCCAACCCGTTCAGGGTCAGGTTGATGAAGTGGGTCATGGGGATCTCCCTCAGAAACCGAGGTAGGCGTGGCGCGTGCGGTCATCGGCGAGGAGGTCGTCGGAGGGGCCCTCCGCGGCGACGCCGCCCTGGTTCAGCACGAACCCGTGGTCGGTGACCGACAGGGCACCGGCCGCGTTCTGTTCGACCAGGACGACGGTGAGTCCGGTACGGTCGCGCAGATCGCGCAGCAGGGTGAAGATCTGCTCGGTGATGAGCGGGGCGAGGCCGAGCGAGGGTTCGTCGAGCAACAACACCTTGGGGCGGGCCATGAGGGCACGGCCGATGGCGAGCATCTGGCGTTCGCCACCGGACAACGTGCTCGCGGACTTGTTCCGGCGTTCCGCCAGGGGCGGGAAGAGCTCCAGGACCTGGTCGAACGTCGTTCGGTCACGCCGGTCCGAGCGCCACAGGGAGCCCAGGCGCAGGTTCTCCTCGACGGTGAGTTCGACGATGACCCCACCGCCCTCGGGCACGTGGGCCAGCCCACGGGTGATGACCTTCTCGGTCGGCAGCCGGGTGATGTCCTCGTCTTCGAGCAGGACCCGGCCGGAGGTGGCGCGATGCAGTCCGGTGAGGGTGCGCAGCAGGGTGGTCTTGCCCGCGCCGTTGGCGCCGAGCACCGCGCAGAGCCCCCGGGCCGGGACGTCCAGGGAGACGTCGTCGAGGGCGCGGACGGGGCCGTAGTGGGCGGTCAGTCCTTGGATGGACAGGAGGGGTTCGGCGCTCATCGGACGGCTCCGTTCCGTCGCGTTCCGTTGAGTCCCCGCTCGTCGGCGCCAGGGCCGCCGGCGGTCGGCGTCTCGTCCGCGGGGGTGCCGAGGTAGGCCTGGGTGACGGCGGGGTCGGCCCGCACCTCGTCGGGGGTGCCGGCGGAGATGACCTTGCCGAAGTCGAGGACGAAGATGTGGTCGCACACGTCCATGACCAGGTCCATGTGGTGTTCGACGAGGACGACCGCCATGTCCCGACTGAAGCCGCGGATCTGTTCGGCGAGGGCGTTCATCTGCTGACCGGACAGGCCGCTGGCGGGTTCGTCGAGGAGGAGGAGTTCCGGCTCGCCCACGCAGGCGCGGGCCAGGGCGACCTGCTTCTGCACGCCGTAGGGGAGGGTGCCGGGCAGCCGCGTGGCGTACTCGGCGATACCGAACCGTTCGAGGGTCGCCAAGGCCCGCTCGCGGAGCTCCCTCTCGTCCTTGTGGTGTCGTCCGAGCCCGCTGATCAGGGAGAACGGGCCACCGCCCGCGAGCCGGTCCGCACCGACCATGACGTTCGCGATCACGGGCATCATCGGGAAGAGGTTGAGTCCCTGGAAGGTGCGGGCGATGCCGGCCTTGGCCAGGTGGTGGGTCCGGCGTCCGGGCGGTGGTTCCCCCTTCCAGGAGATGGTCCCGGCCGTGGGGCGCAGGACCCCGGACAGGACGTTGAACAGGGTGGTCTTGCCCGCACCGTTGGGGCCGATGAGTCCGACGACGGAGCCCGGTGCGACGTGGAGTCCGACGTCGTCGAGCGCGGTGAGGCCTCCGAAGCGCACGGTCACCCCGTCCGCTCTCAGGAGGTGTTCCGGTGCTGTCGTTTCCATGACTGCCTTTCTGGTGACGGGCCGGACGTACCGACCGGTCGGCACGTTACGGTGATCCGTCCGCCCCATCGCGTCCGGACCGGGATGCCTCCCCCTTCAGTTGAAGAGGCGGGCCAGATCCACCCGGGACCTGATGTTGAGCTTGCGGAAGATGCCGCGCAGGTGGTGCTCCACGGTGCGCGGGCTGATGAACATGTGCGCGGCCACCTCACGGTTGGTGGCGCCTTCCGCGACCAACCGGGCGATCTGCTGTTGTTGCGCGGTCAGCTCACCGGTGGGAGGGGTCTCGGGTCCGCGTTCGGAGGTGCCGATGGCGCGCAGCTCGGCGCGGGTCTGTCGGACCCACAGCCGCGCCCCGAAACGTTCGAAGGTCTCCAGGGCGTTGTACAGGTGTTCGCGGGCCCGACCGGGTAGGCGGCCCCGTCGCAGGTGGGCACCGAACAGCAACTGGGTGCGCGCGTGTTCGACGTCGTCGTCACCGCAGGCCCGGTGCAGGGCCAAAGCGGTCCCGAAGTGGTCGGTCGCCTCCTCACCTGTGGAGAGGAGGCCGTCCCCGCGCGCGGCCAGGGCCAACGCGCTCGTGCTGTCCACGGACTCGGCCCAGCCCCGGTATCCGGCCAGGGAGGCACGTGCCCACTCCATCTCCCCCATGCGGACCGCGGCCTCCACGAAGTGCGGGGCGGTGAGCAACCGCATGGTGGGGTGCCCGTTCCCGGGTCCGGCGTGCACCAGGGAACGCAGCCGGAAGAAGGCGTCGGCGGCGTTGCCGCGGGACAACTCCAGGACCGCCAGCGCCCAGGAGGCCAGGGCCGCGGGGAGGCCGAGGCTGTTCTCCCCCGCCTGGGTGGCGACCGCGCGCGCCCGGATCCGGCAGGTTTCGACGTCGCCTTGGATGGCGGCGATCATCGCCAGCGACGCCAGGTTCTGGGTCGCCCAGATGGCCTGACCCGATTCTCGGGAGGCCCTCAGACCCTCCAGGGCGGTCCCGGCGGCGGAGGGGAAGCGCCCGCTCCAGAACTCGGAGAAGACGAGGAAGGCCAGGGCCGAGGGGACGAAGGTGTGTTCGCCACGGGATCGGGCGGTCTCCGCCGCGCGCGAGGTCACGCTGCGGACGAAGGGCGCGTCGCCCAGACGCAGACCGCAGATGCCCGCCCACACCAACTCCGTGGGGGTGGACACCTCCGAGGAGAGCCGGACCGCCTCGCGCAGCAGCGGGGTGGAGCCCGTGTAGTCGCCCCGGAAGGAGATGCTGCACCCCTCCAGGTACGCGGCGGTCAGCCGCATCGGGGTGGGGTCGTCCGGGCGCACCAGCCGGATCGCCAGGGCGGCGGCGCGGTCGTGTCGTACCGGATCGCCCGCGTAGGAGGCACTGTCGGCGGCGCGGGCCAACGCGCGCAGAGCCAGGTTCCGATCGTGCGGGGCCAGGTCACGGCCGATCTCGAATAGGCGCTCGGCGGCGTCGATGGCGTTGGAGTCGCGCATCTTCAGCTGGGCGTCGATGAGGTCGATGATGGCGCGGCGTCGGTCCGAGACGGCGAGTGGTCTGGCCTGGGCGAGCAGCCGGGATGCCCGGCCCGTGTCCCCGGCGAGGTAGGCCTTGTGGGAGGCGCTGGACAGACGACAGGCGCGTTCGTCCGCCTCCGGGGTGAGTGCGGCGGCGCGTTCGCTGGTGAGTGAGGCCGCCAGCGGGCCCTCCAAGCGTCTGGCACCACGCGCGGCGACCGCGACCCGGTCGGCCAGATCGGTGTCGGGGGCCTCGGCTCCCTGCGCGGTGTGCCGGGCGAACTCCACCGGCGCGAACTCGGGATCGGTGACGGCGGCCAGGGAGCGATGGGCGGCGCGAAGCCGGCCGATGGGTGTGCCCTGGGGGATGGTGTCGCGTAGCAGCGGGTCCGTGAAGGTGACGGTGTCGACGTCCACGACGACCAGGCCGCGTTCCTCGGCCGGTTCCAGCACGGAGACGGTCGCGTCGGGCCCGCCGGCCGTCAGGAGCAGGTGGAGCCGGGGGTCCGCGGACAGGGCGGCGAGCAACAGCACGTCCCGGGTGCCCTCGGGCAGCGCGATGTACGGGGCGAGGAGCGCCGAACGGAGCCGCGCCGGGAGGGGTGGTGGTTCGGGTAGTGCCTTCTCGCCCTGGATCTGGGCCGTGTTCAGTCCGCCGAGGAACCCGAGCAGCGCGGCGGGGTTTCCGTGGCAGGCGCGCACCAGGGCGGAGCGGACCGAGGAAGCGAGGTGGGCCGGGGCCCGATCGGTGAGCAGGTCGTGGACGGCGCGGTCGCTCAGTGGGGCGAGCGGGTGTTCGGTGACGCCGTGGACGACGGGTTCGCGGGCTCCGTTGCCGGTGGGGCCGCCGGCGACCTGGGCGTCGGTGGGTTTGCCGCGCCCGTCCTGGGCGGCGAAGACGAGGGCGACGGCGGTGCCCGTGAGCCGTCTGGCGGTGAAGGCGAGGGCGTCGAGTGTGGGGGTGTCGAGCAGGTCGGCGTCGTCGACGCAGATGAAGAGGGGTTGCTCGGCGGCGACCAGGGAGACCAGGTCGAGGAGGGCGGTGGAGAGGGCGAACCGGTCGGACTCGGCGACGCCCCCTCGGGTGACGGCCTCCCGGAGGAGGGCGCGTCGGTCCTCCGCGAGTCGATCCAGTGCGGGTTCGACCGGTCTGAGGAGCCGGTGGAGTCCGGCTAGGGGGATGTCGGATTCGTCGGCGACACCGGCCACGTGCAGGACGGTGAAATCACCGGCGGTGGTGCGGGCGTGTTCGAGGAGGGTGGTCTTGCCGAGGCCGGGGCCGCCGGTGAACAGCATGGACACACCTCGTCCGGACCTCGCGTCGCCCAGGGCGTCGGTGAGTGTCCGCTGTTCGGCGTCCCGTCCGCGAAGACGTGGACCGGGGGGATCCGTGTACATGTGTGCCACGTGTCACACCGTTGCACAGAGGGACCCGGTTCCGGCAGGTTCGACCAGGGACACTGGTCGTTTCACCGATCCCCGTACCGAGTCACGCGCGCCACCTCGAATCGGGGATCCGCGGGAGCGAAAGCGGGCCTGGCGAAGAGGCCTTGGGGGACTTGGAACCCTTGCTCCACCTGTGGTTCCACCGCTTCGCCCCGGGGAGGCCGGCGGCCCGCCTCCACCCCCGAAAGCCTCCCTAGCGCCACTTGAACACGGCCGTCCGGGTTATCAAGACGTTACGTGCGTGCAACACCCAACCCGCGAAACAGACAAACGTGACACACGACACTATAGGTAGCTTTCTGCTGCCTTTGGGAAACCGGTGCGTGTTCTCGGACTCCCCCAAGAGTCGAAAGAACCACGCGCGGGCCACCGCAGGCCGTCGAGTTTCCACAGCCTGTGGACAACGGACTCACTCGGTCCGTACTCCTGCTCGCCTTCGGTCAGCGCAGGTCGCTCTTGGCGGTGTGGAGGAAGGCGTTCCACTCGGCCTGGTCGTAGATCAGCCCACCCAACTCACGGTTCTGGGCATCGCGGACAGCGGTACCGGTTGGCCAGTCCGCCACCTCGACACAGTTGTGGGCTCCGGAACTGTAGGAGGACTTGCGGAATTCCAGGCTCATGCTCATGTGGGAAGTCCTTCTACTAAGGGTTCCACCCGCGACTTGCGAGGATCACCTTCGGTCAGCGCAGGTCACTCTTGGCAGTGTGGAGGAAAGCGTTCCACTCGGCCTGGTCGTAGATCAGCGCACCCAACTCACGGTTCTGGGTATCACGAACAGCGGAGAAAGCGGGGGTACCGGCCACCTCAACGCAGTTGCCGTTGGCCCCGCTGTAGGAGGACTTGCGGAAGTCTGTCGGCACATGCGCCACCTCCACACACTCCCCCTGAGAGGCGCTATAGGTGGACTTGTACCAGCCCTCCGCAGGAATGCTCTGGTTCATCTCATGCCTTACATAGATGTTCGAAGACCGTCGGTATGTTGTGATGTCCGGCGGGTCCCCCATGAAGATGTCAGCGGTTGGCCCTGCCATACCCTCTGGTGCGGAAGTCATAGCGAAGATGAACTTGCTGATGCCGAGACCGGCGCTACGTGCAAGGTCATCGGCGCCTGATCGAGCCTGTCGGTTCTCCGGCCTTTCCGACCATCAGGCTTTGTTCAGGAGCACGCGTGCGTGGTGGTGAAGCAACGGTGCGAGCCCAGGGACCGCACCGGTTACCCCGGTCGTCGGAACCGATCCCGAGCAGAGACCTGGCACAGAGACCGCCACGGGTGGAGCCACTGGACTCCACCCGCGACGCTTGGGACTGTTTCACTAGCCGAGGTCGCGCTTGGCGAGGTTGAGGAAGGATTCCCACTCGCCACCGGGGAAGAAGAGCGCCCCGAGTTCGCGGTGCTTGGTGTCTCGGATGGCGGCACCGGAAATTTCGTCCGCCACCTCCACGCAGGCAGTCTGATCAGCGCTGTAGGTCGACTTCCTCCAGTTGGCTGGTCTGCGGGCATTGGCCTGGAGTTTTCGCGTCATGGATTGTCACAATTCCTTGCGGATGCCGGAGAGGAGCTTGCGGAGCATGTTGCCCCCGACGCCGGCGAGCCGGAGTTGGTTGAAGATCGCCTCATGGTTCCGAAGGTCGCGGGGGTTTTCGAGGAAGAGATTACTGCGATGCCCCTCTACGTAGACGGTCGAGAGTCCGTCCTGGGGCAACTTGAGGATCATGAAGGTCGGCACAACCATACCGACGTGTGCTCCTGCTTCGTGAGGTATCACCTGAAGTGTGACGTTGGGGTGCTCGGACAGTTCCAACAGGTGGGTCAGCTGTCCTCGCATCACTTGAGTGCCTCCGACCTGCTGACGCACAGCGCTTTCGCCGAGAATCACCCACAGCTTGGGGCCGCTGTCGGAGAGGTTCTGACTGACTCGTTGTGAGCGGACCTCGATCTGTCGTTCAAGGTCTTCTGGGCTGATAGCGCTGTTGACACCGGTGATGATGGCGCGTGCATAGTCCTCAGTTTGGAACAGACCGGTGACGACTGTGCTGGTGTAAGCCTCGATCTCAGAGGCGCTGGCCTCCAAGCCGATGAAGGTTCCGTAGCGCTGTTCCAAGTCGTAGGACTGCCACCAGCCGCGCTTGCCGGCCTGTCGTCGTAGCTGGAGCAGGGCTTCGGATTCCCGATCGGGGAGTTCGTAGTGCCGCGCCAGCTGTCGCAGCTCCTTCTCTCTGGGCACACGCTCGGCGGACTCCCACCGGCTCACCGTGGAGGTAGTCACCTCAAGGACCTTCGCAACCTGGGTGATCGTCAGCGCGTGCTGTGCGCGTAGCTGTTGGAGTTCGCGACCCAACTGCCATTGGGCGACGGTGGGGCTTGCTATCGGCATGAGGTCATCCTACATAATTAGAGTTGCCAATTAGCCTTGCCAAGCAAGTCACGCAGAGTCATACTCTGACTATGGCTAGTTCTCCCCGCTGGCGCAGGGGATTGTGCAGAACAGCGAGTACGGGCTGGCCGCCCTTCGCGGGCAACATGTCCGACGTCGGACATGAAGAAGGCCCTGGCGGGTGCTATCACCACCCGCCAGGGCCAGCCGACAACCAACCCTTCAACCAGGAGTTGCCGACATGTCCATTGTCCCTGAAATCCCCACGCCCGCCTACCCGGGGCGGCGGTGGCAGGCCCGCCACTACCCCGGAACCCGCTCCACCTGCACCCGGTTCCGGGCGGAACTGCGCTCTGACCTGCACGCCCTGGCCGGGGTTCCCCGCTCCCTGTGCGAGGACATCGAACTGTGCGCAAGCGAGGCCTTCGCCAACTCCGTCACGCACTCCCGCTCACAGCGCCCCGGTGGCACGGTGGTCCGCCTGCTCTCCACCCCGATCGTCGTAGGGCACCAGGCCACCGTGCGCCTGTCGGTCATCGACGACGGACCCCTGAACGCACGCCCCCTGTGCCCGCCCGCGCGAAGCTCCATCGAAGAGTGGGAACAGGCCGAGTCCGGGCGCGGCCTCCTGCTCATCCACCAACTGGCGAGCGAATGGGGCACCCAGCGCTGGACCGATCCCACCTCACCGGCCGTGTCGGGCACGGTGCTGTGGGCGGAGTTCGCCTATCCCACGCCCGCCACCCCTACCGCTACCGCCGGCACCTCCACCACCTGCGCCTGCGGGGGTGGGCGATGAGCAACGCGACCATCCCCATGGACCTGCGCCGGGTCTTGGACGCTCCCCGAGGCCGACGTTTCAACCACACCCCACACCGCCCCGGGACCCGACCGACACTGACCGACACCCCCCACCAGAGGAACGAAACCGGCCCCGCATCACTCCCGCCGCTGGTCTCGCTGGGCCGCACCCCCAGGGAACGCGCACTCCTGGCCCAGATGCCCGACACCCCCGGACTGCGCCGCCGCCTCGAACGCGGGGACCTACCCGAATGGATGCGGGTCGCGGCCACTCGCAGGGCCGAGGAACCCGAACGGCCCCAACAGCTCCCTTGGTGGCACGACCAGGTACCCGACCCCGAGCCTCTCCCCGGACCGAAGCCGACCCCCACACTGACCTTCACGCCGACCCCCGTCCCGGAACCGGCCCGTGAACCCGCTGAGGAAGCCGAGCCCGCCCGTCCGCTACCGATCCCGCGCCCACGCCGGGAGTACGTGCCGCCGCCTCCGCTCCCTCGAAGGTCGGACCGCCCGCGCCGCCCGACGAGCCACCGCAGGCCCCGTCGCCGAATCGGCCACCTCATCACCGGCTACGCACTGGCCGCGCTGGCCGGCGCCTTGGCCCAACCGCTGATCACCTTCCTGAGCTGACCGAACGGGACCCACCCATGAGAAGGCCGCACCGGGCACACGAAGCCCGGTGCGGCTCGGGTCGGACAGACCACATCAGGTGACCGACGAATCAAGACGATACGGACCCCGGTCGGTGCGGACCGAGGGCCGGGGGCCGAGGTCCGGGACCGACGAACGCTACCCGGCCGTGGCCCGGGCCAAGGCGGCGTTCAATTCCTCCGACGTGGGCGGCTCGGCACCCTCCCGGGTGACCGTGTGCGCGGCCGCCGTGGCCGCGTGCGTCAACAGCGCCTCCAGGTCCGCCTCCGTCAGGCCGGCCAGACGTTCCCGGGGCGCATCCCCCAACCGACCGTCCAGATCCAACCGGTGCAAGAGCGCGCCCATGAACGAATCCCCCGCGCCGACGGTGTCCACCACCTCCGTCTTCGGGGCCGGCACCGAGGCCGACACCCCGTGGGAGAGCGCGAAGGCGCCCTCCGCACCCCGGGTGACCACGACCAGAACCGGGCCGAGGGCCGCCAATGCCGAGGCGGCCTGTTCCAGGGTGTGGTCGGGGTAGAGGTAGGCGAGATCCTCGTCGCTTGCCTTGACCACGTGCGCCTGAGCGGCGTGACGAAGGGCCAGGGCGCGGGCGTCGGACCGATCACCGATCACTGCCTCGCGAATGTTCGGGTCGAGTGTGATGGTCACCCGACCCCGCCCGTGTTCGCGCCGCAGCAGGGCCTCGATGAGGGAGGCTCCGGGTTCCCGGAACAGGGCGATCGAGGCGGCGTGCACCGCGACGACCTCGGGTTCCAGGGCCTCGGGCAGCTCATCGGACCGCCAACGCCAGTCGGCGGCGTCATCCATCCGGAAGTCGTAGTTCGCCGACCCGTCCGCGGCCAGGGTGGCCAGGGCCAGGGCGGATGGCTCGTCCGCGTCGACGAGTCCGGCCGGATCCAGCCCCTCACCCAGGAGACGTTCCCGGATCATCGACCCGAACCCGTCGGAGCCGATCCGGGCCAGGAGCCGGGTGGGCAGACCCAGTCGGGACGCCGCGACCGCCGTGTTGGCGGGACCACCACCGGGGGCGGCCCACAGGGTCCGGGGGCCGTGCCGGGTGGGCAGCAGGTCCATGACGTTCTCCCCGACCACCACGAGTCGGGCGGGTGTCCGCTCGTTCACTCCGCACCCCCGTCGACATCACGGGCGGGCAGGGCGGCCGCGAGCGAGGTGGACAGACCGATCTGGGGCAACAGCACCGCCTGGTAGGCGTGGTAGACGTCCGGTTTGCCGGCCCACACCGAACCCGATGGCCGATTCCGCGGATCCAACTCGTGCCACCAACTCCCGTTCTCCCGATCCACGTGGTGTCGGTCGGCGTAGGCCCACCAGCGGTCCAGGTGCTCGGCGTACTTCTCCCCGCCGGTGCGTTCGGCCAGGACCCACGCGGCCATGGTCGCCTCCGCCACCACCCAGTGCATGCGTTGCCGCACCACCGGTCGGTCCTGCCAGTCGAGCGTGTAGACGAACCCCTCGGCCCCGTCGACGTTCCAGCCGCGACGGACCGCGTTGTCGAAGAGGAGTTCGGCGTCGGTGAGCAGCCAGTCCGGCACCGGTTCACCGGCCCGCTCCAGGGCGAGTTCGAGGTGTACCAGCAGACGGGCCCATTCGAGCAGGTGCCCGGTGGTACTACCGAACGGTCGGAAGGGGTGGTCGGGGTGGTCCCGGTTGTAGTCCGGCAGGGGTGTCCAGTCCGGGGTGAAGTGCTCGGGCAGCCGCCAGTCGTGGTCGGCGGCCACCCCATGGATCAGGCGCTCGGCGATCGCGAGTGCCCTACGGGTCCATAGGGTGTCACCGGTGACGTCGGCCGCGGCGAGGAAGGCCTCCACGCAGTGCATGGCGCTGTTGGCGCCACGGTAGGGCTCGGTGGTGGTCCAGTCGGCGTCCCAGCTCTCCCGCACGCACGCGGCGTCGGGTTCCCAGAACTTCTCCTCGATGACGCCGAGGGCCTCCTCCAGCAGGGCCCGCGCCCCCGGACGGCCCGCGTGGGCGGCGCTGGCGGTGGCCAGGACCACGAAGGAGTGCGGGTAGGCGGCCTTCTCCGGCAGCGCTTGGGAGCGCTCCCGAAGACTTCTCGGGTCCCCGCCCTCCGGCACCTCCTCGAACCATCCGCCCAGCTCCGCGTCGCGTAGCGGACCCGCCAGGGCGGCCAGCCCGTGATCGGCGAGATCGGCGGCGTTGGGGACCCCTCGCAGGTGCGCCAGGGAGAACACGTGGGTCATGCGCGAGGTGATCCAGGTGGCGGTCGCGCGTTCGGGCTCCACCCCGCCCTTCGCGTCCAACCAGCCGAAGCCCTCCGGGACCGCGGCCCCGGACGCGAAGCCCACCAGGCCTCGCTCCTGCTCCCTCAGCCACGCGGCCCCTCCCGGGACCGGGTGTGTCGATGCGGTCAAACCAGTGCCTCCTCGGGGAGTTGTTCCGCGCGCAACGCTATCCCGCACCGGCCACCTCGGGAAAGACCATGGGGCCGGGTGGATCGGACCGAAGGCGGAAGTCGTGCCCACGGCTGCGGTCTCGGTCCCCTTCCCCTGACCGGGGCGCGGGCCAGGACGGAGGCCGGGAGCCGGAGACGGGAACCAAGGACACAGGGGCGGGAACCAGGGGGCCGAGGGCGGGAGACCGAGGGCGGGAACGGAACCGGCAGCGCGCGTTCGAAAAGCGATGGCGATCACCCCGATCGGATGACAGAGTGCCGCCATCCGATGAGTCTTCGTGCCCCCATCCGCCGAATCGACAGGAGACGAACATGAGCCGCCCGGACCGGCCCCACCACGAAGAGCCGGGGCAGTCGCCGAACCCTCTCTCACCGCTCACCCGTGATCCGCTCCCCCTCCGCGGGCGTGTCGCCCTGGTCACCGGGGCCAGCCGACGCGAGGGCATCGGCTACGCGGTCGCCCGCCGCCTCGCCGCCTACGGGGCCTCCGTGATGCTCCACCACTTCCGCCCGCACGACGAGTCGCAGCCTTGGGGCGGCGACGACGTCGAGGCGGTGGCCGACGGGGTGCGCTCGGTGCTCGGTGACCCGAACGCCCGCGTGGCGCACATCGGAGCCGACATGGCCGATCCCCAGGCCCCCGCGCGAGTGGTCGAGGCGACCGTCGCCGAGTTCGGCCACCTGGACGTCCTGGTCGCCAACCACGCCCGCAGCGGCGGGGACGGCACCCTCGCCGAGATCACCGCCGACATGCTCGACGGGCACTGGGCGGTAGACGCCCGATCCCCGTTGCTCCTCGCCCAGGCCTTCGCCGCCCGACACGACGGTCGCCCGGGCGGGCGGGTGCTGTTCATGACCTCCGGGCAGATGCACGGGCCGATGGCCGGCGAGGTCGCGTACGCATCCGCCAAGGGCGCGCTGGCCCAGATCACCCCCACCATCGCGGCGGAGCTGGGGCCGCGCGGCATCACCGTCAACACTCTCAACCCGGGCCCGGTGCAGACCGGCTACATCGAGGGGGAACTCCTGGAACGGGTGGTGCCCATGTTCGCGCTGGGCCGGTTGGGTGAACCGGACGACCCCGCACGGCTATTGTCCTGGCTGGCCACCGACGAGGCGGCGTGGATCACCGGCCAGGTGATCAGTTCCGAGGGAGGGTTCCGGTTCACCTGATCCGGGCGACCAGCCGATCGGCGGCGTTGCAGGTCCACCTGATGTGTTCGGCCACCGCGAGCGGATCGTCGGCCATCGGGATGTGACCGGCCCCGAGCAACGACACCATGCGTGCCGACGGAACCCGCTCGTGGGCGTGCCGGGCGCTGGAGGGCAGCAGGGTCCGGTCGTGGTCACCCCAGGCGATCGTGACCGGACAGTCGATCGGGCGCGAGACGAAGTCGTACTCGGCGATCTTGGGCACCATGCGCACGTACGGAGCACCGGGTTCGAGCCCCTGCACACCGAACCTGGTGGCCTTCGCCTCCGGAGAGGAGGGGTCTCCGCGCAGGGCGACCCGGGCCGCCGCCCGGGCGGGAGGGGTGTCCGCCAGGCGTTCCTTGACCGGCATCGGGATACGGGTGGCCAGGTTGGCGACCACCCCCACGGTGCGCATGCCCCAACGGGCGAGGTTGTCGGAGAACCCCGCGGGTGAGAACACCGTGACCGAACCGGCGACCCCCTGCACGCCCAACTCCAACGCGATCGAACCACCCAGCGAGTTGCCCGCCAGGTGCGGGTGCTGGAGGCCGTGCAGCGCGCAGAACTCCCGGATCACCCGCACGAGGCTGTGCACGTCGTAGGGCTCGTCCGTGGAGGGCGCCGGCGACTCACCGAAACCCGGCAGGTCGATGGAGACCACCTCGTAGTCGGCCACCAACTGCGGCGCCACGGCCCGCCAGCTCTGTCTGCGGTCCCCGAGTCCGTGCAGGAGAACGATCGGTCGTCCACTGCCGTGCCGTTCGTAGGCGATGTGTCTGGGGTCCATTGGTCGTGTCTACCCTCGCGCGCCCATCAACGCCACACCGTTCGGGTGTGAATCTGGACAAGAGGTGGATTCCCGTCGACGCCTCGTGACGGCCGATTCACCCGGTGGTCAGACGCGGACCGCTTCGCGTACGGTCTCCCGCACCCGGGCGCGCGGGGCGGCGGTGAGCAGTAGACCGCAGATGACCGCGATCAGTCCGAGCACCGGCAGCGGCCCGAACCCGAGACCGCCCACCGTGAGGACCAGCAGGCCCCCGCCGATCAGGGCCGCGGCGGCCAACACCCGGATCAGGCCGGGGTCGCCCTTGAGCATCCGCGGTGGCTCCTCGAAGCGCACCGCCCAGTGTGCCAACGGCAGGATGAGCGGGATCAGCACCACCATCCCGAGGACGCCCCACAGCAGCCACAGACCCGTCATCGGTTCGGGGGTGTCGATGCCCAGACCGAACACCAGCACACCGGCGACGACACTGATCGGCAACATGTGCCAGAGGTACACGGTCATCAACTGCGGGCTGATCCGGTCCATCATCCGCGCCGGCCCTGGTCGGTTCACCCAAGCGGAGATCACGTCGCGCAGCAGCACGGAGACACCGATCTGCAGGGCCCCCAGCGCCGCCAGGACGAGCGTGGGCGGGGCGACGTTCGAGGTCTCGGCCGCGAACACACCCGTCATGTTCAGCGAGTACGGACCGAACCAGGCCAGCAGCAGAGCGGCCACGCCACCCACGACGGCCAACCCGGCGGCCTGTGCCTTGCCGATCGAACCGGTCGCGTACCGGAAACCCATCTGGTGCACGCCCAACCAGACGAACGCCACGTTCAGGTAACCGAGCCACTCGACCCCGGAGTTGAACCGGAGCGTGTCCACGACCACCGCGCAGGCGAGCAGCACCGCCGGGACCCACCAGCCGAACCGCTTCTGCGCGGCGACCAGCACCGGCGTCGCCATGACCACGATGACGTAGGAGGCCAGGAACCACAGGATCATGCCCGCGGCACCCGCGCCGACCAGGACCGGCTGCGCCGGCGCCCCACTCAGGACGATCAGGTGGCAGGCCACGATCCACACGACCGCGAGGGGCACCACCGGCCAGGCGAGCCGGCGTAGCCGCTTGGCCCACCACACCCGGGCGGGCTCGCCCCGCCCCGAGGCCGAACGCCAACTCAAGTAGTTGGCGGCGCCGCCCACGAAGAAGATCAAGGGCATGACCTGGGAGATCCAGGTGAGCGCGAAGCCGCCCTCGGAGCTGAGCACGCTGCCCGCGGACAATTCGCCCTGGGTCTGCACGCTGAGCACCGGAAGCCACCAGTGCTGACTCACCACCAGGACCATGACGAACAGACGCAGTACGTCGAGGAAGCGGTCGCGGGTGCGGGGCGCGGGCGCGGCGGCCTCGGCTGCGGTGGTGGGCGGTCGCCCACCCGCGGGTTCGACGGTCATGGTCATCGGTATGTCGCTCCTTGGTCGTCCCGCACGACCGGTGAGCGCACGAAGGCGCCCGCTGGTCGCGGTGACCGGGATACAGGGGGTGTCGACACGTCCCCGCGGAGGCCCTGGAGTGAGACCGCGAGTGGCACTCGATGACGCGTCGTCGAAAACGACCCTAGGCGCGGAGGCCGTTCGGTCGCGATGGCGCAGGATCCCCTCCTCGGCGGCGGCAGGCCCACCCACCGAGGTAGGGCCTGCACTACCTTGCACCCGAGAGGACGGGTGTCGGAAGGGCTTGGTGAGAAAATACCCGATCCGCGGCCCACCGGTCAGAGGCCTGTGGATAACGATGCCGGGACCATGGCACCACCGACCGGTGGGCCGCCCCGGTGAAGGCGACGGCCGAAGGGGACGGCGGCGGTCAGGGAGCGGTGGGCATGGCCCGCTTGTGGGCGGTGGAGCGGTAACGGCCCACCAGGAGACGGGTCACCTCGTCGTCGACGGGCAGTCCCTCCAGGAAGTCGTCGATCTGCTCGTAGGTGAGGCCGAGGGCCTCCTCGTCCGGCTTCTGCGGGGTGAGTGTCTCCAGGTCGGCGGTGGGCACCTTGTGGACCAGGTCCTCCGGGGCGCCGAGCGCCGCGGCGACCGCGCGTACCCGGCGCTTGGTGAGCCCGGCCAGCGGGACCAGGTCGGCCGCGCCATCGCCGTACTTGGTGAAGAATCCGGTGACGGCCTCGGCGGCGTGGTCGGTGCCGACCACCAGACCACCCAGACCACCGGCGACGGCGTACTGGGCGATCATCCGCTCACGGGCCTTGACGTTGCCGACCACGAAGTCCTCGGCGGCGCCGTCGGCGTAGCTCATCCCGGAAGCGGTGAGGGCGGCCGCCATGGCGTCGGTGGCGGGTTGTACGTCCACGGTGAGGCAGCGTTCGGGTGCGTCGAACTCCACGGAGCGGGCGGCGTCCTGCTCGTCCTTCTGGACGCCGTAGGGCAGGCGCATGGCCACGAACTCGGCCTCGTGACCGGACTCACGGGCACGGTCCACGGCCAGTCGGCACAGCCGCCCCGCGGCGAGCGAGTCGACACCGCCGCTGATGCCCAGCACCAACGCGCGCGCTCCGGTCGTGGTGAGCCTCTCGGCGAGGAAGGCGACACGGCGCTCGATCTCGGCGTCGACGTCGAAGTCCGCGGGGACCCCGAGGTCGCGGATGATCTCGTCGCGCGCCCGGCTCGGATCGGTCTCGGTCACGTGTGCTCCCTCGATGTACTGCGGCTGTTCCCCTCGATTATCGCCCGCCTCGTGTTACGCGCGGGTTTCCAGGGTCCGCGCTTCGACGTTCCCCGATCCCGGCGCCCCTTCGGTCACCTCGGAGTCTGGCGGGAGGGCACGTGTCGAGGGGGTGGGGAACCCGGGTGAAGCCTGCGGGCGAAGCGTTCGTAGTCCACCACCACACCGTCCCCGTCCACGGACATCCGGTACTCGCCGTGCAGGGGGTCGCGGTAGGTGTACCACTCCAGGCCGCCCTCGGCCGCGTGCCGGATGTAGCGCTGGCGAACACGTCTGACGCGCAGGGAAGGGACGTCGATCCACACGACCGTGATGTCGCGGTGTTCCCCCGGTCTCAGGCCCAGTCTGCGGATGGGGAGGGTGTTGGTGAGCGGTGTGGCGGCGACGTCGACGTCGAGGCAGCCCACCAGTTCGGGCAGTTCACGACCGTTGCCGTCGCTCCAGTGGCCGCCTTGAGCCCGGAGGGTGATCGATTCCGTGCCGCCGGCGGAGAGGACCTCGGCGCGGACCTCCGTGGTCGCCCAGGCCAGGTCCGTTCGCACGGTGAAACGGGTGAAGTACCTCCCCTCGTCCTCGACGACGGTCTCCCCGGCCTCCAGGCGGAAACCATCGGGTTCGGGCAGGAGGGCGCCGAGCCCCAGTCCTTCGGGGACGTCGGTGCGGGTCCAGGCTGCCGGGTGTTCCGTCGGTGACGACATGTCACCGTTCTACCGTTCCGGGACCGACCCACGCCAGAGCGCGACCGGGCCCGTGCCGTACGTGACACGGGCCCGGAAGCCTTTCGTTACAGGACCTGTGGACCTTGACGATCCGGTGCCCCGACGGACTCAGGCGGTGGTGGTGGGTTCCTCGTCCCTTCCACCGTTCTTGATCTCGGCCTCGACGCGGTCGAAGTCGGCCTCCATCTGCGGGCTGACCTTGCCCAGGCCGTTGAAGACGAGCATGCAGGCGAAGCTGAGCAGGACCGCGGGGACCATGGCGTACAGGCCCCATCCCAGGAAGGCCTCGTCGATGAAGTCCCAGAGGATGGCCATGCCGCCGCCGGCGATCATGCCGGCGAGGGCGCCCGCCCAGGTCATGCGCTTCCAGAAGACGGCCATGAGGAGCACCGGACCGAAGCCCGCGCCGAACCCGGCCCAGGCGTAGCCGACCAGGTCCATGACCGAACTGTCACCGAACAGGGCGACCAGGGATGCGACCACGGCCACGACCACGACGGTGCCGCGGCTGACCCACATGAGGAAGCGGGGGTCCGCGTCCTTGTTGACGAAGCCCTTGTAGACGTCCTCGGTGATGGCCGAGGCGGCGACCAGCAACTGGGAGTCGGCGGTACTCATCACGGCGGCCAGGATGGCGGCCAGGAGGAGCCCGGCCACCGCCGGGTGGGAGAGGGCCTCGATCAAACGCGGGAAGACCTGTTCCGGGTCGCCCAGCGGGGTGTCGAAGTAGGCGATGCCGATGAAGCCCACCAGGACCGCGAGGATCATGGCGGAGACCGCCCAGCCCACGCTGACGACCGCGGCCTTGGGGATGTCCTTCACCGAACGGATCCCCATGTAGCGGGCGAGGATGTGCGGCTGACCGAAGTATCCGAAGCCCCACGCGAGTCCGGAGATGACGACGACCCAGCCAAAGGTCTCCGCGCTCACCCAGGTTCCGAGGTCCGCGTCCAGGGAGGTTCCACCGAACGCCGACATCAGACCGTCGGCCTTGGCGCCGACTCCGTCCGCGAGCCCGCCGAACCCACCTAGGAGCGAGATGGCGAGCACCGGGACGATGAGCAGGGCCAGCCACATCATGACGGCCTGCACCACGTCCGTGTAGGAGACCGCGAGGAATCCGCCCAGCACGGTGTAGAGCACCACGATGCCCGCACCCACCGCGATGGCGGGTACGGGTGACAGCCCGAGGACCATGTCGAAGAGTGATGCCATCGCCACGAGGCCGGAGGCGACGTAGAAGAAGTAGAAGACGATGATCAGGACGGCGGAGACCCCGCGCAGCATTCGGGTGGGGTCGTTGAAACGGTTCTCCATGAAGGAGGAGATCGTGAGGGAGTCGGAGTCCCCGCCGGACCGGGTGTCGGTTACCCGTTCGGTGTAGACGCGGAGCCGCGGAGCGAGAAGGATCCAGCTGCCGGCGAAACCGGAGGCCAGTCCGACCGCGATCCAGGCCTCGCCGAGGCCTGAGACGTAGATGGCTCCGGGAAGCCCCAGCAGCAGCCAACCACTGAAGTCACTGGCGTTGGCGCTGAGAGCGGTGACCCAGCTGTTGAGCTGCCGGCCGCCGAGCACGAAGTCGGCTTGTGAGACGGTGCGCTTGTAGACCCAAAGGCCGATCGCGACCATCCCGGCGAGGTACACACCGAAGGTCAGGATCGACCAGATCATGGAGTCGTTCAACCGTCCCCTCCTTTCCCTGAAAAACGCCAACGTCGGACCGTTATGCGTAACTTATGCGGAACAAACAGATCATCACCTTGGCCCGCCTGGACCACAATGCCCGTGTGCGGAAAAACACCCGTTCGAGACCTCGTCGAGTCTTCGACCAGGAACAATTGTCCGTCCCGCCACCGCCCGGGCATCTCCTTTGTCTGATCGGACATGCCAGTCATCAGGTCATGGGACCTCACGACAATATGGGCGCCCGGTCGCCGGGGCACGTGCGGGCTGTGGGTGGGCGATCGGCGGACCGCTCGGGTCGGCCCCTCCGCCGTGGACGGTTGGCCGCCCAGGGCGTACGTACCCGCCTCCAGACCACACAGGTAGGCCGGCGGGTCCTCCGGGCCCGTGCCCGAACCGGCGAGGTCGCGTTCGGCCCGCTTGTCCGGAAAAACCCGAGAACCCGACCGGTTCGGCGTTCTTCGGGGAGGAGTGGACCTCCGGCCGACCTTCCACGGCCGAGGGTGGTGGAAAGCGGGGTGAGCGCGTTAACGTTGCCGCATGGACGCACAGCCCGCCGCCATCCGCGCCCGCAGTATCGGACCATCGGGGATATGTCCTCGCGGTGAGCACGACTGGCAGCCCTCCTCACCAGGGTCGGCCCGCCACCTGTGCACCAAATGCAACTCCATGATGATGCGCAACTACGAACCCGAACCCACTTCGGGCTGACGCGCGCCCGGTAGGAGTTCCCGCCCCTCCATTTCCTTTCCATGGCCTGGCCTGCGCATTTTCGGATGGCACCACATCTCCTTTTTCACGTGGCAAGAACGCGCGTTCAGGCCGGTTTTTCGCTTCCGCGGACTCGTTCCGGCAACCGTTGTCCACAGGCTGTGGACAACTATCGACAGAAACGAAGGCAGAACCTAGCCTGGGACCAAGCGCCCGCTGTCGGCCCCGTCCACCCACAGCGGGAAACCCGCCCGGTCCGGTGATGGTCTTCATGTCCACCGGACCCGTCGTCACGCGAGGCATGGGGATCACGCCATGAACCGGTGCCCCGGACCCCCAGGGTCACGGATCACGCGGGCGGTGGACGGACACCGCACGTCCCCCCACCATGCCCCGGGCACGCCCTCCTCACCGCGGGAGACCCCTGCGCGCGCACATCCTCGCGGCCGCGCGCGCACCGCGTATCCCTCTCGGGACTCGCCTCGGGCACCGGGCCCGACCCGGCCCGCCCCATCCGTGTGCTCGACCCGTGACCGTCCGAGAGTCCCCGGTGAACGGTCATCCCCGGCCCGCGTCGCCGGGCCCCTCGCTCAGCGCCATATGAGAAAGCTGGTGGACCGATGACGACCGGCCGCCTCCGGAAGAGGGACACCACCCGTCTCCCGGTGATCGGCGGGGTTCCCCGCGCCAACCCGCACTTCACCGGTAGGGAGGCCATTCTGGAGCAGATCCACGAGGTCTTCTCCCGGCCCGGATCCCGGTTCCTGATCGGTGGGGGAAGCGGTGTCGGCAAGAGCCGCATCGCCACCGAGTACGCGCGCCGTCACTCGGAGGAGTACGACCTCATCTGGTGGATCCCCGCCTCCACCGACATCGACTCGCACCGCGCTTACCTGCGGCTCGCCGAACACATCGGACTGCCGGTCGCCTACGAACACGTTCCCCGCGCCGTCCAGACCGTACGCGACGCCCTCTCCGGCGGGCACGCCGTCGGCCGCTGGCTCCTGGTCTTCGACGACGTCACCGACGTCGAACGGCTGGCCACCGACTACTTCCCCACCGGAGGGGACGGCAACATCCTCGTCACCTCCCGCGACCACCGTCGGACCACCCGGACGCTCCCGGCGGGCCGGTTCGACGGACAGGTCGTCCCCCGGCTCACCAACGCCGAGAGCCTCTCGCTGCTGCGCCAGGTCTGCCCGAAACGCCTCGAAGACCCCCGGGACGGTGAACGTCTGGCCGAACTGCTCGAATACCTGCCCCTGACCCTCAACCAGGTCGGCGCGTTCCTGCGCGAGTCGGCGGTTCCCACCGCGGAGTTCCTGGACACGTTCGAGGAACGCTACAACCGGATGCTCTGCTACTCCGGCCCGGACGACCACACGATCCCCCTCAAGGTGGCATGGAGCATCCAGTCCGAGGAACTGGCCTCGGGCGGCGAAGAACACGAGATCGAGCACATGGTCCTGGAGCTGATCCGGCTCTGCGCGTTCTTCGCGCCGCGTCCCCTGGGGCGCGCCCTGTTCTCCCGCCCCCGTGACCTGGGCCCGACCCCCTCGGGCACCGCGCTGCTCGGCGACGACGCACTCCTGGGGCGAGTCCTCGACTTCATGAGCCGCCACCACCTCGCCTACCTCGACCACGAGCGGAACACCCTCCAACTGCACGAGCTGTTCCAGTCGGTCATCCGCGAGTCCCTGCCGCACGCCGAACGGGTGCGGTACCGGGACCTGGCACACCTGATCCTGGCGCGGAGCGACCCGGGCAACCCCACCGACCCGGCCTACCGGACCATGTACCTCCGGCTGTACGCGCACGTGAAGGCCTCGCAGGCCTGGCTGAGTCGGGATCCACGGGTGCGCGGCCTGGTGCTGAACGTGGTCGACCTCCTCACCGAGGTGGGCGACTACTCCAACGCCACCAGCCTGGTCGAACAGGCCGTCAACTCCTGGTCCGACGACCCCGCCCTCCGTATGCACGCGCGGCTGCGCCGCAACAAGATCCGGCGCATCCACGGCGAGTACGTGACGGCCCTGGCCGAGGCCGAGCGGATCCACGCCGACCAGATCGAACGCGTGGGCGGTGACGACGACGAGTCCCTGGAGTCACTGCGCGCGGTGGCCATCTCCTTCAGCGGACTGGGCCGCTTCGAGGAGGCGGGTCGGCACTTCCGTCGCATCCTCGAACACCGACGCTCCGAGTACGGCGAATCCGACCCGCAGACCCTGGAGGCCGCGCACGACTACGGCCAGGTCCTCCAGGAACAGGGCCGGTTCGAGGCCGCCCTCGCCATCGACCAGCACACCTTCCGGGGCCGGCGTTTCGTGCTGGGCCCCAACGACGTGCACACCCTGCGCAGCGGCCTGTCGGTCGGCCTCAACCTCATCCTGCTGGGCCGCCTGGAGGAGGCACGAATCCAGATCGAGGAGTGCATGGACCGCTTCACCTCCGCGGCCCAACCGGACAGCCCGCACGTGCTCCAGGGAAAGATGTTCCTGTCCGTCACCTACCGCAGACTTGGCCGCACCGGACCGGCCACCGAGCTCTCGCAAGGAGCTCTGACCATGTACCGACGCAACCATCCCGCCGATACCCGGCAAGTGCTGTACTGCCGAGTGATCAACATGGTGAACCTGGCGGGCACGGGCTCCGACGAACACCTGGAAGAGGCGGTCCGTGAGGCCGAGGCGCTCATGCGTCCGCTGGACGAGCGTTATCCGAACGAGCACCCGTTTCCCGCCACCGCTCGTCTCAGCGCAGCCATCGTGCTGCGGGCCGCGGGTCGTTACACCGAAGCACTCAAACTCGATCAAGAGGGACTGGAACGCCTAACGCGCATCTACGGCCCGGGAGCGTTCAGCTGCTTACCGGCCACATTGAACCTGGCCACCGATCTGTTCCACCTCGACCGTGTCGAGGAGGCACACCAGTTGGAGGCCATGACGGTCGCGGACTGTCTGCTTCGGTTGCCCTCCGACCACCCGACCTTGTTGACCACGCATCGGAACCATCTGGTGACCCGGCATGCCATGGGTGAGGACATGGCTGCCAAGTGGAGTGAACTGCGGGCGGTATTCATCGATCGGTTCGGTTCCGATCACCCTGGTGCGGCGTCGATGTCCACCTTCACGCGGCAGGACTGCGATGTCTTCCCCATCGCACCCTTGTAACACGAACTTCTTGGTGCAGGTTTCATGTCAGGCCGTTTCGTATCAGGCCTTCGATTCTCTCCCGAAGTCCGGACGAATCGGCCTCGATGGAACCCTTCAAGACCTCCAAGGCCTCCTCATACTCTCGCCGCGCGTGGTGGTCTCGTCCTGCGTCACGGTGCAGTTCACCAAGCCGATACAGACAGTGCGCGAGGGACCGACGGTAATGGTCGCCGGATCGATAACCCTCGATCGCTCGGGCATAGGATCGCACCGCGTCATCGGCACGTCCCATGGCCAGGTGGGCATCCGCCGTCGCTTCGAGCACTCGGGCCTCACCGATGAGGTCCCCGCCCTGTCGATAGAGCACCGCCGCCCTTTGGTACGCGGCGATCGCCTCGTCCCAGGAACGGACCCGGACAAGCAGCATCCCGAGTTCGAGCAGAGCAAGTGCCTCACGAAGCGAACCACCCAATTGTGCGGCGACCTCCAGAGCCAGCCGCACCGCCATGAACGCCTGCTCGGTGTGCCCCGACTCTCTCTGTGCCACGCACAGGGTCGTCAGGCAAGAGAACTCGCTCAACCGGTTACCGGTCTCGTGGTGGATGCGCGCCGCCCGCTCAGCCAATGACCAGCTCTCCTCGAACCGTCCCTCTTCCAAGCGGGTCCTGGCCAGATTGCCGAGAGCGATCCCCGACCAGGTTCTTTTCGAGAGCGGCTCCAGGATCTCCAGGGATCGACGGAAGTGCTGTGCGGCCTGGTCGAGCCGTCGGACCCTCAGATGGACGATTCCGATGGCGTTGAGGGACATCGCCACTCCGAATTCATCCTTCATCGTTCGCCTGAGCTCATGGGCCCGGCGGTGGCGTTCCAAACCCTCCGGGTAGCGATGGCCTTGCACACAGGCCATGCCCGATGCTTCGAGTAGATCGGCCTCTGCTTCCCTGTTCCTCTCGCGAGTGGCCGCGATCATCCCCGATTCGATCATTCGTTCCCACTCGGAGCCGCAGGCGTAGAAGACGTACACATGGCGCAGGATGACGGGAAACCGCCAAGTGAGCGCGTCCAGTCCGGCTTCGGCCGTGGCCTCCACGAGTGCGGACATGTTCAGGGACTCACGATCGAACCAGCGAAGCGCATCCTGGTGACCAGAGAAGGTGGGCACCTCCGTCTCCGGCCTCGGAACCCCACCCAGATCGTGATGACGCAGGTGGGAGTCGGTGGCCCGGGCCGCGGCGTCAGCGGAGTACAGGTACCAATGGGCCAAGTTCTCCAAAGCGGTACGCCTCTTCTCTTCGGGATCCTCGTTTCGCGCCCTGTCCAACGCGAAGGAGCGCAGCAGATCATGGACTTGGTAAAGATCGGCATCCGTTTGCTCGACCAGATGGGCTCCTACGAGAGCGTCCAACGCATGGCGAACCACCGTCGTGGACATTCCGCAGAGTGCGGCGATCGCGTTCGTCCCGAAGGTCACCCCCGGGTACAGGCCCAGGGAACGGAATACTCCAGCCGTCTCTTCAGGCAAGGGCCGATAGGACCAGGAGAAAACCGAACGAACAACGTGCGACTCGTCCTCGGGTTCGCTCGCCAAAACGGTCCACAAGGTGGACTCGTCCCGGAGGTCCCTCAGGAGGTCGCCCAAGGGCATGTACGGGCGGCTCACCGCGCGTTCAGCCGCGACTCGTAACGCTAGAGGAAGGTGACCACAGAGTCGGGCCAGTTCGGCGACTTCCTCCGGAGAATCATCTGGACGGTGCCGGGCGGCGGCCCCTTCCAAGAGGGCCACTCCTTCAGCGGACTCCAAAGCCCGAACCGTCAAGCGTCGTGCCCCCTCCAGCGCCACCAGACCGGACAGCCTGTCGCGGCTCGTTACCAGTACGGCACAGGTGGATGTCCCTGGAAGCAGAGGACGTAATTGGGCTGTGGTCGCCGCGTTGTCCAGGATGACGAGAATGCGACGGTCCGCGATGAGAGATCGGAACAGACCCGCTTTGCCATCGACATCGTGTGGAACGACGTCCGCTGTCGCTCCGAGTGCGAGTAGAAAGCGGTCCAAGATCTGGTCCGCTGAGACCGGTCGGCCGGTGCCATATCCCCGAAGGTCGGAGTAGAGCTGCCCATCGGGGAAGCGACGCCGGACTCGGTGGGCCCAATGTAGGGCCAGTGCTGTCTTCCCTACTCCGGGAGTGCCCACGATGGTGTGGAGCAGGGTCCCACGCAAATCACCGATGTCATGATCATCGAGATGGACGTCGAGGGTCTTGAGTTCCGCGACACGGTTGACGAAGCCGTGTACGTCGCTGGGCAGCTCACGGGGGATGGCCTGGCGCGGTAGAACGCCGCTGGAGCCATGGAAATGAACACCACCGTGGACGTCCCTGGCTTGGACCGCTTGGCCGGACACCCACGAAATCCGTGACTCGACCCTGGCGGGTTCATGTTGTCCAAGATGTTCGAGGGAATTGTGGTGTGAAGTGTCGGACACCGTGCGGCTCCGCTTCGAATACCGGGCTCGGGGCACGCAGGAACCTACCCCGCGCTCCCTACCCAACAAACGGCCTTTACCGCCTCCCACTCGGAACACTCCGGGTGGGAGGTCGCGTCCCGGGACCTGTCAGGCCCCAACACCGAAAGAGCTAGAAGGATCCCTTCGAAACCGCGAGAAAGGTCGTCCACTCACGGTTCTCGAACTTCAACTGCGCATCCTCCGGGTGAACGGAGTCACGGAAGAATGATTCCCCTGAGGTCAGGTTGAGCACTTCACAGCAGGCACCGATGTCGTAGGAGTAGTGCGACTTGCGCCACCTACCGAAGAAGTCTTGGGAGTTCCCCATGTGTGTTTCGAACATGCGCCGACCCTGCCCTTGGTCTTCGTTGACTTTGGCCTTTTCCCGCACAGCGCCCGGGCGATCTCATATTATGGACTATGATGACTTGGCAGCCCGGAACGGATCACGGGCAGCAAGCGATGAAAGCAAGCACGCACTGGATCGGCGGGAAGTGATGATCGGAACGGTAGCGTAGCAACACCTGCCACGCGAGCCCCAAACCGGACATCCTTTCAGTTTGTCAAACCGTTCCCATGTGGTGACCAGACCGTTTCCTTTCGGCGGGAAATCTGGTATCGAGTGTCATTCTTCGTGCCTCTTTGATGGCATTTTCAAAGGGCCTACCTTTGACCTGACCGGCGGGGGCGGTCTCTTCCCCTCCCACCCCCGCACTTCATGTCAGCCCACCGAGAGCAACGGCTCCGGTGCGGTCCTCAGCCGACCCGCCAGGCGTTCGGACCACTGACCCTTGTCGGTGCCCAACGCGACCTCTCCCAACCGCAGGAGTTGGACGTCGCTCGTGCCGGCCGGCGCGAAGATGTGGTGGGCGTCGCGCAGGTACCGCTCGACGGGGCTGTCGGTGTACAGACCGCGGGCCGCGTGGACCTCCATGGCGTTGCGCGCGGTGTCCAGCGCGTACTCCACGTTGACGAGCTTGGCGTTGATCAGCTCGTGATCGCAGGGCAGACCCTGGTCCAGCAACGACACCGCGTGGTAGAGCGACAGCGTCGCCACCATCAACCGGGACTGCATCTGGCCCAGCTTGAGCTTGACCGCCGGGACCTCGGCCAGCGGCTTGCCGTAGCGATGCTGTCGGCGGGCATAGGCGCTGGTCTCCTCGACCAGGGCGCGGTGGATGCCCAGGGCCACCGCGGCCAGGTTGGCCCTCCCGTACAGGACGCTGGACGAGTAGGCCACCGACAGCCCATCACCCTCCGAACCCAGCATGTTGGCGGCCGGAATCCGGCAGTCCTCGAAGCGCAGTTCACCGAAGCTGAAGCCGTGCAACCCCATCGTGCCCTCGTGCCGGCCCAGGGAGAAACCGGGGCGGTCCGACTCGACCAGGAACGCCGACAGGCCCTTCGATCCGGGGCCGGTCCGGGCCACCACGCCGTGCAGGTCACCGACGTGGCTGTTGCCCACGAACACCTTCTGCCCGTTGAGCACGTACTCGTCACCGTCGCGCACCGCGCTGGTGGTCATCCCGAGGACGTGCCCGCCGGAGCCGTACTCGGTGACCGCGATCGTGGGCATGCAACGGCCCGCGGCCACCTCGGGCAGCCAGGTCGAACGCTGTGCCTCGTCGCCGAAGTGCACGATCTTGGCGACCCCCAGCTGGGAGGCCTGGACCATGGCGCCCATCGCCCCACTGACCCTGGAGAGTTCCTCGATGATGATGGTCTTGGCCAGGTGTCCGAGTCCCATCCCGCCGTAGCCTCGGTCCACGGTCGCCCCGAGCCAGCCCTGCTCGGCGATCAGCCGGGAGAGGCCCTTGTCGACGCGACGGCGTCGCTCCATCTCGGGGACCCGGGGTTCCACCTCCCGCCGTGCGAACCCGCGTACTTCCTCCCGCAGCGTCCGGTGCCGCTCAGCACCGAAGTAATGTTCCACGTCGCTCCCCTCCGCGCCAGGAACTTCCTGGTCGCACCCGGTTTCGACGCGGGCGACGCGACTTCGTTCGGGTTCTGGCCTCCTCCGGTCAGCGCGTTACCGGAACCGGCCAGGAACCCGGGCACCCTCCTCGGGCACGCGAACGGCCCGGGGCGCGCGCCCGCCCCGGGCCGTGGAGGGAGAGGTCTCTCCCGGGAAGAGGATCTAGTCCCAGTCCAGGCCGCCACCCGTCTGGTACTCGATCACTCGGGTCTCGAAGAAGTTCTTCTCCTTCTGGAGGTCCATCATCTCCGACATCCACGGGAACGGGTTCTCCGTCTCACCGAAGATGGGCTGTAGGCCGATCTGCTCGGCGCGCCGGTCGGTGATGAAGTGCATGTACTTCTCGCACAGCTCGGAGTTCAACCCCAGCACACCGCGCGGCATGGTCTCGCGGCCGTAGGAGACCTCCAGCTCGCAGGCGTCGATCAGCATCTGCCGGACCTCGGCCTGGAACTCCTCGCTCCACAGGTGCGGGTTCTCGATCTTGATCTGGTTGATCACGTCGATGCCGAAGTTCAGGTGGATCGACTCGTCGCGCAGGATGTACTGGTACTGCTCGGCGATACCGACCATCTTGTTGCGGCGGCCCAGCGACAGGATCTGCGCGAAGCCGGTGTAGAACCACATGCCCTCGAAGATCACGTAGAACGCGACCAGGTCCCGCAGGAACGCCTGGTCGGCCTCGGGCGTGCCGGTGCGGAACTCCGGGTCCTCAAGGTTCTGGGTGTACTTGAGCGCCCAGGCGTCCTTGGCCGTGATGGACGGGACCTCGCGGTACATGTTGAAGAGCTCGCCCTCGTCCAGGCCCAGGCTCTCGCAGATGTACTGGAAGGTGTGGGTGTGCACGGCCTCCTCGAAGGCCTGGCGCAGCAGGTACTGGCGGCACTCCGGGTTGGTCAGTTGGCGGTACACGGCCAGGACGATGTTGTTGGCGACCAGGGACTCCGCGGTGGCGAAGAAACCGAGGTTGCGCTTGAGCATGAGGCGCTCGTCGTCGGTCAGCCCGTCCTTGGACTTCCACAGCGCGATGTCGGCCTGCATGGCGACCTCGGTGGGCATCCAGTGGTTGTTGCACCCCGACAGGTACTTCTCCCACGCCCACGTGTACTTGAGGGGCAGCAGCTGGTTCACGTCGGCGCGGGCGTTGATCATCGCCTTGTCGTCGACGTTCACGCGCTCGGCGTCACGCTGGATCTCACCGAGACCGGTGGAGGCGGCGTTGTTCTCGGAAACCGCGGTCATGCTCGTGTTCCGTTCTCCGGTCGTACCGGGTCGTCTACGGGAGTGGAGGGGCGAGGAGGGGCCGGCGGGGGTCGCCCGCCGGCCCCGGGCGTTCCTACTGGCAGGCCTCGCACTCGGGGTCATCGATGCTGCACGCCTGGTCCTCGATGATCTCGAACTCGTCCTCGGGCTCCGTGGGCTCGGTGACCGGGGCCGGGGCCGGGCGGGGGCTCGCTGCCGGACTCGGGGTCGCGGCCGGGCTCGGGCTCGGGCTCGGGGTCGCGACGGGGCTCGGCGCGGCGGCCGGCGTCGGGGTGGCCGACACGGCGTTCAGGCGGCCGTCGGTGCCCTTCAGCGTGCTCTTCTCCACGTGGGTGGCGCTCTGCGAACGCAGGTAGTACGTGGTCTTGAGCCCGGAGCGCCAGGCGCGACGGTACAGGGTGTCCAGCTTCTTACCACTGGGCGCGGCCATGTACAGGTTCAGCGACTGGGCCTGGTCGATCCACTTCTGACGGCGCGAACCCGCGTCCACCAGCCAGGTCGGGTCGACCTCGAACGCGGTGGCGTACAGCGCCTTGAGGTCGTCCGGGACCCGGTCGATCTCACCGAGGCTGCCGTCGTGCATCTTCAGCGCGGACACCATCTCGTCGTCCCACAGGCCCCGCTCCTTGAGGTCGCGGACCAGGTAGTCGTTGACGACGGTGAAGTCACCGGACATGTTCGACTTGACGAACAGGTTCCGGTAGACCGGCTCGATCGACTGGTTCACACCGGTGATGTTGGCGATGGTCGCGGTGGGCGCGATCGCCATGACGTTGGAGTTGCGCATCCCGGTGGTCTTGACGCGCTCGCGCAGTGAGTCCCAGTCCAGGGTCTCGCCGCGGTCCATCTCCAGGGCACCGTCGCGGGAGTCGGCCAGCAGCCTCAGGGAGTCGATCGGCAGGATGCCGCGGCTCCACAGCGAACCGTCGAAGCTCTCGTAGGAGCCGCGCTCGGCGGCCAGCTCCATGGAGGCCTCGATGGCGTAGTAGCTGATCAGCTCCATGCTCTCGTCGGCGAAGTTCACCGCGCCCTCGGAGGCGAAGGGCGTGCGGATCTTGAACAGGGCGTCCTGGAAGCCCATGAGACCCAGACCCACGGGGCGGTGACGCATGTTCGCGCGACGCGCCTCGGGGATCGTGTAGAAGTTCACGTCGATGACGTTGTCGAGCATGCGCACGGCGGTGCGGACGGTACGACGCAGACGCTCGACGTCGACGCCGTCCGGGCCCACGTGCTGGGGCAGGTTCACCGAACCGAGGTTGCAGACCGCGACCTCGTCCTTGTTCGTGTTCAGCGTGATCTCGGTGCACAGGTTGGAGGAGTGCACCACGCCGTTGTGCTGCTGCGGCGAACGCAGGTTGGACGGGTCCTTGAAGGTGATCCACGGGTGGCCGGTCTCGAACAGCATGGTGAGCATGCGGCGCCACAGGTCCACGGCGGGCATCTTCTTGGAGACCTTGATACGACCGGCCTCGGCCTCGGCCTCGTACTTCTCGTAGGCCTCGACGAAGTCCTTGCCGTACTTGTCGTGCAGGTCCGGGACCTCGTCCGGCGAGAACAGGGTCCAGGTGCCCTGCTCCTCCACACGCTGCATGAACAGGTCCGGAACCCAGTTCGCGGTGTTCATGTCGTGGGTGCGGCGGCGCTCGTCACCGGTGTTCTTGCGAAGGTCGAGGAATTCCTCGATGTCGATGTGCCAGGTCTCCAGGTAGGCGCAGACCGCGCCCTTGCGCTTGCCGCCCTGGTTGACCGCGACCGCGGTGTCGTTGGCGATCTTCAGGAACGGGACGACGCCCTGGCTCTTGCCGTTGGTGCCCTTGATGTGGGAACCCAGGCCGCGGACCGGGGTCCAGTCGTTGCCCAGACCGCCCGAGTACTTGGACAGCATGGCGTTGTTGCTGATGCCGTGGAAGATGTCCTGCAGGTCGTCGCCGACCGTGGTCAGGAAGCAGGACGACAGCTGCGCGCGCACCGTGCCCGCGTTGAACAGGGTGGGCGTGGAGGCCATGAAGTCGAACGAGCTCAGCAGCTCGTAGAACTCGATCGCGCGGGCCTCACGGTCGTCCTCGTTGAGGGCCAGACCCATCGCGACGCGCATGAAGAACGCCTGCGGCAGCTCGTAGCGGACCTCGTCGCTGTGCAGGAAGTAGCGGTCGTACAGGGTCTGGATGCCGAGGAAGGTGAACTGCTCGTCGCGCTCGGGGTGCAGGGCCTTGCCCAGACGCCCCAGGTCGAACCGGGCGAGGGCGGGGTCGAGCTGCCCGAGGTCGATGCCACGACCGACGTAGGCGGCCAGGTAGCCCGCGTAGCCCTCGGCCATGTCGGCCTGGGTGGCGGTCTCGGGAGCGCCGCCGATGAAGCTCAGGGCCTCGGTGCGGAGCTTGTCCAGCAGCAGGCGAGCGGCCACGTAGGAGTAGTTCGGGTCGACCTCGACGAAGCTGCGGGCGGCCATGACGACGCCGAGCTCGACCTCGGCGTCGGCGATGCCCGGGTAGAACCCGCGACGCGCCTCGGTCAGGACCTTCTCCGCCGAAACGCCGGAGAGCCGCGCACAGGCCTCGGCCACGACATGCTCGATCCGGTCGACGGCGGCGGGACGACCGCCCTCGTTGTTCGGTCCGGGCCGAACGGATGCGGGCACGGCCTCGACGTCAAGGGTCATACAGCGGCTCCAACCTCGGTAAAAGAGTCCCGGTGGGGGTGCGGGGGCACAAGTGACAAGCGTGCGGCTCACAACGATGGATCGCCGCACCGGATGCGTGCGGTCCATCGTCGGGTCGCGGCGACTCTCCCTCGAAGCCCCGACGTTGTACACACCTGGGGGTGTGTGCCGATGGCAGGTTTTCGGACTCGTGGGCGCCCTACCGAGCCGTCGCTTCCCGGGACCTTTCGGGGGTTCCCGGTGCGCGTGACGACCTTCGTTCCCACTCACCGCTGCGGGGCAGTCCCGGACTCGCACCGGGTTCCCTCTCGCGTCACCGGCCCCTTGCGAGCCCGGTGAACCACCAGCGGGACAGATACTACATCTAGGGGATGGCGGCTTGGAACACCGCAAGATGATGGCGTGTCGCTGATTTCTCAGATTCTTCGACGGTCGTCGAACACGCCTCCCGGGCGTGGTATGAAAGCGCCGGAACGGGGCTGTGCGACGGTATCGGGAGGGGTCCCCGAAGGGGGCGCGTCACAGCCTAGGACGTTCCCGGGACGAACGCACCCGGCACCTCGCCCGGGTGTCCGCCACGGCACCTCTGGGCAGGGTAGGAAACCTCACTCGCGGCCGGCCGATCCCGGTCTGTCGGTGCTCGACCCGCGCCGCCGCCCCACCCCGAAACCCGCCACCACGGGACACGCGCGGGACGACCGAACCGGAGGCCGCCCGCTCCGATCGCCTACGATCTCGTCGGATCGCGCGGTCACTCCTGGTCGAGAAGGAGGTCCAGATCATCCTCCGCCAGCCCGAGGTCGGCCCTGATCCGAAATCGGATCCGCAGGAGTTCGAGGAACAGATCCCGATCGCACGGACTTTGTGGGCGCCCGGCGTGTCGTCGGGCGCCCACGGTGGCCCACCGTTCGGCGCCCTCCAGGTCGTCGTGGGCGTACAACGCCTCGGTGACGTGGATGTGGGTGGGCAATCCGACCGGTTCACCGGTCTCCAGCCGCTTGAGGTGCCCCTCGGCCTGCTGCCGCTCGTCCAGTTGCAACAGGGCGCCGGCGCTGAGGGCGTGCGCGTCGACCACGGTGGGGCCACCATCGTCTATGGCCCGCTGATAGGCGGAACAGGCGCGTTCGAACTCCTGGGCGATCTCCCACTGTTCTCCGGCGCGTACGAACAGCTCCGCCCGCGTGACCTCGCTACCGGCGTCGACGCTGTTGGCCAGGTCCAGTAGTCGGGCGGCGGTCCGGCCGTGTTCACCGGATCGGACGGCGTGGAATTCCAACCGGTCGAGTTCTGCCGTCGTCACGTGGGTCAACCGCATCGCCCCATCCCAACTCGCTCTCCCCACCCACCGATCAGGGCCTGGCACGCTCCAAGGCCTGCCAGAACCCCTGGCGCAGTCCATCTCGGACCTCGTCGCGCAGCAGGTGGTCGATCGGGAGCGAGGATCCCTGGAGCAGACGAGCCTCCAGGTCCGAGGGCATCCGGGGCCTGCGGGCGAGGACGGCCTCCACCCAAAGGACCGGCGCCTCGCGTGCGATCGACTCCGCGAAGTCGTTCCCTTCCTTGTGCGCGATGTGCACCGCATCATCAACGGTATGCGCGCCGAGCCCCGTCTGTTGGGCATATCCAGGACTGTGAGTGGATTCCTGGTAACCGCCGGGGCCGAATCGGCCGTCGTACTCGGGACCAGTAGGTCGCCGTTCCCCGAAACGGGGCGCGGCGCCACCGCTGTGCGCGGTGTCAGTTGCCGTACTGGTCCCATAGGTAGGGTTTGTGTCCGCCCCACCTCCGAACCCCTGCTCCTCGCCGTGTCCGCCACCGAACCTGGGGTCGGGGGCGGGAGGGTTTCTATGGGGTGGAGCCTGTTGCGGGTCGGGCGCGAACGAGGCCTGTGGACCGGTGCCCGCCCCGAAGGCGGGCTGTGGTCCCGTATTGGAGAAGGCCTGTTGTGGGCCCGTTCCGGCGAAGCCCTGTGGACCGCCTCCGGCCGCCTGGGCGGGTCCGGGTCTGGCCGGCAGCCCGTACCCTCCGTCCGCTCCACGCGGCGCCGGATGGGCGCCCGTGTGGGGGCCGACGTACCCGGCCTGCCCGTTCTGACCGGCGCCCGGGTAGACCCCGTTGCCGTTCACCGCCTGTCCCCCCGAGGGGAAACCGTTGGCGTCGATCGCTCCGGGAGGGGCGTTCTCGCCCGAGGGGCCGGCGAGGTGGTCGCCGCGCTGTTGGGCCAGCGAGCGACGCATCGCGCGCAACTGTTCCATGGCGCTGCCCTGTGGAACGGGCTGGCCACCGGTGCCGGCGAACATCGCTTCGAGTCCACCCGTGGAGGGCGTGGCCGGTTCGACCATGCCGTTCCGGGGCCCGGAGGCCACCGGGTGGGGGGACTGTTCGGCGGGGGCCTGGGAGCGTCCGTTGGCGAAGGGCGTGGTCGTCTTCGCCGCGTTCTCCTGGGTGGATCCACCACCGGAGAGCAGGTTGACGTGCGGGCGCAGGTGACCGGCGCCGATCTCGATCAGGTCGTCGCACTCCTGGCGCAGCGCCCGAGAGATGGTCCAGTTGCCCTCCACCGAGATGTGCACGACGGTGACGCGCACACCCAGGTCCTGGACGTCGGCGACCACGGGGGCCATGTCCTCGTCACCGCTCACCAGGACGGCGTCGCAGAGGACACCGGTGCGGGCCAAGGTGGTCAGGTCGCGTTGGACGTAGCCCTCCACGCCCTCGCGGCGGCCGGGCCGGATCTTCGCCGCTCTGAACTTGATGCCGGGGATGTCGGCGATGCCGTCCTGTTCCTGGGCCCTCCGGTCGTCGGCGACCGCCTCGTACCAGTAGCAACGCAGGAGCGGCAGGCCGGTGCGATCCCGTGCGACCTCGTTGAGGAACTGGACGAGACCGGAGTAGTCCCAGGCGACGGAGTCCCGGTTCCGGGTTCCGTGCACGGCCATCGCGCCGTCGGCGAGAAGGTATCCCGCGTCGACGAACAACGCGCAACGGTCCACGTGACACCGCCCCCTTCCCTGTCGATCTCTGGGGCCATATCCATGACCGGGGCACAGCCTAGCCAAGTCTGTCTGATTTTGCGTGCCGCCTTTGAATACTCCCCGTCAATACATTGCTACACACAGGAGGCCTTCCCGGTCGGCGCGGGCCCTTCGGTCGCCCTGTGCACACGATGAACTCCGCACCGATGTTCGACTCAGGTGCGCATCGGGGCCGTGAGCACGATCGCGCCCATCAACAAGGCGTCCTGTCCGGAGGAGATTCGGATTTCCGATTCGCGTCCGAGCCGCGCGTCGAATCGGACCACATCCGTCCCGAACGTCATCGGGTCGCCATCCGAGCCTCGCGCGGAGCTCACGAAGACGTTGCCGGCGTCACCGCCGCCTTCGCGTGGATCGAGCGGGACGCCGTCCAAGAGCACACGGTCCCCGCCCAGATCGGCGTCACCCTCCCAGGCCACCACGTCGAACGTGGCCGGGACCGACGCCGGCAGCAGTCCCGAAACCGGGAACCGCGCGCCGACCTCGTCCTGGAAGACCGCCGAGGTCTCGTCCAGAACCATGGCCTGCCGGTGCCCCTCCACCGAGGGGTCCTCCAGGATCACCACCAGGCTCCACCCCGCGTACGCCCCCCGACCTTCGGTCGCGGGAACGTCACCGACCCACCACTGGCCACCGCCGGCTGAACGCACCAGCTCGGTGACCTCGGCGAACGCCTGGTAGGCGGGGTAGGCCGGCAGCTCGGCGGAACGAACGTCGGCGGCCGTGACCGTCGTGTAGGAGGCCATGCCCGGCCCCTTGATCCGAGCGGTCGGAGCGCTCGGGTCGCCCGCCGCGGAGAAGTACAGTCCGGCCCAGCGCACGGATCCGCCCGCGGGGAGTTCCCAGGTCGCGGCGCTGGACGAAGTCGTCGTGGGGTCCCGGTCGTCGTCCAGGGGCCCCATCACCCAGTTGTCGTTGTCGAGACGCTCACCGGAGCGGTCGCGGGCCTGCGCGCACTCGCCCGGCTCCTCGTCCTCCTCCGGTTCCTCTTCATAACCGTCCTCTGGCGCCTCGGGTCCTTCGGTCTCCTCCGGGGTCTCGGGGGCCTCGGGCGCCTCGGGGGTCTCGGTACCGGATTCCCCGCCGTCCGACCCTTCGTTTCCGGGAAGCCCGGGGACCCCCGGAAGATCGTGATCGAATTCCTGTTCTTCGCCGCCGATCTCCCCTCCCTCCCCGAGGAGATCATCGAGCGCACCCTCCCCCTCCGTCCCAGGGGTCCCGGTGTCCGCGGGAGGGCGACGAAGATCGGCGTCGTCCGCACCCGGCTCGGAGTCGGGGTCGACATCGGTCTCCGCGTCGGGTGACCGCTCGGGCGGGGCCAGGGGGTTGTCGTCCCCGCTCCCCGGCACCCGCGGACGCTCCCACCACGGCCAGGGCCACGGGTTCTTCGGGTTCTCCGGCTGCTCGGGTTCGATGCAGGTCATCAGGGTGTTGCCCACGCTCTCGGAGCGCACCTGACCGGCCGTGGCGTATCTGGCCGGGATTCCCTCCGAGGACACGCCACGCTCACCGGTCGCGGTGTAGCGCACCTCTCCGGAGGAGACCGCCACGTCGGCGGGAACGTCCACGTCGGCGTCGGGCGCCACTCGGACATCCAGGAAGTGGGTGCTGCTCTCACCGGCGGCCATGTCCGACCGCACGCATTCACCACCGCCGCCACCGGCGGAACAGCCCCAGTCACCGTGACCGACCGACAACGGGATCGCTCTGCCCGCACCACCCGAGGAGACCATCTCCACACCGGGGGGCAGGGTGATCTCGGCGACCACGTCCTCGGTGGTGTCCGCGCCGGTGTTGAGCACGTCCAGGACCATGATCCCGTCGCCACCGGGCACGAGGGAGCCGACGGGGTCGATGCCCACGGCGAACTCCGGCCACTCCGCGGGTGCCTCGGGTACCTCGGGCTCTTCGGGTGCCGGTTCGGGTTCCGGTTCGGGCTCTGGTTCCGGTTCCGGTTCGGGGACGGGTTCCGGCTCACTCGGAGGCGGGGGCGGATCGGGCGACTCGGCCGCGGGTACGTCCGCGGGGGGCACCGGCGCGGGAACGGGCTCCTCCGGCGCAGGCGGATCGGCGGGCGGTGTGTCCGGGTCATCCGAGTCCGCGGCCGGGGGCGGTGGGTCCTCCGCGGGGGCGTCGATCGGCGGAGCCGCCGCCGTCGGGGGGTCCTCCTCGATCGGGGCGTCCGCGCCCACCATCGCCAGGGCGACGGACACCGCCACGCAGGCCGCCGCGGCGGCGCCCGCCGTGGCCTGCTGCCGACGCTTGGACATCCGGTTCCACCAGGCGCCGGAAACGGCCGCACCGGGAACGGACGCCAGGTAACCCGTGGCGCCGAAGCCGACGACCAGGGGAAGCACGATCCCGCGCAGCCCGACGTTGACGTCCATCAGCTCCGCGTACACCTCGCGGCAGTCGGAGCAGTCGTCCAGGTGCCGGTCCACCTTGCCGGTGTCCCGCTTGGCCAGGCCACCACGCACGTAGGCGCCCAAGAGACCGATCGTGGGACGGCACGTCTCCGCGGTCCCGCTACCCGCAAGGTGCATCTGCAGGTAGGCCTGCCGCAGCCCTTCCCTCGCGCGGTAGGCCAGGGCGGCCACCCCATTGGGGTTCATTCCCAGGATGGTCGCCGCCTCCGCGGGCTTGACCCCCTCGATCTCGGTGTGCCACAGGACCGACTGCCAGCGTTCGGGCAGGGAGAGGAAGGCCCGGGCGATCAGGGATCGCTCCAGCCCTTCGAGGGCGGGGTCGACGAAGGGCTCACCCGAGTCGTAGCTCTCCATGTCGTCGGTGACGACCTGGCGTTTCTCGCCTCGGCCCCGGTCGTAGGCGGCGTTGCGGACCGCGGTGAGCAGGTAGGGCCGGAAGGCGTCGCTGGGACCACCCCCGCGTTGGAGGACACTGAGCACCTTGGTGAACGCCTCGGCCACGGCGTCCTCGACCTCGGCCTCACCGCGCAGAAGTTGGCGGGCCAGCCCACGCGCGGCGGTCGCGTGGCGTTCGTACAGGGCCCCGAAGGCGGCGTTGTCGCCACCCTTGACCTGCTCGATGATCTGAGCGTCACCGAGCAATGTCTCTGTGTACTCCCCTTCGGCGTCGGTCACCCCGCGCCCTTTCACTCGTAGTCCAGCCCCACCGCTGACCGGAACCGGACGTGGGGGCGTGGGTTCGGCGTCCGAAAACACGTTCTCGAAAAATATCCCCTATCCGCGTCATGAACGCCACCGATCTCCGTGATTAGGGGTGAGGCGGACGGAGGGAGCCCACCGCGGGGGCGCGGGCCCACCTCCGTCCACCTGGGAAAACGACGACCAGGAGCTGAACCATGGGCGAGATCGAAGTAGGAGCCGGAGCGGGGGGCCGCAACGTTCACCGCGCTCGGGAACTACGTACGCCGTGGAGGCACCGCTCACAGGCAGCGGGTTGGTCCCGGTCCGAGGACTGGTGGACCCCGGCCGTGGACGTCCTCTGTGAGGCCTACGCGCACGGTGGCGAACTCACCGAACCCTGCGCGAGGCTCGGCGAGGCCCGCGCCCGTGTGGGTGTGGGGATCGGGCGCGCCCTGACGGACCTGGACGCGTTCACCCGCTCGATCGGGCTGGACCGATCACCGTTCGCCATGGTCCGAGCCCTGGCCGAGGGCTGGGAGCGAGGTGGTCGCGACCGGGACCACTGCCAGGATCCGCTGACCGGACTGGCCGATCGTGGCTACCTGCGAACCAGGGTGGGCGAGCTCTACCGGGGCATCGACGACGGCGTGCCCGCCGCCTTCGACCACCGTCTGGTGGTCATGGCGCTGGACCCCTCACTCGACCCTTGGCGGCGGACGGCGCGGCTCATCGTGCTCGGTCACGAACTGCGCCGCTTCTTCACCCGTGGCGAGTCGTTGTGCCTGGTGAACCGCTCACGGATCGCGGTGCTGACCCAGGACGGACCCAACCTCGCGGAGGAACTGGACCTCCTGCGCGAACAGACCGGTTGGGAGCACGGGGCGGCCGTGTGGTCGGTCCCGTTGCCCGGCACCCACGCCGAGGCCTTGTCCCTGCTCGACGCCCTGGACGGCGGGGGTGCTCGATCCGACCGATGACCCACTGACGCCGTTCCGGTGGACCAGGCCCTCCTTGAGGGGAGAGGAGCCCCCACCGGACGGCAACGCCGACCGCCGCGCGACGCCGAGGGGACGCGCGCAGAGCGGTCGGCCCCCGCCCGACGACCACCCCGGGCCCTCTGGCCCCGAGAGAGGGCGGCCCAAGGGAACGTCGGACGGGAGGGCGCGTTGACGAACGCGCCGGGGCGCGCTCACACAGGGGAGGTGGGCGCGCCCCTCTCCTTCGCGCAGGGGCGTGGCCGCCCGGTTCGGCCCGTCACCCGACCTTGATCCGGCCAAGGCTCACCCGGAACAGCGCTCTACCGAACAGGGACGCGGGGACCGCCCGCACGTTCACGATGCGTTCCTCGAAACCGCCCGGCATCGGCGGGGTCCGGTCCACGATGTCGGCCCACGCCTCGATGCCCTTGGCGGACGGCACCGGATCGAAGGTGCTCGACGCGAACGGTTCCGAGTCGACACCCGACGATTCGGCCTCGTCCTTGGGCCGGGTCCGCTGTTCGGGCCGTTCCGGGGCCGCCGGTTGCACGGGGGCCGCCGGCCAGAGCGGTTCCTCGGGCCGGAGGGTTCCCTCGGTCCGAATCGGCTCTTCGGGCGGAACCGACTCCACCGGACGAGCGGACGTGTCCTCCACCCGGGCCTCGGGGCGCGGGGCCGACGGCGGTTCCGGGACGGGGGCGGGGTCCGGTTCACGAAGGGGGTCGGGTGCGATCGGCCCTGACTCCGCTTGGACCCGGGGGTCGGTTCGCGGGGCCTCCCACGGCACGGGTTCCCGAGGTCCTGTGTCCTGCCGGGGCGTGACCGAAGGGGGCGCCGAGTCCTTCGGAGGGGGGTTCCAGGGCTCGCTCGGCGGGGGCGTCGGTTCGGGTCGGGGCCCCTCCCACGGATACGGGTTCGGCGGCGGTACCCGACGTGGCGCTTCCGGCCGAGGAGTCGGCGCCTCCCGAGGACGTTCCGGGGCGGGCGGAGCGGGCGGAGCGGGCGGAGCGGACATGCCCGACGTACCCGAGAGGAAGGCCTCGGCGATCGAGTCGTTCGCCCGTGTGCGCGGCGGCCCGGACGGGGCCCGCGAACCGGGAGGAGGTGGCGCCTGACCCGACGGTGGCGTTCGCGCGGTGTGCGGTCCGGCCCAGGGGTACTGAGGTCCGGAAGAGCCCGGGGGGACCTGAGGTCCGGACGGAGCGGTGTATCGCCTCGGCGGCGCGCCGTCGCCCTGGTACCGCGGTGGCACGTCGCCGGCCGGAGGTGACCCCGGCCTTTGGTGGCCGAAAGCCCCCTGAGGGTTCTGGGGGCCTTGGGGCCCCGGAGGACGGACGGGCCCATGGGTCGGCCGGAAGCCTTGGGGAACCTGAGGACCGGAGGGGTTGTGGGGGACCTGGGGCCCGGAAGGGTTCTGGAGAGCCTGGGGAGCCTGGGGATTCTGGGGCCCCTGAGGACCGGAAGGGTTCTGGGGAGCCTGGTATGCCTGATGCCGGGGAGGTCCCTGGAGGTTGTGGGGAGCTTGAGGACCGGAAGGCCCCGAAGGAGTCGGCGAACCCTGGGATGCCTGGCTTCCCTGGAGACTCTGGGATCCCTGGGGGTTGTGGGGAACCTGAGGACTATGGGGGCTATGGGGGCTATGGGATATCTGGGTTCCCTGGGGACTCTGGGGGTTCTGGGTTCCCTGAGGACCGGAAGGCCCCGAAGGAGCCGGCGGACCCTGGGATCCCTGGCTTCCCTGGAGGTTCTGGGGTCCCTGAGGACCGTTGAACGGGTATCGAGGATCCGGTCGTCCCTCGGGAGACGACGTGTCCGGATCCCCGGGGTGCCGCTCCGCGCCCGGGTGGGCCCGTCGAACCGGGGCCGGCCCCCGGGAAGAGGCGTCCGTTCGAGGGGACGACCCGTCCCTCGGTTCCGACGAGTCCTCCGCGTCGCGCCGGCTCATGCCCACTCACCTCTCCCTTCCATTGCCGCGTACCGGGGTCGTACCGTCGCCACGGCCTTGGTCATGGCCTCCGCCGCCATGTGGATCGCCGTTCGATGGGTGGCCTCCGAGACCCGGCGCATCTGCACGGCGAGCCCTTGGGCGAGGTGCCGGTCGTAGCGCAGGCGCACGGCCTCCGCCCCACTCTCGGCGATGATGCGGGTGATCCGCGTGGCGTCGAACCCCGGGTCTTCGTCCCTCTCCTGGTCGAAGACCACGATCACGCTGTTCTCCACCTCGTGTCGTCGGCCCTCACGGAGCAGGTGGTCGAGTCTGCGACCCACGATCCGAGCCGAATCCCGAGTCGCCCGCACCACACGGACACGAGAGTGGGCGGTCTCGGCGACCGCCTTCACGAACGCCCCTCCCGAACCACCGGTCACCAGCGTCACGCCGAAGAACCGGAAGAGCGGAAGCAGGCCCGCCGCGTAGGCGTCCTCGTTGTTCTGGGCCGCCTGGACCGTCCACAGGCCGGGCCCCACCTCACCGAGGCTCTCCTTGGCCTGCTCGAAGCTCGCGGTCCGCACCCCCTCGCCCAAGGCATGCGCGGCGTGGGTGTCCAACCGGGTACCGAGTGGCGGAAGCCGATCGGTGGCGTCCACCGTCAGGACCCGATCCCGACGGTGGTGGGCCAGGACCCGGGCGATCAGAGCGGTCACGACCGCGGTGTCCGCACCGGTGCCGAAGTCGTCCACGAGGATCCGACGACCCGTGGCCGTGGAACGCTGCAGGCGCCCGCGCATCTCGATGGCGTCGGCGATCTCCGACGTCGGCAGAAAGGGGGTCACGACCGCTCGGCCCAACCTGCGCGGCCAGGGGTCCCCGTGCACCGCCTTGGTGGTGCCCATCGTCATCCTCCCCTTCAGAAGGTCGCGAGCAGTCGCTCGAAGGTCCCGAACGCCCCGACCGCCAACGGCACCATGACGATCACGGCGACGACCTCGAATCGGCCGGTCACACCACGCAGACGCGCGCGCACGTGCTCGGGCTGCTCGGTGGCCAGGACCACCATCGGGATGGCCGCCACCGCGACGGCCACGGCCAGGGCCGGCCAGACCGCCCACGACTCACCGGCGGCCCACTCCACGAGGAAGGCGAGCAGCACCACGAGGCTCGCGGCGATGAGCGCCGCCTTCTGCGCGATGAGCGGGAACAGCCGGGAGCGGCTCGCCACCACGATCGCGAGCACCACGCACAGCCCGGACGTCCAGGGGGTGAGGTTCGTGACGAGCCCGAGGCCCGCGACGGCCACGGCGATGGCCACCGCCACGGTGGCGATGACCAGACTGCGATGCGCCCTGGCCACCGAGGTGAGGACGTCGTCCCTGGCCACCGATTCGCCGGAGCTTCGGCGGTCGTCCAGGACCGTCAGCCCCGAGATCATGAGGGCGACCCTCAGGAGCAGGCTCAGCCCGAGCACACAGACCACGGTCAGCAGCACCGCGACCAGATCGGTCGACAGGCCCAGGACGCGGGACAGGGTCCACACCGAGGCCAGGGCCAGACCGACACCGCCGCCGGCCAACCCGCCCCGGCCCAGGCCGGAGGTGAGGCCCAGCAACAGCACGAGCCCGGAGAGCAGGGCGGCGGTCCCTCCCCACAGGGCCCAGTTCGGCCAGTCGAAGTGGTCGCCGGCCCGCCATAGTCCGAAGCCCCCGACCACGGTGCCGGCGATCGACAGCGCGGTACCCAGCGGTTCCCGCCAGGTCGGTCCGATCGCGGCGCCGGCCGTCACCAGTACCAGCGCGATCGCGGCGATCGCCACGAGGCCCGTTCCTCCCGGCAGGTGTCCATGGACGAGCCAGGCCGTGCCCAAGGCGAGTGCGGCCAGCGAGACGGTCGCGCTCCAACGGGCCGCTTCGGGGGTCCACCTACCGGTGTGGTCGTCCAGGGCCTTCGACACCGCCTCGGGCACTTCGTGCACCACGGGGGCGGGTACGGGAGCCTCGTCCTGGACCAACCAGAGCACGGACCCGTCCTCGATCCGGCGTTCCTCCAGGGTGTTCTCACCCGCCAGGACCGCGCCGGACGCGGTCACCAGGTGGCGCAGCCTGGCCGGGTTCTGGGGCTCGTCCCCGAGTAGTTCCAGGACCTCCGGCATGAGGACACCGACGGGCTCACTCGCCGGGAGTACCGCGTCGACCCGGCGCTCCTCACCGACGATCGTCACGCGGCTCCAAGCGGTCATGACCTTCCATTCTGCTGGGCGGGCGGCGCGGTGCGCCACGGTCTTGGTGACGCGTCACGCGCGTCGACCGGCTTCGTCATCGGGGAACTTCGTCATCGGGGAACACTGTCGACCGCCACACGCTCGACGTATCCCTGGCCGATCAGCCAGCGCAGGGTCGGCGCCGGTGGCACCTCGGAGAACCCTGCCGTGTCGAGCGTGAAACGGATACCTCCACCGGGGGCGCCGTCCTCCGCCGGGGCGGTGGTGGCCGTCACCCGGAACGGGTGGACGACCCGGTAACGGTGATAGAGGTCCTGATCACCGGAGTCCGTCCGAACATAGTCGGGCAGACCACGTTCGGCGTAGGGGGTCCCGTCGGGGAAGAGGTGGCGCCCACTCTCCGGACCAAAGGAGTCGAGGATGTCCCCCGGGTCGAGCGTGTGCAGGTAGGACTCGGCGCTGCGCTGGTCCAAACCGTCCCGGACCTCCTGCACCAGCTCCGCCGTGTTCTCCACGGCGGCGGCCTCGTCGGTGGCGCTGAGCGTCGCCGGATCACCCTCGGTGGTCGCCAGTTCCTGGAAGAGCCAGCGAGCGGTCTCGTCCTCGTCGGCGAACTGGTAGCCGGGACGCCCCTGGTCGAGGTCCATGACGACCACGGACAGCGCGCCGAACTCGTCGTCCTCGGTGATGAGGTAGTAGCTACCGACCGTGCCGGGCTCTGGCCGAGGCTCGCCGGGCAGGACGTAGAGGTCCTCCGGAACCTGGGCCTGATCCAGTTGCTCCTTGAGCATGGCCAGGTCGACCCGCGCTCCCACCCATTCGCCGGGGATCGCCGGGATGGCGTTCTCCACCGGCCCGGACTCGGCCTGTTCACGTTCCAGGCGCTGGTTGCCGAGGGTGTTGCTGACGAAGGACCAACCGACCGTCCCGGCGCACGCGACCGCGGCCAGGCAGGCGCTGATCACGATCTTGCCGATCCCTTCGTCCAAGCGGCGTTTGGTCCGCTGTCCACCGAACAACACCGCCTCGCGCAGGCGTTGCCGACGGACCGCGACCGATTCGAGCAACTGGTTGTCGTAGTCGCGGCCCATCGGTGCTCCCCTTCGGTGACTTCGTTCCCCTACCGGAACGGGGTCAGATGCTCTCTGCGGCGGTCCGAGCCCTGGTCAGGGCGGTGTCGGCGATTCCATCGTTCTCTTCCATCACGGAGCGGATGATGGCGATGATCTCCCTGGCCTCATGAGCCGCCAGGGCCCAACGCTGGTCCTTCTCCAGGTAGGTGACGTCCGCACCCTCGATCACGGTTTCCGACATGACGGAGTTGACATCGATCTCGTGGTCATCGATGAGTGTCTCCAACTCGCCGGTGATGCTCGTGATCGTTTCCTGGACGTCGGCCGAGGCGTTCTTGCTGTATTTCGTGTAGTCGCTCATCTACGCACTATCCCCAAGGAATGATCTAGGCCCGCAGCTTACCGGCATCGAAATTCGCGGCGTTCATCTGGGATTGAGTCGAGTCCGCCATATCCTGGTCACCCTGGAGTACGGCGTTCATCATTTCCCGCTGACCTTCGTTCAGGTTGTTCAGATCGCCGCCCACCAGGATGGACACCGTCTCCGCCCGACGGTGGAGCTCGTCGAGTGAATTCCTGCCGCTACCCTCGAACTTGTCCTTCAGCGGATCAACCGCGTTCACGAGTCTGTTGACCAGGGTGCTGAGCTGCTCACCCGATTCACCGGTATTGCTGGTCATCTTGGCAAAAGATGCCTGATGGAAATCGAGTTCCTTGTCCGCCATTTTCCACCTGCCTTGTCACGAGGATTGGCTTCGGCCGATCCCGACTTCCAGGGGATGCGCCGAACAGACCTACGGTTCCCATACTCCATCACGGCGCCCCGACAGTGCCGCCCGCGCTTCCAGCCCCTCCGAGCACACCGATCACTTCGCTGACCTGCCCGAACACACGGCGCGTCCGATTCACCACCCGAGTCGAAATGTTCGACGAACCCGAGAATAGTGAGGAAGATCACCATAGGGCACTCGAATGCCCCTTGCCCCTTCAAGCCCCGACACCCGTGCGGGCACACGAAAAAACGCCGGAATCCCTGCTTCGATAGGGTTTTGTCGCTCCTGCCCGATCTCATGACTTCTCCCAGAGTCGAGAGGAACGCCGATGGCCCTCCGTGTCGTACACCGACCGACACGCACCACCCACCCGGCTCCCGCCGAGGAGCCCCGGGAGGTGGAGGCTCCTCCGACCCTCCCCGACGGCAAGTCCCAGGGCAATCCGCTCATGGCCATCCTTCCGATGGTGGGCATGATGGCCTCCCTGACGATCATGATGGTCATGCGCAACCCGGCCTTCATGGCCCTGGGCGCGGTCGTCCTGTGCGTGGCCCTCCTCGGTGCGCTGCTCATGCTGTTCTCCAGGCGCGGCCAGGTCGGCAGGCAAAGGCGCAACCAGCGCGAGCTCTACCTCCAGTACCTGGAGGAACTACGGGAGAGACTGAGCACCTGGGAACAGCAGACACGGGCACACGCGCGTCTGCTCGACCCACCCCCGGAGGCCCTCTACGACGTCCTTCGCGACCCCAAGCGACTCTGGGAGCGTCGCCGGCGCCACAACGACTTCCTGAAGGTACGGGTCGGCACCGGTGTTGCCTCCGGTCGCCCCCTCGACCTGGCCGAGCAGGGCACCGCCCTGGCGCCCACCGACCCGTTCATGCAGTCCGAGGCCCAGGGCGCCATCCAACGCTTCGAGACCATCCCGGACATGCCGTTCACCCTGCCGTTGGACATGACGGGCAACGTCAGCGTCGTGGGCGAACGCGAGGACATCATGCGCATGGTCCGGGCCATGGTCGCCCAGTTCGCCGTGTTCCACGCCCCCGAGGACGCCGGGCTGGCCGTCTCCTACCCCGAGGAGCACGCCGACGACTGGTCCTGGCTGCTGTGGCTCCCCCAGGTCCTCGACCCCCAGCGACGCGAACAGGGCGTCGCCACCCGCCTCATCGCCCCCTCCCCCCGCGACCTCGGCACCCTGCTCGCCGACGAACTGCGATCGCGGAGCGACTTCGCCTCCGAGGTGCGACGCGGTATGGGGCGTCGCGAGGCCTACCAGCTGCTGCGCCGCCTCCTCGTCATCCACGACACCCACGGCGAGGTGGCCACCGAACTCGTCCGCCCCGACCACACCGTCGACCCCACCTCGCTCGGCGTCACCGTGCTGCACCTGGTCTCCCGGCAGATCGACGAGCCCGGCGACGTGAACATGCGCGTCACCGTCACCGGCGACCAGGTCAGGGTCGAGGACCTGCGTCCCACCGACCCGGTCCTGCGGACCGGTGTCCTCGACGACGTCTCCCCCGCCACCCTGACCGGGCTGGCCCGCATGCTCTCCCCGCTACGGCTGTCCGCCGAATCGCTCGAAGAGACGGCGCAGGAGGGTGGACGCGTCGACTTCACCGCCATGTTGGGTGTGCGCGACCCCGGTGACATGGACGTCCAGCGCCTGTGGGCCCCACGCAGCGAACGCGCGTTCCTGCGCGTTCCGATCGGGGTGGACGAGATGGGCCAGGCGCTCGTCCTGGACCTGAAGGAGTCCGCCCAACTGGGCATGGGTCCGCACGGACTGTGCGTGGGCGCCACCGGCTCGGGCAAGAGCGAGATGCTGCGGACCCTGGTGCTGGCCCTGGCCGCGTCCCACCCGCCAGAGCGGGTCAGCATGGTGCTGGTCGACTACAAGGGCGGCGCCACCTTCGCCCCCTTCGAGGAACTGCCGCACGTCTCCGGGATGATCACCAACCTGGAGGACGACGCCGCCCTCATCGAACGCGTCCACGCCAGCCTCTCCGGCGAGGTACAGCGCCGCCAGCAGATGTTGCGCGACGCGGGCAACGTGCCCAACATCGGGGACTACACGCACAAGCGCGAGAAGGACCCCTCGCTCGACCCGATGCCGCACCTGCTGGTGATCATCGACGAGTTCGGTGAGCTCCTCACCGCCCGCCCCGACTTCATCGAACTGTTCCTGTCCATCGGCCGCATCGGTCGCAGCATCGGTGTGCACCTGCTTCTGTCCAGCCAGCGCATCGAGGGCGGAAAGCTCCGCGGCCTGGACACCTACCTGTCGTACCGCCTGGGCCTGCGCACCTTCTCCGAGGAGGAGAGCCGTACGGTCCTGAACACCCCGGACGCCTTCCACCTGCCCGCCCTGCCCGGATTCGGCTACCTGAAGGTCGACACCACCGTCTACCAGCGCTTCAAGGCCGGCTACGTGTCCGGCGCCTACCGCGGACCGGTCATCGAGGAGGAGCCCGAGGACGAGAACGTCACCCCCTCGCCCCGGCTCTACACCGCCTACAACCCCTCCCCCGAAGAGGTCGCCGAGACGGCGTCCCCCGACGAGGAGGCCGCGATGCCCACCCGCACGACCGATCCGACCCTGTTGGACGTGATGGTGGGACAGCTCGGCCAGCACGGCGAACCCACCCGGGCGATCTGGCTGCCCCCGCTGCCCAAGGCCACCACCATCGACGCGATCTGCGGTGCTCCCGAGGAGACCGAACACGGGCTGCGGATCCCCGGTGAGCGTCCCACCCTGAATGTGCCGATCGGGCTCCTGGACGACGCCACCAAGCAGTGGCAGGGCGAGTGGCTCCTCGACCTGACCGCTTCGGGTGGTCACGTCGCCGTCATCGGTGGACCGCAGAGCGGGAAGACGACCCTCCTGCGCACCCTGGTCCTTTCATTGGCGCTCACCCACACCCCCGACCAGGTGTCCGTGTACTGCCTGGACCTGCTCGGCGGCGGCCTCCAGTCCCTCTCCGGACTGCCGCACGTGGGCGGCGTCGCCGTACGCACCGACGCCGAACGGGTCCGACGAACCATCGAGGAGGTGCGGGGGATGCTCGAACACCGGGAGGAGGTGTTCCGGGAGCGCGGCATCGACTCGATGGAGCAGCTGCGCGCCATGCACGCCCGCGGTGAGGTTCCAGAATTGGCCACCGCCGACATCGTCCTTTGCGTGGACGGCTTCGGTGCCCTGCGCCGCGACTTCGAGGAGGTCGAGGGAATCGTCACCGAGCTGCTACAGCGCGGTGGCGGGTACGGCGTCCACATCGTCTCGGCGATGCTCCGGTGGAACGACGTACGAATGAACGCGCAGTCGAACTTCGGTCAGAAGGTGGAGCTTCGGCTCAACAACCCGACCGACTCGGCCATCGCCCGCAAACTCGCCGAGACCATCGGCGAGGGTGACAACGGCCGTGCCCTGACCACCATGAAACTGTTCGCGCAGACCGCGCTGCCCCGATTCGACGGCGCCCCTTCCACCGAGAACCTGGGCGAGGTGGTGGAGCACGCCGTACGCGCGATCGACCGTGCCTGGATCGGCGCCCGCGCCCCCGAGGTCCGCGTGCTACCGCACCGTCTCTCGGTACACGCCCTGCCGGACAAGGAGGCCGAACCCAAGGCCCTGCCGATCGGCCTGGACGAACGCGCCATGGCTCCGGTGCGACTGGACCTGTTCGAACGGGACCAGAACCTGCTGGTCATCGGTGACAGCGAGTGCGGCAAGACCAACCTGCTGCGGATGATCGCCGAAGGGCTCGTGGAACGCTACACGCCCAAGGAGGTCGTGTTCGCGATCATGGACCCCCGACGCAACCTGCGCGACGTCGTCCCCCCGGAGTACGTCGGCGGGTACGCGACCAACCCCCGCGTGTGCGGTGGCCTGGCGACCGGTGTGGCCAAGGAGATGGAGAACCGGATCCCCCAGGACGGGGAGGGCCAGGAGGTCGAACCGGGCGCCTTCGACGGACCTCGCGTGGTCGTGCTCGCCGACGACTACGACGTGCTGACCACCGCGGGCCAAAAACCGTTGAGCCCGTTCGCTCCATACGTGTCGAACGGACGCGACATCGGTCTGCACTTCGTGATCGCCCGCCGCGCCGCGGGCGCGAGCCGCGGCATGTACGACTCACTGCTCCAAGCGGTCCGGGAGGTGGGCAGCAGCACGCTGCTGATGTCGGGCGACCGCGGTGAGGGGCAGATCTTCCCGCGCGTGTACGCCTCGCCCCTGCCCCCGGGTCGGGGCAGGTGGATGCCCCGTGGCGGCGCCACCCGCCTCATCCAGACCGCCCTCCTCGACCAGGACCACCCCAACGAACACACATGAGCACGAACCGATCACCGTCCGAGAGCATCCTCCTGAAAAGGATGCGGGAGGCCATTTCGCCATAAGGAGGAAACGTGTCCGAGTGGAGCATCCAGACCGACACCGTGAGATCCGTCCTCACCACCGTGTTGGGACACCTCGGCGACGGTGAGGCCACGGAAGGCCTGTCGGGGAACATCCTCGACATGGACACGGCCATCCAGGGCGCCGCGACCGAATGCTCCGACAGCATGCCGGTGAGCTCGGCCATCGGCATGTTCATGGAGCACTTCTCCCCCATCTGCGGACAGATGGTGCGACGTACGTCGAGCGCTCTCTCCGGCTGCGCCGAGGCCACCGAGTACTACGTCAACGGAGACTACGAAATGGCCGCGGAGGCCCAATCCGCGCACCTGGACACCCCCATCACCGAGGACGACCTTCCCCCCAACCTCTGATCCCAGGAATCCCCCCTTGCCCCTCAACGACCCCTTCTTCAATGACCTGGAGGCGAGCGCCTGCTACGGCGACGGCGCCATCGAGCCCTCCCAGATCCTGATCCCGCAGATCGACGCCGACGCGCTGGACGAGTACGCCAGGGACCTTCGCCGCGCCGGAAAGAACATCGGTACGGACGGAAACGACATCGTCGCCGACTGGGGCGGACTCGGTGACGCGTACGTGGCACCCGAATCCGAGACCATGCTCTCCGCCGTCGACAGGGTCGCCACCGACGGCGACACCGTGGAGACCGGTACCGGCGGCCTGGCCGCCGCGCTGATCGACTTCGCCAACGAGGTCCGCACGTTCAAGAGCAAACTCCATGGTCTGCGCGGCGACGCCACGGCCATGCGCACGCGGATCAACGAGGACGAGGACTGGCGGGACGACGAGGACCTCGTCCAGGAGCACAACGACCTCGTCGACGAGGTCGCCAGGACCCGTCAGGAATGGGAGGAGGCGGAGATCGCGTGCGCCAACGAGATCACCGCCCTCTTCGACGGGCCCACCTTCACCCGGTACGACGAGATGGAGGGGGACGGCTACAGCGGCAACGAGATCCCCTACGGCTTCAGTGAGATTCCCGAAGGCATGGAGATGCCCTGGGGGACCGCACAGAACGTGTCCAGGGGTTTCGTCGTGGACGCCTGGGACGGCGTGGCCGACATCGTCGTGGGTGCGGCTCAGGACGTCGGTGGTGTCACCGGGACCTGGCACGACGGTAAGTGGGGCATGCCGATCTTCGGGGAACAGGGACGCTCGAACTTCACCGGCTACATGGAGGAGAACCTCGAAGGGCTCTCACTCCTGACCGGCTTCTACGACCCCACCAAGCCCGAGGGCGAGCAATGGGGTGTGGACGATTTCGGCGAGTGGACGGACAACTTCCTTCCCGCCATCCGCGAGGTCGGACAGGGCATCGTCCCCACCGACGAGTGGGATGAACGCAAGGGTTACGTGGTCTCCCAGGCCGTCGTCAACGTCGGACTCATCGTCGGCGGCATCGTTCTCTCCGCGACCGGTGTCGGTGCCCCCGTGGGTGTCCCCATGCTCCTGGCGGGTCTGCGGACCGGTCTGCGGGCCACCAACAACGTCGGCACGATGGACATCCCCCGGTTCCACGATGACGCCGACTTCCACCTCCCCGGGGTCCCCCACCTGGACCTGTCCAGAGGCGGAGGCTCTGGAGGAGGTGGAGGTGGAGGTTTCTGGAGCAGTCTCCCCGGCGGGGCGTGGTTGGCCGATCTCGTCAGGACACGCGACGCCTTGGACGGCATCGGTGAAGGCGGTTCCACCCCGCCGAACACCCCCGTCGACCGGTCACCCACCCCCACGAGGCCGCAGGACGACACCGACGGTGCGTCGTCCGACCGGTCCCGGTCCGACGACGGGGAGATCGACTCAGGGGTGTCGGCCTCCGAAGTCGAGACCGGCCTGCGTGATCTGGAGGACTACGTCCGCCGCCACGCGGAGGATCCCGACATGTTGTTGGAGGAGATCAACCGCCGTCAGGGCAACGAGATCGTCGACGCGCATCGAACGCCCGAACTGGTGGGAACCGGCAATGGTCCGTCCATGTCGAGCAACTCCACCTTCACCAACAGCGCCGGTGGCAGTAGTGGTGGCAGCGGTGGTGGCGTCGATACCCCCACCACCGGCCGAGGCGGCATCACGGAGAGCTCCTCGGGCAATGGCAACGGTGATGGCGGTTCCCATGGCAGCGGGGGCACCGGCCGAGGTGGCGGTAACGGGGGCGGAGGCTCCAACCAGGCGAGTGGCGAGCTGGGCCCCCGAGGAAACTCCCCGAATACCCCGGTGAAGCCCACCGAGCTCAAGCCAGGAGAAACAGGGTTCCCCGGCCCCAACGAGCGATTTGGTGATGGGTTCGATCCAAAACCGAATAAAACGTACGTGCTACTCGATGCCGATGGCAAGCCAGGAGACACCTACACCACCGACGCGAACGGAAAGATCATCGAGATCAAAACCGACGCGCAATCGGACTCAAAGCACCCCGAGTTCCTCAACCCGAGGCCGGACGCCACCTACCGCGTCAAGGTCGGCAACGGCGAGTACATTTTCAAAACCGATGCCAACGGCAGGACCGTCTATGCTGAAGGCACTCTGGAACCCGGAAGACAGAAAAGGAATGGAACCGAACAAACCAATGTTAATCAGATGGGAAAACGGTACTTCGAAGTACTGAACGACCAGCTAAGAGAAAAGTTCAAGGTAGACAACGGGCGCCCTCCAGAAGCGCACGAGATCCAGCTCTGGGACATTGGAAAATGGAATGGCGGGCACATTTTCGGGTCAAGCGAATTCCTCGGCCCCGGAGAACGCTTGAACCAGGCTCCAATGCTGGATATTGTCAATCAGGAACGAAAGGTTCTCCCTGGAATCCAAGGAAGCTTCCGGAGAGCAGAATGGACATGGCACGGGCTTCTCACCAATGACCAGGGAGCCCTGAAGAGAGGACTCGGAAAGGACTACGAGGCGCAAATTAAGGCTTGGGAGTCCCTTCTGGAATCAGGGCCCAAACCGCCCGATGTTAAGATCCAGGTCCATCTCACACAGGACCCGAACCTGAAACCGATAAAGGACCCGGACACCGGAGAGAAGATCCCTCCGCCACCTTCTGAAGTCGTAGTAGACTGGTCCATTAACGGAATACAACAAGTACAGCTACTCTACGATAACCTTCCAGATGGACCACCTTAGAAAGAGGAAAAAATGGCCCGATACCCCATCGGCGACATCAATCCTATTGAACAGCAAGAAATCCTGAAGGAAATCGGTGGAGAAATCCTCGAGCTTCATCCTGAAATCGGAACGCAGCTAATATACGAAAGTAAGCTTGTTGGCGGATATGGAAACAATAGCCTTATCGCCGTAAATGAGAATGGAACCCGTGATCCGATCAGGCCTCCCGCATCGATCATCGCCCCTTGCAAGAAATTGCGTTACGGCATGTACCAGGAAGGCAAAGGCACCTGGTTCTCCATGAGGTACACCATCACCCGCCCCAGCAATTTCACGGTCGACTTCAACTACGACGAAGAACCGAAATTCCAGTTCACTCCGGACCCCGAGCTCTACGTCGAAGATCTCAAGCTTTTCCCCCGGGACCCCGATCACATTCCTGACTGGCTCCAGGAAAAGCTCCGCGAAGCCGAGGAAGAGTAACCCGACCGCCCCCGGCATCCGGAGAACTTCAGTGACGTACAACGTGGTCGCCCTGACCGAGGAGCTTCCCCACGCACGCTCGGTGATCCGTGCTCTCGAAAACGCTCATCCGGACTTCACCATCCGAGGTGCGAGCAAGGCTTCGGTGGTACGCCTACGGGACGAGGATGGCCGCCCCTTCGTGTCCGTGGAGATGCCCCAGGCAGTAGAGGCCACCACGGACGTGCGTCGACTACTCGGTGACGAAGCCGCCGACCACCTCACCCACAACGCCTGGTGGGTGGAGGTTCGCGCACCTGCGGACAACCCCCGGGCTGCGGAGGCGGCCCACCGGTTCGCGGCAACCCTGGTCGAACATCACGGCGGGCAGGTGTGGCCCATCGAACCTCGGTGGAACTGGGCGATGGGCTTGCCCACAGGGGGCGCCGACCATCCGTCCGCGTTGGTGGAGACGGAGAAGAGCCGAATCGTGGCGGTCGACTCGCCGGTCGTCGGCTTGTCCGCGGCGATCGCGGACACACTCTCCGCTGGGGCCCGGGACTCTCGTGGCCTCCAGGTACTCACCCCGGCCTCCGCTCACATCACGCATTCGCTCCGGAAGGTGCTGACTGCTTCCGGCTGCCGTTGGGTCGTCGAAGGTCCCGGAAACGGCCACTACGACGGACTCACCGGGATGCCGCTGACCTGGGAAGACGACCTCGGTTTCCAGGCACGTCGGGATGGCGCCCCGCCGGCGTTGGCCGAACGGCGAGGCGATCCCGGACTCGCCTTGGACCTGCACTTCATCCACCCGGCCGAAGCCGACCTACGTCTGGGCGAGATGGTGGAGCATACAACCAAGCTCATGTGCGGAGGGCCGCCTACCGGTTGGGGCACCAACGAACCCGCTCTGATGGCCTGGGACCCCCGCCGGCTCACCGACCTGTGCCGTGGTCGGGCACCGAACCCCACCCGTGTGGTCTTCTCGGGGCCCGGCTTCGCCGGCACGTTGAACGTGTCCCGCGTGGTCGAAGGGGTGAAGGAGAGCCTGAGCCTGGTCGCCGGCAACACCGACCACACGGCATTGCCCGAGCTTTTGGCCGAACTCCCGGACTCCTTCCAGAGTCTGACCGCGCACAGGGTCCCCGGAGCCGTCGACACCCACTACCGGCCGGTGCTCGGCGGCGCCTCCGTCCCGTTGGGACTGGCCTTGGGTCCCGAGATGGTCGCCCAAGTGGGCCGGGCCAAGGCGATGGCGGCACCCGTCGCCGCCAAGACGATCGGACCGCTGTGGTCCTCCGTCCTCTGGTTTCCCCTTGAGGAAGGGGCACCACGGGAACCATGGCGGCGGTTCAAGGGGCTCTTGGACTACTTGGGTCAGGAGCCGACCCGACGTTGAATCTGGGTAGGTGGAGACTCCGCGACGGCGCTACCCGCTTCTTCCAGATCATCCTCCTCTACCAGGAACAAAAGGAGAACGAATGGCCCGCTATCCGGTCGGTGGCATCAATCCCATCGAACAGCGGGAACTCCTCAAAGAGATCGGTGGAGGTATCCTCGATTCCCAACCAGAAAAAGGAGATCGTCTCGTATACGAAGACATGGCCGTAGCTGGATACGGGAGCAGTCGACTAACAGCAATTTACGAGGACGGAACATCCGAACGGATCGGTTCTCCTGTTTCGATCATCGAAACTTGCGAAAAACTACGCCATGGCATGTACCAGGAGGGTAAAGGCACCTGGTTCACGATGACGTACACCATCACCCGACCGAGCAGCTTCACCGTTGACTTCAACTACGACGAACAACCGAAGTTCCAGTTCACTCCGGACCCCGAACTCTACGTCGAAGATCTCAAGCAATTCCCCCGAGACCCCGAGCACATCCCCGACTGGCTCCAGGAAAAGCTCCGCGAAGCCGAGCAGGGCTGACCTCCATAGGAAGATCCCCGCGTGGACTCGGGAAGGGTCTACGGGTGGCGTGGGTTCGGTGGGAACGGGAAACGCGGCACCGCGTACGGGTGGGGCCTTCCGTTGAGGAACGCGTCCGCGTAGGCGTCGGCCGCGATGGGGCCCCGAACCGGCATCCTGGCCACGGGACGGGGCGCCTGAGGCCAGAGCGGTTCGTTCGGGCTTCCGGGCGCGTGGTTCGGCGCGGTGGGCTGACGGGGTCCGGGGCGGTTGACCGCGTACGGGGCCGCGGGGATGCCAGCGGCCACTCCCGGCACGAATCCTCCGTACACGTGGTCGTTCATCGCATACCTCCCCGTTCGGTCCGGCCTCGTGCGCGAGCACCCGTCAAGGAAAGCACGCGCTCTACCGCCTTCACCAGACACGGAGGCGAAGTCAGTCGGGTAGGTCGCCCAGACCGAAGTGGGGAAGCGCGGGGCCCAGGCCCTCGACCTCGACCGGAACCGTCCGGTGCTTTTCCCAGTCCTGCCTGGTCAACCGATACCGCAGTTCCCGGACCCGTTCGCCGCGCACCTGGACGTAGTGGACGCCATCCGGCCGATACCCCAGCTTTCGGGTGACGCCCTGGGACGCCAGGGACGTCTCGAACATGCCTGTGACCGCGTCCAGCGCGCCGAGTCCCTCGAACGCCAGGTGCAGGACGGCGGCGCGCATCTCGGTACCGATCCCACGTCCCTGCGCGCTCCGGGTCAGCCACGAACCGGTGCCCACCTGGCGCAGGATCGCGAAGTCCCTGGCCCTCATGTCCTGGATACCGACCACACGGCCCTCGAACTCGACGATCCCGTTGAAGCACCACGACTCGGGTGTCCAGGACCCCAGGGTCCGCCAGTTGTGCTGGATCACGCCCTGGGCCAACCGCTTCGGAGGCTGGTCGGTCCAGGGGAACATGAACGGCATGGTGTCCGGGTCGTGGACTCCGGCCACGGCGGCCTCGGCCAGCGCCGCGAGGTCGGAGTCGGTCGGCATCCGCAACGTGAGTCGGGGCGTGGTCAGGCGTATCCCCATCGGGGGAAAGTGGTCGGCGATCATGTTCGGAGATTCTGCTGCCGCCGACACACTCTGTCACCTGGTTTTATCCGCTCAGCGCAAGAGTTCGGCGACGAGCTCCGCCAGCGCCTCTCCGGCCGTTTCCGGGGCGGCCGTCGCGTCTCGGACCTCCCACCCGCGCATGCCGGCCAGATGCGCCGGATGGGCGTAGGCGGGGTCGGTCAGCAGGTATCCACAGGGCGCGTCCGGCCAATCCGGGACGGTGGGCAGGTGCTCGCTCCGATAGGCGGCGGGTTCCTCGGCCGGGACGGGCAGGTCGGCCAACCCCTGAGTACGTGCGATCTCCGCGCGTGTGGGACTTCCGGGGCGTGGCAGTGGAGCGTCCATCAGCACGTAGCCCAGGACCGGACGGTGGGCGGCGCGCTGGGCGGCCCCCACCGCACCGAGCAGCGGGCCCGTGTCGCCCTGGGCCACCAGGACGATGGGCGCTTCCGTGGCGACCAGGCGGTTGATCTCCAGGCTGGCGAGGGCCACGTAGCGGGCGGCGTGCGGCGGGGTGTCGTCGCCGATCACCTCCGGCAGGACCGGGTGGTGTCCGGTGTCGGCGAGGGCCTTCTCCACTCCGGGCGGGGTGAGGGGCACACCGAGGGTGGGGGGCAGGAGGACGGCGATCACGCGACGCCGCTCCCGCGGGTCTCGTCCCGCACCCAGGACAGGTACTCGGGGTTTCCACCGGTGACCGGCACGGCGACGATCTCGGGCACGTCGTAGGGGTGCGCCTCCACCAGGTGGGCGACCAGGTCGTCCAGGCGGTCGGCGGCGGTCTTGACCACGACCATCCACTCCTCGTCGGATCGCACCTCGTTCTCCCAGCGGTAGAAGCTGCGGATGGGCCCGCTCACCTGCGCGCACGCCGCCAGGTGGTGTTCGACGACCGAACCGGCCAACCGTTCGGCCCCCTCTCGACCATCGACGGTGGTCTCCACCCTCATGACGTCTGTGCTCTGGGTCAAGGTCGCCTCCTTCGAGGTGGGATGCCAGGTCCGCGGACCCCCACCGGGTGTTCTAGGCTCACTGATCATGAACGAACGTGATGAACTCCTGCGCCAGATCAACGATAAGGCGGTCGTGCGCGGAAAGGTGACCCTCTCCTCCGGCAAGGAGGCCGACTACTACGTCGACCTGCGCCGGATCACCCTGGACGGGGAGGCCGCGCCGCTGGTCGGTTCGGTCCTGCTGGACACCGTCGCGGACCTGGAGTTCGACGCGGTGGGCGGTCTGACCCTGGGCGCGGACCCGGTGGCCACCGCCATGGTGCACGCCGCGCACGCGCGGGGTCGCAGGCTGGACGCCTTCGTGGTGCGCAAGGCGGGCAAGGCACATGGTCTGCAGCGTCGGATCGAGGGTCCCGACGTCGCGGGGCGTCGGGTGCTGGCGTTGGAGGACACCTCCACGACCGGCGGTTCGGTGCTGACCGCGGTGGAGGCCCTGCGAGAGGCCGGAGCCGAGGTGGTGGCGGTCGCGCTGATCGTGGACCGTGGCGCGCGTGCCCGCCTGGAGGAGGAGGGTCTGGAGTACCGGCCCGTCTTCGAGGTGTCCGACCTGGACGTGTGATCTCGGCGGGCGGGGTCCGGATCGACCCCGCCCCAGGACCCTCGAAGGAATCGAGTGCTCGGGGCTCAAGGGTTCGGTGGTCTCGGGGCGAATCAGGGGGTCAGGGTGAAGCTGTGGTCTGGGTCCTTGCCGGAGACGTCCTGTTCGACGCCGTTGACGTAGACCTCGACGGCGCTCGGGTCTCCGATGCTGACCTCAAGGCCCTGTGTGTTCTCCGCGTAGTGCACGGAGTTGCCCTGCTGTAGTTCCTGGTCCATGAGCACGTCGCCGCCGGGCACCCGGACGAACACGTCGCTCGACTCGCCCACCACACGTATGTACAGAGCGCCCATATCGCCGGAATCCACCGGCTCGGCCGCGGCCTCGGACGCGTTGGCGCTGACGCCCGCACCCGTTCCGGGCAGCGATCGGTACAAGAAGTACCCGCCGAGGGCCACCAGAGTGACCAATAGCAGGACGGCTCCGACGATGGCCATCACCTGGCCAACGCCTCGCGGATCATTCCTATGCCTTCCCACGGCGACGAATGTAGCGCGTATCACGGCAAAAAGCGACAGCAGTCATCTCGAAGCTCCTGCTTGCTCACATGGAGCCCCAAATCGGGATGCAATCCGTACTTCTCTCGTACCCCTCATGACGAGCGCCGTTCGCCCCCCGTAAGCTGCGGGTACGCCGACACCCCGGGACATTTTGGTCTAGACCTTTTCAACGGCTCCGGGGATTCGAGATACTTGTGACGACACCTGGTGGACGCACGCACGCACGGCCCGGTCCATGGGCCACCCCGACGGACGGGCTTCCACCGGGCACCGCATGTGGGGTCCCGCCGGCACGCGCAGTGCGGCACCGGCGGACGCTCGCTCCAGGCCGAACCAGGGAGAGTCAAGCCATGCCCATCGCCAGCCCCGAGGTCTACACCGAGATGCTGAGCCGCGCGAAGTCCGAGGGCTTCGCCTACCCGGCCATCAACGTGACCTCCAGCCAGACGCTGCACGCCGCCCTGCGCGGCTTCGCCGAGGCGGAGAGCGACGGCATCGTCCAGATTTCCACCGGAGGGGCCGAGTTCCTCTCCGGTGCCTCGGTCAAGGACATGGTCACCGGCTCGGTCGCCTTCGCCGAGTTCGCCCGCGTCGTCGCCGAGAAGTACCCGGTGAACATCGCCCTGCACACCGACCACTGCCCCAAGAACAAGCTCGACGGCTTCGTCCGTCCGCTGCTGGAGATCTCCAAGGAGCGCGTGGCCAAGGGCCAGGACCCGCTGTTCCAGTCGCACATGTGGGACGGTTCCGCGGTCGAGCTGGAGGAGAATCTCCAGATCGCCGAGGAGCTGCTCGCCTCCGCCAAGGAGGCCCGCATCATCCTGGAGATCGAGGTCGGTGTCGTCGGTGGTGAGGAGGACGGCATCGTCGGCGAGATCAACGAGAAGCTGTACAGCACCCCGGAGGACGCCCTGCGCACCGCCGAGGTCCTGGGCCTGGGCGAGAAGGGCTACTACATGACCGCCCTGACCTTCGGCAACGTGCACGGCGCCTACAAGCCGGGCTTCGTGAAGCTGCGCCCCGAGGTGCTGAAGAACGCCCAGGACGCCATCGCCGCCAAGCACGGCAAGACCAACGCCTTCGACTTCGTGTTCCACGGTGGATCCGGCTCCACCCTGGAAGAGATCCACGAGGCGATCGGCTACGGCGTGGTGAAGATGAACATCGACACCGACACGCAGTACGCCTTCACCCGCCCGATCGTCGACCACATCATGAAGAACTACGACGGTGTGCTCAAGATCGACGGTGAGATCGGCAGCAAGAAGCTCTACGACCCCCGCGCCTACGGCAAGGCCGCCGAGGTCGGCATGGCCGACCGCATCGCCCAGGCGGCCCAGCACCTGAAGTCCGCCGGCAACAAGATGAAGTAGGACCCCACGGCGTCGCCCCGTCGGCGGCCCGCACCGGTGCCCGGTGACCGTTGTCGGTCACCGGGCACCGGCTTTTCCGTACCGCGCCGACACCTGAACCTGGAATTCCCGGCACGGAGAATCCGACACCGCCTTTCACCGCGCATCGACACAAAAGGCACAGCGATCCGCCACTGATCCCGAACGTACGGTTACGCCCGATAGGTTTTCGGGGATTCCACCATCACGCCTCCCCGCGCGGAATGAGGAAACGTGAAAGACAGTGACCGTGGGCTACGCATCGCCGCCATTGGCGCACTCGTGATCGGTTCCATGCTCACCGGGTCATCGGTGGCCGGAACCGCCTGGGCCTCCTCTCCGGACGAAAGCGCGGTGGAGCGAACGTCGGCGGCCTGTGGTCTGGGCGCCGACAATCCCCGCGTTTCTGGTGGCACCATCTCCGGAAGCGGATCCCGGGCCGGTTGTGGTGGCACCGTGACCCTGACCGTCCAGGTACGCAAGCACCGCCCCGCCTGGCCCGACAAGGTCGTGGCCGAGACGAGCCGGACCGGGTTCTCCAACGGCTCTCTCACCGCCTCGGGCGGCTGCGACGGCAACGGCACCTACTTCACCGAGGCCAGGAGTTCGAGCGGTAACAAACTGTCGTCCGGAAGGGTCAACAGGTGCTGACCGGAATTCGTTTCCGGTTCCCTCTCCTCGCGAATGGAAATGGACGGACCCATGCGGGTCACCCTTGAGGGACTGGACTTCGGCTATCGAGGTCGCCAGAAGGTCCTGAACGACCTGACCTGGACCCTGGAGCCCGGTGTCACCGGGCTCCTCGGACCGAACGGGGCGGGCAAGACCACCCTGCTGTCGCTCATCGTGACGTTGCTCCCCGTGCGCGAGGGACGCCTCTTCATCGGGGAACACGACCTGTCCACCACGGTCGGCCGGTCCCGGGCCCGTCGAACACTGGGGTTCGTACCCCAGCGTTTCTCCCTGGCCGGTGAGCTGACCGTGGCGGACACGGTCGCGTACGCGGCATGGGTGCACGGACTGGGTCGGCGCGAGTGCGGGCCGGCGGCGCTACGGGCACTGGAGTCCGTCGACCTGTCCGACCTCGCCGACCGACCCACACGCACCCTTTCCGGTGGTCAGCGTCAGCGCGTCGGCATCGCCGCGGCACTGGCCCACGATCCTCGGGTCCTGGTCCTGGACGAGCCCACGGCCGGGCTCGACCCCGGACAACGGCTCCGCGTGCGCGAGGTCGTCGCCGGGTTGGGCGAGGACCGGACCGTACTGGTCTCCACGCATCTCATCGAGGACGTCGCACACCTGTGCTCCCGCGTCGGGGTACTCGCGGGCGGACGGATCGAGTTCCACGGCACCTTCCCGGAGCTGAAGGCGCTCATCGAGGACGGTTCCGTGGGAAGCCCCTACGGTTCCGAGTTCGAGCGGGCGTACGACCGGCTGATCGAGCGGGTCGGGGAGGGTCCGTGACCACGCTCCGAGGCCGGGTGAAGGCGTCCGCGCTCTTCTGGCCGCTCCCACCGCTCCTGTGCCTGGCCCCGGCCGGCCTGATCCTCGCCCTGACCCTCGCCGGGACCTGGAGCCCACTCTCCTGGAGAGCCCTGGACTGGGTGTACCTCTCCGGCCAGGTGGGGGCCCAGGCCCGGCTGCCGGTCGTGGTGGCGGCCGGGACCGCGGCCCTGGTGGCGGCCAGGTTCACCCGGGCGAGCCTGGTCTTCGCCCAACCCTGGCAGCCCCGTCTGGGACGGGACGTTCCGCTGCGGCACGCGCTACTGCTCACCGGGTGGTGCCTGGGCGCCTACCTCGTGGGACTGATCCCACTGACCGTCGCGGTCGCCACGCATGGTGCGGGAGTGGTCAGCCCCATACCGGTGCTGGGCGCCCTGGCGGGTTTCGTGGCGCTCACCCTGCTCGGCTACCTGTGCGGGCTGTTCGCGCGCGGGCTGTTCGGCGTCCCCGTGGCGATCGCCACGGTCTTCGTGCTCACCGCCCTACCGGTGGTCGCCGACCCCTGGACGGCGACGTCCCTCCAACTCCCGTTCGTGCCCTTCGTGGGCATGCGGGAGAGCGTTCCGCTCGGTTCCTACCGACTGGGGTTCTTCCTTCTGGCGGTGACCATCGCGGCATGGACGACCGCCTGGTTCCTACGTGTCCCCCGGCGGTTCTCGGTCCCGCACGTGTCGGGGGTCGTGCTCCTGGCCTCGGCCGCGCTCCTGCCCCACCTGTACACGTTCCCGCTCCTGGCCTACGCCCAGGACGGAGACGAGGTCTGCTCGGAGCGCGACGGGATCCGCTACTGCGTACACGAGGGGCACGCGGACGAACTCGCTCTGATCATCGACCTGGCCGCCCCGGTCTTCGCCGCCCATGGGCAGGCCGACGCCGCCCCGAACGAGGTTCGCGACCACGGTCTGGCCACCGGAGACGGCGAAGTACTCGATGGTCCCGCTCACGGGGTGCTCTGGATGCGCGTCCATCCAGGTTGGGATCCGTACCGACAGGTGCCCGGAGACGCGGCCGCGTGGCTGGTACCGGACCTGTTCGTGTGCGGTTCCGAGGGTGTGGCCGCCATGGACCGGAACGCGCGGGCCCGAGAACGGAGGGCGGCCGTGATAACGGGGCTTCAGGCCTGGCTCGCTTCGCGGGCGTTCGAGGGCGACACCTCCGAGGACGGCCTGTTCGCCGATGCCGACCCCGACGAGGTCCGTGCGTGGATCGCCCGGGACGGGGACCGTCTGGCCGCGTGTGAGGTGGAGCCGGAGGAACTGCCGTGGTGGCCGTAGCGCTACGCCCTTCCCTGGTTCCGATGCTCGTCGCACTGGTCTCGGCCGTCGTGGCCACGGTGCTCGGCCTGGCCCTGACCGGGGCCGTGGTTCCGATCGCGGTGTTCGACTGGCCCAACGAGGAACAACGGATCCCCATCGCCGAACTGTTGTGCGTGTGCGCGGCCACGGCGGGCGTCCGGGCGAACCGCCCTCGTCTATGGGAGTGGGAACGCCTGGGCGGGGCCCGGACGCGGGTCAGGGCGGCAGCGGTGGCCGCGCTCGGCGTACTGCTGTCCACGACCTTGGCACCGGTGCTGTTGTCGACCACGGCGGATGCCCAGAACTCGTGGTTCCTGGTCACGAACGTCCTGCTGGCGGTCTCGGCCGTGTACCTGCTGGCACCCTTCCTGAACGCGGTGCCCTCCGGGCTGCTCGTTCTCGTCGGGATCCTCCTGGGAGCGGCGGCCTGCAACATGGTTCCCGGCCTGTACCGGGTGAGCCCGTACGCGTACGTGGGCTCCGACGGTTGGCGGGCCCCGGACCTCCTACCCGGGGCGACCGTTCCGGCGCTGGCGGTCGGCCTCGCCTTGGCCGCGGTGGCCGCGCACGCGGTGACGCACGGCTCCACCGCTCGGGCTCGGTGGCGGGGAGCGGAATCGAACTGACCTCGATGGCAGGATGGGACGTATGAACCTGCACCAGAACCTGCTGAACGAGCCGCCCGAGACACGTCTGGCCGAGGACACCGAAGCCCGCGACGCCCTGGCCGCGGCCGACGACCCCACCCCGGTCGCCGGCCGCTTCCCGTCCTACTCCGCCGCCTGGGCTCGCCTGGCCGAGCTGGCCCTGGCCGACGGAAGGCCGGTGGCCGCCTACGCCTACGCCCGCACCGGCTACCACCGGGGGCTGGACCAGCTGCGCCGTTCCGGTTGGAAGGGGCACGGACCGATCCCGTGGGAGCACGAGCCCAACCGCGGTTTCCTGCGCGCGCTGCACTCTCTGGGTAAGGCGTCCGAGGCAATCGGCGACGCCGAAGAGGCCGAGCGCTGCTCGACCTTCCTGCGCGAGTCCAGCCCCGAGGCGGACGAGGCCCTCAACGGCTGAGGGGAGCACGGGGAGAGGGGATCCGGTCCCTTCTCCCCCGCACCATCCGGCACCACCGAACGGCGCGTCCCAGACGCCCCGAGGCGCACCTGACCAGGATCCACCGGTCGTGTACCCTCAATACGCAACGGCCCCTGTCGCTGCCTTGCGCCAGGGGTTGATCCATGTCCGGGGTGGGAAAAGCCCCGTTCAGGTATCGAGCGAAGAGGTAGAGATCAATGCCGGCGATCACGCTCGTGGGTGCCCAGTGGGGCGACGAGGGCAAGGGCAAGGCCACCGACCTGGTCGGTGGGCAGGTGGACTATGTGGTCCGTTACCAGGGTGGCAACAACGCCGGGCACACGGTGGTCATCGGGGACCAGAAATACGCCCTGCACCTGCTGCCCTCCGGCATCCTCTCCCCCAACGTCGTACCCGTCATCGCCAACGGCGTCGTCATCGACCCCGGGGTTCTGTTCGAGGAGCTGCGCGGTCTGCAGGAGCGGAACGTGGACACGTCCCGGCTGCTCATCTCGGCCAACGCGCACCTGATCATGCCCTACCACCGGGCCCTCGACAAGGTCAGCGAGCGCTTCCTGGGCAAGGGCAAGATCGGCACCACCGGCCGCGGCATCGGCCCGGCCTACGCCGACAAGGTCTCCCGCCAGGGCGTGCGCGTCCAGGACATGTTCGACGCCAAGATCCTTCGTAAGAAGATCGAGCTCGCCCTCCACGACAAGAACCAGCTCCTCACCAAGGTGTACAACCGGCGTGCCCTGGAGGCCGAGCCGATCATCGAGGAGTACCTGGGCTACGCCGAGCAGCTGCGTCCCTACGTCGCCGACACCTCCCTGATCCTCAACAAGGCGCTGGACGAGGACAAGACCGTCTACCTCGAAGGTTCCCAGGGCACCCTCCTGGACATCGACCACGGCACCTACCCGTTCGTCACCTCCTCCTCCCCCACCGCCGGCGGTGCCGCCGCGGGCGCGGGCATCGGCCCCAACCGCATCTCCAAGGTCGTCGGCATCCTGAAGGCCTACACCACCCGTGTCGGCTCCGGCCCGTTCCCGACCGAGCTCCACGATGAGCAGGGCGAGTGGCTGCGCACCCAGGGCGGCGAGTACGGCGTGACCACCGGACGCAACCGCCGGTGCGGCTGGTTCGACGCTCCGATCGCCCGCTACGCCACCCGTGTCAACGGCGTCACCGACTTCTTCCTGACCAAGCTCGACGTCCTCACCGGTCTGGAGCGCATCCCCGTGTGCGTGGCCTACGACGTCGACGGGGTCCGCCACGACGAGATCCCGATGACGCAGACCGACTTCCACCACGCCACCCCGATCTACGAGTACTTCGACGGGTGGTCCGAGGACATCACGGCCGTCCGGGAATTCGACGAACTCCCCAAGAACGCACAGTCGTACGTGCGTACTCTGGAGGAGATGGCGGGGGCACCGATCTCCGCCATCGGTGTCGGCCCCGGGCGTGACGAGACCCTCGCACTGCGCTCGCTGGTCTGATCCGGCGACCATCGTCCTTCCTCCATACAGAAGAAGAGGCCCCCTTCAGTGAAAGCCCTCGTTCTCGGCGGCGGAGGCCGCGAACACGCACTCGTCCGTGCCCTCTCCCTTGACCCGGGCGTCACCAGCATCCACAGCGCCCCCGGCAACCCGGGCATCTCCGACCTGGCCGAGAACCACGTGATCAACGTGACCGACGGGTTGGCCGTGACCGAGCTCGCCGCGCGTATCCGCACCGAGCTGGTCGTGATCGGTCCGGAGGCCCCGCTGGTGGCGGGCGTGGCCGACGCGCTGCGCGACCGCGGCATTCCGGTGTTCGGTCCCGACAAGGAGGCCGCTCGGCTGGAGGGGTCCAAGGCCTTCGCCAAGGAGGTCATGGAGGCCGCGGGGGTGCCCACGGCCAAGGCCCGCGTGTGCCGTACCGCCGGTCAGGTCTCCGATGCCCTCGACGAGTTCGGGGCGCCCTACGTCGTCAAGAACGACGGGCTGGCCGCCGGCAAGGGTGTCGTGGTGACCGAGGACCGTGCCGTCGCCGAACAGCACGCCCGGGAGTGCGGTCGGGTCGTCATCGAGGAGTACCTCGACGGGCCCGAGGTGTCGCTGTTCGTGCTCACCGACGGCGCGCACGCGCTGCCGCTGCTGCCGGCCCAGGACTTCAAGCGCGCCCACGACGGCGACCAGGGTCCCAACACCGGTGGGATGGGCTCCTACTCTCCCGTGCCGTGGGCGCCCGCCGGGCTGGTGGACGAGGTCATGGAGTCGGTCGTGCGACCGACCGTGTCCGAGATGAACCGGCGCGGCCACCGCTACCAGGGGTTGCTCTACGTCGGCCTGGCCCTGACCTCGAAGGGTCTGCGCGTGGTGGAGTTCAACGCGCGCTTCGGCGACCCGGAGACCCAGGTCGTACTGGATCGGCTGGCCACCCCGATCGGCGCGGTCCTGCAGGCCACCGACACCGGTGGGCTGGGTTCGATCGGTTCGTTGCAGTGGAAGTCGGGCGCGGCGGTCTCCGTCGTGATCGCCGCCGAGAGCTACCCGGGCGACCCGGTCAAGGGCGACCTCATCGGTGGTCTGGACGCCGCCAACGCCTTGGAGGGTGCCTACGTGCTGCACGCGGGCACCGCCTGGGACGGTGTACGCGACGTCAAGTCCAACGGTGGTCGAGTACTGAACGTGGTGGGCACCGGCACGGACCTGCGTCAGGCCCGTGAGCGCGCCTACGAGGCGGCGAGCCGGATCGAACTGCGCGGTTCCTTCTACCGTTCCGACATCGCCGAGCGCGCCGCCGCCGAACTCTGATTCGGGTTCCCACGCGGCGGGACGACGTGACGGGCCCTGGGCGGTCGCCGAGGGCCCGTCTTCGCGGGACGCCGATGGGACCGTGCCGCGAACACACCCCCACCAGAACTTCCGGACGACGTGGTGGAACGCACTCTGTCCCGTTACATGGAGATCTACGAGCGGTTGACCGGCACGGAATCGCGCGTGTGAGCCGAAACGCGGGGGTGATTCGGCCCACGCAGGCGCCGATCGAGGTTCGGGAGCACGTATGGTGGATCGAGTTGTGCACGACGCCGAGGTAAACGGTGTCCCATACGCACGACCCCTGGTCTCTCCCTCAGGCGTAACGCCTCTTTGGGCGTTTGTGGGACTCTATCCGTGATCTGCGGGTATACCACGTTTTGGGCCGGTGCCCGCCGACCCTTGCTATAGAGTCATCGCGAACCTACCGGTTCACTGGCCGCGCAGGTCACGCGCAAGTTGGTCGCAACGTTCCAGGGGAAACCCGCGTCTAAACCCACATAGGCGAACCCGACGAGGGTGACCTTTTTTCACATCTGCCTCACGAAGGAGCACATGAGCATGGGCCAGGAGGTTCGTTACCGCGTCCGCGGCGGACGCCCCCTCAGCGGAACGGCGTTCATCCAAGGCGCGAAGAACGCCGTCCTGCCGATGATCGGGGCCGCCCTGTTGGCGTCCAAAGGACGTACCGTTCTGAGGAACGTCCCCGTCATCGAGGATGTGTACCGCGCGCTCGAACTCGCCGAACACGTAGGCGCCAAGGTCGCGTTCCACGAGGCCGAGCGCACCGTCGTGATCGACGCGTCCGGGCTCAATGACCCCGAGAAGGCGGTCCTGCCCGCCGAGATCGCGGCCCGCTTCCGTGGCTCCGTGCTCTTCGTTCCGGCCCTGATGCACCGCACCGGCAGTGCGCGCATCGAGGGCGTCGGCGGTTGCAACCTCGGCAGCCGCAACCTTGACTTCCACTACCGCGGTTTCGCGCGTCTGGGCGCCGAGGTCACCGAGGACCTTGAGCGCAACCACATCAACGTGGAGGCGAGCAAGCTCCGCGGCGGCCGGCTGTACCTGGACACCCCGTCCCACACCGGCACCGAGAACCTCATCATGGCCGCCGTGCTGGCTCCCGGCACCACCGTGATCGAGCACGCGGCCCTTGAGCCCGAGGTCCTGGACGTCATCGACTTCCTCAGCGCCATGGGCGCGAAGATCAGCGGTGGCGGTACCGGTCTGATCACCGTCGAGGGCGTCAAGGAGCTCACCGCCGTCGAGCACAGCATCATGGCCGACCGCATCGACGCCGGCGTGTTCGCGATGACCGTCGCCGCCACCGGTGGCGAGGTCAGCCTGGTGGGTGCCAACCTGGACCACCTGGGTGTGGCCCGTTGGAAGCTCGAGCAGATGGGTGTGGGCTTCTCCCAGGAGGGTGCGGTCCTGCACGTCCAGAGGGACCCGTCCGTGCCGCTGCGCCCGATCAACGCGGTGACCTCGCCGTTCCCGGGCTTCGCCACGGACCTCCAGTCGCCGCTGATGGCCCTGGCCACCCTGGCCGAGGGTGAGAGCTACATCCACGAGGCCATCTACGACGGTCGCTTCGCGCTGGCGGACGAGCTCAACAAGATGGGCGCCAAGATCGAGGTCGAGGGCACCCGCGCCATCGTGCACGGTTCCACGAACCTGCGCGGCGCCGAGGTGATCGCCCACGACCTGCGGACCGGTGCCGCTCTGGTTCTCGCCGGACTGGTCGCCGAAGGTGAGACAATCGTTGCGCCTGGTTATCTGGTGGACCGCGGTCACTCTCAGTTCGCGCAGCGACTCGCCGCGCTAGGCGGGGACGTGGAGCGCGTCACCGGCTCGTAAAGAGTCGTTCGCGCAGTTCAAGCCGGGGTGGGGGGCTTCCCTCCACCCGGGCTTTCGGCGTTGATATGGAAAACGATCTTCTTTGGCCCCGCACAATGGGTACGATCTCGGCAATCATGCCGTGACAGAGATCGGGTCGGGAAACCAGTGGGCGCACATAGTGAAGAGCGTGGAATGGTAGCGGGGAGCAACCCGAGGTGAGTGCCCAGCGTACTGGCGATTTGACGATCGGCGTCATAGGACCCCATGAGGTGGTCGAACGGGTCATGCTCATGGGTCCTGGGTCAACAGGACCTCTCAACGCCAGACTCATCGCCGCCGCGTATCGAGATGAGCAAGAGGCGACGGACAAGGTCGTCAGGCTGGGGTCGGCGATCGATGCCTATCTGTTCGCCAGCCCCGTCCCCTACGAGTTCGCGAGGAAGGCCGGCGTGTTGACCATGCCCGCGACCTTCGTGCCACTCGGTGGGGCGAGCCTGCACGAGGCCTTGCTCCGAGCGACCTTGGACGACCGCTTCGACCCGACCAGAGCGAGTCTGGACGTGCTCAGCCGAGCCGACGTGGTGGAGGCCTACTCCGAGGTCGACCTGCCCGTGGACGGGATCCACGTGCACGAGGAACTGACCAACACCGCCCAACTCACCTCGTTCCACGAGGGGCTTTGGCGGCGTAAGGCCACCCGGATGGCGATCACCTGCGTACGCGGGGTCGCCGAGCGTCTGGAGGCCATCGGGGTTCCGGTGATCAGGCTGCGTCCCACCAACGCCGGGGTGCGCAGCGCGCTGCAGACCGCCGGGCTGTTGGGCGCCCACCACCGCCTGGAAGAGGCCCAGCTGGGTGTCGTCGTGGTCGACGTACCGACCCTGCGCGACTCCTCCCGACGGTCCACGCCGCGTTACTGGCGTGAGGAACTGCGGCTCTCCCTGCACCGACTGCTGTTGCAGGAGGCGCACCGCATCAACGCGACGGCCCACCGTCTGGACGACCACTCGTTCATGATCACGGCCACCCGTGGCTCTCTGGTCACCGCGACCGAGGGGTTCCGGCAGCCGCCGTTCGTCGAACGGATCAAGGCGGAGTTGGGCATCGCGATCGAGGTGGGCATCGGTATGGGCCGCACCACCCAGGACGCGGAGTCGCACGCCCGCGCGGCCCTCAACCGCGCCCAGGCCTCCCGACAGAGCTTCGCGGTGGACCGTGAGGGACGATCCCTGGTCCCGGCCCAGCGCGCCCCCGCACGGCACTCCTCCGAACCCCTGCGCACCAAGGGCCGTGAGACCCTCGTGCGTCTTTCGGAGAAGATCGCCGAGGAGGACGGCCCCCTGGTCGTCGACGCGGAGAACGCCGGGCGGATGCTCGGGGTCACCTCCCGGACCGCGCGCCGGTTGCTGCGCACCCTGGTGGAGGAGGGCCTGGCCTGGCCTCTGCCGCCGAACCGCACCCTGCAGCCCGGCCGCCCACGTCAGCTCTACCGGCTGATCGTGGAGAAGCTGGACAAGGACTCGGCCGGCAAGTAGCCGCACGTACGTACCGTCGACGGGGGCGGGTTCCCTTTCGGGAGCCCGCCCCCGTCGGCTTATGACCCGGTGACGAGGGTTCAGCGACGCTTGGCGTAGGCGGTGGCGACCGTCAGGAACGTGTCGTTCTCCTCGGGCGTGCCGATGCTGACGCGAACACCCTCACCGTCGAAGGGCCGCACCGAGACCCCGACCTCGGCGCAGGCCGCGGCGAAGTCCAGGGTGGCCTCCCCCGCACGCAGCCACACGAAGTTGGCCTCGGTCGGGGGCACCGTCCACCCGGAGGCCAGCAGGGCCTCACGGACACGCTCACGCTCCTTGACGGTGGTCGCCACCCGTTCCAGGAGCTCGTCCTCCGCGTCCAGGGAGGCGACGCCCGCGGCCTGGGCCAGGTGGTTGACCGCGAAGGGCACGAGGGTCTTCCGCACCGCCGCGGTCACGTGGGGATGACCGACGAGGAACCCGAGTCGGACGGCCGCCAGACCGTAGGCCTTGGAGAAGGTCCGCAGCACGGCGACGTTCGGCCGGTCGGCGTACAGGGCGATGCCATCGGGGACCTCGGGGTCGCGCACGTACTCGCGGTAGGCCTCGTCCAGGACCACGAGGACGTGGTCGGGGACGCGGTCGAGGAAGTCGACGAGTTCCCGTTCCCGGACCGTGGTGCCGGTCGGGTTGTTCGGGTTGCACACCAGCACCATGCGGGTGTCGTCGGTGATGGCGGCGAGCATGGCTTCGAGGTCGTGGGCCTCGTCCTTGAGGGGCACCCGGACCGACGTGACCCCGGACAGCTCCGCCAACAGCGGATAGGCCTCGAAGGAACGCCACGCGTAGACGACCTCCGCGCCCGGCTCGCCGACGGCTTCCAGGAGCTGCTGGAGCAGCCCGACGGAACCGGCGCCGAGGGCGACGTGCTCTACCGGCACGTCGAGGTGGACGGCGAGTCGTGCGGTGAGCTCGGTCGAGCCCGGGTCCGGGTAGCGGTTCAGGTCGACGGTGGCCCGGGTGATGGCGTCACGAACGGACGGGAGCGGACCGTAGGGGCTCTCGTTGGAGGACAGCTTCATGGAGCGCCCGTCGGGACCGACGACCTTGCGGCCGGGCTTGTAGGCGGGAATGGACTCCAGTACCGCCCGCAGATATGGCGATTTCGACTCCGACACCATTGTCCTTCCTCAATACTTTGTGCTAGCCCCGAGACACTCTCGGCAATGAGATGTCCGGGTTGGCCACCGCTCCAAGCGGAAATATCGCACAAACCAGGAGAAACCACCATGCGTTTGCGTCAATTCACCCGCACGGCCGTGGCCGTTTCGGGGGTGGTCCTCCTGGCCGCCTGCGGCGGTCAGGAACAGGATCAGGGCGACGACCCCAACGCGGAGGCCTCCGCGGCACTGCACGAGGCCCAGCCGGTCAACGTCCGGGACGCGACCCTGCTGGCCGAGAGCAGCGAGAGCGGCACCTATTCCGAGCTTGTCACAGTGCAGTACTCCGAGGAGGTGCGGGCCTCCACGGAGCTGGACAAACCCGAGTGCCTGGACGCCGCCAACCGCTGGGGCGACCTGGATTCGGTACGCGACGCGCCCGCGTCCGTGGCCGCCTACGAGTGGGAGCGGGGCTCGGTCTCGCACATCCTCGTCGAACTCGACGAGGAGTCCGCCACCGAGGCCCTGGGGACCCGGCCGCCGGAGACCTGCTCGGAGTACACCGCCACCTATGAGGACGGCAGCAGCTCCGAATACGGGGTCCGCGACCTCGAACTCCCAGAGTTCGGTGACGAGTCCCGTTCCTTCGCCATCCAGGTCACCGACGATGGCGGAGAGAACAACATGTACACCGTGATGTACCGCAACGGCGCGCTGCTCGGCACCACGTCGATCATGGGACCGGGCGACCCCGAGGAGTACGAGCGAATGCTCGTGGACTTCACCGAGGCCGCCGTCGAACGTCAAGGACAGATGCTCGGCTGACCGGCGCCGAGACGCGAAGTCCGGTCAGACCTGGATCGGCTCCCCCTCGGGGTCACCGGGCATCCCTCGCCCGGCCTCGCCCGGAGGTTCCTTGGCCAACGTGTCCGGTCTGGCGACACCCCGGCCCTCGACCTCGTCCCTCTTGGCCGCCTGACGCGGTCGGGGCAGCCTGCGCGGCGGTCCCTGGAGGTCGAGGGTGGTGACCGCGCCGAAGGTGGCGATCACCGAGCCGCTCTGACGGTCCACGAGGGCCGCGCGCACGCCGGTCCGGCGCGGTCCACCGACGCGCACCGCGTAGACCACGTCCACCCGTTGGCCGTGGCGCATCCCGTCGTAGCGCAGGAAGCGCCAGCAGCCGTGCCGCCAGGTGTCCTCGGGTTCGGTGGAGAGCATCACCTTGGCGTTGGTGCGCCAGACGTCGCTGCGCCGCAACCGGCTCAGGCTTCGACGTGGGGAGTGCTCCCGCAGGGCGCACGAGTCGGCACCGACCGTCCGGCCGAGGGCCTCGCGCAGTTCCGGGCTGAGAGCCGCGAGCAGGAGCAGTTCCACCCCGATCACGACGCCGTGGGTCAGGGTGGGCGTGGCCGCCACGTCCCAGCCGTTCGGCGCCAGGCCGACGGTGGTGGCGGCCGCCACCGCGAGCAGGGACGCGCGGGTGAGCGTGCGCCACCCGATCGGTTCGCGGCTCAGACCGCCGAAGCATCCGCAGCCCGCCTCCGGGTCGCGCCTTCGCACCACCGACAGGACAACGACGGAAGCGGCGAAGAGCAACACCGTGAGCACTCGCGCCACCTCGCCGAGCGGCCCGGTGAGGGTCAGCAACGCCACCGCCAGGACCACCTCCAGCAGGCAGGTGAGGACCGTGACGGGACGGCGCCATCCCTGCGGCACCAACACGGCGACTCCTGTGCCCTGCGAACGCGGGGCGGCCTTGGCCACCGCGCCCATCAGCAGCAGCGCCGCCAACAGTGGCAGCTGGACCTCGCGGACCGCTGCGAGGATCTCCGGGAACATCTACTCACCCCTCCTGGTTCGCGACGGTCACGGTCGCGTTGAAGCAGCCGGCCTCCAGCCGCCCGCCCAGGGCGACGAAGGAGATCATGGTGAGGGAGGCGATGCGTCCCGCCGCGTGCGTCCCACAGGACGGGCACAGGTCGCAGAACCAACTGTCGGCGGCGGCGCAGTCGAGGACGGGCACGACCGCCGTCTCCCGAGTGCAGTCGTTGCGCATGCTGAGGGTGGCGCCGGTCGACAGCAACGGCAGGGGTAGGCAGGGGGTGCGCCGGTCGCACCGTCCCTCGTGGTCGGCCCGGTCCAGGGACGGATAGGCGGCACCCGCCGCGTGGGCTCGCGGATCCAGGTGCGCGGAGCGCCCCCAGGCCGGGTCGTACCAGGTGGCGATGCCCTCGATCGTGCTGGAGTGTTCGCGGGTGAGCGGCCTGCGCGGGGCCGAGTCGAGTGGGTGTGGAGGCTGTGTGGTCGCCGGTCGCGCGGCCCAGACCGCGCCACCGCGCCAGACGCCGACGACGTCGAACAGGTAGCCGGGCTCCAGCCGCGGATGCCGGACGGAGACGCGCCCGGACGTGCGGTAGGGCATGACCACGGTGAGCCGAGGACGCCCGTGCCCGGGGTCGATTTCGAGGGTGTCGCCCTCACGGGCGATGATGACCCCGCTCGCACGCGCCGTCTGCGCCCAGACCCGTTCGGCGATCAGCCTCCCGTCGTGCGAACACAGCACCACGGCGTCGTCGCCGGGCCTCAGTTCGGTGGGAAGGACCTCACCGCCGCGCCAGAAGGTGGTGCCCCGTTCGAAGAGGAAGCGTTCCTCCCCGTTCGGGGTGGCCAGGCAGAGCATGTACGAGGTGGCGTCCACGACCACGCCGCGGACGACGCGGTGGTGGACGGGTGTGGGTTCGGGTGCCGCCACCGAGCCGAGCAACGCCGCCGTGAACCGCCGACGGTCCCGACCACTGTCCATGATCACTGACATGTCCCTCGCGCCCCCTGCCGCCCGACTCGTCCATCCGTGACCCATTGTGACCCCGAGTCGCGCGATCGGCCGTTCACACGCCGACACGCGCCCGCTCGTGTCGATGAAGCGCCCCGCGAACACGACCTGATTCATGTCGCTTTCACGCGGTTTGTCGGCACGTGGTATCAAGCTGCCTGGGCGTTTGCGTTCACTATGTGACAGTTGAGGACCAAAGGCGGACGTACACCGCCGTGCACACAGCGATGCCGCTCGACGAGAGTCAGCGCCACCCGTGAAGGGCGGTGGTCCACGTGACGGGAACGACCCGGACTCCCAATTCCGAGGAGTTCAGCCGCTACGTGTCCGAACGCGGGCCCGCGCTGCTCCGCATGGCCCGTTCCCTCACCAACAGCCACGCCGACGCCGAGGACCTGCTCCAGGCCGCGCTGGTCAAGACCTTCCTCGCCTGGGGCCGGATCGCCGACCCCCGCGCCCGCGACGGATACGTCCGCCGGGCCATGGTCAACGCGCAGATCTCCGAGTGGCGCCGCAAGCGCCTGGACGTCTACCCCACCGACGAGATCCCCGAGCAGCGCGTGGACGACCCGACCTGGCGCAGCGACCTCGCCGACGTCGTGGGGCGCGCCATCGAACGTCTCCCCGAACGTCAGCGCGCCACGGTGGTCCTGCGTTACTACGACGACCTCACCGAGGCACAGATCGCCGAACGCATGGGCGTGACCATCGGGACCGTGAAGAGCACACTCTCCCGCTCCGTGGAGAAACTGCGCCGCGACGCCGACCTCATCATCGAACGCACCACCGCTTGACCTCCACCATCGGGACCCGGCCGGACCACGGCGCCCCGACCGGGCCACCAGGTTTCCCGACGGCCTGAAGAACCTCGCCCCTTCTCGGACACGACCCCACCGGCTTCGGGAGCCCGACCCACGACTTCGTGCGGGGCCGTTTCGTACAGGGATTCGGATCGCGACTTTCTCCCGAATTCCGCCGCGTCGCTCACTCGTCCTTCTCCCGGCTGCCCGCAGGACGCATCGAACACCCATGCGATGCGGACGGTCCACAACGTCCCACGGCTCCCCCGAACGGTGGTCGGTCGAAGCATCATCGGCCCGTCCGATCCGTCCGGCCGCCAGGAGGAACCCCGTGAGCAAACGCCACTCCCCCGCCACTCCGCCCCCAAAGGAAGGCCTGGACCTACCCGAACTCACCCCACCCCGGTGGAACCGACACGGCGACGCGATGCTCGACGCCTCCTGGCTCCGGATCGCCCGCCACATGCCCTCGCTCCTCGCCAAGGCCGCCGTTCTGGCCTGGCGGAGCGGCCCCCGCGACGTCGTCACGACCGTCCTGTTCAACCTCGGTTCCGGCGCCGCCACGGCCTGGGCCCTGATCGCCACCACCTCGGTCCTCGGCGAGTTCTTCACACAGGTCCCCACCACCGAACGAGTGGTCTCCGCGCTCCCCTCCCTGGGGCTGCTCGCCCTGGCGCTCCTCCTCCGAGGCGGCTGTGGCGCCCTCGCCGGGCGCGCCCAGGCCCGATTGGAACCCAGGGTCGTCTTGGCCGCCGAACGGCGCCTGTTGCGCGACGCCACCTCCGTGGAGCTACGGGCCTTCGACGACAGCGAGTTCCACGACCACCTGTTCCGCTCCCACACCCGCGGCTGCGCCGAGGCGGGCACCCTGGTCCGACAGGCCGTCGACCTCCTGACCGGGTCGGTGGGCATCGTCGCCGCGGCCGGGGTCCTGGCCACCCTGCACCCGGCTCTGGTGCCGCTCCTGCTGCTCGCCCTGGTGCCCCAATGGTGGGGCCGCCGCGGCCTCCGCCCGGATGCGCTACCGGATGATCCTGGCGTTCACCGAGGGACGACGCCGCAAGTACATGCTCGACCAGCTCATGACCGCTCGGGAGAGCGCGGCCGAGGTCCGTTCCTTCACCATGGAGCACCGACTGCTCTCCGAGTTCGACAGGGTCGCCCACCGAGAGCTGGACATCCACCTGGGGTTGGCCACCCGCCAGGCCGCCGTCCGCTTGGCCGGTGACACCGTGAGCGGTCTCGTCACCGCCGTGGTTTTCGCCGCGCTGGCCCTCTTGCTGGTCCAGGGGGCCGTACCGATCGCCGTGGCCGGGGCCGCCGTCGTCGCCGTTCGCGTGGCCCAGGGTGCGCTGGGCAACGCCCTGCACGCGATGACCCAGGTGTACGAGTCGGGCCTGTACTTCTCCGACTTCGTGGCCTTCCAGCGGGAGGCCGCGGATCGACTGCCACGCCCCGGCCTGCGAACCGCCCCGGAGGGGTTCGACCGGATCGAACTGCGCGACGTGACCTTCGGATACCCGTCGGGCGAGGGGCCCGCCCTGGAGGATGTGAACCTGACCCTCCACCGGGGTCGGACGATCGCCCTGGTCGGCGAGAACGGATCCGGGAAGAGCACCCTCGCCAAGCTGCTCTCCGGCCTGTACACACCACAGAAGGGCGGTGTGCGCTGGGACGACACCGACCTGTCCGAGGTGGACGGGGTGAGCCTTCGCACACGGATCTCCGTCATCGCCCAGGACCACACACACTGGCCGTTGACCGCACGCGGCAACACCGTGATGAGCAGCCCGGAGGACACCGAACGCCTCACCCGCGCCGCCGAGGCCGCCCAGGCCGACCGTGTCGTGGCGGGTTTCGAGCACGGTTGGGGAACCCTGCTGGACAAGCGATTCGCCCACGGCGTGGAACCTTCGGGAGGGCAGTGGCAACGGCTCGCCGCGGCCCGTTCGTTCTACCGAGGCGATGACGGCGACGAGGTTCCCCTGCTCATCGCCGACGAACCCACGGCCGCCATGGACGCCCGCGCCGAGCACGGATTCTTCGCCTCCGTCCACACGCACGCCCGGCGCACCGGTGCCACGGTCGTGTTGATCACTCATCGCCTCGCCTCGGTACGCATGGCCGATCACATCGTCGTGCTCGAACACGGCCGGGTGACCGCCCAGGGCACCCACACCGAACTCATGACCGCCGGTGGCCTGTACCGGGAACTGTGGGAACTCCAGGCGGATTCCTACCGCGTCTCCGACGTCCCTGAACCCCGGCGACCCTGATCCACAGGGGAGACCGGAACATCCCGGTCTCCTCGCCCCGGATCCGTCCGGAGGGTTCGTTTTGCGCCCGGCCCCCGCGCTCTGTAGTCTGGTCGCAGCCAGGAGGATTCGCCTAGAGGCCTAGGGCGCCGCACTGCTAATGCGGTTGGGGGGCAACCCCCTCATGGGTTCAAATCCCATATCCTCCGCTTGATGAGAAGGGGTCTCGTGCTTCGGCGCGAGGCCCCTTCGCTTTACCCGAAACCACTCCGGGCTCATCCAGGCGGGAGCCCGCCCTCGTCGATGAGCCCGATCCCACCGGATCCGTTGGCGGGGCGTGGCGGGCCGAGTGCTCGTGTGACCGGCGCTTCGGGTGGCCTCAGGCCGATCTCTCGGCAATGGAGTGGTAGGCATGTTCTCGGCCTTCGAGGGTGTCCGTGACCATGGCCCCGAGGCTGTTGTGGATATGGGAGCGCACCAGCCCGGCCGCGGCGGCGCCGTCGCCGACGATGACGAGCTCCAAGATCCTGTGGTGCTGGTTCAGGTCTATCGTGCGCGGCTCGGCACCCGCGGGCAGTTCCAGACCGATCCGCCGATAACGGTCCGCCTTGTCCCACAGGTCGTCCAGAAGCCTGATCATCACGTCGTTGTGGGAAGCGGCGTAGATCGCCCGGTGGAAGGCCCGATGCGCCGCGATGGCCTCCTCGCCCCAGGTGCGGGTGACCGGCAAGAGTTCGTTGGCCGCCGCCTGCATGGCGGCGATCTCCCGTTCCGTCCTGCGTAGAGCGGCGAGCTCGGTGGCGGAGGGTTCCAGCGAGAAACGGACCTCCAGCAGTTCACGCGCTTCGGATGCGCTCATGGGTGCCACGCGAACATCTCGGTGGGCGTCCATCACGACCCAGTCCTCGCTGGCCAACCGTCTCACCGCCTCACGCAGAGGGGTGATGCTCATCCCCATCTCCTCCGCCAGTTCGTACTGCGACAAACGTGACCCCGGGGCCAGCTCACCGGAGGTGATGCGACGGCGCAGCTCGGTGTAGGCCAGCCCGCCCTTGCTGGAGAAGACGTTCGCGCTGGTCATCGTGACCTCTCTCACAGAATTTCCGCCCACGGGCTTGTGGCCCTCGTCTCGGCCAGTATAGGCTCCGCATAACTTATAAGAACCTTATAAGATCTATCTTCGCAGGAAGAGTGCTATGCGAATCGTTTCCGCCCACGTGGGGACCATCCCGATCAGCTCGTCGATGCGCAACGCGTACATCGACTTCAGCAAGATGGACTGCACGGTCCTGGCACTGGTCAGTGACGTACTGGTCGACGGCGAGCCCTTGGTGGGTTACGGCTTCAACTCCAACGGGCGGTACAACGCCACGGCCATCCTGAACGAGCGGATGCTGCCGCGGCTGCGGAACGCCGCGGCGGAGGATCTGCTGGACGAGGACGGCGAACTCTCTCCCGCCCAGGCGTGGGACGTCATGATGCGCAACGAGAAGCCCGGTGGACACGGTGAACGCTCCGTCGCCGTCGGCGTGGTGGACATGGCTCTGCACGACCTCGCCGCCAAGGCCGCGGGTGTACCGCTGTACCGGTGGATCTCCGATCACTACGGTGACGGCGACCCGGACAAGGACGTCTTCGTCTACGCCGCCGGCGGCTACTACGCGCCCGGCAAGACCCTGGAAGACCTGCAGAACGAGATGCGCGGCTTCCTGGACTCCGGGTACGAGATCGTCAAGATGAAGATCGGCGGCGCCGACCTGGCCGAGGACCTCGATCGCATCGAGGCGGTCATCGACGTTCTGGACGGCGACGGGTCGCGTCTGATGGTGGACGCCAACGGCAGGTTCGACCTGCGGACCGCGCTGGACTACGGCCGGGCCCTCGACCGGTACGGCCTCTTCTGGTACGAGGAAGTCGGTGACCCACTGGATTACGGTCTGAACGCGACGCTGTCGGAGAACTACCGTAATCCGATCGCGACCGGCGAGAACCTGTTCTCGTTGCAGGACGCCCGGAACCTGATCCGCTACGGCGGGATGCGCCCGGATCGCGACTTCATCCAGGTCGACCCGGCACTGAGCTACGGACTGACGGAGTACCGCCGGGTCCTGGACATGCTCGCCCAGCACGGTTGGTCCGCCCGCCGGTGCGTTCCGCACGGCGGGCACCAGTTCTCGTTGCACATCGCCGCGGCCCTCAAGCTCGGTGGCAACGAGTCCTACCCCGGAGAGTTCCAGCCCACTGGGGGCTTCACCGACGACGCGGTGATCACCCGCGGTCGTGTGGCGCCGGGTGACCTTCCGGGCATCGGGCTCGAAGGCAAGGCCGAGTTCCACCACGTCCTCCGGGGCCTGCACGACTGACCGCCCGAGAACGGTGGCTCCCGGGCCGACCCTTGTCCACGGGAGCCGCCGTCTTCGGCATCACATAAGAACGCTCCGAGGCGGTACGCACGAACATCTGAACAACGAGTACCCCAAAGGAACCGATTCCACAATAAAAATGGGCTCTTCCCCCTTGCGAATTATATACGAACCCATTTTCCTTCATGGCCGGCGTCGAATCTGATGCTGCCAGAGCCGCTTTCCCCCAGCAAGCCGAGCCGCGCAAAAGACCAAGAAGGCATGAAATGGCAAACTCTTATCTGCATTCCATATGGGGAAACCTGTGGGTATCACACCGAGAGATCAAAGAGCTCCTGACCTTCTCGTATCGCAGGAAGTCACCACGCGCGAATCCGGTGGCGGCCGGCGGGAACGACGGCGATGGTCCCGCCGAGACCCATGGCGGTACCGAGAGCTCGGAATCGACTTCGGAAGCGGATGGAGAGTCCGGTGGCCCCGGCCCCGGCTACACACCCGCACGCCTCATCGGCCTGCTACTCGGTCCATTGCTGTTCGTGGCGACACTTGTGTTCTTCGAACCCGCGGGGCTCTCGCCGGAGGGGAGGGCGGTCCTCGCCACCACTCTCTGGGTCGCGACCTGGTGGATCACAGAGGCGATACCCATCCCGGTCACGTCCTTGCTTCCGGTCGCGCTCCTGCCGCTGACCGGTGCGTTGGACGGTGATTCCGTAGTCGCAGCGTACGGCAATGACATCATCTTCCTGTTCCTCGGGGGTTTCTCGATCGCGATCGCGATGGAGAAATGGAATCTTCATCAACGTATCGCGCTCTCGATCGTCTCGGTGATCGGCACGAGTCCGCGTCGTATCATCCTCGGCTTCATGGTCGCGGCAGGTTTCCTGTCGATGTGGGTATCCAACACGGCCGCCACCATGATGATGATCCCTGTCGGAATGGCGGTGGTATATCAGGCCGCCCGTTCCCTGCGGGGTGGAGAATTCGCCGAAGACCTGCCGAAGTTCGAGAAGTCCATGGTATTCGGCATCGGTTACGCGGCCACCATCGGCGGCCTCGGTACGCTTATCGGTACACCACCGCTCGCTATTCTTGCGGCGACTGTCGGGGAGCTCTTCGGTGAGAGCATCTCGTTCGGTGGATGGATGGTGTTCGGGCTTCCGATCGTCGTCATTCTCCTTGCCTTCGCGTGGTTCTACCTGACAGGCATCGTATTCAAGGTCAGGTTCAAGCATCTTCCCGGCGGCAAAGAAATCATCCGAGGAGAGAGGAGATCTCTCGGTAGAATGTCCACCGAGGAAAAGGCCGTACTCGTCGTTTTCCTTGGCGCCGCCTTCATGTGGGTGACTCGATCATTCATCTGGGAAGGCCTTCTCCCGGGAATCAGCGACGGTGTCATCGCGATAGTCGCAACGGTGATCCTGTTCACGTTGCCGACTCGCAGCAAGGGAGAGCAGAGGATCCTCCAGTGGGAGGACTCGAAGAAGGTCCCCTGGGGAATCCTCTTGTTGTTCGGTGGTGGACTGGCTATCGCCGCGGGGTTCGTCGAAACCGGACTCTCTTCATGGATCGGCGAGCAACTGCGTATGCTCGACGGGGTCAACGTCATCCTGATCATCATCATCGCGACCGCGCTGGTGCTCTTCCTGACGGAGATCACCTCGAACGCTGCGACGGCAACGATGATTCTTCCGGTCATGGCGGCTTTCGCCGTTTCCCTGAATATCCACCCGTACGCGTTGATGGTCCCCTGCGCGATGGCCGCGAACTGCGCATTCATGCTTCCGGTGGGCACCCCTCCGAACGCGATCATGTTCGGCACCGGAAAGGTGACGATCATGGAAATGGTCAAAACCGGTTTCTGGCTGAATATTATCGCCCTGATCCTCATCATCGCGGGAGTGCTCAACATGCTGCCACTGTTCTGGGGGATCGACCTCATGACCATTCCTCCCGGGTTCCAGTGACCGGTTCGCCCGGGGATGAGGTCGGCCGATTCCTGCGTAGTGCGGTCGAGAGGTCCCTGAGCCGCGGCCACTCGTGCGACGCCTTCCGTCCGACCCCGCGGCGGTGCGGGATAGTCTGCTCGGGTGTCCGAGACGACGGCGTGGAGGGAACGGGTGCTCCGCCCCGTGCGAAGAGTGAGAGTCATCGACGCCCTACTCCCCACGGCCCTCGTGGCCCTGTCCTTCGTACCCGGAATCGCCCACCAGGGAGTCGACCTGGCGGAGCTGCCGGACGACCGGTCCTTGGACGCCCTGGGCCTGGCCCTCATCGCCGCCCAGACCGCGCCCCTCGCCCTCCGGCGCCGGTTCCCCGTCGCCTGCCTGGTCGTGGTCGCCGCCGCGTTCACCGCCTTCCAGCTGCTGCGCTACCCCACCGCCTTCGCCTCCCTCGCGCTGATCGTGGCCCTGTACACCGTCGGCACACTCCCGCCGCGCCGCCCCGTGCCGGTGGTCGTGGGAGCGGTCGCCGCCTACGCGCTCCTCTGTCACTCCCTGTACCTCGCGGGCTCACGTGCCACCGTGGCCGACTACTTCGCCTTCGGTCTCGTCCTGGCCGCGTGCTGCGCCCTCGGCGGGTGGGTGCGCGCCCGGGCCTTGGACGCCGAGGAGCGCCGCCGCCGGATGGAGGCCGACGCCGCTGCCGCCGAACGGGCCCGTATCGCCCGCGACCTGCACGACGTCGTCACCCACCACGTCACCTCGATGGTGGTCCAGGCCGATACGGCGGGCTACCTGCTCGGGCCATCCGACCGGGTGGGGACCGCCCTGGTCGGTATCGGGGAGTCGGGGCGGCGCGCCTTGGACGATCTCCGGCACCTGCTCGGCGTCCTGGACGCGAGCGAGGACCCGTCCGGGCCCTCGCTCGGCGAACTCGCCGGCCTCATCGAGCGCTCCCGCAGGGCGGGGCAGAACGTGGACCTGGTCGAGGACGGCGATCCCCGCCCGATGCGGCCCCAGGAGGAGGAAGCCCTGTACCGCGTCGTCCAGGAGTCCGTCACGAACGCGCTCAAGCACGCGCCCGACAGGCACGTCGTCGTCCGCATCGACCACGGGGGCGAGGCGGTCGGCGCCCGGATCACCACCGAGGGCGGCGCGTCCCCGACCGAGGGGACCGGATCGTCCCGACCCCGCCTCGGCGGCGGCCGCGGCTTGACCGGCCTGCGCGAGAGGGTGGGCGCCGTCGGCGGGGAGCTGCGCGCGGGTCCCTCCGACGACGGGGGCTTCACGGTGCACGCCAGCGTTCCCAGGGGGAAGTCGTGAACGGTTCATCCATCCGCGTCGTGGTCTGCGAGGACGACGAAGTGGTGCGCGCCGGGTACGCCGCGGTGCTCGACGCCCAACCGGACATGGTCGTGGTGGGGCAGGCCGGCGACGGCGCCGAGGCGCTGAACGCCATCCGGGATCTGCGGCCCGACGTCGCGGTGATGGACATCCACATGCCCGGTCTGAGCGGCATCGAGGTGACCGCCCACCTGGCGGAGCAGCCGGGCCCCCACCCGGTGCGGGTCCTGGTGGTGACGACCTTCAACCTGGACGAATACGTCTACGAGGCGCTGCGTGCGGGTGCGAGCGGGTTCCTGTTGAAGGACGCCCCATTGCAAGAACTGATCGCGGGCGTGCGCACGGTCGCCCGAGGAGAGGCCCTGCTGGCACCGGCTGTGACCCGTCGGCTCATCGGCGAGTACGCCCTGCGGATCCGTCCCGCCGCCCCCGCCCCTCCTGCGGTGCACACCGAGCCGCTGACCGAACGCGAGCACGAGGTGCTGCTCCTCATGGCGGAGGGACTGTCCAACGGGGAGATCGCCGAGCGGATGACGATCGCGCACGAGACCGTCAAGACCCACGTGTCGCGGATCCTCACCAAGCTCCGATTGCGCGACCGGGTCCAGGCCGTCGTGTTCGCCTACCGCTCGGGGCTGGTGCGGCAGGGCTGAGGGGCGGGTCCCCCGCTAGAGCCACCGAATCGCGCTCGCGGGGGTGATGTGGTCGACGGGGTCCTCTTCCTAGCCTGGGAACCGGTCGGAGCGCCCCCGCGCTCCGCGTTCCAGGAAGTGGTCCCGACATGTCCAACGACGCCGCACCCGCGTCCACCCCTCGCAGTCTCCGCCGGGTGGCCCCGCGCTTGGCGCTCCTCCTACTCCTGTTCGGCGTCTTGGCCGCGATCCTCCCGACTGTGACGGGCGCGGTGGGCTCGTCGGTGTGGGCCCTGCCCCTCGGCGTCGCGGCGGCGGCCCTCGGTCTGTGGGCCTACCGGCTCGCGATCCGCCGGATCGAGGGGAGGGAGCCGCTGGAACTCTCCCGTGAGGGTGCGGCCCGCGGCCTCGGGTGGGGGACGGCGGCCGGTCTCGGCGTGTTCACCGCGACCATCGCGGCCGTCGCCGTCTTCGGGGGCTACCGGATCACCGGGTGGGGGTCGTTCGAGGCGTTCCTCGCCGTGTGCGGGCTGATGTGCGCGGTCGCGGTCGCGGAGGAGTTGCTGTTCCGCGGGGTGCTCTTCCGCGTCGTGGAGGAGGTCACCGGGACCTGGGGTGCGCTCGCCGTCAGCTCCGTGCTCTTCGGCGGGCTGCACCTGGTGAACCCGAACGCGACCCTGTGGGGCGCGCTGGCCATCTCCCTGGAGGCCGGTCTCATGCTCGGTGCCGCCTACGCGGCCACGCGTTCCCTGTGGCTGCCGATCGGCCTGCACCTCGGCTGGAACACGGCGCAGGCCGGGGTCTTCGGCACCGCCGTCTCCGGCAGTGAGGACGCCTTCGCCGGGCTGTTGGCGGGGGAGACGAGCGGTCTCACCATGATCAGCGGGGGCGCCTTCGGCCCCGAGGGCAGTGTCTTCGCGGTGCTGTTCTGCGGCGCGATCACGGTGTACCTGCTGCGCGTGGCCCACCGCAAGGGCCACATCGTGCCCCGGCGCGCGAGCCGGGTCTGAGCGTCGGATCCGAGGCGGCGCCGCCTGGGACACGGAACGTTTGAGTCATCGGGATCGCGGCCAGGGCAGAGGAGAGCACCGCTTTCGAAGGGGGAAACCATGTCCGAACACATTCCGTCGTTGCGCGTCTTCGCCTCACCGAGCCGTTACGTCCAGGGGCGGGGCGCGTTGGAGGAACTCGGTTCCCTGGTGGGCGCGCTGGGAAAGAGACCCTTGGTCCTGACCGACGACGTGGTGCGTGGTCTGACCGGCGAGATCCTGGAACGTACCTTCGCTCGGGCGAAGGTGCCGCTCACCTTCGAACGGTTCGGGGGGACACCCACCCGGGCGGAGTCGGAACGAGTGGCCGAGGTCATCGGGAAGGGCGGCCACGACGTCGTCATCGGCCTCGGCGGCGGCGCCGCGATCGACGCGGCCAAGGCAGCCGGTGACAACGCGGGTGTCCCGTGGGTGAGCGCGGCGACGGTGGCCTCCACCGACGCCCCCACCTCGGCCCTGTCCGTGGTCTACACCGAGGAGGGCTCCTTCGAGTCCTACCGGTTCTATGGCCGCAACCCGGCTCTGGTGGTGGTCGACACCCAACTCGTGGCGCAAGCTCCCACGAAGTTCCTCGCAGCAGGTGTCGGGGACGCGTTGGCCACCTGGATCGAGGCCCGTGCCCTTCGGGGTACCGACGCGGCCAACATGGTGGAGGGTCGCCCCACCCGGGCCGGGACCACCTTGGCCCGGTTGTCCTGGGACATCCTGTGGGAATCCGCGCTGCCCGCGTTGGACGCCGTGGACCGGAACCTGGTGACCCCCGACGTCGAAGCGGTCGTCGAGGCGACCACGCTCCTGTCCGGACTGGGCTTCGAATCCGGGGGGCTCGCGGCCGCGCACGCGGTGCACGACGGCCTCACCGCGGTCGACGAGACCCATCACCTGGCGCACGGGGAGAAGGTGAACATCGGCTCCCTCACCCAGCTGTTGTTGGAGGGTGCCGCCACCGCCGAGGTGGAGGAGTTCGCGGAGTTCACCGCACGGGTGGGGCTCCCCACCACACTCACCGAGGCGGGCTTGGGCGACGCCGACGATTCGGTGTTGGACCGGGTGGTGGAGGCCGCCATGGCTCCGGAGGAGACCATCCACAGGTTGCCCTTCACCCCATCGCACCGGGACGTGCGGGACGCGCTCCGTGCGGTGGAGGGGGTCGGCCGACGGGTCCGTGAACGCGCGGGGCTGGGAGAACCGCGACGTCCCTAGGACGATCGAGTCGGATGGGTCGGAAGGGTCGCTCCGGGAAGCGTGGCAGACTGAGGAGTTCGGTCGGTTGGGGAACGACCCAACCGACACACCCACAGCACACGAGAAACGGGCCCATGGACAACTTGGAAATCATCGAAAGCGCCTCCGATCCGGCGGTCCGAAGGATCCTCGATGTCACCAAGAGTTCCAGGGCCAACATCAAGACGACCCTGATCGAGGACCCCGAGCCCCTCGTCCAGTGCCTCAAGGCCGGTGTGGAGTTCGCCGAGATCTACGGGATCGAGACCCAGCCGCCGCCCGAGGAGCTGATGGACCTGTGCCGGGAGCGGAACATCCCGGTCCGGTTGTTCGCCACCTCGGTCGTCAACCAGGTCTTCAAGGGCGAACGCAAGCCCAAGACCTTCGGTATCGCGCGGGTGCCGCGGCCGTCGCGGTTCAGCGATCTCGCCAAGCGCGGCGGGGACGTCATCGTGCTCGACGGGGTGAAGATCGTCGGCAACATCGGTGCCATCACGCGTTCGGCGCTGGCCTTGGGCGCTTCCGGGATCGTGCTCGTCGACAGCGACCTCACCAGCGTCGCCGACCGACGACTGATCCGTTCCAGCCGCGGCTACATCTTCTCCCTGCCGGTGGTCCTGGCCACTCGCGAGGAGACCATCGACTTCGTCCGCAAGGAGGGTGTCCCGATGGTGGTGCTCGACGCCGACGGCGAGGTGCCGCTCAAGTCCCTCGGGGACAACCCGGATCGGCTCGCGCTGCTGTTCGGCGGTGAGAAGGGCGGCGCTTCGGAGATGTTCGAGGAGGCGGCCTCCGCTTCCATCTCCATCCCGATGCTCACCTCCACCGAGTCCCTCAACGTGTCGGTCTCGGTCGGCATCGTGCTGCATGAGCGGACCGGCCCGAACTTCGCGGCCCACAGGGCCGACCGCCGCTGAGCGTAGGGGGCCACTCCGAGATCGGAGCGGCCCCTACCGTCTACTTCAGGCCCTTGCGGGCCAGCAGCGGCTCCATACCGGGCTCACGGCCCAGGAACTCGGTCACGGCCTCCATCGGGTCGACGCTGCCGCCCACGGCCAACACCTTGCGCCGGAAACGGTCGCCGTTCTCCCGGAGCAGTCCGCCGTTGGCCTTGAACCACTCCACGCTCTCGGCGTCCAGCACCTCACTCCACACGTAGGAGTAGTAGCCGGCGCTGTAGTCGTTGGAGAACACGTGCATGAAGTACGAGGTCCGATAGCGGGGGTGGACCAGCGGGTGCAGGGCGCCCACCTTCTCCAGTGCCTCGTTCTCGAAGGCCAGGGCGTCGTCCACGGTCGTCCCGGGCTCGATGCGGTGCCAGGACCAGTCCAGCAACGCGGCGGCCAGGTACTCGAAGGTGGAGAAGCCCTGGTTGAACTTCTCCGCCGCGCTGAGCCGCTCCACCAGTTCGGTCGGGACGGGCTCGCCGGTCTCATGGTGCTTGGCGTAGTTGGCGAGGATCTCCGGCCAGGTCGCCCACATCTCGTTGACCTGGGACGGGAACTCCACGAAGTCGCGCGGAACGCTCGTGCCCTCCACCCGCGGGTAGCGAACCGCCGACAGCAGTCCGTGCAGGGCGTGGCCGAACTCGTGGAAGGCGGTCTCCACCTCGTCGAAGGTGAGCAGGGTCGGCCCCGACACCGGCTTGGTGATGTTGAGGTTGTTCACCACCACGGGCCGCTCGTCCATCAGGTAGGACTGCTCGACGAGGTTGTGCATCCACGCGCCACCGCGCTTGGTCGGCCTGGCGTAGGGGTCGAACAGGAAGAGACCCAGCGCGTCACCGTCACCGTCACCGTCGAAGACCTCCCACACCCGCATGTCGGAGTGGTATCCGCGCAGGTCGGAGCGTTCGGTGAAGGTGACGCCGTACAGGCGCGTGGCCGCGTACAGGACCCCGTCCTCGATCACCCGGCCCAGCTCGAAATAGGGGCGCAGGGCGTTCTCGTCGAAGTCGTAGCGGGCCTTGCGGACCTGCTCGGCGTAGTACGGCCAGTCCCACGGCTCGATGTCGTGACCGGCGTGCTCGGCCAGCGCGGCGGCCTCACGTTCGACGTTGCGCCGTGCCGGCCCCACCAGCTGACCGAGACGCTCCTCGACCGCGTCGACGGTCTTGGCGGTCTGGTCCGCGACCTTGTAGGCGGCGTGGTCGGGGTAGCCGCGCAGTCTGGCCTGCTCGGCGCGGATCGTCGCGACGCGCTTGGCGATCTCCAGGTTCTCCGGGGCACGCTCCACGCTGAGCTTGTAGAGCTTCTCGCGAGTGGCGCGGTCGTGCAGCCGGGCCAGGGCCGGCTGAACGGTGGTGTTGAGCAGCGGCAGCACGTACTCGCCATCGTTCTCGATGGCTTGGAGCCAGGCCTCGTCGAGCCCGTCGAGGTCGGAGACGTCCCGGGTGACCAGGGCGGACTCGGTGGAGGCCCGGACCAGGTCACGGGCGAACTCCGTGCCGAGCTCGGAGATCTCGGTGTTGAGTTCGCGCATCCGCTCCTGTTCGGCGTCGTCCAGGTCGGCGCCGGCCTGGACGAAGTCGAGCCGGTACCGCTCCAGTAGCCGGGATTCCTCCGGATCGGTGGTGGTGACCCGCTTGATGCGCTCCCAGAGCCCGCGGTCGAGCAGGATGGCGTCCTGGTGCTGGGTGGCCCTGGGGGCGAGTTCGGCTTCGAGTTCCTGGATGGCGTCGGTCGCGTCCGAACCGGCGAGGGTGTGCAGGACGGTCTCGACCCGCCGCAACGTGCGCCCGGAGCGTTCCAGGGCGGCGATGGTGTTCTCGAAGGTGGGTTCGGCGGGGTCGGCGACGATCGCCGCGACCTCGGCGAGGTGCTCGGCCACGCCCTGGTCGAAGGCGGGCCGGTAGTGCTCTTCGCGGATCCTCGCGAAGTCCGGGAGCCCGTAGGGCAGTGTGCTGGGTGACAGGAACGGGTTGTCGGTCAAGGGAACGTGCTCCTCGTTCGTCGGCGCCGGATCACGGCATCGGGGACGTCCGTGCTGTTCTATCGCGCGTCCCGCCGCGTGTCACACGCTCACTCTCCGCTCAGGAGGGATGACGCCGCCACGAACGGTGGCTCAGGGCGCGCTCTCCCCTCCGGCGATGACGTGCGGTTCCGGCTTCGGTTCGGCGTCGGCGTCGAACGGCAGCTCGACGATCGGAACGTACCGTCCGATGGCATCGCCCGCGCTCTCGGGGCTGTAGCTGAGCGTGCCACCACCCGCCGTGACCTGGCTGTTGCGGGTGTTGAGCAGCATGAGCCGGTCCCGGACGGCCTCGGCCCTCGGTGCCACCGGCTCGTTGCCCTGCTCGTTGGTCATCCGGATGGCCGCGGCGGCCACCGCCACGGCGTCGTGGTTGACGAGCGCGTAGCCGTTGGCGAGCCGTTCGAGGTCGGTGTCGTGCTCGCCGAAGTGTTCCCGGTAGGCGTCGCGGAAGGCCGGGTAACCCTCCGGAACGCCCGGGGAACCGGCGGGCGCGTCGTTCCAGCGCGGGTCGAGGCCGGTGGCGTAAACGAGCGTGATGTCCTGTTCCTCGACGATCCGCATCTCCTCCTCCTGGTTGAGCATGCTCATCCCGGTGGAGACGAAGAGGACCCGCATCTCGCGATCGCAGACGCTGTACCTGAGGCTGTCCAGGAACGCGTCCAGGTCGGGTGCGCGTCCGGCGAAGAGGATGGTGTCGGCGTCGGTCGCGCACACGTTGCCGGACACGTCGGAGAACAGACCCGCGGGCGGGGTGTCACCGACGGTGGTGCCCCTGTAGGTCTGGACGGAGCGCCCCTCGGTGTACGCGCTCAGGTGTTCGTCATAAGCGCTCTTGAGGGTGGAGACGAACAGGTCGGGTTCGGTCTGGTCGTGCACGATGACGGCGCGGGCGGGTTCGTCGAGACCTTCCAGGTAGGTCCCCAGCGCCTTGACGTACTCGTTGTTGCTGGGCGCCACCCGGATCACCCCGGGCAAGGCGGGGTTCTCTTCGTCGCCGGCGTCGTCGATGCCCTCCGGTCCGTGCGCGAGCCCGTCGGCGGTGACCGCGGAGGAGACCATGGGGATGTCGTACCGGTGGAGTTCCTCCGCGACGCTCTTGGTCGACTCGATGCTGACCCCCAGACCGGTGACGGCGACGAGGGGGCGCTCCTCGTCCTGCGCCATGGCGACCAGGTCCTCCACGACCGGCTCCCAAGACCCCTGCCGCCCGCCCATGTTCGCCAGGACCAGCTGGATCTGGGGGGTGGGGTCACCGTAGGCGCGGGTGTCGTTGGCGCGGATCTGCGCGGTGTAGGCGCCCTCCAGGGCTCCGCGCATCCGGGTCGGGTCCATCGGGCCGACCTCCTCGAAGCTGAGGGTGCCCAGGAAGGCGACGCGGACGATGGGCTGCCCGTCGGCGAGGGCGTCGACACGTTCGTTCTCGGCCCGAATGAGCCCGGAGACATGCTCGAACTCGTCGGCGAATTCGAAGGAGCCGTCCGTGATACCGACGCACTCGCCCTGGATCTGCCGAACGCCGCTGCCCGGGCCTCCGCAGGTGAAACGGTCTCCCACCATGAGGGCGGTCGCCACGACGACGAGGACCAACGCCGCCGCACCGCCCAGCAGCAGGATCCTCCTCCTGTTCCCGCCGCCTTCGTCGGCCGGGTCGGCCATCTGTGGTCACCTCATCCTGTTCGGCGGCTCGCCAACGACTTATAATGCGCGTTCTCAGTCGATATATGAGTATCTCGGCCATTCGTGACGCAGGCGTTATACGAATTCGTCTCAGCTCGGCGCCGAAATCACCGGAATCACCATTCGAATCGGGGACGAGAGGGGGAACGGAGACCTCGTACTCGAAGCGCGCGTCCCCCTCACGTCTCTCTCGGACGTCTCCCACCCTGGGGTACGGCCCGGGCCCGGCCTCTGATTCGATGAAGGCCCACAGGCCCCTCCAGGAGGACCGATTGGCCCAGACGACGAACGTCCCCGGCCCTTGGGGAAGCCTGCCCCTCCCCCGTTCCGCCCTTCCTCCCACCGGTGCACCCGACCTTCGCGGTTCGGCACGCTTCGTGTGGTGGCTCATCTCCTGTCAGCCCTGGCGGGTGCTGCGCGGAGCCCTCTACGGAACCCTGTGGATGGGCGCCCTGTTGGTCCCGCCGTACCTGCTGGCCCGCGCCATCGACGACGGTTTGAGGGCTCGGGACCCCGGTGCCCTCGTCCTGTGGGTGGCGGTCCTGGTGGTGGTGACCGTCCTCAACGCGACCCTGTCGATCCTGCGGCACCGCACCATGTCGATGGTGCGGATGGACGCCGCGCACCGAACAATGCGCGTGGTGACCCGGCACTCGACCGTACTGGGCTCCTCCCTGGCCCGGAGGGTCACCTCAGGGGAGCTGTCCACCGTCCAGGCCTCGGACGTGCTCCTCATCGCGCACATCCTCACCATGACCGGACCCGGGGTCGGAGCGGTCCTCGGGTACGCGGGGGTCACGATCCTGCTCTTCACCATGTCGCCGCCGTTGGCCGCGATCGTGGTGTTGGGTGTCCCGGTGCTGGCGTTGGTGGTCGGGCCCCTCCTCGGTCGGTTGCAGGGACGTCAGCGGACCTATCGCGAACACCAGGGCGCCACCACCGCGCTGGCCGCCGACATCGTGTCCGGGCTTCGAGTGCTGTGCGGCATCGGCGGCAAGGAGCACTTCGCCCGCCGCTACGAAGAGCGGTCCGGGGCCCTGCTCCATCAGGGGTATCGGGTCAGCGAGACCACCAGCTGGTTCCACGCGGTGAGCGCCTGTCTGCCCGTGGTGTTCCTGGGCGTGGTGACCTGGGTGGCTGCCCGGTTGACGGTCGCCGGGCAGATCACCGTGGGCGAGACCGTGGCGGTCTACGCGTACGTGGCCATCCTCATCGTGCCGGTGTTCTTCCTGATCGAGGGCGCCAGTGGGGTCACCCAGGGGTTGGTCTCGGTCCGACGGGTGCTACGGGTCCTCGAACTGGAGCCGCCGCTGGCCGGAAGCGGGGTGGATCGACCGGGTCCCGTGCCCGGGTCCGGTCTGGAGGATCCGGACTCCGGGGTGAGGGTCGTGCCCGGCACGACCACGGCCCTGGTCTCCGCGTCCCCGAAGGAGGCGGCCGCCGTCGCGGACCGGTTGTGCCGCTACATCGACTCGGAGGTCCTCTGGGGCGAGGTCCCGTTGCGCGACGTGGAGCTCACCGAGGTCCGCGAACGCCTACTGCTCAGCGACAACGGTGCCTACCTGTTCGCGGGTCCACTGCGCGAGGTCCTGGATCCGCACGGCGGCCACGCCGACTCGGAACTGCGCGAGGCACTGCACGTGGCCGCCGCCGACGACGTCGTCGACGCGATGCCGAACGACCTGGACTCATGGGTGGAACCCCAGGGACGCAACCTCTCAGGAGGGCAGCGCCAGCGGATCCGGCTCGCCCGTGCCCTGCTCGCCGACACCGAGGTCCTGGTGCTGGTGGAGCCCACCTCGGCGGTGGACTCGCACACCGAGGCGACGATCGCCGGACGTCTCCACGAGGCACGCTCCGGGCGCACCACCGTGGTCGTGGGAACCTCACCGCTGCTGCTCGATCGGGCGGACCGCGTCGTCCTTCTCCTGGACGGGGAGGTGGTCGCCGTCGGCACGCACGGGGAGCTGGCCCAGAGCAGGAGCGACTACCGGGCCCTGGTTCTGCGCGGTGCCGACGAGGAGGACCCCTCGGGACACGACACGGACGAGGAGGCCGGGGAGATCGAGAAGCACCGGGCCCACGAGGGGAACGAGGAGGCCGGGGCATGAGCGAACGGCTCCCGGTCGCCGACCGGACCCAGGTACGCCGCGACACCGCCGAACTGCTGCGCGTCGAACGTGGACGGGTCACCCGGTTGGTGGTCCTGACCCTGCTCGCGGGCGCCGCGGGGTTGGTCGGCCCCTACCTGCTGGGGCTGATCATCGACATGGTGGAGGACGGCACCGCCACCCTGGACGTCGTGGACCTCATGGCCGCCGGTGTGGTGGTGGCGGCCTGCGCACAACTCGTTCTCACCCGGTACGCGCGTCGCTCCACCTATCGGTTCGGCGAACACGTCCTACGGCGACTGCGCGAGGACTTCGTCGGGCGGACGTTGGCGCTGCCCACACGGGTGGTGGAACGCTCCGGCACCGGCGACCTCACCACCCGGGCCTCGGCGGACGTGGCGACGGTGGGGCAGACGCTGCGCGGTGCCCTCCCCGACATCGCGCTGTACGTGTTCCAGCTCGTGGTGCTGTTCGGCGCGATCCTCTGGATCAGCCCGCTGCTGGGGGCGTGCCTCGTGATCTCGATCCCGCTGGTGATCCCGGTGATCCGCTGGTACCTGCGACGATCCCGGCGGGCGTACCTGGCGGAGGGCGCGGCGCTGTCCGGGACCTTGGAGAACGTGTCCGCCACCGCCGAGGGCGGGCGCACGGTGGAGGGCCTGGGCGTTCAGCGGGATCGGATCGAGGTGACCGAACGGGACGTGGGGCTGCTGTACCGGGCGCGACGCGGCACCCTGCGTCTGCGCACGGTCCTGTTCCCCGTCACCGAGAGCGGCTTCATGATGCCGAGCGCCATCGCCCTGTTGGTGGGCGGTCTGGTCTACCTCGACGGCGGGATCGAACTGGGCGCCCTGGTGACGTGCCTGCTCTACATCGAGCAGGCGGTGAACCCGATGATCCGGTTGACCCAGTGGGTCGAGGAGATTCAGCGGGCCACGGCGTCCTTCGCCCGGCTGCGCGGTGTCCAGCGGCTACCGGAGGAGTCCACCGGGCCCGGCCCCGAGCCCGAGGGCGACGGGATCGAACTGGTGGACGTGCACTACGCCTACGTGCCGGGCCACGACGTACTGCGCGGCATCGACCTGGAGATCCGCCCCGGTGAGCGGATCGCGGTGGTGGGTCCTTCCGGGGCGGGCAAGACCACCATCGGACGGCTGTTGTCCGGCGCGGACGTGCCCGGTTCGGGCCGGGTACTGGTCGGCGGGGTGCCCGTCGGCGACCTCTCCCCCGGAGTGCTGCGCGAACGCGTCGTCCTGGTCGACCAGGAGCACCACGTGTTCACGGGTTCGTTGCGGGAGAACGTCGCGATCGCCGCCCCGGACGCCGATGACACCCGGCTGCTCGCGGCGTTGGACGCGGTGGACGCCGACTGGGTCCGGGAGCTGCCCGAGGGGTTGGACACCCCGGTGGGCTCGGGTGGCGCGGACCTGGACCCGGCCAGGGCCCAACAGGTGGCGCTGGCCCGGGTGGTGCTGCTCGACCCGCACACGGTGGTGCTCGACGAGGCCACCTCACTGTTGGATCCGCGGACGGCGCGAGCGGCCGAACGGTCCCTGGCGGCGGTGTTGGAGGGCCGGACGGTGATCGCGATCGCGCACCGGCTGCACACGGCGCACGACGCGGACCGGGTGGCGGTGGTGGAGGACGGTCGGATCACCGAGATCGGGCCGCACGACGAACTCATCGCCGCCGGTGGTGCGTACGCGTCCCTGTGGTCATCCTGGCACGGCACGGACTGAGGATTCGAGGACGCGTGCTCGGGCCGGACGTCGCTTCCCGGCCCGAGCGGCGGGTACTCGCGCTCACTCCCGCGGGCTGAGGAACTCCAGCCGGTTGCCGTTGTTGTCGAAAACGTAGAAACGTCGATAACCGGGGAAGGCGTCATCCCAGGTCACCTCGTGTCCGGCTGCGGTGATCCGCTCGGCGAGGGTGTCGATCTCACGCACGAGGATGCCGGGGTGCGCCTTGCGCTGCGGGGCGAACCCCTTCTCGACTCCCAGGTGGATCTCCAGGGCGTCGGCGCGCACCCACAGGCCTCCGCGGGCCGCCAGAACCGGGGGCTTGGGGATCTCGACGAAGCCGAGGACGCCCACGTAGAAGGCACGGCAGTCCTGCTCACCACCTGGCGGGAGGGCGATCTGGACATGGTGGAGACCGAAGCCGAGTGCGGTGGAGGTGTCGGGGGTCGTCATACGTTCCTCTCGGTTCGGTCCAGGGTTCCGTTGCCCGCGCCGTTGGGTCCCGGCAGCCCGTGCGTCTCGCCTTCGGGAATGTCGAGGGTGACGCCGCGCAGGGCTACCGAGTCCGCGTTCCCTTTTCGCCGGTGGACACGTCTGAATTCGGTGATCTCCAGGGCACTCACGTGCGTCCTCCGAGGGTGTCGAGGCGAAACCGTGATTGTCTTGATGTCGAGGTAATTAGGGGAACGCTACCCCCGAGTCGATTCCTCCGGCAAGGGTGAGGAACGCTCGAAGATGTACTCCAGTCCGTCACGTTCGTCCCACTGCTCACCGACCCTTTCGAAGCCGAAGCCGGTGATGGTGGCGAGCGATCCGACGTTGTCCGGACTGATCGCGGCACGTACCGTCATCACGTCCGGCGACGCGTCGGCCCGCCGCAGCAGCTCCACCACCATCGCCCGGGCGTAACCCCGACGCCGCAGTTCCGGCACGACGGAGTATCCGATCTCCACACTTCTGCGCTCGTCCGGTGGTCCATGGAATCCCGCGTGGCCGACCGCCCCGCCGTCGTCGGCGTCCACCACGACGTTGGTCAACCAACCGGCACGCTCCGGTACCGCCCGTAGCTGGTCGAGCCGGTAGCCGCTGAGCCAGAGCATCTCCTTCTCGGCGAAGTGCGGCCCCAACTCCGCGCCCACCAGTCTCCCGGCGGTCGAGACGTCCCCCTTCTTCAGGGCGACCAGGATGGGTTCGGTCATCTCCACCAGGCGCACCCGAGGGGCGCCGGTCGGTACGGTCCCGGCGTTCGTGTTCGTCACCCAAGCATCTTCGCTGCCTCCGACGAACGGCTCAACGTGTTTTACCGAACGCGCCACGTGTCGGATGGTCGTCGATCTCGGGGACGATGGACGTGCCCCGCATCGACCAGCCAATGAGGAGCCCCAGTGCCCGACGTCGACGATCCGCGCTGTTCCTGGGCCCGGACCACCTCCGAGCTCATGACCTCCTACCACGACGGCGAATGGGGGCGACCCTCCCATGAGGACCGCTACCTGTTCGAGATGCTCGTGTTGGAGGGTGCTCAGGCCGGCCTGTCCTGGGCCACGGTGCTGAACAAGCGCGAGAACTATCGGCGGGCGATGGACGGTTTCGACTTCGATCGGATCGCCGGCTATGGACAGACCGAAACGGACCGGTTGCTGTCGGACCCGGGGATCATCCGCAACAGGCTCAAGGTCGGTTCGGCGGTACGCAACGCCCAGGCCTTCCTACGGGTGCGCGAGGAGTTCGGAAGCTTCGACGCCTACCTGTGGGACCGAGTGGACGGCACCCCGGTGGTGGGCCACTGGACCACACCCGAGGAGGTTCCGGTGACCACCCCGCTCGCCGACCGGCTGAGCCGCGACCTCAAGCGGCGCGGGTTCACCTTCGTCGGCGGCACCATCACGTACTCCTACCTCCAGGCCACCGGCGTGGTCGAGGATCACCTGGTGGGCTGTCCGGCCAAACCCTGACCACCGTCCTCGGGACGAACGCTCCCGCCCACCGGATGGGCCTCGCGACGTCCCGTGGCCTAGCGTGAGCGACATGACGACCGCTCCTGCCACCCACGGCGCGATGGCCATCATCACCAACGGCGCCGGACGATATCTGCTGCACCTGCGCGACGACATTCCCGGTATCGCCTGGCCCGGCCACTGGAGCACTCTGGGCGGTGGTTGCGAGGAAGGGGAGGCCCCGCGCGAGGCGATCGTCCGCGAACTCCAGGAGGAGGCCGGCCTCACCGTCGAAGGACTCACCGAGTTCTGCGAGGCCCCCGACGTCAACGGCTCCGGGCAACACCTCACCTTCTTCTCCGCCACTTGGGAGGGCGATCCCCGTTCCCTGACCCTCACCGAAGGCCAAAGACTCGACTGGGTCGCTCCCGAACGGTGGGGTGCCCTCCTCGTCCCCGGCTTCGTCCTCGAAATCCTCCACCGACACCGCACCACCACCTCCTGACCCCGTGAGGCCCGCCCTACCGGACCCGGCCCCGCCCGGTCCCCTCCCTCCCGTTCCCGCCGCCGAATGGCCGGGCACACCGGGCGGTCTACGGCCCCGACCACGAGTTCTCCTTGGGTCTGGAGCGGGTCTTGGACGGGGTTGTGCGCTCGTGGACTCCCGCGCTCCGACCGACGACCGAGGGCGGGTCGGGCCCTCAGGTGAGTTCGTCCTCGATGGCGGCGTTCAGCTCGTCCACGTTCATCGCGCCGGGAACGGTGGTGTGGGTGCCGTCGGATCGCAGGAAGACGAACGAGGGCGGGCTGATCACCTCGAAGCCACCCCAGATGGTGCCGAACTCGTCGACCAGGTTGGTCATGTCGTCGATCCCGTGTGCGGTCTCGAAGAGGAGGGCGGCTTCCTCTTCCGAACGACCGACGACGCCATGGAAGTCGATGTCCTCGTGCACCCGGTCGGCGGCCGAGACCACGGAGGCCTGGCCCGGGCATTCCTCGCAGTCCGCGGTCCAGAACCACAGGACGGCGTCGGACTCGGTCAGGGACTCACCCTCGAACTCGGCGCCGTCTGTCGTCGTGGTGGTGAAACTCAGGGCCCGGTGGACCTCGGGGGTGGTCTCGGCACCGGAGTCGATCGTGTCCACGGTGTCCTCGGGTTCGGATCCGCAGGCCGATAGCGCCAGGGTCAACGCGGCGGTCGTCAGGTTAACGCGGTTCATGGTCGCGCCCATGTCTGCACCTCGATGGGGGGATCGGGGGGTGGTCACGGAGTCACGTGATAGTGACGCAAGTGAATGCAGTGCAGTATGCCCGTTACGGAGCGTTCAGGCACCCCCTCCACGAAACTTATCCGCTTTCATGCCCCTTGTCCGGCATCAAGATCCGCTTCGCACCGAGACATGACACCGCCGACCGTCGGCTTCCCAGCGACGGTCGGCGGTGTGCGCTCCGCGGTATCGAGGTCCGTGGTATCGAGGTTCAGGAACGCAGCGCGGCGGCCTCGCGGGCCAGGGCCGTGATGTCGTCCCAACGGGCCCCGGCGACCAGGTCGGTCGGGGTCAACCAACTCCCGCCCACACAGCCCACGTTCGGCAGGGCGAGGTAGTCCGGCGCGCTCTGGAGGGTGATCCCACCGGTCGGGCAGAAGCGCACCTGCGGCAGCGGTCCACCCAGGGACTTCAGGAACCGTGCCCCGCCCGACGCCTCCGCCGGGAAGAACTTCAGCGCGGTCAGGCCCGACTCCAAAAGGGTCATCGCCTCCGACACCGTGGCCACCCCCGGCAGCGAGGGCAGCCCGGTGTCCGACATGGCGCGCGCCAGGTCGGGGGTGCACCCCGGGCTGACCAGGAACCGCGCCCCCGCCTTCGCGGCGGCGTCGGCCTGGTCGGCGGAGACCACCGTGCCGGCGCCCACCACCGCCTCGGGCACCTCCTCGGCGATGCGCTCGATCGCGTCCAGCGCGGCGGGTGTCCGAAGGGTGACCTCGATGCCGGGCAGGCCGCCCGCCACCAGTGCGCGGGCCACGGGCACCGCGTCCTCGGCGTTCTCCAGCACCACCACCGGCATGACCGGGGCGAGGGCGAACAGGTCCTCACCGGAGCGGGGAACGGTCGTCATGTGCTTCTCCAAGTACAGGTTCGGTACGGGTGGGGTCGTGCGGGTCCCCGGCGCGCGGATTCCTCAGTGACCGAAGACGCCGGCGCCGGACTCGGCCGGGCCGACCGCTGCGCGCAGAGCCGCGAAGAGCTCACGCCCGGTGCCCACCGAGGAGTCGACGGAGGGACGAGCGTCCTCCCTGCCCTCCAGGTCGGTCAGGACCTCCAGTGTGCCGTTCACCGCGTCCAGCCGGATGAGGTCGCCGTCCTGGATCCTGGCCAACGGACCGCCCGCCTCCGCCTCCGGGGACACGTGGATGGCGGCCGGCACCTTCCCGGAGGCCCCGGACATACGCCCGTCGGTCACCAAGGCCACCTTCTGGCCCCGGTCCTGTAGGACCCCGAGCGGCGGGGTGAGCTTGTGCAACTCGGGCATTCCGTTGGCACGCGGCCCCTGGAAGCGCACCACCGCGACGAAGTCACCGGTCAACTCTCCCGCGGTGAAGGCCTTCTGCAGTTCGGCCTGGTCGGCGAAGACCTTGGCGGGGGCCTCGATCACGCGCCGTTCGGGGTCGACGGCCGACACCTTGATGACGGCACGGCCGAGGTTGCCGGAGAGCATGCGCAGACCGCCGTCGGGGGCGAAGGGGTCGCCCGCGCCGCGCAGTACCGTCTTGTCGGCGCTGTCCTTCGGCCCGTCCACCCAGGTCAGACCGTTCTCGTCCAGGCGGGGCACCTGACGGTAGCGGTCCAGTCCCGGGCCGACGATGGTGTGCACGTCCTCGTGGAGCAGACCGGCGTCGAGGAGGCTCCCGATGAGGAAGGCCATGCCGCCCACCTCGTGGAACCGGTTCACGTCCGCGGCACCGTTGGGGTACATGCGGGTGAGCAGCGGCACCACCTCGGACAGGTCCGCGAAGTCGTCCCAGGTGAGCCGGATACCGGCGGCGCGGGCGATCGCCACCAGGTGCAGCGTGTGGTTGCTGGAGCCGCCGGTGGCCAGCAGCGCGACCACCGCGTTGACGATGGCCTTCTCGTCGACCTGCTCACCGAGCGGGGTGTGCTCCTCCCCCAACGCGGTGTGGCCGAGTACGCGGCGCCCGGCCTCCTTGGTCAGGGCCTCGCGGAGCGGGGTTCCCGGCTGCTCGAAGCTGGCGCCTGGCAGGTGCAGGCCCATGACCTCCATGAGCATCTGGTTGGAGTTGGCGGTGCCGTAGAAGGTGCAGGTGCCGGGTGAGTGGTAGGCGGCGGACTCGGCCTGGAGCAGCTCCTTGCGCCCGATCTGTCCCTCGGCGAACTTCTGTCGGACCCGCGCCTTCTCCTGGTTCGGCAGCCCCGAGGCCATGGGGCCGGCCGGCACGAAGGCCACCGGAAGGTGCCCGAAGGACAGTGCGCCGATGAGCAGGCCGGGCACGATCTTGTCGCACACACCGAGCATGAGCGCCCCGTCGAACATGTCGTGCGACAGCGCCACGCCGGTGGCCATCGCGATCACGTCGCGGCTGAAGAGGGACAGTTCCATGCCCTCACGGCCCTGGGTGATGCCGTCGCACATGGCGGGGACACCACCCGCGAACTGGGCGACGCCGCCGGCCTCGGACACCGCGGCCTTGATGATCGCGGGGTAGGACTCCAGGGGCTGGTGCGCGGACAACATGTCGTTGTAGGCGGAGACGATCGCCAGGTTGGGGGTGACGTCCCCGGAAAGGGCGAGCTTGTCGCCCACACCGCAGGCGGCGAACCCGTGGGCGAGGTTGGCGCAACCCATCGAGGAACGGGCCGGCCCCTTGCTCACGGCCTCACGGATCCGTTCCAGGTAGGCCGATCGGGTGTCGACGCTGCGGTCGGCGAGGCGGCGGGTCACCTCTGCGACGACAGGGTGGAGGTCGGGGTGCGCGGTCATCGGGCTCTCTCCTCTTCGTGCCACGTACGGCCGGTGCGGCCGATGAGCCGGTCGGCGCCCGCGGGGCCGGCGCTTCCGGCGGGGTAGGGCTCAGGGGCGACACCGAGGTCGTCCCAGGCCTGGATGATCGGGTCCACCCATCGCCATGCGGCCTCGACCTCGTCGCGGCGCATGAAGAGGGTGGAGTCCCCGGCCAACACGTCCATCAGCAGCCGCTCGTATGCCTCGGGTGAGCGGGTGGCGAAGGTGTCGGCGAAACTGAGTTCGAGCGGGACCGGCCGCAACCTCAGCGCTCCGGCGCCGGGTGTCTTGGCCAGCATGGTCAGGTGGATGCCCTCGTCCGGCTGGAGTCGGATGACGAGGGAGCCGGCGTCGCTGGGCGTACCGGCGCCGGGGAAGATCGTGTGCGGCACGTCCCGGAACCGGATCACGATCTCCGAGTCGGCGTTCGCCATGCGTTTGCCGGTGCGCAGGTAGAAGGGGACGCCCGCCCACCGCCAGTTCGCCACCTCGGCGCGCAGGGCCACGTAGGTCTCGGTGTCACTGGTCGGCGGCCCGCCCGCCTCGTCCAGGTAGCCGAGGACCTCTTCTCCCTGGACCTCTCCGCGGGTGTACTGCCCGCGCACGATGTGCCGGGCGACCTGGTCCCCCGCCACGGGTTTGAGGGACTGCAGGACCTTGAGCTTCTCGTCGCGGACGGCGTCGCGGTCGTAGCTGGACGGCGGTTCCATCGCGGTCAGGCAGAGCAGCTGCAGCAGGTGGTTCTGGACCATGTCGCGCATGGCACCGGAGGAGTCGTAGTAGCCCCTACGGCCGCCGACGCCGACGGTCTCGGCCACGGTGATCTGCACGTGGTCGATCCAGCGAGAGTTCCATAGGGGTTCGAGGAAGACGTTGGCGAACCGCAGCACGAGCAGGTTCTGCACGGTCTCCTTCCCCAGGTAGTGGTCGATCCGGTAGATGCGGGACTCGTCGAACACCGCTCCCACCTCGTCATTGACGACCTGTGAGGAGACCAGGTCGCGGCCCAGCGGCTTCTCCATGACCACTCGGGATTCCGGGGTGACCAGGTCGGCGTCGCGCAGGCCATGGCAGATGGCGCCGGAGATCATCGGCGGCACCGCGAGGTAGAAGACCCGGTCCCGGCCGGAGGTGAGCGCCTCGGTCAGACGCGTCCAGCCCGAGGGGTCTCCGCCGACGTCCACCGTGACGTGCCGGAGACGCCCCAGGAAGCGGCGCAGGACCTCGGGTTCGACCACCTGGACGGCGTTGTGGCCACGTACCGCGGAGGCCGCCTTGTCGCGCAGGTCGGCGTCGGTCAGTCCGTCCTTGGAGACGGCGATGACGCGTGTCCCCTCGTCCAGGTGACCGTCACGGTCCAGGAGGTAGAGGGAGGGAAGGAGTTTGCGCATCGACAGATCGCCGGTTCCGCCGAAGACCACCAGGTCGGTGGGGTGGCGGGGCACGGGCTGCTGCATTCGGTCGGCTCCTGCGAGAGGGAGGGAGGAGAGGTGTGATCGGGGGGTGCCGGGGCGCGGGTCCGAGGACTTCCGGTGCGGGGTCCGGAACGTCGTGGCCGGGGGGACCAACGACCCTGTTTCGACCTTAATCCCACTATGGTAAAAAACCAATCACACTTCAGAACAATAATTTACATAAGCACACGGTCTTCACGGCGACCGACCTGGTGAATGGTTCAATGAGGCATGGCCAGAACCCCAGGACGCCTGTCCTCCACCGCGACCAGCGGCCACATCCTGGAGATGATCCGTACGGGAAGCGCCACCAGCAGGTCGGAGATCGCCCGAGCGACCGGCCTCTCGCGCCCGTCCGTCGCCCTGCGGATCACCGAGCTGATCGAGAACGGCCTGGTCACGGAGGGCACCCGCGCCGCCTCCAGTGGTGGCCGGCCACCCACGTTGCTGGAGTTCAACGCCTCCCACGGCCTGGTGTTGACCGGGGCCTTGGGCATGGTCCGCAGCCAGGCCGCCGTGTGCGATCTGGACGGTCGGGTGCTGGTCCGCACGCCGGGCTCGCCCGACATGGAACAGGGACCCGACGCAACCGTGCCCTGGCTACTGGACACATGGAGCGAACAGATCGCGTCCCTCGAACGCTCCCCCGACGACGTCCACGGCGTGGGGATCGGCCTGCCCGGAACCGTGGAGTTCCACGCGGGTCGGGCGGATGATCGGCCCGTCCTGGGCAAGTGGGCCGGCGTGGCCCTGGCCCCGCTCGTGGCCGAACGCTTCCCGGTCCCGGTCATGGTGGACAACGACGTGAACGTGATGGCCCTGGGTGAGCACATCTCGGGCGGCCACGGCCACACCGACGACATGATGTTCGTGAAGGTCTCCACGGGGATCGGCGCGGGGCTGATCTCCGGTGGCAACCTACTGCGCGGGGCCCTCGGCGCGGCCGGGGAGCTCGGGCACATCCCCGTGCGCGACGGTGGCGGCCTGCCGTGCCGCTGCGGCAACACCGACTGCCTGGAGGCGGTGATCGGTGGCCGACGCCTGCTGACCCTCGCGGCGCGGGAAGGGCGGGCGGTCGCGGGACTGCCGGAGCTGGTGACGCTGGCCCAGGACGGGGATCCGGTGGCCGTGACCCTGGTACGCGACGCGGGGCGACGGCTGGGTGAGGCCCTCGCGGGGGCGGTCAACCTACTGAACCCGGAGGTGATCGTGCTCGGCGGCGACCTCTCTGGGGCCTACGACCACCTGGTCGCGGGGGTGCGCGAGGTGGTCTTCCAACAGTGCACCGCGCTGTCCACTCGCCGTTTGCGGATAGTTCCGAGCACCCTGTGGGACGACGCCGGGGTTCGCGGATGCGCGGCGATGGTCACCGAGGAGGTCCTCTCCCCCGACGCCGTGAACAAGCTGCTCGCGGGTTAGGCGGAGGGTTCAGGGCCTCCGCCGGCGCTTCGGCCCGTCCTGAACCGGTCCCCGGATGTCACGGATCGGCTCGGGTCGACTCATGGACGGCCCCGGCCGGGAGCACGGGCGGGCTCACGACCTGGAGGGCGGGGCGATTATCCACAGCCTGTGGACGGTCGTGTTCGACCACGAACTCCCGGGTAAGTGATGGGCGAGGGCGATTCGACACCGATCCCCACCGGCCTCCCTGATCTGCGGGGGCGTCTATTTTCGTGTGCCCGGCATGTCATGACACTTGACAAGATGTACCGAACTACCGAATAGTCACGCACCCGAGCACCTCCCCGCACGCCCCCACCTCCGCAACCCCTGCCCCGTGCGGCCCCGTCCGGAAAGGCCTCCCGTGGACATTCTTGAGAACCCCGCCGTGCTCGTCTTGTTGGGTGCCGGCATCAGCCTGGTCACGAGCGCCGTCGTCACGGCCCTGCACGCCAGACAGATCCGCCGAGCCGAGCTCCGGTCCGGCACCCGCAACTCCGCCCGTAGTCTCACCAGCGCGTTCATCGCCGAACGTGACGGCGACGGCGACAAGACCGAGTTCCTGCGCGACGCCGAGCTCACCGTCATGTCGATGACCGACCGCAAGACGCGTGAACGGCTCGCCGCCGTCGTCCGGCTACTGCGCGAACACGAACTGCCAGAGGTCGAACAACTCAGTGGCGTCGGCTCCGGTACCGCCAAGCGGGTCCTGTGCGACCACGCTCTGGACGTCCTCGGCGCCCACCTGCGAGCGGACCGCCTCCCAGAGATCCCCTCCGCGATGCGCAAGATGCTGAGCGTGGAGGAAGAGGCCCTGAGCATCCACTCCGGGGAGACGCCCAAGCCCGCCGCGCCGATCGAGAAGAGCTCCGTCACCGCGCGTCCCCGGCACACCGGAAGCGCGCCCGCCAAGAGCACCCCGGCCCGTAAGACGACCACCAAGACGACCAAGGGTGGCACCAAGCCCTCCGGCAAGACCAGCGGACGCACCGCCACACCGGCGAGCCCTGAGAAGGAAAGCGCGTTCTGGGACGACTGACCCCGGTTCGTCACGGGACACGCGACTCCACGCACCCCGATCGGGAGCGTTCTCCAGGCGGAACCGCATCATTGCGCGCACGCCCACCGGGACGCTCCGAACCGATGTTCCCACGGCGGGTCAGAAGTGATTCTTGCGGTCACACGTGAGAAAGTCGGGCAGGAAAACCTCCGTGGACTTCCATCCGACGAAGGAACTTGTGCGGCGCAATTGTGGTCAGGAACCGCGCGCGTGGACAACCCGAACGCGCACTCTGCGAGAACTTCACCTAGGATCACTGCCACGCGCGGGTTCTGGTGTCTTAGCCGCCCCCTGCCCATCGGTGCCGCACCCTCTTCCACGGGTGCCACATCTTCCCTCGATGACTTTTCGGCCCGGATTCCGGACATCCCGCGCGCATCCCCTGCGCGACCTCCGCCATTCCTCGGATCCGGACGCGAGACCCGCTCGGGTCGGTGTCCGTCCGTTGGCACGTCCAGCCGTCCGAACTCACCGAGATTGTCACGATGCCCGCTGACGAGAACTCCGCCGATTCCGGCGCGGACCAGACACCAGACGAGATCCCGGAGAACGATCCCGTGTCCGAGGACCGGAGAGACTCCGAGGAACAAGACGGTCCCGGGGGACCCGAGACCGTGGCCGAGGAGCCTCGCGCCGAGGATCCGAACGAGGCACCGGAAGAGGCAACGGACGGAGCGTCGGCACCGGACGGTGTGAGTACGCCTGATGGTGAGAGCGCTCCGGCGCCCGTCGTCGACGACGTCGACGAGTCCGTGGCGGCCACGGAGAAGTCCGGTGAGGACGCTTCGCGGGACCGGACCGAGGACGACACCACTCCGGATGACGAGGGTGCCGAGAGCTCCGAGACGGAACCGTCCGAAGGCGCCGAGGAAGTGACCGCCCAGGCCACCTCGAACGTCACCGGGGCGAGCCCCGAGAGCGCACCCGAGACGGACGGCGAGGCAGGCGGCGAGGAACAAGGCGCCACCGGAGCCGGTGATGAGTCCGCCGCCACCGCCACGGCCACCGTGGCGACCGGCAAGAAGGGGCACCGCCGTCTGCGCCGCGTCGTCCTGTGGACCGCGGCCTCGGTCGCGATCCTCCTGTGTCTGGGCGCCGCCACCGCCTACGGCTACTACCACTCACTGCGTTCGGAGATGACGCAGCACGACATCGGTTCGGTACTCAGCGAGGAGGACCGACCGGACAAGATCAGCGACGCGGTCAACATCCTCTTCATCGGATCCGATGGATACGAGGAGGACAGTCCCGCCTACACGGAGGAGTTCGAGGGCGAACGCTCCGATTCCCTGATGCTCGCGCACATCTCGCCGGACAAACGCGTGTCGGTGATCAGTTTCCCGCGCGACTCCCTGGTGCAGCTTCCCGAATGCGACGCCTACGCCAAGACCGAGGGCACCTACGGCTACTTCGGCATGATCAACGCCGCGATGTACCACGGTGGCCCGCCCTGTGTCGTGCGGACCATCGAGTCGCTCACCGACATTCGGGTCGACCACTTCGTCCACCTGAGCTTCGCGAGCTTCCGAGACGTGGTGGACGCCATCGGTGGGGTGGACATGTGCATCCCCGAGCCCATGCGGGACGAGCGGTCCAAGCTCGACATCGAAGCCGGTCAGCAGACCCTCCGCGGGGAGGAGGCCCTGTCCTTCGTCCGGGCCCGCTACGACATCGGCGACGGTGGGGACATCGGCCGCATCGACCGACAACAGATGTTCATGGCGGCGCTCGCCGACCAGGTGACCAGCAGCGACGTGCTGGCCAGCCCGCGCAAGCTCAACGGGGTCCTGCAGGCGGTGGCCCAACACAGCGCCACCGACCGTGAGCTCTCGCTCGATCGCATGTTGTCCATCGCGGTCACCATGGCCGACGTGGACTTGTCCGACATCGAGTTCCACACCGTGCCCTGGTACCAGGCTCCGTACGACCCCAACCGGGTCATGTGGAACCAGGAGGACGCCGAGGAACTGTTCCGGGCCGTGCGCGAGGACCGTCCTCTGCCGGAACTGCTCGCCGCCGATGACGCTTCGGTCCCGCAAGAGCCGCCGACGTCCTCTCCGACCCCGGTGGACCGGTCGGTCGTGGAGAACGGCGAGGCGCTGGAGGAAGAGGGTGTGGGCGAGGAGGACGCGACGGGATCGCCGTCCGCCCGTCCGGGCGAGGGCCGTGACGCCACGTCCAACCCGTGTGAGGACGGGCTCGGGTTCGGTACCGGCGAGGACGACTGGTAGCGGTCACACGAATCGACCTCGACGTGGAGGGCTCCGCCGTGAACGGCGGGGCCCTTCGGCGTTCACGGGTTCGGTGGGGTCGAGGGGGCCGGTCGGGTCCGGGAAGGACCGCGGGTTCAGGGAGGACCACGGGTTCGGGGAGGACCACGGGTTAGGGGAAGGGCACCGGATCGGAACGCCCCATGGCCGGAGCCGACCGCGCCCTATGTGCGGCACCCGATGCGCGGCGGGAGAACGGGGCGCCGGGGTCCGCCCCGACGCCCCGAACGCTCTCGGAACCCCTGTGTCGTCCTCTCTCCCCGGACCGGAGCGGGCGGTCCGGGTGAGGACTCGGCGCGCCCCCGGCCTCCTGGGCCGGGGCACACCGCGCACCTCGGGCGGCGAGAGCCGACCCGTGCCCACCGGCGGATTCCGGGGAACCCTCACAGTTCAACCCGATGGCCGATCGACGGAGGCGGTCACGCGTATCGCCCAAGGTGGTGCGCCCACCGCTGTGGGTGGGCGCACGTTCGGAATCAGCTCAGGCCCAACCCCAGGTCCGCGGCGGAACCCTCGGCCACGGGCAGTTCGTCGGTGGAGACGGGCAACTGGTCGGTGCCGACCTGGGGCTCTCCCAACTGAGGCAGACCCTGGACGTCGACGAGGTCGCCGCCGGGGGTCTGCGGCAGCAGATCGCCCACCAGGTCCGTGGCACCGCTCTGCGGCAGGGTCCCGGCCGAGTCGCCCACGGGGAGCGGCAGTTCGAGTTCGGCGGCGGTGTCGGTGACGGGCTCGGTGGCCTGGTTCAGCGCCCCTGCGTCCACGCCGTCGACCACATCGGTGGCGGCCAGGTCCTCGGATCCGCTCATCGGGAGGGTCTCGGCGACGTCCGCGGGCAACAGGGTGGTGACTCCGCCGGTCAGGTCGGCGTTCTCACCCGCGTCGAGCCCGACGGGGTCGCTCATGGGGACGGTCCCACCGACCCGGTCGAGGTCGACCTCGTCGAGGCCGACCAGGTGCGCGTCGGTCTCCTGCACCCCGGTCTTGACCCGGCTCCCCAACTCACCCGCGGTGTCCTCGACGACGGAGGCGTGGTGCCCCAGGTCGAGGGGCGACTCGGAGTGGTTCAGCGGGAGGGTCTGTCCGCCACCGCTCAGGGGGAGGGCGTCGAGCAGCCCCGTACCCCCCAACAGCCCGGAGAGGGGGTCGACGGCACCGCCGACCGGGGAGGCCCCGGCCGCGTCGGTCAGCGGCAGGGTCTCGGTGGCTCCGTCCAGACCGAGCGGGCCGAGTTCGGCGGCGTTCTCCTCGCCGGTCTCGATCGGGGTTTCGGCGGAGACACCGTCACCGACGACGTGTCCGACGGTGTCGGTGGGGGTTCCGGACTGGTGCTGGACATCGGGCTGGGCGGAGATCTCGCCGGGCTGGACCTGGACCAGGTCACCGACGGGGGTACCGACGCCTTCGGTCAGGGCGGTGGGGACCTGGTTTCCCAGGTCTCCCAGGGGGAGGCCGTCCGTGACACCGCCGAGCGTGTCGGCCCCCGCGATCCCGGCGCCGAGGGCGACGAATCCGGCGGTGCCGGCCGCCAACAGCATGGCCTGGGCGGAGGAGCGGGCGGTGTGGAACATGTGTGTCCTTCCAGAGTGGTTCTCGTGTCGGTTCATTCGGGTGCGGCGGGGCGATGTCACGCCCCGTCACGGTGGCCCGTCTCCCTGGCCGGGGGATCGGGGCCGGAAGGCTTGTTCCGGCGGTCGAACCATCGCGCCCATGGAAGGGGCGGGGTCGGTTCTTGCCGGATTCAGTCGGTCGGTCTGGCGGACCACCGGCTGACGTGAACCTCGCAGGAGGTGCGGGGCTCACGTCAGCCCCCAGACGCGTGGCTGGGAAGGGTGTGCCGGGAGAAGGCCGATCGCGCGCGGTGGGACGCCGAAGGAATGAGGAGCGTGTGGAAACGCTCGGGGCGTGGCGGCGCGGTGGACCTGTGGGGGTCCGTTAGTCCGGGGAGAAGGTGGACTCGTCCGTGGGTTCGACGGGCGCCGAACGCAGGACGTGTCGGGCGGCCTCGAACAGGCCGGGGGCGGGTGCCGGAGCGGCCGCGGTGGCGAGGTAGCCGGCGACGGCGTGCGCGGTCGCGGTGCCGCCGGTGGCGGTGGGCGCCGTGGCGGGCGCGGCACCGCCGGCGGAGGAGGCGTCGAGGACGTCCGGACCCAGGACATCACTCTCGTCGTCGGAGTCCGCCACATCGGTCGCCTGGACCGGGTCGGGGACGGCCCGTTCGTGAGGAGGCGGGGCATCGAGGCGCGCCATGGTCTCTTCGACCTCGGGCTCTTCGGGGTTCTGCCCCGTCTCGGTGGTCACGCCGGTCTCATCGGGGCCGTCCGTGTCCTGGGACTCGGGGTGGTCGACCTGACCGGTGACCGGGGCGAGCGTCTCGGGAAGCCCACCCGGTTCGGGCAGCGAGGCCGAACGCACGGCCTCGTGAACGTGCGGCACCGGATCCGGGGTCTTGGCCTGGAGCGCTTGTGCGGCCTCCGAGGCACCGCCGACCGCTCGGGTCGCGTGGCCCCCTACCTCGGCGACGGTGTCACCGACCGGGCCGAGTCCCTCCGCCCGTTCCACGACGGCGCCCGTCGAGGGCAGCGCGGGTTCGGAGAGGGAGAGTTCCTCGGCGTGTGCCGGAGCGGAGGAGAGCCATACGGTGAACAGGATCGCGGTGACCAACCCCGCGAGCAGCAGGACCCTGCGGAGTGGTTCCGGCCACACGGCGGGACCGACGCCGGTGGCGCCGACCGTACCGTGGTATCCAGACACCGAGGTTTCCTTCCGCCGTACCGTGGGTCCTCCCCGAGGCGATGCCCGGGTCCCGACAGCCTGTGGGGTTCATGTGAATGGCACCGGAAACATCGTGTTCCAGATGCTCGACTCCAGGTCAGAGAGGGCTTGCCGCGCTGACTGACCGCGACGTTAGCATGAATTACCCAACCGTCGTCCGCGTTTTCGAAGTAATTTATCCGCCCCACAGACAGGCTTCAGAGCAGCCAGATGTGGCAAAACGGGAAAAAACCAACGACAATTCGAGTATTAGCCCTCAACCCCTCAACGGCTCTGCGGAGGTTGAACCACACATGACCGAGATCCCCCAGAGCCACCGGTTGTCCCCCAAGCCCCTGGGCGAACTCCTCGCGGAGATGCGTTCCGGGGCACGAACAGGACCATCCGCCCAGGGACGAGTGCATTCCCTGCTCCAGGCGGTGCTGACCATCGGTGGTGATCTGGACCTGGCCACCGTGCTGCGCAGGCTGACAGAGGCCGCCGCACAGCTGACGAAGGCCAGGTACGCCGGACTCGGAGTGATCGGCGAGGACGGCAACTTCACCGAGTTCATTCCCGTGGGGCTGAGCCGGGAGCACGTCGAACGGATCAGTCGCTTCCCTCATGGCAGGGGCGTGCTGAGCGCGCCCCTGTACGACCGCGCCGCGCTGCGCCTGTCCGATCTGCGCGACCACCCGGAGTTCGGCGGGTTCCCCGAGGGGCACCCCGGCATGTCGAGTTTCCTCGGGGTGCCGATCCAGGTCCGCGACGAGGTGTTCGGCAACCTCTACCTGACGGAGAAGGAGAACGGCGAGGAGTTCGACGAGGAGGACGAGGCGATAGTCACCGCGCTGGCCACCGCCGCCGGCGTCGCCATCGAGAACGCCCGCCTGTACGAGGAGACCCGGCTGCGCGAACGCTGGCTGGGCGCCTCCAGCGAGATCACCACGCGATTGCTCTCGGGCGCGGACACCAACCAGGTGCTGACCTACATGGCGGCCCAGGCCAGGGAGATCAGCGGGGCGGACACGGCGGTGGTGATGCTGCCCGACCCGCACGCGCGCGATCACCTCTTCGCGGAGTTCGCGGATGGTCCGGTCGCCCAGGAGATCCTGGGGACGCCGGTCGAGATCCACGACTCCGTCTGTGGGTGGGTGTACGAGTCCGGGGAGGCCGTCACCATTCCCGATCTACGGCAGGCCAAATGCCCGATGCTGACGCACCGCGGGTACGGTCCCGGGTTGTTGGTGCCGTTGGGCACCCCGGGGAACACCCGAGGCGTGTTGTTGCTCGGCAAGCTCCTCGAACGGGCTCCGTTCGACGCCAACATCCGCCGGATGTTGCATTCGTTCTCCGCGCAGGCGGGGGTCGCCCTGGAGTTGGCGGACGCCCGCCGCGACACCGAGCGGATCGTGGTGTTGGAGGAGCGCGACCGGATCGCCAAGGACCTGCACGACGTGGTGATCCAGCGATTGTTCGCCTCGGCGATGACCCTGATGAGCACGGTCCGGCTGATCGATTCCGCCGAGGCCGAGGAACGGGTCCAGCTCACCATCGACGAGCTGGACGGCACCATCAGGGAGATCCGCTCCACCATCTTCGACCTGCAGAACCCACCGAGTCGGCAGGACACGTCGTTGCGCGGTCGGATCCTGCGACTGGCGGAGAACACCGCGCACAGTCTCGGTTGTCATCCGGGGGTGGGTCTGGACGGGCCGATCGACGCGTCGGTCCCCGAGGACGTGGGCGAGCAACTCCTGGCGGTGCTCGGGGAAGGGTTGACCAACGTGGCCCGACACGCCCAGGCCTCGGAGGTACACGTGTCCGTGGTCGTGGAGGAGAGGGCGGTCACCGGCCGTTCGACCACCCTGGCGTTGAGCGTGACGGACAACGGGATCGGGTTGCCGGAGACGGGTCGCCGCAGCGGGCTGCGCAACATGAAGGAGCGGGCCCTGGCCCTGGGCGGGGAGTTCGAGGCCAGGCGCGGTGAGGTCTCCGGAACCGTGCTGACCTGGAAGGTCCCGGTTCCCGATCCGGCTCCGGAACCGCATCTCGACCTGTACTGAACCGGACACCCTTCCGGGTTCGGAAGGGTTGTCCACAGGCCGGAGATCGGGGCTTGGCAGTCGATCCCCGGTCGTGTTCAGTGGAAGGTGGGGGCACCGGAAGACCATCCGGTCCCTCCCCCGTCCCCGCTCGGCGGGAGGTCACCGTTGCCCACCTCGACCCGACCATCGGTCCCTCACCGCCTCGACCCCGATACCGCTACCGCCGGTGGACCGCACACCGGTAGCGCGCTGCCGGGCCGAGGACGGAACCGGGTCGATCGGAGCCGGGTCGTCCCGAGCCTTCGAAGACGGTGACGGGGGTCGGGGTGCGACCACCCGGACCGGCGCCGATCCCGGTCCCCCGACCTGAAGCTCCAGGTCATGCCTTGGACCGATCGACGCGTGAACACCCGACACCCCGGAGGAGGTTCCAGCAGAGCGACCAGGACCGATGTTCGGAACCGCCGTCGACACCGATTCGAGGAACGACGGGAACAGCGAAGAACGGTGCGGAAAACGGTCCTCAGGTAATCGAGCCGGGTGACCACCGACGCGACCGTTCCGGTCTCGATACGGCCGGGGTGCGTCGATGCGATCACCACAAGGGAGATTGGCCATGCCGCCGAGCCCGAACACGTACCCGGCGACCTCCTTGGAGGTGGACAGGTACCTCGCGACGACCCTCTGCCCACCCGGCGTCACCGCGTTCAGCGCGAGACCGGACGCGTACCGCGACGCCACGGCCGCACTGGTCACGGCCCACGAAGGTTCGAGCCGCCGTTCCGCCGGGGTCCGCACCACGAACGGCACCGCGGGGGTGCCCGCACGAGGGAATCGCGCCGAGGTCCGGATCATGAGGTCGCCTCGGGGGACGTCCACCGGTGGGGCCGCCAAAGGCGGGCCGGAAAGAGTCCCACCCGGCCGGTTCGTGTCGACGCGCACCCGCCCATCGAGGTCGGGGGCGCGAAGGCACGACGGCTCGCCGCGTCCGAGGGTCAGAGCCGCCAAGGGGTCTCCAGGTGCGCGAACGTCACCGGCGAGACCCTGTGCCCGACCCACGAGAAGACCACCCCGGGTGACCCGAGCGAGAGGCCGGCTCGGCGTTCCGACGAGCGTCCCGATCGCGCGACGGCTCTGTTCGGGCGCCGGTCGATCCCTGCGACGAGCGGCCCCCAGGAGGAACGGCGATGCGTACGGAACCCAGGGGATCCGGACATGTGACCACCGGAGATCGACGATCCGACATGGACGGTCGCCGGGAAGGCCCATCTCGGAGCGGGGAGAGGGCGGCCAGGGGGCGGTGTCCCCCTGGAAGCCGTCGCCGGTCGGTTCGATGGCGGTCGAGAGGACGTCGACCACGACCACCTCGGTGGAGACGCCCTCGGGTGCCGGTCCATCGAGGATGCCCGGTTCGGATCGTCCGGGATCCACCTCGCGCGCCGCGGTGGGGGGCGCGGCGCCGTGCCCGTTCCGACTGCCTGTTCGCGCGGTCGCGGGCCGAAGGAGGGTGCCCACGGGCTCGGGCGGGTTCGGCTCGCGTGGGCCGGTCGGTGCGCCTCGGGCGCCACCAACAGGATGGTCCGCTCCGGCGGGTCGATGGTGCCGTCGGCTGTCGGGCACGTGGTCGGCCGGAGCGGTGACGGGCCGGCCCATGAGGGGCGTCACCAACGCGGGAGCATGGCTTCAGGCGGCTCGTGCGGCACGAATGAAACTCTGATCCGTTCGTTTCGTCACCGCCACCTGAAACGCTCCATGCATGCCAGGGGCGACGAAACAGCGCCTACGCAATGTGCTCGACGTATCACGATAGTGACGAAACAACGCAACGAAAACGCGTTCGAGGCCACCGTCGAAACGGAGAGGGAGGAGGTGGGCCCAGCTCTCCGCAGGGGTGCGAGGGGCTACTTCGAGGGCCTATCGGGGTGAGGCCCGGTCAGGGGCGGCGGTCGAGACCGGACCAAGGCTCCGACTTCGCAGATCCGGGTTCGCAGGTCTCGGAAAGGGGGCCGGACGAACCATCGGAGCGGACGGTGAGCAACCGGATCCCGTGTGCGGCGACCAGAGCGCAGACCACGGCGGTCACCGCGCCGGGAACGCCGCCGGCGTAGGTCTCCCCCATGAACGCCACACCCACGACCGCCGCCGCCACCGGATTGGCGAGCGTGGTGATGCCGAGCGGCGCGCCCAGATCCATACCCTGGTAGGCGGCTTGGGCCAGGAAGAGCCCGAAGACCGCGATCACCGGGGTGGCCAGGGTCGCGGGGTGGACGAACGCGGTGACCCCGAAGTCTCCGAAGGCCCACACGGCGGTCTTCACCGCGGCCGAGGAGACCCCGAACGCGACCCCGGCGGCCCCGGCCAGCAGATAGCTTCGCCAGGCCATCGAAGGAATCCTGCCCGCCAACCAGGCGACGGCGGAGATCAGCAGGACCGTGCCCGCCCCGACGAGTACGGAGTCCGATTCCGACATCACCCCGCCCACGTCCCCGGTGACGGTGACCGCGAGCAGGACGCCCAGGGCCACCATCGTGAAGGCGGCCCCACGCCATTCCGCCGAGCTCACCCGCCGGTGCTCCAGCCGGGCCGACCAGGGGATACCGAAGACCAGGACGAGCACGCCGAGGGGTTGCACCACGGTGAGCGGGGCGAAACCGACCGCCGCCACCTGGAACCCGGCACGACCTCCGTTGAAGACCAGTGACACCCACCAGAGCGGGTGCCGCAGCAACAGACCGAACTGCCGTCCTCCTGTGAGCGGCGCGGAGAGCCGGACCGCGAGCCTGCGTTGGGCCACGGCGGCGACCGTGTACGCGACACAGGAGAGCACACCGAACGTGACCCCGAGCCACATGCCGTAGGAGAGCAGCGTCATGTGCACCATTTTCCCGGTATGGGGCGAAGCGCGGCAACCGGACGGCTGAGAGGTGGTGAAGGTGGTGGGAGGGCACGCCGAGGCGCGCGAAGAGCGAAGCTCCCCATACGTCCGCGGTAGGCCGAACACATCGGGCGAGGACAGGCCGACTCTCACCCTGTGGACGACCGGTCCGTGGCCCGAAGGCCGAACCGGTCGGTGGCTCGGTGACTCTGTGGCTCTGTGGCTCGGCCGATCAGCCGCCGGCGAGCAGGGCGCGGTCGATGACGGTGCCCTCAACGTCCGATCGTCCGACGTTCTCCGAGTGGAGGGGATCGTCTTCGACACCGGTGGCGGCGAAGTAGCGGCCCGAAGCCGGGAGGAACGCCATCACGGTGGCCACCACGACCGCCGCCACGTACACGACGGTGTGGACGACCCGGAGCGCCAACGCGGCACCCGGGCCCTCATAACCGAGGCCGGCGAACACACCCAGGCCGGACAGCACCCCCAGCCCCATGGACGCCAGCACGCTCGCCAGACCCACACCGGTCATCAACACCACGAGCGTCACCCTGGACCAGTGGTGTCCCCTGGCGAACCAGACGACCAACAGGGCGGAGAAGGTGTAGAGCAGCCCGCGGACCGACAGGGCGAGCCACGGCACCGCGGCGCCCTCCGCCAGCCCGGGCGCCACCGCGAGGGAGGTCTCGATGATGCCCGCCGCGATCGCCGACGCCCACAGGAACGTGGACCAACGCACCGGGCTCGGAAGGGTTCTGTCCATACGACCGAGTCTTTCGGGTACCGTCCTCGGATTCCATAGTGGTGATACCACCACCACGCGTGGTGCCCACTCCCCCACCGCGTCCGAACGCCACGTCACATCGCGTCCACACGCTTCAGGCTCCGTCCGCCCGCTCCACCGGTACCGTCCCTCGATAGAGCGACGACACCACCGTCTCGATGTCGGGTTCGCGCAGGGTCAGGTCGACCACCTCGTGCTCCCCGGCCACCTCGGCGATCACCCTGGCGGGGTTGTCCCGCAGCTCCAACCACTGCCTGGGCCCCTCTACCCGTACGGTATGGGCCCCGGGAACCTCGATCCTCGGCGCCGGAGCCGCCAGGTCGACCACCAGGACCCGCGGTACCGGCACGGTCGCGCGCAGTTCGGGAAGGCCGCCGTCGAAGGCCAACCGACCGTGGTCGATCACCATCACCCGGTCGCACAGACGCTCCACGTCACCCAGGTCGTGCGTGGTGATGAGGATGGTGGTGCCCCGCTCGGCGTTGGTCCGCAGCAGGAACTCGCGGATGGTCGACTTGCTCACCACGTCCAGCCCGATGGTCGGTTCGTCCAGGACCAGCAGCCGTGGAGCGTGCAGGAGGGCGGCGGTGAGGTCGCCCCTCATGCGCTGGCCCAGGCTGAGTTGTCGGACCGGCGTGTCCAGGAAGGGGCCGAGTTCGAGGAGTTCGGTGAGCTCCGCCAGTCGTTCCGCGTGCTCGCGTTCCGGTACCCGGTACAGGTGCCGGGTCAGGGACAGGCTGTCGCGCAGGGGAAGGTCCCACCACAGGGTGGTGCGCTGTCCGAACACCACCCCGATCTCCGCGGCCAACCGGGTGCGTCGGCGGGCCGGTTCCAGGCCCGCCACCCGAACGGTCCCCGAGGTGGGGGTGAGGATGCCGGTGAGCATCTTCATGGTGCTGGACTTCCCGGCGCCGTTGGGACCGAGGTATCCGACGATCTCCCCGGCCCGGACCGTGAAGGTGACGTCGCCGACCGCGCTGACCCGGCGGCGGGTCCGGCGCAGGAACAGGCCTTCGGACAGGACGAAGTCACGTCCCAGACCGACCACCTCGATGATCGGTTCTCCGGGTGCCTCACGGTGGAGGGTCTCGTTCGGGGTCATCTCTCAGCTCCCGGTGGATCGGTAGTGACGCAGCCCGAACCGCCAGGTGAGGGCGGCGCAGACACAGAGGAGGACCGCGACGACCGGCCCGAGGTAACGCAGCTGCTCGGGCATTCCGAGGGGGTCGGGGCGGTCGAGGACGAGCAGTGCCGGCTGCCAACTGATGAAGGCCAGCGGCACCACGTAGGTGACCGAGCGGACGATCTCCTGCCCGTAGATCGCGATCGGGTATTCGGTGAGGGCCTGCCCTCCGTAGGTGAGTGAGTTGGCGGCCTCACGCGCACCGGCGATGAAGAACTGCAGGCATCCGGTGATCACCCAGATCGCGGCGCAGATCAGCGTGCCGGAGAGCACCATCAGGACCAGCAGTCCCACCTTGGCCACGGACCACTCGACGTCGACCTCGGACAGGGCGACCCCCAGGATCGCCAGGGCCGGGACGACCTTGCCCAACCGTCGCGGTGAGAACTCGTCCGCGGCCACCTGGACCAGTGGGGACACCGGCCGGATGAGCATGGTGTCCAGGGTCCCCGATCGGATGTGGGTTCCCAGGCGTTCCACCGAACCCGCGAACATGTCCGCGGTCCCGAAGGCGCTCGAAGCCAGCCCGAACACCAACAACCCCTCCATCACGCTGAATCCGGCTAGGGTGCCGGCGTGGCCGAACAGGATCACCACGGCGCCGACCTGGGTGAGGACGCTGACCGTGACGGCCAAGGACATGAGCACGAGGGAGAGCGGATACTGCGCGAAGGCCCGAACCCACAGCCAGGCCAGCCGCCGGTAGTCGGCGAACGGCCGTAGGAGTGTCGTGGCGGTGTACCGGACCCGACCGGTCCGCCCACCTCCGGGCTCGGACCACCCGTCCCCGGGGATTCCGGCGCGGCCCTTGGTGTCAGCCACCCTGGATCACCACCCTGCGCGTGGCCGTGGCGGTGATCCAGGCCCCCAGACCGAGCAGCACCGCCGCCCACAGCGCCTGGAGGGCCAGACCGCTCAGAATTCCACCCCCGGGCAGTGACTCCTTGCCGAGCAGGATCTCGGCGGGGATCTGCACCATCGACGCCCACGGCAGCAGCCGTAGAACGTCTCCGATCGCCGGTGGGAACAGGGGCAGCGGCAGGATCATCCCCGCGAGGATCGGCCCGACCAGCCCGGCGACCGCCCACACTCCACGGCTGTCCAACATCCAGAACCCGCAGAGCGAGTACAGGTAGCGCAGGGCGAAGCCGACCAGTGCGGCGAGGACCACCGAGGTCAGGAACGCGAGCGCGCCCGTGATCTCGTAGGGCAGCACCGTGTCGAACAGGACCACGCCGACCAGGAAGGTCGGCACCCCGCGGAAGAGGAAACCGCAGGTGGATCGGCCCAGGTCCTCTGACAGGCACCACCCCTGGAGGGAGATCGGGCGGAGCAGGTCGTTGGCGACCTCACCCGTGCGGATGCGCTCGGCGAGGTCGAGTGAGGGACCGGTGTGGACGATCATGGTGACCGTGATGAGCATCTGCCCGACGAACACCTGGGTGACGGCGTCGGAGGCGTCGTACCCATTGATCTGTGGGCGCGCGGAGAACACCGCGAGCAGGACCATCGCGTTGATGGCGCCGAAGACCGAGTTGGTGATGAAGCCGGCGACGAGCGCGGCACGGTGGGTCGAATGGCGGCGTAGCCCTCGGGCGTACACCGCGAAGTGGACACGCATGGGCGCGACTCCCCTTGACGGCTGAAGAACGTGCAATCGGCACGTCCCTGGGCCAGGGGGCCAGGTCCGGGTCGCCTAGAGGAAGCGACGTTAGCACAACGGGTAACGCCCCCACCCATGATTTCGGGAGGTCCGGAAACGGTGGGGCGCGTGGATTCTCGTCGACGTACCGAGGTCAGCCGCGGCCCGCGAAGGGCATCTCCCGGGCCATCACCGTCAGGGTGGGCACGTTGACGTCCAACGGCAGGGACACGATGTGCGCGATGGTGTCGGCGACGTGCGCGGCGTCGATGGTGGGTTCGGGGCGCACCGAACCGTCGGCCTGGCGGGCGTTGGCACCGAACTCCGCCGTCATCGCGGTGGCGGCGTTGCCGATGTCGATCTGGGTGCACGCGATGCCGTGACCACGCAGGTCCAGGTTCATGGAGGCGGTGAGTCCGCTGATGGCGTGCTTGCTCACGGTGTACGCCACGCTCGACGGCCGGGGCACCCGCGCCGAGATGGACCCGTTGTTGATGATCCGGCCGCCCCGGGGTACTTGATCGCGCATGAGCAACGCGGCCTCTCGGGCGCAGTACAGCGCCCCCGTGACGTTGGTGTCCAGGACCTCCCGCCAGTCCTCGTCGGTGACCTCGTCCACCGACGCCGCGGGCCCGAACACACCGGCGTTGTTGAACAGCACGTCCACGCGACCGTGTCGTTCGCGCACCGCCCGGAACAACGACCGCACCGAGTCGGGCGAGGTCACGTCGGTCTCCACGACGATCGCCCCGGGACGGCCCTCGGCGGTCTCCGCCAAGGTGGTGGCACGACGGCCCGCCAGGACCACCGAATGACCTTCGTCGAGGAGGCGTCGCGCGGTGACGCGGCCGATCCCCGCGCCGGCCCCGGTGATCACGATGACCTTGTGGTCGCCCCTGTGGTCGCCGGCATCGGCCCTGGTTTCGCTCATGCCCGTCCCTCGCTCCCGTTCCGCGTGCTCGATCCGCGTTCTCAGTGTTCTCGGTCCGCGGAACGGGAGGTTATCGGCCCCGGGGCACACCCTCTCCTCAGGCCCCCTCGGCGCACTCGAAGAACCACGCCACGGCCACCGCGCCCGGGTCGAGCACGTCCTGCGCGCGTTCGCCCAGGTAGCTGGCTCGTCCTCGGCGCGCGATCATCCCACCGGTGGAGTCCGCGCCCGCGCGGGCGGCTCGCGCCGCGTCCGACACCGCCTCCCGCCAGCCGACCGTGGAGGTCTCGGTGAGCGCGTCGGTCGCCGGCGCCATCGCGTCCACCATGGTCTTGTGCCCCACTTCGGCCTTGCCGAGCCTGCGCACCGCCCCGGTGGCCCTGCCGAAGGCCGCGCCCAACTCCGGCACGTCCCAGGGCGCGGAGGGTCCCGAACCGAGCCGACCGAACCACAGCCCGAACAGCGGACCACTGGTTCCACCGGAGGCGAGGAAGGCGTCGGACACGGTCTGGAACACCTGGGCCGGGTGGTCGCCATCGATCCCCGCCAACCCCTCCCGGCCCCGCTTGAGCGCGGAGGAGATGTTCCATCCGAAGTCGCCGTCACCGGCCTTCCGATCGAGTTCGGTGAGCTCGTCGGCGTCGGCGATCACCCGTTCGGCGAACGCGAGCAGCCACGTCCTGGTCTCCGCGCCGGTCAGGTCGGCCGCGTTCCCGTCACCCGTCATGTCCACCACTCCCGTCACCACACCAGCGCCGGGGTACGCACCGGCGCGTCCCAGAACTTCACCAGGTCGTCGCTCAAAGCCGTGAGCGTGATCGACAACCCCTTCATGTCCAACGACGTCACGTACGGGCCGACCAGGGAGCGGGCGACACCGATCCCCCGCCCGTCCAGGACCCGTCGGGTCTCGCGGGCCGCCACTCCGAGTTCGAGTCCGTGGGTGGCGCCCAGTCCGTTGACGATCGCCAGGACCGAGTCGCCACGGCGCAGCCCCACCGACTCCACCAGGGGCGTCACCAGGCTCTCCACGAGTTCCGCGGCACCGGTGGTCGGTCTGGTCTCGATGCCGCGTTCACCGTGGATGCCCACGCCGAACTCCATCTCTTCGGGCTCCAGGTCGAAGGAGCGCCGTCCGGTCATCGGGTTGGTGCACGCCTCGAACGAGACACCGAGCGTCGCCGACCGCGCCACCACCTGCCGGCCCAGTTCCCGCACCTCGACGACGGGGGCACCCGCCTCGGCCGCCGCTCCGCAGATCTTCTCGACCGCGACCACGGCGGCGGTTCCGCGCCGGCCGGGTCCTCCCTCGTCCTCCTTCTGCGTGGCCAGGTCGTCATCGACCAGCACCTGTTCGACCCGGTGCGTCTCGGAGAGGAGTTCGGCGGCGATGGAGAAGTTCAAGACGTCGCCGGTGTAGTTCTTGATCACCATGACCGTTCCCTCACCGGTGTCGGCGGCCTGGATCGCCGCGCGCACCTGAAGGGCCGTGGGACTGGCGAAGACGTCCCCCGGCACGGCCGCGTCGAGCATGCCCTGGCCGACGAAGCCGGTGTGCAGGGGTTCGTGCCCGGAACCACCGCCCGACACCAGCGCGACCTTGCCCGTGGCGGGCACGCGCCGGGTGACGAACAGTGGATCGGTGTGCACGTCGACCAGGCCGCCGTGGGCTTCGACGAGCCCCTCCAACGCCTGTTCGACGAGGGTCTCGCGCTCGTTCATGAAGAACCGGCTCATGCCGCCTCCCGGATCGTCGAGGTTCTGGCGGGGCACCGCGCCGTGGGCCTGACGGGGCGCCCCGCCCACACGACCTACCCGCTTTCGACGGCTCCCCACTCCGAGGCCCTCCCGTCGGTCGGATCCGATCGTGGCCGACCGACCTACCGTGGCGGCCCCGATCCGGCCGGTCGGCCGGCCTGCCGACCGATGCGCCGGCCCCCTCCCCGGATGGAGACTGAGGTCCGCCGGCAGCACCCGGCCCGGGAACACATCGATCGAGATCGACCGAGAGAGGACATGTCGACATGTCGGCACCGACGGACGGTTCCACCGGTTCCGTGATTGCGCCGAGGGCGGCGCGCAAACTCGCCCCCGACTTGGCGCGCGGCGTCATGCTGCTGCTCATCGCCATGGCCTACGCCGGTGTGTACTCCGGGGTCGGATTCGGTGTGGACGTGTCCTGCGAACCCGTCCAGGACCGGATCGCCGCCCTGTTCACCACGCTGTTCCTGGACAACCGTTCCTTCCCGATGTTCGCCATCCTGTTCGGCTACGGGATGGCCTGGATGGTCTCCCGGCAGCGCGCCAAGGGCACCTCCGACCAGGAGGTCCGCGGGCTGCTGCGACGACGGGGCTTCTTCCTGCTGTTGTTCGGCGCCGTGCACGCCTTCCTCGTCTTCCCCGGCGAGATCCTCACGTCCTACGGTCTGGCGGCGCTGGTCACCGGTTGGCTGCTGCTGCGTTCCGACAAGGCGATCGTGCGGGCGGCGGTGGTGTTCGCCGTGTTCTACGCGATCACCGTGCCGGTCGCGATGGTCGGGATGAGCGTGGGCAGCGCGACGCAGGGACCGGAGGGGTACGCGCTGCCCGGATACCTGACCGTCGAGGACTGGATCGGCCGCGTGGTGGGGCTGCCCTTCGGCCCGGTGTTCATCGCCTTCGCGTACCCGCTGCTGCTCTTGGTGGTCCTGGGCTACCGGGCGGGCCGCTCCGGGCTGTTGGACGACCCGGCCGCGCACAAGGGGCTGCTCACCAAGATCGCGGTGATCGGTATCGGCGTGTCGGTGCTCAGTGCGGTGCCCTCCGCCCTGACCGCCGTGGGCGTGCTCTCCCCGGACGTGATCACCGAGGGGTTGTACATGGCCCTCCAGGTGCTCACCGGGGTACTGGGCGGCGCCGGTTACGCGGCCCTGTTCGCCTTGTGGAGCATCAGGCTGGACCGGACCCAAGGCCCACTGACCATGTCCGTCGCCGCCATGGGCAAGCGTTCGCTCACCTTCTATCTCCTGAACTCGGTCCTGGTCGCCGTGGCCCTGCACACCCAGTTGGTGGGATTGGGCGACGCGGTGGGCGCCGCGGGGGCTCTCGTGGTGGCCGCGCTGGCGTGGTCGGTGAGCCTGCTGGTGGCCGCCTTCCTGGAATCGCGCGACCACCCGGGCCCCCTCGACCAGTTGATGCGGCGCTGCGTGTACGGAGGGCGTCGGGCACGTCGCCTCGCCGTCGAGAAGGGTAAGTCCTCCTAGGGGATCAGGTGGCCGCCAAGGCTGCGAGCCGCGCCGCGGGGCATGACGGCGTTCATCCGTGACCGGTCGGGGCCGTGGCGGGGACCCGATCGGTCGGGGCCCCGCCACGTCGCCTCACGGCCGAAGGTCGGGCCGTCCTGGCGCGGATCGGTCACTCGGTGCTTCCGCCACCGTCTTCGGTGCCGCTGCCGCCACCGGAGCCTTCCCCGCCTTCGGTACCGGTGTCTCCACCTTCGGTGCCGGTGTCACCCTCGGAGCCGCTACCGTCACCGGATCCACCGCCCTCTTCACCGCCTTCGGTACCGGTATCTCCACCTTCGGTGCCGGTATCGCCCTCGGAGCCGCTACCGTCACCGGATCCACCGCCCTCCTCGGACCCACTGCCCTCTTCACCGCCGGAGCCTTCGCCACCGCCGGAGCCTTCCTCGGAGCCGCTCTCCTCGGCCGGGAGCTGACCGCGGACCGCCCCGTCCGGGTAGTCGGCGGTGTGCGTGTCAACGTAGAAGTTCTCGGGACTCTCCTCGATCTGGGCGACGGTGAAGCCCTCACCGGTGTCCGTGCCCGCTTCCGCGTCCTCCTCACCGGTGGTGAAGGGTCCCTGCACGCAGCCGGAGCCGACCAAGGTGCCGTCACCCTGGTCCTGTGGGTCGGGGAAGACCACACGCGGCGGACCGAACTCGCCTTCGGCCGCCTCATGAAGGTGGGTCGCGGTCTCGGCCGAGCTCTCGAAGGGTTCGGTGACGCCGGAGAACTCGATGTCGTAGCAGATGATCTCCTCATCGCTGTTGAGCCGCAGTCCGAAGGTCCCGGTCGCGCCCTCCTCGCCGTCGACCGGCTGGTTCTCGGCGTCCACGACCATGTCCGGGGTCGCGTCGACCGTGAACTCGCTGGTGAACGTCTCGGGCTCTTGGACCTCCTGCTCGCCGCCCCCTTCGGAGCCCTCGGTCTCCTCCGTTCCGCCCGTCCCCTCGGTCGCCTCGGCCTGGCCCGTCGGCTCCATCCCCTCGGTCTGCTCCGCGTGCGCGACCGTCGACTGCGTCGCGGCCAGTAGACCCGCGGCGGCCGCGGCCATCGTCACGGTCATCCGACCCACCGTCATCCTCATGTCCGCTTCCCCTCATTCGGCGAAATGTGCACGGACCCTCCTTTATGCAACGGAACTCGCTCCCACATTCACTCTGAGTCATCAACTCTCGGCAAAAACACCACATCTCCGCATCGCGGAACTGGCGTTCGGCCCGCTTCGTACCCTCGAACCGCGGGAACGTGTTCCCCAGAACCCCGCGCCACGGGCGGTCATCGGAACGTGGTGGGACGCGGTCCGGTATCCCGCACCCGAGTGACGAGAGGGACATCTTGACGGCAGATCTCGACCAGGCATGGCGGGCCTTGGAGTCCGGTGACGTGGGCTCCGCGGTGAACTCACTACGCGGCCGGGCGGACGACCTCCGCCCGGCCGACGTCGGGCGCTTCGTGGGCGCGGTCGGGCGCGCGGCGAACCTCCCCGACCTCAGCACGGCGGCGGAGGCACTCGTCGAACGGCCGGACACCCCGCAGGCCTGCTACGACTTCGGTTACGCGTGTCTGGAGGCGGGCCTGCCGCACCTTGCGGTCCCCGCGCTGCGAACGGGCCGGGTGAACGCGCCGGAGGCCGTCCCGATCCTGTGGGAACTCACCTCGGCCCTGGAGGACCTGGAGCGCCACGAGGACGCCGCACGCGAGCTACGGGCCTGGGACGGCCCACTTCCGGACTGGCCCGGCGGATACCTCCTGGCGTACAACACGTTGTGCTCCGGCGACATCGACGCCGCGCGCGAGCTCCTCGACCGTCTCTCCACCCCCGAGGACGAGTCCTGGGACCTGGCCCATCACCGGATCGCCCTCATGGTGGAGAGGGCCGAGGCGGCCCGGGAGGCCGGCCCCATGGACCACCGTGATCTGCGTGGATGGCATTTCGCGCTGACGGGCGCTGTCTTGGGCCAGGTCTCTCCGTATGGTTTCGACGAGGGGATGACCGGACGCTTCGCCTATCTCGGCGACGGCTACGAGAGCTGCCGCACCGGAATCGCCGATCTCGCCGCGGTCCTCACCGCCGGCGGTCGCGTTCCCGACGCGGTGATGCCCTTGCCGGACCGTTCCAGCCTCATCCTCGGGCTCGCCACCGCACGGCTGCTCGACCTACCCGTGGTCCCCATCGAACCGGAACGATCCGACGCCCTGGTGGTGGCCTACGACCTCACCGACACCGACATGGAACTTCGTCGGGCCCTCGTTCCTCGTTCGCCCGGCCAGGTCCTGTTCGAGCACGCTTCCTGCTGGACCGACCCACCCGGTGTAGCCGCCGACGTGGTCTCGGTGCTGCACCAGACCGTGAACCCTCCCTGGGACGAGAGCCTGCGCGTCGTGGACGGCGACCTCGACCGGAAACCGGTCGACGAGCGTCCCGAGGAGGAGATCGCCGAGGAGATCGTCGCGGCCGAACCGCAGGAGAGCGACCCCGAGGTGGTGTCCTTCACCGAGGCGGTGGCACGGAGGTGGGCGGACGGCCCGAGGCTGCCCTCGATGACCTCCGGACCGGTGCGCAGCTCCAAGTTCGCCTGAGTTCCCGACCCGACCCGGCAGGTCGGGTCGGTGGATAGGGCCGGCAGGTCGTCGTGGCATCGGATCGAAGCGCCTTGGGCCACCGTCGATCGACCGTCCGGGCGGGCCATGTGTCTCGATTCTCCGGCCCTGGAACGCCATGACCTGCGATGTCGATTCGAGGTCGATTCGAGTTGTCCACAGCTTCCGGGGCGAAGGCCCGGGAAACCCGAATCTATGGGTAAATGGAACGTATGGTCTCCCCTCGATCACTCTTCGCAAGGAACCCCGTCCGCACGACCCTCCTCCTCGGCCCGGCCTGTGCCCTGGCCTTGAGCGCCTCCCTGATCGCCTCCCCGGCGCACGCCGCACCGGCCCCGGCCTCCACCTCGGCGGCGGCCCCGTCCGCCACCGCGATCACCGCGGACCTGCGGCCCGGTGACTCCGGTGAGCAGGTGCGCGCACTCCAGGACCGGCTGAACGAACTCGGCTACTGGATCGACGGTTCGGACGGCGAGTTCGGCATGCACACCGAGCACGCGGTCCTGGCCCTGCAGAAGGCCGCCGGCATCGACCGGGACGGCATCGTCGGCCCGGCCACCCGCGGTGTCCTCGACGAGGGCATCGTCCCCTCCGCCTCCTCCGACTCCGGCGCGGTGGTGGAGATCGACCTGGAACGGCAGTTGCTGCTGGTCGTCACCGACGGCGAGGTCCAGCGCGTCATCCACACCTCCACCGGATCCGGTCAGCCCTACGAGGGCTCCGACGGCGACGAGCGGATCGCCGTCACCCCGGAGGGCTCCTACCCGGTCTTCCGCGAGGTCGACTCCTGGGACCCAGGGCCCTACGGAGCGCTCTACCGACCCAAGTACTTCAACGGCGGCATCGCCGTGCACGGCTACCCGAGCGTCCCCGCGCAGCCGGCCTCCAAGGGTTGCGCCCGGGTCAGCCTGGCCGCCATGGACTGGCTGTGGGAGCAGGGTCACCTGGACATCCACGCCACGGTCCTGGTGCGCTGAGCCGATCGTCCACGCGGGGTCGGCCGGTGTGATCCGGACGACCCCGCCGACACGGATGCGGGCCCTTGTCCCGGGTAGGACCGCTTCGTGCCCTTCCTCCTCGCAACCGAAGCCGGTACCCCCGACCGTCCCAACGAGGACTTCGCCGCGGTCACCACCACGTCCGCGGTGCTGCTCGATGGCGTCAGCGCCCCGCGGGACGAGGACAACGGTTGTTCGCACGGGGTCGCCTGGTACACACACAGGCTCGGGGCCCTGCTGTTGGCGGGGATGGAGTCCGGTCTGCCGATGCGTGAGGCGCTGGTGGAGGCGATCACGGCCGTGTCCACCGCGCACTCGGGAACCTGCGACCTCACCGTTCAGGAGACACCTTCGGCGACGGTGGTGGCGGTCCGGGTGCACGACGACGCCCTGGAGTACCTGGTGTTGTCCGACTCCGTGCTGCTGTCCCAGGCCGACGGTCGGATCCGGGTGGTGGCCGACACCCGTCTCGACGACCTGCGCCCACGTGTGGGTCCGGGTACCGCGATCAGGGCCTGGCGCAACGTTCCGAACGGGTTCTGGACGGCGGGCGCCGATCCGCGGGCCGCCGAAGAGGCGCTGACCGGCACGCTGCCCCGGGCGCCTTTCCTGGCGATGACCGACGGGGCGAGCCGGTCGGTGGAGGTTTTCGGTGACCTCTCCTGGTCCGGGATCTTCGAGTTGGCCCGGGAACAGGGCCCCGCTGCCCTGTTGAAGCGGGTGCGATCCCTGGAAGGGGCCGACCCCTCGGGTCTGCGGTTCCCACGCGGCAAGGTTCGGGACGACGCGACCGCCCTCTGGTGGAACCCCTGATCCTGGAACCGATCGTGGTGGGACCTTCGGCCATGGAAGCCCTAGTTTCGGCCAGGCCTGATATCCAGTTTCGGACTTTCAATTCCATCCACGAGAAAGATCGTTTTCTCGACACGCCAGAGTGAACAGGGAAAAGAAAGTTACCGACATTGCAGACGTTTTTGCCGGTGCCCCAGATCACCTTTGCGCCGGTTTCCTAGAAAAGACCCCAACGGGACGTCACGTACCGAAGCTCCCCTGCATGAAAGAGACGTACGCCTCCCGTGAACCCAGGCGGCAAGCGCTTTCGCGCGTCCTCTTCATCCGGTACATTTCCCTGTAACCGATCGGTCGGTGTTCCCGCCACAACATCCCAATCCGACGGTCGACGTTCACGAAACACCCTTGTCCGCGCTCGTGTCGTACGAGCGCGGGAGTGCCCTTTCCATGCCCTTGGCCGTCATCACGACAGCCGAAAAGGAGACCGAGTGAGTGTCCCAGACCTCCTCGAACCGACAGGCCCGAACCGTTCGCTGCACAGGTCCGGTCGGGTGGCCCGTGTCCGGGTCGACCTCATGAGCACGCCCACGACCGACACCCACTCCGAATCGGAGCAGCGTCCCAACCCCATGGAGGCCCGCGACCCCGCGGAGTTCCTGCTGACCATGCGCCGCTACCTCGCCTGGGCCGGCGACTGGTCCTACCTGGAACTGGAGTTCAAGTGCGGCGGCGTGGTCAGCGCCGAGAAGTTCCGCCGGGCCCTTGAGGGCACCGAACTCCCCGGCTACGTGTTCCTGATGGCCTTCGTGACCGCCTGCGTCGGCACCGACGAGGGCGAACGTCTGCGTTGGGCCACCTCCTGGCACCGGCTGCGCCGCGCGGCCCGTGCCGCCGAGGACGCCCGGCTGCGCGCGACCTCGGAGCGGGACGAGAGTTGACCACTCGCCTGGGACCGTGACGGGCACCGGTCCCAGGCGACATTCCCCTTGGAGAGCGCGGTGGGTCCCGCGCCGAATCGTTCGGGTGGTACATCCCCGAGTCGGCGACCGGTCGACCCCGCGCGAACCCACCCCTTCCGCCCCGGAGTCCTGAGCGGCACGACCTCTTCGATCGGCTCCGATGCGCGACGAAGGGCACCCCGCGCCCCGACGAACAGGTGAGTGAGCGCGCTCACGAATACGGGAAACCCGCGGTGGCAGGGTTTGCGGGCCTGTGGTTCGGATCACCGGGAATCCTTGGTCAAGTCGGGATCACCATCCCTTGGACATCCGTTGCACGCGGAAGTGTCCCCACGTAGGGCACGTCCCAGGTGCCCCACCCGAAGGTGGCTCACGGCGCCGACCCAACACACGACCCCCAGGTCGCCCTGTACCTTCTTCCACCCTGTTCTGGAGAGCTCGTGAGCCTGACCACTGTGCGTCCGAACGAGCGGCCGGACACCGCCGTCGCGACTCCGACGCGTCCCGCCGCCCTGCTTGTTCTCGTCCTGGCCGCGCTGTCCGCCATCGGGCCGCTCGCCACCGACCTGTACCTGCCGGCGCTCCCGCAGATCGCCGCCGACCTGGGGTCTACCGAATCCCGGGTGAAGCTCACCCTGACCGCCGTCATGGCCGGCCTGGCCCTGGGTCAGTTGGTCGCGGGGCCTCTCAGCGACCGTTGGGGACGCCGTATGCCCCTCCTGGTCGGCACCGGTGTGTTCACCGCGGTGACCTTCGCGATCATGTTCGTGACGTCGACCGAGACGTTCATGGTGCTGCGGTTCGTCCAGGGGCTGGCCGCGGCGGCCGGCCTGGTGGTGTCCCGCGCGGTCGTGCGAGACGTGTTCCACGGCGACACCGCCGCCACCTTCTTCTCTCGGTTGATGCTGGTCACCGGGCTGGCGCCCATGCTCGGACCACTGCTCGGGGGGCAGCTCCTGTACCTGGGTCCTTGGCAGTTGATCTTCGGGACGCTGGGCCTGGCCGGCGCTCTCACGTTCGCGCTGGTGTACTTCTCCCTCCCGGAGAGCCTTCCCGAGGAGCGTCGCACCAGGCAGGACCCGCGTGTGCTCGCCCGGACCTTCATTCGGCTGCTGCGCGACCCCGGATTCATCGCGCCCACCGCCGTCCTGGCGTTGAGCTTCGGGATGAGCTTCACCTACATCTCGGCGTTCTCCTTCGTTTCGCAGAACCAGTTCGACGCGACCGCCCAGCAGTTCAGTCTGGTCTTCGGGGTGACCACGCTCGGGATGATCCTCGGCAACCAGGTGAACGTGGCGCTGATCCGACGGATGGAGCTGCGCCGCCGGCTGGGCGTGGGGCTCCTGGGCGCCATCGCCTCGGTGCTGGTCATGGGTCTCCTGGCGGTCTCCGGACACGCCGACCTGCTGAACGTCACCGCCGCGCTGTTCGTGATGATGCTCTTCACCGGGCTGATCTCGCCCAACGCCACGGCGATGGCGCTCTCCGGGCAGCCCTCGGAGATCGCCGGAACGAGCTCGGCGCTGCTGGGCACGCTCCAGTTCGCGGTGGGATCCGGTCTCGCGGCCACCGCCGGCCTGACCGGCGCCGCCACCCTGGTCAGCATGACCACGGTGATGCTGCTGACCGCGGTGGGCGCACTGGCGGTGTTCCTGTACGCCGCCCGTCGCACTCCCGCCCCGGCCGTCTGAACGGACTCCGAACCCACCGGTCACGGCCCCGACCGGTGGGTTCGGGGCCCTCCCACCTACCCTGAGGGGATGTCCGAAACGGCGATGAGGATGGCGGAGGCCGCTTGGCCCGGGGAGCTACGCCCCTACCAACTCTCCGCCCTCGACGAGGTGGACCACCGTTGGGGCCGTGGGGACCGGCGGACCTGGATCGTGCTCCCGCCGGGCTCGGGCAAGACCCTCGTCGGGTTGGAGGCCGCCCGAAGGCTAGGACGCCGAACCGTGGTGCTGGCGCCCAACACCGCCATCCAGGGCCAGTGGATCCGGCACTGGGAATCCTTTGAACGCCCCGAGGGCTGCGACGCCGGCGGTGACCGCTCCCTCGGGGACGCCGTCAACGTGCTCACCTACCAGTCCTTGGCGGTCTTCGACCCCGACGCCGAAACGGACGAGGAGGGGCGCTCGCCGACCCCCGTCAGCGACCGACTGCACCCCAACGGCCGTGCCCTGATCGACGCCCTGCACGACGCGGGTCCGCTCACCCTTCTGCTCGACGAGTGCCACCACCTGCTGCAAGTGTGGGGGCGTCTTCTCGCCGAGATCCTCGACGAACTCCCAGACGCCCACGTGATCGGGCTGACCGGCACGCCGGCGGGCAGTCTCACCGGCACCGAACGCGATCTCGTCGACCGACTCTTCGGGTCGCCCATCACCGGTGCGTCCATCCCCGCCCTGGTCCGTGACGGCTACCTGGCGCCCTTCGCCGAGCTCGTGTACGTCATCGAACCCACCCTCACCGAACACGAGTACCTCGCCGGCCAGGGCACCCGATTCAGCACGATGTGCACCGAGCTGCTCGAACCCGGCTTCGCGAGCACCGACTTCCTGCCCTGGTTGGACGCCCGTTTCGTCTCCCGCGACACCGCCGAGGGTGGGCGCCTGGGTTGGGGGACCCTCGCCACGGACGACCCCGAACTTACCGACGCCGTGCTGCGGCTGCACCACGAGGGACTGATCGCCCGACCGGACGGCGCCCGCGTGTACGAACAACATCGGCACCCGCCACGGGCGGAGGACTGGACGACCCTGATCGGGGACTACGCCCGCCACTGCCTGAACCCCGACACCCCACAGGACAAGGAGGCACGCGAACGGATCCGCACCGCCCTGCCCTCCGTGGGATACCACCTGACCCGCCGTGGAATCCGCAGGGGCGCCTCACCGGTGGACCGGGTGCTGGCTCGCAGCTCCGCCAAGTCCCTGGCCACCGTGGACATCCTCGCCACGGAACGGGACGCCATCGGAACGCGGCTGCGCGCCCTGGTGCTGTGCGACCACGAACGCGCCACCGCGCGAGCCCTCGCGGCGCTGCGCGGGGTGCTTCCCGACGACGCCGGTTCGGCCTGGCTCCAGGTGGTCCGGCTGGCCGAGGACCCGCGTACCCGCGACCTGGATCCCGTGTTGGTCACCGGACGCACCGTCGCGGCCGGTGCCGGCACCGCGATGGCGCTGCTGGACTTCGCCCGCGCGGAAGTGCCCAGGGCCGACCTGTCCGTCCGTGAGGTGGACGGACTGCACGTGGTCGAGGGTTCCTGGTCCTCACGTACCTGGGTGGGGGCGGTGACGCGTTTCCTGGAGAGCGGCCGTTCCCAGGTCCTGGTGGGTACACGCGCCCTGCTCGGCGAGGGGTGGGACGCGCGCGGGGTCAACACGGTGGTGGACCTGACCACCGCCACCACCCCCACCGCCGTGGTGCAGAGCCGGGGGCGTGCGCTGCGGCTGGATCCGGAGTGGCCGGAGAAGGTCGCGCACACCTGGACCGTGGTGTGCGTGAGCCACGAACACCCGCGCGGGGCGGCCGACTGGGACCGGTTCGTACGCAAACACGAGGGCTACCTGGGTGTGGGCGCCGACGGTGCGGTGATGAGCGGGGTCGCGCATGTGGACCCCGAGCTCTCCCCCTACGAACCGCCCGCGGAGACGGCCCCGCTCAACACGCGAATGCTGAAGCGGGCGGCCGACCGGGACGGCACCCGGGACCGGTGGCGACTCGGCACCGGCTACGAGGACACCTTGCTGCCGACGTTGCGGGTGTACGAGCGGCGAGAGATCCGGGCCGAGATCGCGGAAGCCGGAGTGGACGTGGCCGTGCCCGGACCACCCGAGGTGCTGGTGGGCGAACAGGGCATCGTGCCCGTACCCCGACGTCTCCCCGCGGGCCGGGACCTGCTTCCCACTTGGGTGCTCAGTTCGCTCATGGCCGTGTGCCTGGTGGCGGCGGCCTTCACACAGTGGCCGATCGTGCTCGCCCTCGTCTTCGGTACGGCCGCGGGCATCCACTGGTGGCGCCGGCTCGGCCGGACCCGCCGAGAGGCCGCACGCCTCAGATCCTTGGCTCGCCGACCGGTGGACACCTCCCGCTACGCGTGCGCGGTCGCCGAGGCTTTGTGTTCGGCGGACCTGTCCGACACCGGAGCACAAGGGGTGCGTGTGCACGTGGACACCGACGGGGTGTACCGATTCACCCTCACCGACCCGGCTGCTGCGGAACTGTTCGCCGAGTCCCTGGACGAGGTCCTCGCACCCTTGGTCGGTGACCTGCGCTACCTGATCCCCCGACATGTGCTCACCACACCCGCCGAGGGGGCGGGGGAAGACACCACCGTGGCGGTCCTGCACGCGGTGCCGTCGGTCCTGGCCCGCAACAAGAAGGGGGCGCTGGCCTTCGAGCGGGCGTGGAACCGGTGGGTGTCCCTGGGCGAGGCGGTGCACACACGCAACGAGGCGGGTCGGGCCCTGCTGGCCGCACACCAGGGCAGCGCACCCCTGGAGGTCTCCACCGCCCGCCGCCTGGCCTGGGAGTGAATCCGCCCCCGACTCAACCCCGGGGGAAGTAGGAATCGACGAAGGGGTTGCGGAACTTCCCGGTCGGGTCGAAGCGCTCCAATAGGCCGGCGAAGTCGGTCGCCCGTTCGTACCTACCAACGACCTCCAGGGGCCGCAGTGTCGTGAGCTTGCCCCAGTGCGGGCGCGCGCCCAGCGGGGCGAGCCGTTCCTCCACCTCCCGCAGGACCGGGGTCACCGCCTCCGGGTTCCGATGCCAGGTGAAGTGGAAGGTCACCGAGTCGCGGCCGTGAGCAGGACTCAGCCACAGGTCGTCGGCGCGGACCGTGCGCACCTCCCCGACGTACAGCACCTCGGCGATGTGGTGGCCGATCTCCCTGAGCACCGCGAAGGCCTCGGGAGCGGCCTCCCGAGGCAGGTAGAGCTCGGACTGGAGTTCGGCACCGGCGCTCGGGGGCAGTTCCGGACGGAAGTGCGGCAGCCGATCACACCACGGGCCGGGCACGTCCAGCTGTTCGGTAGCGGGTTCGGTGGGTACGCCCGGGACCGGGTGCTGGGGAACGTTCGCCGTACGACCGCCGGACCACGCGTCCCCGGGCTCGTCCACGCGTCGCTTCAGCCAGACCCTCCCACTTCGCTCGCGCCAGTCGGTGAACAGGCTGACGCTGTAGGCCGCCCCGAAGACCGCGTCGAAGTTCTCCGCGACCTCGTCCAGGGGCACGTCGAGTCGGACCCGCTGGGAGACCTCGAAGGTGGGTTCGATCTCCAGGGTGATCCGGGTGACGATCCCCAACGCGCCGAGCGCCACCACCGATCCGGGAAAGGCGTCGTCGCCCCGGCCCAACCGGACCGTCTCCCCATCGGCGCCCATCAGCTCGATCCCGCGGACCGCCGCCGCCAGGCACCGTTGTCGGTCACCGGACCCATGCGTGCCGGTGGCGCAGGAGCCGGCCACCGAGATGTGCGGCAACGACGCCAGGTTGCCCAGCGCGAGCCCCCTCCGGTGCAGCTCTGCGGCCAGGTCCGCGTACCGGGTGCCTCCGGAGACGGTGACGGTGTCATCGCCGACCTCGATCTCCTTGGGGAGCGCGTCCAACCGGACCAGGTCGTGTTCCGAATCCGCGACCTGGTTGAAGGAGTGCCCGCTGCCCAATGCCCGGATCCGTGTGGTCTCCCGAACCAGGGCCGAGAGTTCGTCGACACTGGTCGGCCGGTGGATACGCGGGCTGGTGTAGGTGAGGTTGCCGGCCCAGTTACGGGCCGGCGTGGGCGAGGCGGTCATGGGGCCTCCAGAGGGGGTCACCATCTGGGAGCGATCCCAGAGTTCGGAGCGGGCACGCTACCAGACCGGCCTTCCGGGCCCACGGCAACCGGAGAGGGCATGGGAGCGTCCTACCCGGCACCCCCGGCTTCGAGGAGAACCATGTCCCCCGTCCAGATCATCCGCGCGCTCGCCATAGCGTTGATCGCCGCTGGAGGCGCGCTCGGACTGGTCCCCACCGGACCTTGCGGAGCGGGCTGGTGGTCCTACCCCATGCCCGAGCGGTCCTTCGGGTGGTTCTCCTACGAGGACCTGTCCCACCAGACCACCATCGGCTCGGGCTGGTGCGAAACGGCCTTGGCCCCGGTGGGTTCGTGGGCCATCGCCCTGATCGCGGCCGGTGTGGCCCTGCTCGTGACCCTGCGGTTGAACACCCAACGTCGAACAACGGACGAACCAATGGAATAGGCGGGCCACTCGGTGCCGGCCCCTGTCGATCGAAGTGCGGACCACCCATGTCTCCGATGTGGACAACACTGCCATGACCAGTGCTCACCCGTCCTGCTCGACGGGGAGAACGATGATGGGTTGTGGCGGCATCGGAGTATGCATCCTTCCGTCACGAAGGAGGCCGTCCGGGCTGCTTGCGCATGCCCGACGTGGGGTTCGAGGCAACACAAGAAGAGACCCGGTACTCGCCTTGGCGAGCCGGGTCTCTTCTCCACTGTCTCAAGGTGGCGCACTCGGGAGGATTCGAACCCCCAACCTTCTGATCCGTAGTCAGATGCTCTATCCATTGAGCTACGAGTGCAGGTTTTCAGTTGTGTGTCGCTTGTTCGAGCTGGGCTCTCCCTTGCGACGTCTCCGACTCTATCACGCTGTGGGAGTGGGTTCGCGCCAATTTCCGGTGTGACGCGGGCCATCCGGACGCCGCCGGCGGACCGGCGGCATCCGTGCAGGTCAGACCGCTTCCTCCGCGGATGCCGCCCACAGTTCTAGGGCGGTGTCGACCTGGCCGCCGTCGACGATCAGCGCCGGGATGAACCGGACGACGTTGCCGGCCGGGCCACAGGTCAGCAGGAGCAGACCGTTCTGGGCGGCGGCCTGCTGGGCACGCTGGGCGGTCTCCCCGTCGGGTGAACCATCGGCCTTCACGAACTCGCAGGCCTGCATCAGGCCGCGACCTCGCACGTCGCCGATGGCCGGGTTGGCCTCGGCGATCTTGGCCAGCCCCTGCTGCAGGCGCTCACCCTGACGGGCGGCGTTCTCCACCAGTCCCTCTTCCTGGATGACGTCCAAGGTGGCCAGGGCACCGGCGCAGGCGACGGCGTTGCCGCCGTAGGTCCCGCCCTGGGATCCGGGCCAGGCCTTGTCCATGATCGCGCTGGAGGCGGCGATGGCGGAGAGCGGGAACCCGCTGGCGAGCCCCTTGGCGGTGATGACGATGTCCGGGCGAACACCGGAGGGCTCGTGCCCCCAGAACGTTCCGGTGCGACCGAAACCGGTCTGCACCTCGTCCATGACCAGCAGGAACCCGTGCCGGTCGGCGCGCTCGCGCAACCCTTGGAGGAACGCGTCCGGGACCGGGACGTAGCCGCCCTCTCCGAGGACCGGTTCGATGAACACCGCCGCGGTGTCCTTGGGCGAGGTGACCGTGGCGAACTGGTAGTCGAGCTCACGCAGGGCGTAGGCGACGGCGTCGGCCTCGGACATGCCCAGCCGGTAGGCGTACGGGAAGGGCGAGACCACGACACCGGGAACGAGGGGCCCGATGCCCGCGCGGATCTTGGTGCCGGAGGTGGTCAGGGAGGCGGCGCCCATGGTGCGCCCGTGGAAGGAGCCCTGGAAGACGACGGCGTTCTGGCGTCCGGTCGCCTGGCGGGCCAGACGCAGGGCCGCCTCGACCGCCTCGCTGCCGGAGTTGACGTAGAACAGCCGATCGACGCCCTCGGGCAGGACCTCGCCGAGGCGTTCGGTGAGTCGCAGCAGGGGACGATGCATCACGGTGGTGTACTGGCCGTGGATCAGGGTCGCGACCTGTTCCTGGGCGGCGGCGACCACCTTGGGGTGGCAGTGTCCGGTGCTGGTCACACCGATCCCGGCCGTGAAGTCCAGGAAGCGGCGGTCGTCCTCGTCGTAGATGTAGACACCCTCACCTCGTGCGGCGACGACCGGGGTCGCCTGCTTGAGGACCGGGGAGAGCTCCGCCATGCGATGGCCTCAATTCCTTGTATCGAGTTCCGTAGGATTGTTGACAATCGACACTGCTATGGAAACATCCGGGACGCGGCGGTGTCCAGCGGACGCACGCCGGGCAGTTCTCTGACCACAAGTCGACTGAGGAGCAAGGCATGTCGGATCGGGAAGCACGGGTCGTCGCACAGGTGAACAAGACGCTCTTCCTCGGGGGGAAGTGGCGTGAGGCGTCCACGGGGTCCACATTCCCCGTGGAGGACCCTTCCACCCGCAAGGTTCTGTGCGATGTCGCCGACGCGAGTAAGGAGGACGGGCTCGAAGCCCTGGACATCGCGACGCGTGTCCAGCCGGAGTGGGCCAAGACCTCACCCCGGGAGCGCGGCGAGATCCTGTACCGGAGCTACCAACTGCTGATGGAGCGCCAGGAGGACCTGGCGGTTCTGATGACCCTGGAGATGGGCAAGCCACTCGCGGAGGCGCGCGGCGAGATCGCCTACGCCGCCGAGTTCTTCCGCTGGTTCTCAGAGGAGGCCGTGCGGATCGAGGGTGGTTTCTCCATCTCACCGGATGGCAAGTCGCGCTTCCTCGTCATGCGACAGCCGGTCGGCCCCTGCATGCTCATCACCCCTTGGAACTTCCCCATGGCGATGGGAACCCGCAAGATCGGGCCGGCCATCGCGGCGGGGTGCACGATGATCCTCAAGCCGGCCCAGCAGACCCCTCTGTCGGCGCTGGCGCTGGCCGACATCCTCACCGAGGCGGGTCTGCCGGAGGGGGTCCTGAGCGTCCTGCCCACCACGGACGCGGGCGGGCTCACCGAACCCCTGCTCACCGACGGCCGGATCCGCAAGGTGTCGTTCACGGGGTCGACGGCGGTGGGTCGCAAGTTGCTGGAGCAGAGCGCCGGCCAGGTGTTGCGCACCTCCATGGAACTGGGTGGCAACGCGCCCTTCATCGTCTTCGACGACGCCGACCTGGACGCGGCCGTGGACGGAGCGATGCTCGCCAAGATGCGCAACATCGGGGAGGCGTGCACGGCGGCCAACCGGATCTACGCCCAGTCGGGGATCGCGGAGGAGTTCTCGGCCCGACTCAGCGAACGCATGGGCGCGCTCCGGCTGGGTCGGGGCCTGGACGAGGACGCGGACGTGGGTCCGCTGATCGACGAGAAGGCTCGGCGGAAGGTGCAGAGCCTGGTCGACGACGCCGTCGAACGTGGGGCGAACGTACTGGTGGGCGGTGGCCCTGGGGACGGGCCGGGGCACTTCTACCAGCCGACGGTGCTGGCGAACGTGCCGTTCGCGGCGGAGCTGTCCACCACCGAGATCTTCGGTCCCGTGGCGCCCGTGATGCCCTTCGACACCGAGGAGGAAGTACTCCACGCCGCCAACGACACCGAGTTCGGCCTGGTCAGCTACCTGTACACCCGGGACCTGAACCGCGCGTTCCGAGTCAGTGAGGCCTTGGAGACCGGCATGGTCGGGCTGAACCAGGGCGTGGTGTCCAACCCGGCGGCCCCGTTCGGCGGGGTGAAGCACTCCGGGCTGGGTCGTGAGGGCGGGCGAGTCGGCATCGACGAGTTCCTCGACGTCAAATACGTGGGGATCGGCGGAATTTCCTAGCCGGTAGACCCCGAAAGAGAAAGACCGGAACACGATTTCAGCAATAGCCGATAATCACCTATTCGCGCCTCCTTGATATCCCTCCAATGAAAGGAGAAGCGCGGTTTCGGACATGGGTCGCCGCGCCCCGTACCTCGGGGCGCGGCGGCCTTGTTCGCGAGGGTCCCGGGAAGGGTGACGCCGGCTCCCCGTCGCTGCCACGGGTACACGCCGTCCCCTCCCGGGACCTTCCGGTGAGACCCCGGGCGGTAGGGCCCCCTGATCCCGCTTGCTCCGGGTGGCGTGGTCGGACCCCCCACGGAACCCACCACGCCCGTTCCGGAGCGGATCAACCCTCGAACCGCCCGGGGCCGCGCGCACCCGCGTGTCACAGCGCGGGGCGCGCGGTCGAACCGACGGCTACAGCAGGCCGTCGGTCAGGTCGGTGCCCAGGGCGTCGGTGGTGCCGCCGACCGGGTCGGCACCGGTCACGTCCGTGTCCAGGGCGTCGGTCGGCAGCTCGTCGGTGGGCAGGATCTCGGTGTCGACGACCTCCAGCTCGGCCAGGTCGTCGGCCTCGGTGAGACCCTCGACGGTGTCCTCCACCCCGCCGGCCGCGGGGGCTTCGGGCAGCACCTCGGTGTCCACGACGTCGGTCGCGGGGACGTCGAGGTCCTCGACGGTGCCGTCGGTGACGCCCGTGGCGGTGTCCACGGCGTGGTCGTCCACACCGTCCAGGTCGGTGCCCACGCCCGACACGGTCTGGTCGACCACGGAACCGGCCTCGGCGGCGACGGCGTCGACGTCACCGCGGGCCTGCTGGGAGAGGAAGTCGACCATGACGGTGGTGCCCTGGGCGGCGGCCAGGTAGCCGTCGGTGTCCACCTCGGGCACGTTCACGCGCGGAACGGTCCCCTCGACGGAGTCGACCTGGTCCTGGGCGGCTCCCACGACCCCGTTGACCTCGGGAACGGCGACCCCGGGCAGGGCGGCGGAGGGCAGAGTGGGGTCGACCTCGGGCAGGGCCGTGGTCGGGAGGGCGGTGTCGACGGCGGGCAGCTGCCCCGGGAAGTCGGTGCCGAGAGCGCCCGTGACGTCCCCGACGGTGTCCGCCGCCGCGAAGCCGCTGCCGAGGGTGACGAAGCCGGCGGTGCCGGCGGCGATGAGCAGGGCCTTGGCGGTGGTGCGGGCGGTGTTGCGCATGGGAGTCCTTCCGGATGTCTTGGTTTGCGGGCCCCGATCGGATGGCGCCACACGTTCGGGGTGGGGCGGCCCTCGATCGGGGGAGTTTCGGTCTTCGGGTCCGGTGGACCGTTGACCGACCTGAACTCCGCTTTCGTCGGGCACGCATGGTGCGCGAAGGTGAGAGCGGGGCTCACGTCGGCCCCCAGGTGATCGGCCGGAACGTGCCGTGGTGGCGGGCCGGGACTGGGCGGGTCCGTGGGTCGCGTCGGTCCGCTTCCGGTTCGAGCCGGGGCGTGTCGAGGCGACGGGGAGGCACCTGGGCGGAAGGACCCTGGATGCCGGAGGGGACCCGCTAGTCGGGGGCGAAGGTGGGCTCGTCGGCGACGGCGGTGGGAACCGCGCGCAGGACGTGCCGGGCGGCGTCCTCGAAGGCGAGGGCCGGGATGAGGGTGCCCACGGAGGACAGGTGGCCCGCGAGCCCGGTGACCGCTCCCTGCGAGGCGGTGCCGGTCGGGGTGGATCCGTGCTGGTCGCGGAGGGGCGTGTCACCCGTGGCCGTGTCGGACCCGGTCACGGTCGGATCAGCGTGTTCGAGCAGGTCGACGACGGTCTCGGAACGCTGGCTCTCAGGGATGACGAGTACGTCGTCCCGGTCCTCCACGGACTCCGGCTGCGTCGCCGGTTCCTCGCCCGAGGCAGGGCCCGGTGCCGCTTCCCGCCGGGGCGGGGTCTCCACCCGGTCGAGCCGATCGTCGACCGTCCGGGTGATCTCGTCGACGGCCCGCTGAACGGGTTCCGCCAGGTCATCGCCGTCGACCACGATCTCCGGAACTTCGGTCTCGGAGACCTCGCGCACAGAGACGGTGGCCTCCCGACCGGTCTGGGCGACGGTGTCGGTCAGCCGTCGTGGCTCCTTGGTCTGCCCGGTCTCCGCGACCTCCGCGGTCTCCGTCGTCTCGAAGGTCTCGACGACGGTGGGGGCCTCGACGGCTTCCAGCGGTTGGGGAACCTCGGTGGCCTGCGATGACTCGGCCACCTCTGTCTGATCGACCGATTCCTCGGTCTCCGTCTCCAGGGTGTCCACCACCGGACCGACGGCGTCCGTGACCGCGGCGTCCACCGTCACGGTGTCCGCCCCCACGGAGACCTCCTCCGCCTCGGCGTCGGTGACGCCGAGGACCCAGCCCGCGACCAAGGCCCCGGCCAGGAGTCCGAGCAACAACATGGTCCGACGCAAGGAGTCGGACAGCACGGCGGTGCGCGCGCCGGAGGCGCTCGCGGGACCGTGGTGTCCGAACACTTGGGGTTTCCTTCCACCGTGGGGACGGTGACGGCTCGGGACCGTCGAGGGGTGTGAGGGGCCGGCGGGAGGTACTCGACCTCGGTGCGAAGTCCGACACGGGCCCTTGGGCCGTGTCCCGACGGAACTCACCCCAAGGCCTATGCCCTAAATGGACTTAATGCGCTGCCCGAAATAGAAGCTAGCACGGGCCACCCACCGTTTCGCAACCCATTCAACCGATTTATTCGCACGGAGTCACTACGCCCCGATCGAGCATGAAAAAGGGGTCGGTTCCGAGTCACTCGGAATCCGACCCTTTGTTCCCTTTTCACCGCGCGGGCTCAGTTCCCCGAGCCGGTCTCGGGGAGCGCTCCGGTCTCCCCGGTGCCTCCCTCGTCACCGTCCCCGGGTCCGTTCCCGCCCTCGGCGTTGATCCGTTCGACGGTGTCGATCATGTGCGACTCGATCAGGGCGAGCAGACGTTCCTCCTCGCCCTCGACGATCGTGTCCAGGATCCGCCGGTGCTCCTCCAGGAGCTCCTCCGGTTCCGGGTAGACGTCCTGCATCACCGTCAGACACATACGGGTCTCCACCAGCAGCGTCTGCGCCATGCGCTCCAACCGCGAGTTGCCCGAGCAGCTGACCAGGGTCCGGTGGAACTCCTGATCGGCGTCGCTCATCTCCTCACGGTCCCCCTTGGCCGCGGCCTGCGCCAACCGGTCGACGGCGGGGGTGAGGCGGGCCAGGGCCTCACCCCGGTTGCCCCTCATGATCAGCTCGCAGGCGGCACGTTCCACCGCGAGTCGGGCGACGTAGATGTCCCGCACGTCCGTGGGGGTCAGCTCGCACACGAACAGGCCCCTGTGCCGTTCGCTGCGGAGCAGACCCTCCTGGACCAGACGCTGCATCGCCTCGCGGAGCGGTCCCCGGCTCACCCCCAAGCGCCCGGCGAGCTCGGCCTCGCCCAGCTGGTCCCCCGGGGAGAGGGAGCCGTACATGATCGCCGAACGCAGTTGGTCGGCGATCAGCTCGGCGGTGGAGCGCCGTGGAACGGGTCTGAGCTGACCAGGGGATGACATGGGGTCTTCCCTTCTCGGGACTCGATTCGGATTCCTGACGGGCGGTCGACACCTCGACCGCGAACACGGGGGCCGGACTCAAGCGGACGAACCGGACATGTACCGGCCCCCGAGGTTAACGGGCGACGAACGGGTCCCTGACAGTGGAGGCGCCCGATCGGAACAGGTTGCCGGGCCCGTTGCGCGCACCGCACCGCCCCACCAACCGAAGCCCCTCCCAGATGCTCACCTGGTTGGCGGTGAGCACCGTCTTGCCCAGGAGCGCCTCCATGGGGTCGATGAGGTCGGCGCTGTGCAAGGCGGTGTCCGGCACCAGGACCACCTCCGACCTCGGGTGGTCGTTGGTGATGACGAAGTCGACCGCGTCGTCGGGTTCCAGGCGCCCCACCTCGGCGGCGGTGGGAATGCCGTGGCTGGCCAGGGACACCACCGAGACACCCGCGTCGTCGAGGAAGTCCACGAACCGTTGACCGACGTCGTCGGGGTAGGTCGCGGCGATGGCGACCCTTGAGACCCCCAGCTGGCGCAGGGCGTGCACGAACGCGAAGGAGGTGCTGGACGTGGGCACGCCCACCACGTCGCGCACCCCTTGGACCTGGCGTTGTGCCCCCTCCCAGCCGAACACGAAGCTGCCGCTGGTACAGGCCCAGACCGCGGCCTCGACCTCCAGGGCGGCGAGCTCCTGCGCCCCCTTGGCGAGCACGCCCTCACCGCCCACGTCAAGGAGGGCGTCCACACGGTGGGCGTCCTCGCGCATGAGCGTGTGCACGAGGGGTAGTTCGACGTCGTCGAGCAGGTCGGCGAAGGCCGGGTAGTCGTCTTCTGCGCTGTGGCCGGGATACAGGAATCCGACGCGGGTCATGTCTCTCCTCTGGTTCGAGGCGCTCTCCGTGGCCGGTGGTCGGTGGTCGGTGGTGCCGTCAGGCGGCACTGGGCGCGGCCACGTCGATCAGGCTCTGTCCGCGTGCGACGGCGCGGCGGCCGGCCGCGTTCATGACCGCCCACATGGTGACCTGGTTGGCCGCTATGACGGGTTTACCCAGTTCGCGCTCCAGGGGCGCGATGATGTCGTAGGTGAGGACGTTGGTGCAGCTGATGTACACGGCCTGGGCGTCGGGGTGGTCCGCCTCGTGCACCGCGTGGGCGACCTCGGCGTAGGTGACCTTCCAGATGTGGCTGAGCAGGCCGAGTCCGACGCTGGAGGTGACGCCGACACCGTGTTCGGCGAGGAAGTCCAGGAGTCGGTCGGTCACGCTGTCCACGTACGGGGTGACCACCGCGATCCGGTCGGTGTCGAGGGCCTTGAGCGCCTCGATCAGGGCACCCGACGTGGTGGCGGCCCATGGGGCGCCGGCCGCCAGCATGGTGCGGTGGAGTTCGCGTTCGCCCTCGGCCCCGTGCACGAAGCTGCCTGAGGCACAGGCGTAGCCGACGGCCAGGGGTTCGGGTGCCATGAGCGCCTTGACGGCGCGGGTCACCGCCTTGCCCTTGCTGAGAGCCGCCGCCTGGTCGACCGTCACCGGAACGTGGACGTAGGGGAGGCGGGTGACGTGCAAGGACACGTCGTCGGGCGTCCATCGCCACAGTTCGCGGTCGAGCGCGAAGTCGTAGGGGGCGATCACGCCCACCCCGGCCTGCCAGGGGGTCGTGGTGGCCGCCGACAGTTCGACGACCTTCGGGTCGTTCGCCTGCCCGGGCGCCCCTTCAGGCGCCCGTCCGGTCGTTTCCGGCTCTGTCTCGGGTCCGGCCTGACGCGCCGGGACCGTCGAGTTCGTGTGCTCGGTGCCGTAGTGGGGCTCCGACCCGGTTCCCTCGGTTCTCATCGGTCACTCACCTCCCGTTGATGTGCTCTGTCCAGCCGTGTGCGGTGTTCCGGATGTGCCGGCACGGGCCGCGGGTGCGCGGTGGGCGCCGCGGCCGCTGTGGTCTCGTGGCCGCGGTTCAGCGGTCGAGCCGTTCGTACAGGAGACGTTCACCGACGCTGCCGGAGCGCCAGACGTCGTTGCAGGCCTCGGCCATGGCGGGCAGGTTCTCCACCACGGTGGCGAACACGTTGCCGGGGACCCAGCCCACGTCTCCGTTGAGCAGCAGGTTGTTCCGGCCGTAGAAGAGGGCCAGGTCGATGACCCCCGGCAGGTGACCGATGCCCTTGTCCTCCTTGAAGGACTGGTCGAGCATGCCGGAGTCGAAGGAGAAGTAGACGAGGTCACCGGGGATCGGGGTGACGGTGGGGTTCTCCTGACCGGGTTCGGGATCGGCGAACCGCGGCACCATCGTGTAGACCTCGTTGCGCGCGTACTTGGCGTGTTGGACGGCGTCGCCCTGCGGGAGGGCGTTCCACACCGCCTCACACGTGCGGGGCGCTTCCTTGTCGAGGAGTTCGGCGACGCAGGAGACACCGCGTCGGGTGAGCGTGACGGTCATGTACCTGGGCAAGTGGGTTCCCTTCGGCGGGGCCTACATGATTCCTGGGAGACCGACCCGAGGGGCCGTTCGGGCCGTCGAGGTCACGGTGCTGTTGATTGTCGACAATCTTACGATCAACCTCCGGAGTCGGGCAATAGACCTGAGCCGAACGGGTATCCCGCCAGTGCCGTTGCGGGCGCAAGGTGCGCTTTTGCCCAAGAACAGCCCTTTTGTGGATTGTTGACAATCCCATGTGGGCTCCTTAGCGTTTCCGGTGCAGGGCGAACCAACACCCCGACGGCACCGCATCACCAGTCGCTACCGGAAAGCTCGTGCCAGTGAACCGTCCTCCCGGCTCCACCACCGTCTCCGCACCCGAACGACCGCGTCTGCTCGTCCTCCATGGCGAGGACCTTCCACCGGGGCACGAACGCCTCGACGACCACCCGGGGCTGGGCGAGGTCGTCTACACCGACGCCGAAGGACTGTCCGCCGCCCTTCCCGGCGCCGACGCGCTCCTGGTCTGGGACCTGTTCACCGAGGCGCTCGCCGAATCCTGGTCCAAGGCCGACCGACTGCGGTGGGTGCACGCCGCCACCACCGGGGTGGACAACCTGATGTTCCCCGGGCTGGTCGAGAGCGACGCCGTGGTCACCAACTCGCGCGGGGTCTTCGACGAGCACATCGCCGAATACGTGCTGGGCCTCGTCATCGCCTTCGCCAAGGACTTCCACCGCACGTCGGAGCTACAGAGCCGGCACCGGTGGCTGCACCGCGAGACCGAACGCGTCACCGGCAAACGCGCGCTGGTGATCGGTACCGGACCCATCGGTCGAGCGATCGGGCGCAAGCTCGCCGCGGTGGGGATGGAGGTCCGTGCCTCCGGCAGTCACGCTCGCGACGGCGATCCCGACTTCGGTCACGTGGTCGCCTCCAGCCTGGCGGAACACACCGACGGCGGCGGCCCCACGCTGTTCCAGGCCCTCCCCGAAGCCGACTACGTGGTCGTCGCCGCGCCGCTCACCGACGCCACCCGAGGCCTCGTCGACCGACACTTCCTCGACCTCATGAAGCCCACCGCGCGCCTGATCAACATCGCCCGCGGCCCCATCGTCGTCCAGTCCGACCTGGTCCACGCCCTCCAAGAGGGTTCGATCGCCGGCTCGGCCCTGGACGTCTTCGAACGGGAACCGCTCAAGGCCATCAACCCGCTGTGGGGCCTGTCCGGGTCCTTCGTCTCGCCGCACATGTCCGGTGACGTGGTCGGGTGGCGCGATGACCTGGTCGAACTGTTCCTGGACAACCTCGCCCGTTACCTGGACGGGCGGGAACTGCGCAACGTCGTGGACAAGGACCGGGGCTACGTACCCGGCTGACCCCTCGCGTGACTTGGGAGGCTGAAGTGACGATCCGTTCCGAACGATCCGGGAGCGAAGACACGGGCACGGCCGCCGACACGGCCACCGGCACCACGGGGGACGCGCCCGGCGCCGACCCCGCGGTCCCCCGCGCCCGTTCCGGTGCGAGCACACCGGCCGACCTGTCCGCCGAACAACTGTTGCGCGCCTACTCCACCGGGGAACTCTCCCCGGTGGAGGCGGTCGACTCCGTGCTCGAACGCATCGAGCAGGACAACCCGGCGCTCAACGCGTTCTGCCTGGTGCGCCCCGAGGAGGCCCGCGAGGCCGCACGCGCCTCGGCCGAACGGTGGCGACGCGGTGAACCGGTCGGGAAGCTCGACGGGGTGCCCGCCTCCATCAAGGACATCCACCTGACGAAGGGGTGGCCCACCCTGAAGGGGTCGGTGACCTCTTCCCAGGAGGGCCCGTGGGAGGAGGACTCCCCGGTCACGGCCCGCCTGCGCGAGCACGGGGCGGTGTTCGTCGGCAAGACCACCACCCCCGAACTGGCGTGGAAGGGGGTCACCGACAACCCGCTCACCGGGATCACCCGTAACCCCTGGGACCTGTCCACCACCCCGGGCGGCTCCAGCGGCGGCTCGGCGGCGGCGGTCGCCGCGGGGATGGGCCCACTGTCGACGGGGACCGACGGGGGCGGGTCCATCCGCATCCCGGCGAGCTTCACCGGGGTCTGCGGGATCAAGCCCACGTGGGGGCTGGTGCCGCACTACCCGGCGAGCCCGTTCGGATCACTGGCGCACACCGGTCCGATGACCCGCACCGTCGGCGACATGGCGCTGATGCTGGACGTGATCTCCGGCTTCGACTCCCGCGACTGGATGGCGATGCCTACCCCCGCCCCCGGTCTGGCCGGCGCCGGACGCGGAGAGGACCCGCGCGAACTGGTCCGAGGGATGCGGATCGCCTACAGCCCCACCTTGGGCGGGCTGAACGTGGACCCGGAGGTGGCCCGCGCGGTCGCCGACGCCGTGCGCGTGTTCGAGGAGCTCGGCGCCAAGGTGGAGGAGGCCGACCCGGGGCTGCCCGATTCCATGGCGGAGTTCCACGTGCTCTGGTACTCGGGCGCGGCCAAGGCCACCGAGAAGCTCACCGACCGTGAGCGCGACCTCCAGGACCCGGGGCTGCGCGAGATCATCGAGGAAGGGTTGTCCTACTCGGCGCACGACTACCTGACCGCGATGGCCCTGCGAATGGCCATGGGTGCTCGTATGGGCCGCTTCCACGAGACCTACGACCTACTGCTCACGCCGACCATGCCGATGGTGGCCTTCGAGGCCGGGCTGGAGTCGCCGCCCGAGCTGTCCGGGCGACGGTGGACCTCCTGGGCCGGGTTCAGCTATCCGTTCAACATGACCCAGCAGCCGGCGGCGAGCGTGCCGTGCGGGTTCAGTGATTCGGGGTTGCCGATCGGCCTCCAGATCGTGGGTCCACGACACTCGGATCCCCGGGTCCTGCGGGCCTGCCGAGCCTTCGAACTGACCCGCCCGTGGGCCGGGCACCGTCCCTGAACTCGTGTTCCCATGTTCCCCGGGGGCCCATCGCCCCCGGGGGTACGCATTGGCGATACGGTGACCATGACACGACCGTGATCACGTCCGCACCACCCGTGATCGACCCCCGCGGCACTCGAACCACGTTTGGTCGGTTCTGGGACCTTTGACCGGCCACTTCGATGGCTTAAGACCCCCGATGAACCCCGTATACGTATTAACGTCTTCCTCGGAGTGGTGTCGCGAGCACGCGGACGCGAGGAGAGGGAGGACCGATGACGATCGGTGGAGCCGAGAACGCTCGGAAACAGATCAGGGTCTTCCTCGTCGATGACCACGAGGTCGTCCGGCGCGGCGTGGCTGCCCTCCTCGAAACCGAGGACGACATGACCGTGGTCGGTGAGGCCGGGACCGCCGAACAGGCGCTGGCACGGATCCCCGTGGTACTTCCCGACGTCGCGGTGTTGGACGTGCGGCTGCCCGGCGGCTCCGGGGTCCAGGTCTGTCGGGAGATCCGGTCCGACCACCCCGAGATCGCCTGCCTGATGCTCACCTCCTTCGCCGACGAGGACGCGCTGTACGACGCCGTCATGGCCGGGGCCGCGGGGTATGTGCTCAAGCAGATCCACGGCGCGGACCTGGTCGGCGCGGTGCGTACCGTCGCCGCCGGCGGCTCCCTGCTGGACTCCGGGAGCACGGGTGCGATGCTGGAGCGATTGCGCGGCGCCCAGGCCGAACCCGACCCGCTGGCGGAGCTGACCCCGCAGGAACGGCAGATCCTCGACCTCATCGGTGAGGGCATGACCAACCGGCAGATCGGCGAGCGGCTGTACCTGGCGGAGAAGACCGTGAAGAACTACGTGTCGGCGCTGCTGGCCAAGTTGGACCTCAAGCGCCGTACCCAGGCCGCCGTCCTCGTCGCGGAGTTGCGCGGCCGCCGCTACTGAGACCCTCGATTCCCCTCGGGCCCCACCGCGTGTGGGGCCCGTTCGGTGTGATGGGGCTCCTGTTCCGCGCCCGGTCGAACTGGGAGGATGAAGCCTTCTTCATCTTCGCTTCATCCTGTCTTCCTGCGGGACGAGGAAACTCTGTCGATATGAGATCACCTCTGGTGCCCCTGGTCACCGGGACGTTGACGGTCATCCTCGTGACGGCCGCCGCCCTGGTCTGGGCGTTCTTCCTGCGTTCCGCGGATCCGGTCCCCGCCTCGGAGGTGGTGGTCGGTGAGTCGCCCGAGGGCGCCACCGCCGAGCCCACCGACGAAGGCGTGGTCTCCCCGCCTCCACCCGTCACCGAGGAGTCGGGCGAGCCGACCGAGCCGAGCCCGGAGGCCGGGCCGTCCTCCGAGCCGACCGCCGAGCCCGCACCGACCGGCTTCCCGTTCGACTGCCTCGACGAGGGCTCCGGACACGAGAGCTGGGGCGAGGACCAATGGGACGACTGGTGGGAGCTGTGCCAGGACCAGCGGTTCGGGGACGATGACGATGACGACTGATCCCGAGGACAACCCCGACGCCACCACCATCCGGGTACCGCCGGCAGGTGACCGCGAAGGCACCTCCGTGTTCCCGACCCTGGTGATGCGCGGCCCCCAACCGGAACTCCCCCACCGTCGCCGCGTTCCCGCACGACTCATCATCATGGCCTGGGTGGTCCTGCTCATGGCCGCCGTGCTCCTGATGGTCAACGTCGTCACATGGAGCGCGCTGACCGCGAGGGTGGACGAACGCGTGGATCGGGCGCTGAGTCAGGAGACCGGCGAGTTCGAGGAGTTCGCGTCCGTGGGCATCGACCCACTGACCGGGGAACCCTTCACCGACGTGGGCACCCTCATCCGGGTCCACCTTGAGCGGCAGCACCCCGACGACTCCGAGATCCTCTTCGGTTGGGTCGAGGAGGGCGAGACCACCGAGACCCCCCGGCGACGAGGGGGCGCCGCCGGGAGCGAAGAGGAGACGACGACCGAACCCGGGCGGATCCGGCAGGGCCAGGACCCGCCGCACGACCTTTCCGCCGACCCGGAGTCCGTGGCGGCGATCCTGGAGTCCCCGGACGCGCGCGGCACCCTCGACACCCCGGCGGGTCCGGTCGAGTGGGAGAAGGTCCGCGCTCTGCCCCCGGAGGGCGTCCAGGGCCCGGCCGGTTGGTTCGTCATCGGTTACTTCACCGAAGAGGACCACGCCGCCACCGGCTCCACCATGGGCACCATCGCCCTGGTGAGCGCGCTGGGTCTGCTCGCCGCGAGCACGGCGGCCTGGTGGGTGGCCGGACGCATCCTCGCCCCGGTCCGGCTGGTGCGCCGCACCGCCGCCGCGATCGGCGAGGAGGACCTCACCCAGCGGATCGAGGTGTCCGGCCGGGACGACATCGCCGCCCTGGCCGAGCAGTTCAACAGCATGCTGGACCGGTTGGAGGGGGCCTTCACCGCCCAGCGGCGGTTCGTCGACGACGCCGGCCACGAACTGCGCACCCCCATCACCATCGTGCGCGGACACCTCGAACTCATGGGCGACTCCCCCGAGGAACGCGAGGAGGTCGTCCGGCTGGTCACCGACGAACTCGACCGCATGGGGCGGATCGTGGAGGACCTGCTGTTGCTGGCCAAGGCGCAACAGCCCGACTTCGCGCGCCCCGAGTCGGTCTCGCTGGCCGAACTGACCAGCGACATCGACGCGAAGGTGCGCCCGTTGGGCGACCGGTCGTGGCGGCTGGAGACCATCGCCGAGGGCACGGCCCGGCTCGACCCGCAGCGGGTCACCCAGGCGATGGTGCAGTTGGCCGCCAACGCGGTCCGGTACAGCCCCGCGGGGTCCACCGTGCGGATCGGTTCCGCCTTGGTGGGTTCGGACGTCCGCCTGTGGGTGTCCGACGAGGGATCGGGCATCCCGGCCGAGGACCACGGCAGGATCTTCGAACGGTTCTCCCGTGGTGGGCGGACCGCGCGGGGCGGCGACGGCGGCGCCGGACTGGGCCTGGCCATCGTCCGCGCCATCGCCGAGGCGCACCACGGCAGGGTCGACCTGCGTTCGGCACCCGGCCAAGGATCGACGTTCACCCTGGTCATCCCGGTCGACAGAACCATTGGAAGGGAGCGCGCGTGAGTCGCGTACTCATCGTCGAGGACGAGGAGCGGATCGCCTCGTTCGTCCGCAAGGGCCTGACCGCGAACGGATTCACCACCACCGTGGTGGGCACCGGCGCGGAGGCCGTGGACTACGCCGTCACCGGCGGGTTCGACCTGATGTTGTTGGACCTGGGGCTGCCCGACACCGACGGGTTCGACGTGCTGCGCCGGCTCCGGTCGATGGGTGTGGAGACCCCCGTGGTGATCCTGACCGCGCGGGACGGGGTGCGCGACACCGTGACCGGGCTGGAGATCGGGGCGGACGACTACGTCACCAAGCCGTTCCGGTTCGAGGAGTTGCTCGCCCGGGTGCGGCTGCGGATGCGTACCGAACGCACGGCGGACCTGACGGTGCTGCGCGCCGGCGGGTTGTCCCTGGACCTGCGCACCCGACGAGCGTCGGTGGACGAATCGACCGTGGACCTGACCGCTCGCGAGTTCGCCCTGTTGGAGCTGCTCATGCGCCACCCAGGACAGGTCTTGACCCGGCAGCAGATGCTGTCGCACGTGTGGGGTTACGACTACGACCCCGGGTCGAACGTGGTGGACGTTTTCGTGCGGGCGCTGCGCCGCAAGGTGGGCGCGGAGCGGATCGTGACGGTGCGGGGCATGGGATACCGGCTGACCGGCTGAGCGGTCGGTCGTCGGTCATCGGTCGTCGGTCGTCGGGCGGTCGTCGAGTGGTGCCGGCCGCCGGGCGGCCCCGTTCGTCGGGCACCCCGACCGTTGGACGACACTTCCGCTACACCGATCGTTCCGCGAAATGACGGTCGGGCGATCATGAGGGTTTCCTCATCCGGCACTCATGATCACCTCACGGCCGGTGCCCAGGATGATGACCATGATCTGGTTCGCGTTGGCGGTCGACCTGGCCGCGATCACGGTGTTGTCCTATGTCCTCTACTTCCGTCGGCACGGCCGCCGGGACCTGTTGTTGGCCTACGTGGCACTGAACGTCGGCATCTTCGCCGTGGTGGCGATGATGGCCCGCCAGGAGGTGGGACTCGCGGTCGGCTTCGGGTTGTTCGGTGTGCTGTCGATCCTGCGGCTGCGGTCGGACCTGATCAGTCAGGGCGAGATCGGCTACTACTTCGTCGCGATCGCCCTGGGTCTGATCAACGCGATCGCGCCCCCGCTGGTGATGGTGGGTCTGAACATCCTGCTGCTGGGTGTCCTGTACCTGGCCGGCCACCCCAAGCTCCTGCCCCGCACCCAACGGCGGATCATGACGCTGGACGTGGTGCACGAGGACCCCATCGCGCTCCGGCAGGATTTGGAGGGACGGCTGCGCGGCAAGGTTCGGCACGTGGAGGTCACCGAGGTGGACTACGTGCGCGACCTCATGGTGGTGGACGTGCGGTTCCTGGAACCGAAGCTCGAAGCGGCCCCGGGCCCGTTGCCGGGCGAGCGTCGTCACTCCATGCCGGCCTGGTGGGGTGAACGATGAGACCCTTGCTCACCGGCGGCCCGGCGGGGTCCCTCGCCGTCGTACGCTCCCCCGAGTTCTCTCCCGGCGGGCCCCCGCCCGGCCTCGCCGGGCTGCGCCCGGTGTCCCTCGCCGAGATGAACGCGCGCGCCGCCCTGGTGTCCCGGACCTGCCGCAAGTACCTGGTTCCCATCGAACTGATGCCGGAACTCTTCGCGGGCGCCGAGCGGGACTTCAGCGTTCTGGAGATCGGGGGCCGGACCTCCTTCCTGTACTCGTCCACCTACATGGACACCCCGGACCTGGGCACCTTCCACGACCACCGCCAGGGTCGGCGGCTCCGGTACAAGGTGCGCACCCGCACCTACGTGGACACCGGCACCAAGATGTTCGAGGTGAAGCTGAAGGGGGCGCGCGGCATCACCGACAAGGTGCGGATCGAGCTGCCGATGGAGGCGCCCTCGGACCGGCTGACCCCGCGAACGCGGGAGTTCCTCGACCGTTCCCTGGCCACCTACCGGATGGAGGCACCCGACACGCTGCTGCCCGCCGCGGTGACGGATTACCGCCGCTCCACGATGGTGTCGTCCTGCGGCCAGGAGCGCGTCACGGTCGACACCGAGCTCGTCGGCTACCGGGGGGACTGGTCGGTGCGGATGCGCCCGGACGTGGTGTTGCTGGAGATCAAGACCCGGGGCGGGCTCACCCGGACCGAACGCCGACTACACCGACTGGGGCTACGAGAGGCCCGGTTCAGCAAGTACGCGGCGGCGCTGTCCTCTCTGGAGCCGGGGCTTCGAGGCAATCGTTGGCTGCGCGCCATGGGCCACTGCCTGGACCTGCCGGAGCGGGTGCACGGCCTTCGGGGCGGAGCGTGATCGCAGGCCGGAGCGCCGAATGGGGGCCGGATGTTTCACGTGAAACCTTCGGCCCCGCGCTCGCGTCGCGGGCGTGGACGGCCGCCGCCTCGTAACCGGTCGAGACGGCGGCCTCGCCGTGAGCCCCCTCCCGCTACAAGAGGGCGAACACGACGCACCAATGTTGTCACCCGCCACCGCACAGGTCCAGACCGGTGGCCGGAACCTGTCACTTCCGATATCACCGGAGACCCGGGTGGGTGAGCGCTTGGGCGACCCGACGCCAGTCCACGTCGCTCAACCCGCTCGATTGAAGATCCTCCACCACGGCCTTCAGGGTGCGCAGGTCGAAGTCGTCGCTGATGGGCCTCGTCCCATCACGGTGGTCGCGCACCAACTCGGTGACGTAGACGCGCAGGTGCTCCGATCCGTGACGTGCGTGCTCGCGAGCCTGGGTCTGCCAACGGGCGTCATGGGGGATCCAGGCCTCGATGACTTCGGTGGGGTCCGGATGCACCGGAGGCACTAGGACCTTCCGATCCATGAGGACGGTCGCCCTCGGACACCCAGGGGACGTAGACAGTTCCGGCACTTCTGGTTCACTCCGCCGTTCCAGGACCCGCAGTAGTCGCAGTACACGTGAGCTCCTCCCTGGCCTGCTCCTGCCGACGGTAAAGCCATTCGGGCTCCGATAGGGGCGGAATGGAACAAGTGCTCTGCACCAAGTCGGATCAGGCGATCGGGCCACCTCCGGGTCCGGGTGCGTGACAGGATTTCAAGTAACCCCCGAACACCGACGAACACCACCGAACGGGTGATGCCTCATGCTGTCCGCGGAGAAGATCGGCGACTACCTGGCCAGGTTGTCGGCCAAGGAACCGACCCCCGGCGGTGGAGCCGCGGCGGCGCTCCACGCGGCACAGGGAGCCGCCCTGATCGCGATGGTCGCCCGGTACAGCACCGGGGAGAAGTACGCCGAGCACGCCGACGACATCTCCCGGATCACCGAGAGCGCGGACGAACTCGTGGCCAGGTCCCTGGAGTGCGCCGACGCCGACGAGACCGCCTTCGGGGCCATGGGCGACGCCTACGGGCTCCCCCGAGGCACCGAAGAGGAGAAGGCCGCCCGCAAGGAGGCGATCTCCGACGCCGCCGCGGGGGCCGGTCGACCGCCGATGAGGGTGATCGCCATCGCCCGGAAAATCGTCGACCTGGCCGAAGAGCTGATTCCGATCGGCAACCGCAACCTGGTCACCGACCTGGCCGCCGCCGCGGACGCCGCTCGGGCGGCGGCCGGCACCAGCCGGGTGAACATCGAGATCAACCGGCCGAGCGTCAAGGACTCGGACATGGCGCTTCGTCTCTCTCAGTCGGCGGACGATGTCGACGCCGTCCAGACGGACGCCGACCGGGTGACCGAACAGGTGCGCGAGGTGATCCGCCGATGACCGTGCTCTCGGGCAAGGAGATCGCCGCGCGGATCCGGCGTGAGACAGGGGAACGCGCCGCCGAACTGAGCGAGCAGGGCAGGCCTCCCCGGCTGGCCGTGGTGGTGGCCACCGATGACGGAGGTAGTGCCTGGTACGTGAGCTCGATCGCCCGCGCAGCGGAGAAGGTCGGCATCGCCTGCGATGTCGTGGACCTGGGCGCGGACGCTTCAGCGAAGGTCATCGCGGATCGTCTCGACGAACTGGGTCGGGATCCGAAGGTGCACGGGATCATCCTGCAAACACCGCTGCCGGAGGGCGTCTCGGCATCGGAGCTCGCCGAACGGATTCCGGTCGACAAGGACGTGGACGGGGCCAACCCCGCCTCGCTCGGCCGGCTGGCCGCCGGGCTGACCGCGTTCGCGCCGGCCACCGCCGAAGCGGTGGTGGCGATCCTGGACCATCACGAGGTGGCCCTGGAGGGTGTCGAGGTCGCGGTGGTGGGCCGGTCCACCGTGGTCGGCAAACCCCTCGCCCACCTGTTGTTGGATCGGAACGCGACGGTCACCGTGTGCCATTCGCGGACGAGGGATCTCCCCGAGGTGTGCTCCCGTGCGCACGTGCTGGTCGCGGCCGTGGGTCGGCCGGCGCTCATCGGCGCGGACCATGTGCGATCCGGCGCGGTGGTGGTGGACGTGGGCACCAACCCGACCGAGGAGGGCGGCCTGGTCGGTGACGTCGACGCCGACGCGGTGTCGGAGAAGGCCGGGGCCCTCACCCCTGTTCCAGGTGGTGTCGGCCCGGTGACCACGGCGCTGCTGTTGCGCCACACGGTGGACGCCGCCTCACGCTGAGCCGTCGAGGGCCGGTCTCGACGCGTCCGACCGGGCGTGCGGGTCCGGCCCCGACCGAGGTCGAACCCGCGTGCCCGGGGTGGGTCGGAGGAGGGCCCGGGCGCGCGGGGGCGTGGGGGTCTAGACATGCTTGCGTTCTGATGTGCGCGGACGGTGGAGTCGGTGGAATCGGCGGCCTTGTTCGAGCCAGCCCTGCCCGTTGTCCAGACGATTCAGCGCTGCGGTCTCCTCCTCGTCCAGGGGACGGTTGGTGTCCTGACCGTGCTCGTCGAGGTCCGGGGTGTAGCGAGTCGGGTCGTAGGGCCGGCTCTGGCCGGTGTCGTCGGCTTTCACGGGGTCGCTCCTCGCTGTCGCGGTACCGCTCCGGGTTCGAGTTCGGGCGCCGGTCCCGGCGGTGGGCCGTGGTGCTCGCGTAGGCGGACTTCGAGGAGTTCGGGGGTGGGTTCGATCTCGGTGCGCCAGTGCGTGTGCGGGTCGCGGTGCACGGCGACCCACAGCCTTCCGGTGTAGGCCACCCGGTGGGTGCGGCCCCAGCGGTGGGCGAGTTCTTGGAGGGCTTCGCTCGGAAGGTGGCGGGCTCGGCCGTGGTCGTCGGTGTGGGGGCCGGGGTGGTCGGCCCGACCGATGCAGTACCAGTGTTCACCCCGCCCGGTGGCGCCTTGGGCCTGGCACAGTTCCATCACGCCGCCCGCCTTCCCGGTCGACGAAGGTAGGCGCGGATGGTGTTGCGCAGGGTGGCGAACTCGGCCCGCTCGTCCGGTTCCAGGTCGCGCACGTACCCGCGTACCCGGCGGCCTCGCCTGCGCACGGGCCCGGCTTCGGCCGGTGAAGGCGTGGTGGGTGGCGGGCCCGGAGGGGTGCGGTAGGCGTCCAGTTCGATGACCATGGCCAGGGCCCCGGGTCCGCGCTGGTGGTCGGGTTCGGTACGGATCCGGAATCCGGTGTCCTGGTCGCGCAGGTCGATCACCGTGAAACCGGTGTCCTCGTCCACGGGTTCGGGTTCGGGGGCCGGTTCGGGCCGGTGATGCCTGCCCTTGGGGGCGGGGAGCACGGCGGCGTCGATTCCCGAGTCGAAGGTGCGGGCCCGGTTCCCCTCTCCCCCGACGCTGCCTCCGAGTGCGGAGCGCTTCACCGGCAGGTCGACGCGGTGGTCCAGGGAGAAGGCGGATTCAGCGGCCAGGGAGCGAGCGGCCAGGAGGTCGGCCGAGGCGAGGTAGGTCATCGCACGGCCTCCACACGGGGGGCGAGGTGGATACCGATCGCGTCGATACGACTCCGGTGCGTCACGTCGGCAGGCAAGGGGTTCGGACAGCAGGGCGCCATGGGCGCGCACCTCCTGATGCAGGTGGCCGCTGGATGAGGACGGCCAGGTTGAATGCGTAGAGACATGATGCAATACACATATCAAAATTAGCAAGATGTGATTCGCACTTGGGCAATATGTCTGCTTTCCTGAGGCTGCCCTATGATCGTGCGAGCTAGGAGGTGACACAGCGTGGCCGACAGTAGATACAGCCCCAGTGCACGACGGCGACGTCTTTCTGCGCTTCTTCGCAACATGCGAGAGGAACGCAACCTCAAGATCGACTCCGTGAACAAGGAACTGGGCTGGTCTTCCGGCAAGCTCTCCCGCATGGAGCGCAACGAGTGGAAACTCCCCTCTGTGCGCGACATGAAGGATCTGGCCGAGCTTTACGAGCTGCCGGACGACATGCAGGAAGCCATCGTGTCTCTCGCGCGTGAGTCCCGAGTGCGCGGCTGGTGGGTCGACTTCAAGGACGTCCTACGCGGCGGCCTGGCCGACTTCGAGTCCGGCGCCAGCATGATCCGAACCTTTGAGGCGCTTCTCATCCCGGGCCTTTTCCAAACACCCGACTATGCCGCAGCAGTCCTCCGAGGCAGCCGAGTCCTCAGTGATGGGGACATCAAGCGCAAGGTGGCTGGGCGCATGCGCCGCCAAGAGATCCTCGCCTCCGAAGGCGCCCCTCACGTCTGGGTGGTCATAGATGAGGCGGCACTCCGCAAGCGGGTGGGTGGAGACAAGGTGATGACCGAGCAGATTCGGCATCTCACCGCCATGGCGGAACGCCCGAACATCGACATCCAGGTCCTCCGCGATCGAGCTGGTTCGCATGCAGCCATGGAGGGCGCCTTCATGATCCTGGACTTCCCCGACCCGGCAGACCTGCCGTTGGTTTACATAGAGACCGCGACCGAGGACCTGTACTTGGAACAGCCAGAAGCGATCCAGAACTACGTGTCGATCTTCGGCCATATCTGCAGCTCGGCTGATTCCCCCGAGGACTCTGTCCAGTACCTGGAATCACTCATCTAGCAAGGACGACCATGGCTTCAACCACCCCCTTGAACTTTCGCAAGTCCAGCTACAGCGGCAGAGGCGACAACTGCGTGGAAGTCGCCGATCTCCCGAGGGGTTCGGCCGTACGCGATACTCAAAACCGCGCGGCCGGACATCTGTCCTTCTGCTCCACGGAGTGGACGGCACTGCTTGCGGCCACCTGCCACAAGCAGCCCTAGCCGAAACGGAAAGAAGGCCCCGACATCTCCGGTCGGGGCCTTCTTCGCATTCATCCGTCCGGCACCCTACCCGCAGCAGCCGTCCGGTGGAATGGGGTCTTGTCGCGACAAGGCCTCGAAGTGTGGGCAGCACGATGCCGTCGAAGGCCGAAGTTCCCCCGATACAGCCACGATGCGCCATGGGAGCAGGGCGCGTCACCTCCACTTTCCACAGGCTGTGGATAACTTCCGCGAGCCCGACTCCAGCGCGACCGGCTACGGCCGCGTTGAGGTCGCCGACTCCCACACCGGCACAGCGGTCCGGGATTCCGAACACTCGACCCAGGGGCGGCCGACCTCCCCTCTACCGAGTGGGCCTCGCTCATCAGGGCCACCGCAGGCTCGTAGCCGGTGAAGACGAAGACCCTGATCATCGCTTCGGTGTCGCGGTGAGAATCCCGCCCATGCCTCCCCCTGTGGCGGAGCGTCCTTGACCCGGGATGCAACCCATCTCCGCACTCCTTATCCGCACTCCCCATGTGGACAAATACTCATGTATATCTTTATCTCGAATTGATGCGGTCTTCAGTTACCCTGATGAAGGCAGCCTTGACAGGAAGCGATCGGCACATATTCGATTCAGGCGCCCCCGATCGCCGCCCTGCGAACCATCGGAAAGCGAGGCATCGAGACTCCTCCCTGTTCGATGACGCATTTCTCTTGGTCGCACCGGCCGCCACCAGTCCGTATAGCATCAGATTGAGGTTTTATGAAGTCCTGGCGTTCTCTTGCCGCCGCCGGTTTCGTCGCATGCGCCGCCGCGGTCGTTCTCCCGATGAGCGCGGGCACCGCGTCCGCCGCGGAGGCCGATTGGGACGTGGTCGGCGGCGCCTCCGGCACGATGGACGATTGCGTCGCCGAAGCCAAGGAGTACCTGGCCGAGCCGTACGTGGACTACACCGAGTGGAAGTGCGAAACTAGCGGTGGCACTTGGACGCTCTTCGCTCGCTAGCCGCGCTGGTTCGAGAGCAGCCGATCTCTCGTGAAAGGCCTCTGCCGCGATGTGTCTTCGCAGCAGAGGCCTTTCATTTCCTCCGGTATTTTCCGGAGGGTGGGGTCGGACGGATACCGAAAGGACGAGGACCGAAGCCCTGTCGCGACGAGGCCATCGAAGTGTGGACAGCGCGATGCCGACGGAGACCGAACTCCCCCGATACAGCCACCATGCGCCATAGGGCCAAGGCGTGTCACCCCTGACTTCCACAGGCTGTGGATAACTCCGACTCGCCACCGAATGCGCCGGCTACTCGACTTCCTCCCCACGGTTGAAGCCGGGGGTCTGCGCCGCTAGGAAATGATCACGAATGCATCGGCTTCCAGCCCTGGAAATCGAGGTCGGGCCGGGTCAGTCGGTGGGGCGCAGGTCCAGCCCCCTCAACAACTGGGCGTTGAGCGCGACGATGATGGTCGACAGGCTCATCAGCACCGCACCAACGGCCGGAGCCAGGACGAACCCGATCGGCGCCAGGACACCCGCCGCCAACGGCACGGCGACGACGTTGTACCCCGCCGCCCACACCAGGTTCTGGATCATCTTCCGATAGCCCGCGTTGGACAGTTTCCGGACGGAGACCACACCTCGCGGGTCGTCCGAGGCCAGCACCACCCCGGCGGACTCGATGGCCACGTCCGTGCCCGCGCCGATGGCGATACCGACGTCGGCACGGGCGAGGGCGGGTGCGTCGTTGACCCCGTCGCCCACCATCGCCACCCGGCGGCCGCGCTCCTGGAGATCACGAACCACCGCGTCCTTCTGGTCGGGCAGCACCTGGGCGAACACCTCGTCGAGACCGAGCCTGCCGGCGACGGAGTCGGCGACGTTGCGAGCGTCACCGGTCACGATGGCCACCCGCAGGCCCTGCTCCTTGAGTTGTCGGACGGCGGACGCGGATTCGGGTCGGACCTCGTCGGCCAGGGCCAAGGCTCCGAGGATGGCCCCATCGTCGATCACGTGCAGCACGGTCGAGCCCTGCTCCCGCCAGGGACGGGTGCGTTCGGCCAGTTCCTCGGGCTCGGTGAGCCCAAGGGACTCCAGCAGGGCGGGCCCGCCCACGTGCACGTCGATCCCGTCCACGGTCGCCCGAACACCGTGTCCGGGCAGCGACTGGAAGTCGGTGGCCCTGGGGAGCGAACCGGTCTCGCGGGCCGCATTGACGATCGCCTTCGCCGAGGGGTGCTCGGAGTCGGCCTCGACGGCACCGGCCAGGGACAACATGCGTTCGGGCGACTCACCGTCCATGGCGGTCATGTCCAGGACCGCGGGAGTGCCCTTGGTGAGGGTGCCGGTCTTGTCGAACAGCACCGTGTCCACCAGGCGGGTGCGCTCCAGTGACAGCCGGTCCTTGACCAGGATGCCGTTGCGCGCGGACAGGGTCGTGGAGATCGCGATGACCAGCGGAATCGCCAGACCGAGGGCGTGGGGGCAGGCGATCACGAGCACCGTGACGGTTCGCTCGACGGCCTGGCTCGAATCCCCCAGGAGCAGCCCCCAGACGAGCGAGGTGATGACGGCCGCGGACAGCGCGAACCAGAACAACAGTCCGGCCGCCCGGTCGGCGAGCGCCTGGGAACGTGAGCGCGACTCCTGAGCCTGGGAGACCAGCCGTTGGATTCCGGCGAGCGTGGTGTCGTCGCCGACGGCGTCCACCCGAACCCGCAGGGCGGAGTCGGTGGCGACGGTCCCGGCGACCACGCGGTCACCGTCGGTTCGGGTGACCGTGCGGGACTCGCCGGTGATCATCGACTCGTCGACGTCGGCACGGCCCTGGAGCACGGTGCCGTCGGCGGGCACACGCCCACCGGAACGGACCAGGACGGTGTCGCCGGCGACCAGTCGCGCGATGGGGATCTCCTCGACCTCACCGTCGGCGCCCACGCGTTCGGTCTGGTCGGGCAGGAGTTCGGCGAGGGCCTCCAACGCTCCGGACGCCTGGCCCAGCGCCCGCATCTCCAGCCAGTGGCCGAGGAGCATCACCACGACCAGGAGGACGAGCTCCCACCAGAAGTCCAGCTCCATGCCGACCACACCCAACGTGGCGAGCAGGCTGGAGCCGAAGGCGACCGTGATCGCCATGGCGACCAGGGTCATCATGCCCGGTTTGCGATCGCGCAGTTCGGCGGGCGCACCGGCGAGGAAGGGCCATCCGCCGTAGAGGAAGACGACGGTGCCCAGGAGCGGCGGTACCCAGGTGAGCGCGTCGGGGACGTCGTAGCCGAACCAGCCGGCCACCATGTGGCTGGTGAACACCACCGGAACGCTCAGGAGCAGGCTCCACCAGAACCGCTTTCGGAACATGGCGGCGTGGTCGCCATGGCCCCCGTGCCCGCCGTGGTCGTTGTGGCCGTGATCGTGCCCCGTGTGATCGGGGTGACCGTGGGTGCCCGTGTTCATGTGTACATTCCTTCCCCCGCGAACCCCCTCTAGGGGTGCCTTCGGCGCGGATGTCCGCGGTGTCGCTCACTTCCTTCAACGAAACATACCCCCTAGGGGTATTCCGAATCGAGGCGTGTTCCCCGAAGAAAAAGGAGCGCCCGTCGATCTCCTCGACGGACGCTCCCCGTGTCCTTCTGTCGAACCTAGGCCGCGACCTCGGATTCCTTGCCGTACCAGGGCCACCAGTGGACGGTGTGTCCGTGCGGGATCATCCGGTCCAGACGGATCGTCAGCCGCAACGCGAACCCCCCGGCGATCATCCCGGCCAGCAGGTCCGTGAACCAGTGGAACTGTAGGTAGATCGACACGGTCGACTGCAGTAACGCGATGCCCACGATGCAGTACGCCAGGCGTTTGATGATGTGTGGTCGGGCCGCGCCGAACCTGATGATCAGGAACAGCACCAGCCCGTAGATGAGGATCGCGTTGGCCCCGTGCCCCGATGGGAAGGCCACGTTCCCCGCCCCGGCGAAGAAGTCCGGGTCGTGGTACTTGGCGTGCCCCCGGTTGATGAACAGCTTCATCACCGAGACCATCGACATCACCCCGAAGACGCCGCCCGCCCCCAGGATGATCGGCCGCCAACTCCGGTGCCAGTAGGCCAGCTGGACCGCGGTCACGCCCAGGACCGGCAGGGCCACGTAACGGGAGGCCACGTTGTCCGGCCAGTAGATCAGCGGCTCGCGCAGCGCGTCCCAGTAGGGCCGATACGCGTCGTTGAGGAAGTTGTCGACCGGGTGCAGCGGCCCGGCCGCGAGCATCGTCACGACGATGAGCGCCACGAAGAGCATGATCGCGAGTCGGTCCGAGGCGAGCCCCCACGCGATCTCGCTCACGCTCGGCCACTTCACGGCGCGCACGACCGGCGGCCCCGGGGCGAGCTCATCGGCTCGGACCACGGGTATGGGACCGCTGTACGGACCGGGTTCGGGTCTGCGCCGTTCCGGTTCGTGAGGCGGAGGTTTCTGTCTGGACCGTGTGTGCCTGGCCCTCGGAGAATGCGTCATGTGCTCAGTGCTGTCTCACACGTCGTGGGCTTGCCTGTGGCACTGCTGAGGCGTGGGGGACGGGCTAGCCGCGGTTGTCGGACTGGTTCTGACGGCCTCGGGGTCGACACCTGGTGTTGGTAACGTACCGAGGGGCGTTTTCCTCCCCCCGCACCCGGTTCGACGACCGAACCTTCAGGCTGGTTCGCGGTGTTCGCGACCGGCTTTTCGCAGGTTCGGCATTCCAAGGCGAACAGATCGTCGTCATCGATGTCCCCCACCCGCGCCGGCCCCACTCCAATTCCGTTCACGCAGGTCAGGCGGCATCTTGAGCTGTGGCCGTGAGGTCCACTACATTTCATCCGGCCTTTTCCAGATATCGCCGACAGGTGAGCCTACCCGGCCACGCTATGCCATTGGCGCCTCGACGACACGAATGTGATCCTTCTACCTCGGACTTTGCCGAAGCCTCCCCCGGCCGATTCGACCGCTTCACCTGACCGCGATCCGTTCGTGAGGCTTTCGTTAGCACCCCGTGCCCGAAGGTCCGGTCGACCCACCAGGGTGTGGCACTCTTCAAAGAGCTTGTCAGACAGTGGTGTGCGGGCCTCGAAGCCGGTCGCACCCGGGACGGAGAACGGAAGGGCCCTGGATGGTCGACCTCCCGCAGTTGCCGGATGATCCCTCGAAACTGGCCCGTGAGCCGTTGAGGGAGCAGATCCGGCAGGTTCTGGTCGAGGGCCTGTTGTCGGGTCGTTGGCAGCCGGGCGAGCGCATCGTCGAACGCCGGGTCGCCACCGAACTCAAGGTGAGCCAGGCGCCGGTCCGCGAGGCCCTACGCGAGCTGGAGACACTGCGTCTCATCGAGACCGTGCCCAACAAGGGCGCCAGGGTCCGGGCGTTCGGTGTCCAGGACATGGCGGAGATCTATCCCGTGCGTGCCGGCCTGGAGCTCGTCGCCGCCCAGTTGGCCGCTCCGCGTCTGGCCCAGGACCCGTCGCCGCTGGAGCGCGAGGTGGAGGCCCTGCGGGACGCGACGGCCAGGGGCGACGTCACCGACCAGATCCGGCACAGCGTGGAGTTCCACCGCGAGGTCGTGCGGGCCGCGAACAACAGCGTGCTGTTGCACACCTGGGAGTCCCTGGGCGTGGAGGTGTGGACCGCGCTCTCGGTGCGGTGGCTCGACATGGAACTGCACGCAAAGGCGGCCGACCACGCCCAGATCACCAAGGCGTTCCGTGAGGGAGACCCCTCCGTCGGCCAGATGCTCAGCGACCACGTCCTGAACTACGTCGAGGCGGCGCTGAAGACCCACGAGGGCAGGCACTGAAGGAACCCGATCCGGACCGGGTCTCGGTGCCGGGATCCGGGGTCGATCTGGTGTTATGCGCGAAACTTCGGGTATCTCCCGTAAAGTTGTATTGATCGATCATCGATCAGAACGTAGAGTGTGCGCGACACACGTCACACCGCTACACGCGTACGCCCTGGTGGCACGGTGTCGTTCATCCGGCCGGTGAACGAACTCGGACCACCTCTCCGCGCATGCTTACCGCCCTCCAGACCGGGAAGCAATGCCCTCAAGGGTTTCGGCGCGACAACTGCACACGCGACCCGACTCACTTCGCGTCCACACGCGGGCCCCGCCACGGCCCCGATGGACGCTCCCCGCAACAGCCACTGTGTCGCCGCCGATGAGCCCGGCGGCGACACACGCTCGGGCCACGCCTGACAGCGGGGCCCGAGCGGGCCAGGCCACCCGACCCACAGGTCGGGAGGGCAGGCCTTCTCGTACGTAGAAAGGCACGACATGGCTGACACGGCCAAGCCGAAGGGCGGGACCGCACGGGCCTCCACGGCCAAGCGGCGCACCCGCAAGGACACGACCGGTCTCGGAAACGAGAAGCCGGAGACGCTCCTCGACTACTACCGCCAGATGCTGTTCATCCGGCGCTTCGAGGAACGCACCGGCCAGGCCTACACCCAGGCCCGGATCGGCGGTTACTGCCACCTCAACCTCGGCGAAGAGGCCACCGTCGTCGGTCTGATGACGGCCCTCCAGGAGCGCGACTACCTGTTCACGAACTACCGTGACCACGGGTACGCGATCGGCAAGGGCATGGACCCCAAGCGGGTCATGGCCGAGCTCTACGGGCGCGTCGACGGCGTCGCCAAGGGCTGGGGCGGGTCGATGCACATGTACGACACCGAGACCCGCATGCTCGGTGGCTACGGCATCGTCGGCGGACAGCTGCCGCTGGCCACCGGCGCGGCGCTGGCCGTCACCTACCGCGGCGGTGACGAGGTCGTCATGTGCCAGATGGGCGACGGCACCACCAACATCGGCGCCTGGCACGAGTCCCTCAACATCGCCAAGCTGTGGAACCTGCCCATCGTGTTCGTGGTGATCAACAACTTCACCGGCATGGGCACCACCGTCGACATGGCCTCCGCCGAGCCCGATCTGTACAAGCGCGGCGCCGCCTTCCGCATGGAGGGTGAGCGGGTGGACGGCCGCGACGTCCTGGCCGTGCGCGACACCACCGCCAGGCTGGTCGAGCGCGCTCGCGAGGAGCAGACCCCGTTCCTGCTGGAGGCCTGGAGCTACCGGCAGAAGGGCCACTCCGTCGTCGACCCCGCCAAGTACCGCACCGAGGAACAGAAGGACGAGGCGCGGTCCGACGAGAACGACCCCATCACGATCTTCGACGCCCAACTGACCAAGGCCGGCGTCCTCACGGACGAACTCCGCGAGGAGATCGCCGCCTCCGTCAAGGCCGAGGTCGCCGAGGCCGCCGACTTCGCGGAGAACAGCCCGCACCCGGACCCGTCCACGCTCTTCGACTACACGTACGCCACCCCGGTTCCCAACGAGTCGCGGCGCATGCCCGCCGACCCGGTGTTCGCGGAGTAGGGAAGGAACCAGTCACATGTCCGTGATCACATACCGCCAGGCTCTGCGGGACACTCTGCGCGCCGAGATGGTGCGCGACGAGAACGTCCTCGTCATTGGCGAGGAGATCGGTGTCTTCGAGGGCTCCTACAAGATCACCGAGGGTCTCCTCAAGGAGTTCGGCCCCCGGCGCGTCAAGGACACCCCGATCGCCGAAGAGGGCTTCGTCGGCGCGGCCGTCGGCGCCGCCATGCTCGGTCTGCGCCCCGTCGTCGAACTCATGACGATCAACTTCTCGCTGATCGCCATCGACCAGATCATCAACCACGCCGCCAAGATCTACGGGATGTTCGGTGGCCAGACCAGCGTTCCGCTGGTCATCCGCACCCCCGGGGGCGGCGGCCAGCAGCTGGGCGCGACCCACTCCCAGAACATCGAGCTGTTCTACTCCTTCATCCCCGGCCTCAAGGTGATGGCTCCCAGCACCCCGGCCGAGGCCTCCTCGATGCTTCGCGCGGCCATCCGCGACGACGACCCGGTGCTGTTCCTGGAGAACCTGGGCCTGTACAACTCCAAGGGTGAGGTCCCCGACGACTACGCCGAGCCCGAGAACGACAACGCCGCCACCATCGGGCGTGCCGCGGTCACTCGCGAGGGCAGCGACATCACGCTGATCGGCTACTCCCGGATGGCCATGGTCGCGAACCAGGTCGCCGAGAAGCTGGCCAAGGAGGACGACATCAGCGTCGAGGTCGTCGACCTGCGCAGCCTGCGTCCGCTGGACCGGCAGACCTTCGTGGACTCGGTCAAGAAGACCGGTTCCGCGGTCATCTGCGAGGACGACTGGCTCACCTACGGGATCGGCGCGGAGATCGCCGCCTCGATCCAGGAGGGGGCCTTCGACTACCTGGACGCTCCGGTTCGTCGAGTGGCGATGGCCGAGGTGCCGATGCCCTACGCCAAGCCGCTGGAGACCGCGGCCCTGCCGTCGATCGAGTCGATCAGCACCGTGATCAAGGAGACCCTGAGCGCCGTCGGCAAACGGGTCGGGTAGAGGGAGATTCAATGAGCGAGATCCACATGCCGCGCCTCTCCGACACCATGGAGGAAGGCGTCATCTCCACCTGGGTGAAGAAGGTGGGGGACAAGGTTTCCTCCGGTGACGTGCTGGTCGAGATCGAGACCGACAAGGCCGTCATGGAGTACGAGGCCTACGAGGACGGTTACCTGGTCAAGCAGACCGCCTCCGAGGGCGACACCGTGGCGATCGGTGAGGTCATCGGCATCATCGGCGACTCCCCGGACGCGGTGCCCGAGGAGTCGGGTGGCTCTGACGCTCCCGCGGCCGAGGAGAAGGCCGCCGAGCCCGAGGACGAGGCCAAGGGCGAGGACGAGCCCGCCGAGGCGACCTCCTCCGCCCCCGCCGAGCCCACCGCTCCGGCCGGCGACGTCGACGGCCCGCGTCCGCGCACCTCCCCGCTGGCCCGCAGGCTGGCCAAGGAGTACGGCCTGGACATCACCAAGGTCCAGGGTTCCGGCCCCAAGGGTCGGATCGTGCGTGCCGACATCGAGGCCGCGGCCAAGGACGGGCACGCCGCCAAGGACGCCCCCGCCGCGGAGAAGGCCGCTCCGAGCGCGCCCGCCGAGGCGTCCGCGGCGCGGTCCTTCGACGACGGTCGCGACTCCGAGGAACTCAAGACCAGCAACGTGCGCAAGGTGATCGCGCGCCGTCTGACCGAGAGCAAGCAGACGGTCCCGCACTTCTACCTGCGTCGCGCGATCGACGCCGAGGCCCTCAAGGCCTTCCGTGCCCAGATCAACGAGCAGCTGTCGAGCACGGGCGTCAAGATCAGCTTCAACGACCTGATCGTCAAGGCGTGCGCCACCGCGCTCAAGCTCCACCCCGCGGTCAACACCTCCTGGGTGGAGGACAAGCTGGTCCAGCACCACCGCGTCAACGTCGGTGTGGCGGTGGCCGTGGACGCCGGTCTGGTCGTTCCGGTGCTGCACGACACGGACAAGGCCACGCTGTCGGAGATCTCCACCCGCACGCGTGACCTGGCCGGCAAGGCCCGCGACAACAAGCTCAAGCCGCAGGAGATGAGCGGCGGCACGTTCAGCGTGTCCAACCTGGGCATGTTCGGCGTGGACAGCTTCTCCGCGGTGATCAACCCGCCGGAGGCCGCGATCCTGGCCGTGGGCGCCATGCGTCCGGAGCCGACGGTCGTGGACGGTGAGGTGCGGGTGCACAACCGCATCTCCCTGGAACTGTCCGTCGACCACCGTGCGGTGGACGGCGCCGTCGGCGCCGCGTTCCTCAAGGACCTCGCCGAGATCCTCGAAGAGCCCATGCGGATCATCCTGTAGGTCATCGGCGACGCTTCCGTGCGTCGGCGAAGTCGAACGCCCCGGTCGGGCCCTCCGGCCGGGGCGTTCGTCATAGCCGGCATGATCGACGCATCACCATGGAAAGGCCGCACAGTATGACGAACCACCTCTGGTCCGCCGAGCGGATCAGCGCCCTCGGCACGCTGCTCTGGAATGTCGACCCCGGGAAGTGGACCGAGGCCGACCTGTCTCGGATGGCGGTCGAACAGGGCTGGCGTTGGGAGGCCGGAGAGTGGGGGCCGATCCTGCGCACACGCTCCTACGGTGACGCGTGGTTGCGCCCGGTCGACGACTTCATGGAGATCCACGTGACCCGCGAGGAGTACGTGGGCCTGCACTTCCCGTTGGGGCGGGTCGGAACCGGGGCACGGGAGCAGGTCGAGGCGTTCCGTGACGCGGGCCGTGCCCTGCGCCAGGGGTTGGGCGAACCGAACGTCATCGGTTCCGACGACGAGAGTCCCTTCCATGGTGAGATCCCCTACTGGGGTGCTCCCTTCCTGCGCTGGCGCCGGAGCGATCACAGCCTGGACCTGCGCGCCGGCCGCGATGGCCCGGTCCTGTGCCTGGTCCCGACCTCCCCCGCCGAGGGTTGGTACTGGTACCAGCGTGAGCACGGGGGTGATGTGACCGCCGGTTTCCTCGGGGTGTCCATGACCGGCGACGTCGGCGGCATGTCCATCGCGGGGATCACCCGATTCGACGACTGGAAGCCCTACGCGCGCCGGTTGGTCGACGTCTTTCGCGACATGCCGTCGGAACTGACCGCGATGGACCACGAACGTTCCTTCGGCTTCCACGGTCGCTTCCCCGGTGAGGAGGGCGGTCCCTGGGTCTTCCACTTCGAACTCGGTGAGCACGTGTGCTTGGGTCTGGACCGGGTCGCGGCCGACGCGCTACGGAACGATCCCGAGGCGCCCGACCCGGAGGAATTCGGTTGGGTCGAGGCCACCGCGGAACGCCATCTGGAGATGGAGGTCACCCACGTCTCTCCCGCCTACCGCTTCGACGAGGTCAACGCGGTGCGCCTGGCGATGCTCGTGTTGGAGACCGCCGAGGCCCTGGGGATCCGCACCCCCGAGGACCTCTCCCTGACCGACAGCGGCGACACCGTCCCGATGCCCGGCGGTGGGTGGCGTGAGGCCTATCGGATCAGCGACTACGGGCTCTGTGTCACCGGTAATCCCTGATCCGGGCGGTACCGTCCGCCCATGAGCCTTGTACTGCACCTGACCGAGCTCTCCCGGTGGTCGATCGGCGGGGACGTCGAAGCCACGTCCTTGGACACCGAGGGATACCTGCACGCCTCCCCCGACGAGGCGACCATGCTCGCCGTGGCGAACGCCTTCTACACCGACCCGGCCGAACCCCTGGTCGTCCTGGTGGTGGACACCGACCTGCTGGACGCCGAGGTCCGTTGGGAGTCCGCCGCCCCGGTCCCCCCACCCGGGGTGGGCTCCGACGTGCGCTTCCCCCACATCTACGGTCCCATCCCCCGTCGCTCCGTGACTTCGGTGCTGCGGCTCGTCCGTGACGCGTCCGGACGCCACACGGCGTTGGAGGAGAGCCGGCCGCCCACCCCGTGAGTGTGAGCTCGACCGGTCGTCGTTACGACAAGCCGTTTTGGCTACACAGTGTTTTGGCGACAGGGCGACTTGGCGACACGTCGCCTTGGAGACAGAGCGACTTGGGGGTCGAGGAACATCGGAACAGGATCCGGCGCTGAGCCAGGATCGCCTTCCGAGGAAGCCCCTACTTCTGGAAACACACGGACCGGGCGGCCCCACCGCGCCCCCGATCCTCCGGCGGATCCGGCGGGGGAACTCGCGCCTTCGCCGCCCCGCCGGCTCCGGTCCCCGAACCGTTCGCCGACCTGCTACCGCGGGCCGCAACGGAGCGGTCCGACATCAACACCGCGAACAACGGCGTTCCCTGGGACGAAGGCTTCTCACACTTAGATGTGACCTCACCGGCCGGCTTCGCCCCTGTCGGCCTCGCCTCTCAGGAGCACGCAGCCCGTTCGGCCATGGGCGCGTTATCCCAGGTACGAGCTTTTTGTGTTATTTGCGCAAACAACACACAGAATATTCATCGTGGAACGTTCCGCTCCTAGGCTTCCTGTGACCTGCAACGCATTGGAAGGGGAGCGCGGGATGGACTCGCACACTGCGGAACGGCCGGCGGTCGCCACGCGAGAGGACCACGGCCTCGGAACCGTCGTAGCGCCGCACGAGCAAGCGGTGCGGGCGGGGATGACCATGTACGAGCACGGCGGCAACGCCGTGGACGCGGCAGTCGCCGCAGCACTGGTCAGCGGCGTCATCGAGCCTGCCGAGACGACGCTCGCGGGGTGCGGGTTCGCCGTGCTGGCCGAGGACGGCGCCGATCCGGTCGAAATCGACTTCGGACCGAAGGCACCGATCGGGGCATCCGCGACGATGTTCGAACTGGAGGAACGGGAGGGAGGGGCCCAGGCCCCGGTGCTCGGGCTGGCGACGGTGGCCGGGAACGCCAACGTCGACGGTCCGCTCGCCTCCGGTGTGCCCCGGACGCTGCTTGGACTCCTGACGACGCACGCACGGTTCGGGTGTCTGCCCCGCACGGTCGTCCTGCAACCGGCGATCGAGGCGGCGCACACCGGGTTCGCGCCGGACGCCTGGTTCATCACCTCCGCGCTCGGCGACATCGAGCGGCTGCGCAGTGACCCGGTCGCCAGAGAAGTCTTCCTGGACGGGCGGGGGCTACCGAAGGGCGCCGGGACGGATGCCGGATACGGACAGTCCTTCGCCGCCTACCCCATGATCACCCAGCCCTTGCTGGGACGCACGCTCGAAACCGCCGCACACGCCGGCCCCGACGTCCTGGTCGACGGCGAGATCGCCGACGGGCTGGTTCAGACCTCTCGTCAACGAGGCGGTCTACTCACTCCCCAGGACCTCCGCGCGGCGGAACCCGCGGTCCGGGCCGCGCGCCGGCTTCGTTACCGGGGATCGACCGTCGCCGCCCCACACGCCCCCTCCGGAGCGCTGACCGAACTCCAGGCGCTCAATGTCTGGCAGCGGGTCCGCCCCGGGGCAGGCCTGCCGACCGCGTCCGGCGCCGACCTTCGGGCGCTCGCCCTCACGCTCCGGCACGCGTTCGCGGACCGCTACCACTGGCTTGGCGACCCCGCGGTCCGCGAGGTCCCCGTCGAAGAGCTGCTGTCGGACGCCTACGCCGACGAACTCGCCGAGCAGGTCACCGAAGGGAGCGACGTACCGGGATGGCGGGAGGGCGCGCCCTGGCTGACCTACGCCTCGCGCGCCGCACACGACCCCCGGGCCACCGGTTCAGGGCTCCGCTCGACGCGGAGTTGGTCACCCGCCGGGGCGACTCGGCCGACGAGCGGCACCACGCACATCTCGGCGGCGGACGCGCAAGGGCGCGTCATCAGCATCACGCACACCGCGGCGAACCACTTCGGTAGCGGCATCGTGTGCCCTCGTACCGGGTTGCTCCTCGACTCGGCGATGGCCTGGTTCAACGCGGCCCCGGGGGCCGCGAACAGCATCGGCTCGGGCGCTCGCGCACTGGCGAACATGGGTCCCGTCGTGGTGCTCGGCGACGACGGGACCAAGGCCGCGATCGGGGCGTCCGGCGGGCGCCGGATCGTGAGCGCCGTCACCCAGCTCGTGATCGCGCTGGTCGACGGCGGCTCGTCCGCGAGGGAGGCGCTGGCGGTACCGCGCATCGACGCCAGCGGTAGATCCCTGGTGGTACCGGGCTCACTGCGAGGGCTCATCGGCGACCTCGGTGACCTCGACCCGTTCGTCCCCGCGCACTCCAACGACCCGTTCCCCATGGACTTCAGCCGTCCGAACATCGCCCGCTCTCTGGGTGGCGGACGCACCGAGTCCGCGATCCTCGCGTCCCACTTCAACGTTTAGGAGCAGCCATGCACACAACCGGACAGGAGCCGGAGACTTCGGGAACGAAGGTCACGGCGACCAAGACATTCCTGGTCTCGGGGATCGGGACGGCGCTGGAGTACTACGACTTCCTCATCTACGGACTCGCGGCCGGGCTCGTCTTCAACGTGCTCTTCTTCCCCGACGTCGACCCCGTTGTCGGCACCCTCTACGCCTTCGCCGCGTTCGGCACCGGATTCCTGGCGCGCCCGCTCGGCGGCATTGTCATCGGGCACTTCGGTGACCGCATCGGCCGCCGCCCGATGCTCGTGCTGACACTGATCACGATGGGCTTCTCGACCCTGGCCATCGGCTTCCTGCCGACCTACGACACGATCGGGGTCTGGGCGCCGGTCCTGCTCGTGCTCTTCCGCCTGATCCAAGGATTCGCCGCCGGCGGTGAATGGGGCGGCGCCGCGCTCTTCGGCATCGAGAACGCACCGCGACACCGCCGCGGGCTGTGGGGAAGCTTCACCAGCATGGGCATTGGCCTCGGCACGCTTCTGGGAGTCGGGGTCTTCGCTGCCACGAGCGCGATCGCCGGCGGTGATCTCGTGGAGTTCGCCTGGCGCGTGCCGTTCTGGCTGGGCGGGGCGCTCATCGTGATCGGGCTGATCGCCCGTCTCAACATGCCGCAGGAGGAGGCGGTCACAGCCGCCAAGCCGGACACGATCCCCTTCGTCGAGATGCTCAGAACACGACCGAAGCAGATCCTCTTGGTGCTCGGCGTGAGCTACGGCTACAACACCATCGCCTACATCGGTTTCACCTTCTTCCTCTCCTACCTGACCTCGATCGGCTACGACTCGACCCAGGCACTTCTCGGCCAGCTCTCCTACAGCGCCGTCCTGCTCCTGAGCGCGCCCCTGTTCGCCCTGCTCTCGGACGTCATCGGGCGCAAGAAGGTCATGATCCTCGGCGGTGTCGCGATGGCGATGTTCCTGTTCGCCTACTTCCCGATGGTCGGAACGTCCAGCATCGTCATGGCAACGATCGCCTTCGGTGTCACCGGGCTCATCACAGGCATCACGCAGGGGCCGATCCCCACGCTCTCCGGCGAGCAGTTCCCGGCCCGACTGCGATACAGCGCGATGTCGGCGGGATATCAGGTGGGTGCGGCGCTCGGCGGTGGGACCGCCTCGTTCATCGCGACGTGGCTGCTGGTCGCCACCGACAACCCGCTCTCCGTCGCCGTCTACGGGGCTTCGGTCATGCTGGTCCTGGTGCTCTGCTCGCTCGGGCTGCGCGAGACCTCGCACCTGTCCACCGAGGAGATCAACGCGGGATAGGCTGCGAAAACCGGGAGGTAACGCGATATGGACCAGGTACGGCTCGGCGACGTCGCGCTGCGCGCCGGAGTGTCCGCCACCACCGCCTCCCAGGTCTTCTCGGGAAAACGCCCGGTCTCGGTCGACGCCCGACGGCGTGTGCTGGAAGCGGCCTCCGAACTCGGATACCGGCCGAAGGGGCGTACCGGGACCATCGGGATCCTGGTGCGCCCGACCGAGGCGATCACCAGTTTCACCGCCGGGACGACGTCGTTCTCGACCATCACAGGAGCGGTGACCCTCGGGCTGCTGAACGCCGGGTACACGGTGTTCGTCGCGAGCTCGCTCAGCGAGCTCACCGCCCTCGCGGCACGGCTCGACGGCGCGGTCGTGCTGCACCCGAACTACGAGGACGAGACCCTGCGCGAACTGGAGTCCCGGCGGATCCCGGTCGTCGCCTTCGATCGCGATCCGTCCAGCTCCACGTTCGAGTGGTGGGTCGGCGTCAACTACTTCGCCTCTTTCATCAAGCTCATCCAGCACCTCCAGTCGACGGGAGCGGACATGATGGGCCTGATCGTCGGCGAGACCGACAACATGTACCGAAGGTCGATCCTGCAGGCCTACTCGACGCTCGCGGTCTCGTCCGGGAATCGGCAGCTGATCCGTGTCGCCGCCAACGATGATGGTGCCGAGGGCTCACGCGTCGTGGCGACGAGGCTGTTAGAGGCCCACCCCCGGTGCGATGCCGTGCTGACGTCGTCGAGCGTCTTCGCAGCCGGTGCGCTCGACGCCGCCCTCGGGATGGGACTCGCGGTGCCCGGCGACGTCAGGGTCGCCTGTGCCCTCGACGGCGCCGTGGCCGAGACGGCCACCGTCCCGATCACGAGTCTGCGCATCGACACGACCGCCATCGCCTCGCGGGTCGTCGGTGTGCTTGAGGACCGTTTGCGCGACAACGAACCGCCGACCGCGCACCAGACGATCCCGCTTGACCTGGTGGTGCGGCGCTCGACACAGCCGCCGGGCTGAACCAGGCCGAGGCCGTGGCCGCACCTTGCGGGAAGCACTCCAACCCTTGGTCCGGGGCATCCCCGCGGTGCGCTCACGCCAGGGATCCCGTAGGCGGCGTCCGGCCAAGCTCCACGGCGACAAGGCCTACCACTTCCGCGAGCGGCGCCGCTGACCGTGCGCGCGGCATCGGCGTGCGCATCGCCCGTGTTCTGATCTGCCATAAGCACCTGGCCAGGCACACCGACGACCTTTGAGATGAGCTCTTGGCGCCGGATCCTGCTCCGACGTTCCTCACCCCCGGACGTGGAGCCAGGGCGACGTGCCTCCAAGACGATGAGCGGAGAAAGGACGAAGGGCTTGTCCACAGCCTGTGGACAAGCCCTTCGCTTCGCCGCGCGGGTGGGTCGACTCAGGCGTCGACCCCGGCCCGGTCGGGCACCACGTCGCTGTGCTGGCCGACGCTGGCGGGGATCGTGTGGCGAGCCCGGCCCCTGTCGATCCCGAGGAACCGGTTCAGGTGGCCCTTCTTACCGACCACGAACCAGGCGATGGCCCCGAACAAGGGGAACCAGAGGATGAAGATCACCCACAGGAGCTTGCCCCCTGTCGAGGTGTCACCGTTGGCGAGGGTGGAGACGATCGCCGCGACGATCATCACCACGACCGCGAGGAACGCGAGTCCGATGAGGACGCCGGTGACCCCGCCCATCCAGACGACCGCCCGACCACTGGTGTCCGTCAGTTGGGCCAGTCGCTCCAACTGTGGTGTCTCCGACAGGTTCGTGATCATGACTCCCCCAAGCATGATGTGGCCAATCTACTACCCAGAGTAATAATCACGATCGTCGAGGAAGTACATTCCTTCGGTTACGGGCGTTTCCCCCTTGGGTCCCACGGGTTCCGATTCCGTGGGCCCCTCGCGGTCGGACCCCCTACTTTCCGGTAGCACCCCCCACCAGGCCTTTCCACTGCTTTACTGGTTGCCATGGGCGAGCTTCGGCGATCTGGCAGCAACATTTCGACCCTCCGACCCCCGACCGGCACCTCCGGGGAAACCGGCACCCTCGACCACCGAATCACGAGAACCCGCGCTCACCCGGGGACCCCCGTCCCAAGGGTCCGGTGAACGGTGGCCAGGCGACCCCGATACCTCTGGCTGGCCGAACAACTGCGCGCCCCCATCCTCAACGGGGAGATGAGCCCGGGAACCCGGTTGCCCTCCCGTACCCGTCTGGCCCGTTCCTACCGGGTCAGCGAGCAGATCTCCCGCACCGCGCTACGACTCCTGGTCACCGAGGGGCTCGTCGAGTCCAGACCCGGATCCGGTTACTTCGTTCGTGCCGTCCCCGAGGTGTTCCGGCTCTCCCGTACCGACGCCACCTCGGGTTCCGGGCTGGGCGGGCTGAGCCGGGAACGGGTCGGCACCGAGCAGGAACGCAGTTCGGGCCGGCTCACCGCCCGACTGCGGCTGCGTGACGGCGACCCGGTGTACCGGACCACCTCCCGCGGTCTGCACGGCGACCGCTCGGTCACCCTGCACCTCTCGTGGGAGCCGGCGGTCCTCACCGCCGGAACCCTGCGCACTCCTTTCGACGCCGCCGACGTAGGCCCCCTCGAACGGCTCGGTTCCGTGGGACATCCCGTCGACCGGGTCGTGGAGGAGGTCGGGATCCGCACCCTGCGTGACGCGGAGGCCGAACTGCTGGACATCCCGCCCGGGGTCCCGGTCCTCGTCGTGGAACGGACCCACTTCAGCGGTGATCGTCCGGTGGAGACCTCCGACCTCATCGGTTCCGCCGAACAGTGTCGACTTCTCTACAAATTGTCCTTGGGCCGAACCCGCGGCCTCCGGCCCCCGACCTGAGCCGGACACGGCGAAGGGCGGTGGCCCGTCTCTCCCGCAGGAGGGACGAACCACCGCCCTCAGGTCACACCCGACCGGCCTGGCATCCGGAACGGACACCCGGACCCGCCACGGATCAGGCCTGGATGAACTCCTTGGCCACGACCTCGGCGATCTGCGCGGTGTTCAGCGCGGCGCCCTTGCGCAGGTTGTCCCCGCATAGGAACAGGTCCAGCGACTTGGGGTCGTCGATCGACTGACGGATACGACCGACCCAGGTCGGGTCGGTGCCCACCACGTCGTTCGGGGTCGGGAACTCGCCCTTGGCGGGGTCGTCCAGGACCTCGACGCCCTCGGCGGCGCCCAGCAGCTTGCGGGCGTCGTCGGCGGCGACCTCGCTGTCGAAGGTCGCGTGCACGACCAACGAGTGCGTGGTGATCACCGGGACGCGGACACAGGTCGCGGAGACCTTCAGGTCCGCCAGACCCAGGATCTTGCGGGACTCGTTGCGGACCTTCAGCTCCTCGGAGGACCAGCCGTCGTCCTTGAGCGAGCCCGCCCACGGCACGACGTTGTAGGCCAGCGGCGCCGGGAACGGGCCGAGTTCGTCGACGGCCTCGCGCATGTCGCCGCCCTTGTCACCGAGGGTGCGGTCCGAACCGGCCTTGGCCATCTGGTCGCGCAGAACGTCGATGCCCTCCTGGCCGGCGCCGGAGGCGGCCTGGTAGGAGGAGACCACGAGTTCCTTGACGCCGTAGGTGCGGTGCAGGGCACCGATCGCCACGATCATCGAGAGGGTGGTGCAGTTCGGGTTGGAGATGATGCCGCGCGGACGGTTGCGGACCTGGTCCGAGTTGACCTCGGGCACCACCAGCGGGACGTCCGGGTCGAGCCGGAAGGCGCCGGAGTTGTCGACGGCGACCGCGCCGCGGGCGGCGGCGATCGGCGCCCACTCCTTGGACACCTCGTCCGGTACGTCGAACATGGCGACGTCGACGCCGTCGAAGACCTCGGGGGCCAGGGCCTGGACCACGACGTCCTCGCCGCGAACGCTCAGGACCTTACCGGCGCTGCGCGCGGAGGCGACCAGACGGATCTCGCCCCAGACGTTCTCGCGCCGGCTGAGGATCTCACGCATGACGGTGCCGACCGCGCCGGTCGCACCGACGAGGGCGAGGGTGGGAAGACGGTTGCTCATCGGCCGGTACCTCCGTAGACGACAGCTTCGACCTGGTCGGCGTCGAGCTGGAACTCACTGTGCGCGGCCTGGACCGCGGCGTCGACCTGGTCCTCTTCGACGATGACCGAGATACGGATCTCCGAGGTGGAGATCATCTCGACGTTGGTGCCGGAAGTGGCGATGGAGTCGAAGAAGCGGGCGGTCACACCCGGGTAGGAGCGCATGCCGGCGCCGATCAGCGAGACCTTGCCGATCTTGTCGTCGTAGCGCAGGGAGTCGTAGCCGACCTTGTCCTGGACCTTCTTCAAGGAGTCGACGGCCTGCTTGCCGGAGTCCTTGGGAACGGTGAAGGAGATGTCGGTGCGCGAGGTGGAGACCGCCGACACGTTCTGCACGATCATGTCGATGTTGATCTCGGCGTCGGCGAGCGCCTTGAAGATCGTCGCGGCCTCACCGACCTTGTCGGGGACGCCTACGACGGTGATCTTGGCTTCGCTCCGGTCGAAAGAGACCCCGGAGATGATCGGCTGTTCCATGCCTTCGCTTTCCTCGACTTCCGAAACGATCCACGTGCCGGGCTTCTGGCTGAACGACGAGCGGACGTGCAAGGGGATGTTGAACTGGCGCGCGTACTCGACGCAGCGCAGGTGCAGGATCTTGGTGCCACTGGCGGCCATCTCCAGCATCTCCTCGTAGGAGATCTGCGGGATGCGCTGCGCGGTGGGCACGACACGGGGGTCGGCGGTGAACACGCCGTCCACGTCGCTGTAGATCTCGCAGGCGTCGGCGTTGAGCGCACCCGCGAGAGCGACGGCGGTGGTGTCCGAACCGCCACGACCCAGGGACGTGATGTCCTTCGTGTCCTGGGAGACGCCTTGGAAACCCGCGACGATGCAGATCGCACCCTCGCCGACGGCTTCCTGGATACGCCCGGGAGTCACGTCGATGATCTTGGCGTTGCCGTGCAACGACGTGGTGATGACTCCGGCCTGGGAACCGGTGAAGGAACGAGCCTCGTACCCGAGGTTCTCGATGGCCATGGCCACGAGTGCCATGGACATGCGCTCACCCGCGGTGACGAGCATGTCGAGCTCGCGGGCGGGCGGCATCGGGGAGACCTGTTCGGCCAGGTCCAGCAGTTCGTCGGTCGTGTCGCCCATAGCGGAGACGACGACCACGACGTCATGTCCCGCCTTTTTCTGAGCCACGATCCTTTGGGCTACTCGCTTGATGGCTTCCGCGTCGGCCACGGAAGACCCACCGTACTTCTGCACGATTAGGGCCACGATCGATGCTCCTGAGGAGTTGGGATCAAGACAATTCACAAGGGAGTGTAGTCAGTGACGCCTCGCCGCACCCGTTCCGACCTGCGGTGGGAGGGCGTGGCGTCTTGACACACCAGCGCTCGGGCCTACCCGCTCGAACGGAGGTTACTCATATTTCGTCCCCATTACGGGCGAATGTGAGCTAGAACTCCAGGCTTCTGCGGCCTTCGAAGGCACGACCCAAAGTGACCTCGTCGGCGTACTCAAGGTCGCCGCCGACGGGCAGACCGCTGGCCAGGCGGGTGACTTTCAGCCCCATGGGTTTGACCAACCGCGCCAGGTAGGTCGCGGTGGCCTCCCCTTCCAGATTGGGGTCGGTCGCCAGGATCAGCTCGGTCACCTGGCCGTCGGCCAGACGGGTCATGAGCTCCTTGACGCGCAGGTCGTCCGGTCCCACGCCCTCGATGGGGCTGATGGCGCCGCCGAGCACGTGGTAGCGGCCCCGGAACTCCCGGGTGCGCTCGATGGCGACGACGTCCTTGGACTCCTCCACGACACAGATGATCGCGGTTTCGCGGCGGGTGTCACGGCAGATTCGGCACTCGGTCTCTTCGGCGACGTTGCCGCAGATGGAGCAGAAGCGGACCCGCTCCTTGACCTCGACGAGCGCGTTGACCAGGCGCTTGACGTCCGCGTGTTCGGCGGACAGGAGGTGGAAGGCGATGCGTTGCGCGCTTTTCGGACCGACGCCGGGCAGCCGCCCGAGCTCGTCGATCAGATTCTGAACCGCGCCTTCGTACATGCCTACCCACTCGGTCGGAACCGGGATCGACCCGGCGGGGCCGTTGTCGCCCCTTGTGATCCCCCACCGTATCGGGGGCCGGTGACCTCTTCGGACAAGGGACCGGCGAAGCAGAGGCGGTGTCCCGGCCTCGCCGCCCCGGCCCTGTCACCGGGACGGCGCCGTCTCCTCAAGCCTTCCGGCAAGGACTCGGCCCGTCCGGAAGGAAACCTTAGAAGCCGGGGAGACCGGGGATCCCGCCGCCTCCGGGCATGCCCTCGGTCAGCGGACCCATCTTCTCCTGCTGGAGGCGCTCGACCTGCGCCTCGGCGTCGCGGATGGCCGCCAGGACCAGGTCCGCGATGGTCTGGGAGGTCTCCTCCGCGTCGGTGGGGTCGACGGCCTTGGGGTCGACGGTGATGTCCTCGACCTGTCCGCGTCCGCTCAGCTTGACCTTGACCAGGCCACCACCGGAGGTGCCCTCGACCTCGGCCTCCTCCAGGGCCTGCTGAGCCTCCACAAGCTGCTGTTGCATCTGCTGGGCCTGCTGGAGCAGGGCCTGCATGTCCATTCCGCCAGGGTTCACGGCCGTCTCCTCGCCGCACTCGAGGTGCTGGGTCTCTTTCCGGATGTCACTTGTCTGTGAGGGTAGTCGGTACATCCGGTGCCGTTCGCGCTCCGTTCGACGAGCCGGTCGAGAGGCTCGGGCCCCGGTTCGTCACGGGGAGGACTTGGTCGCACCGTTGACCCGATTTCACCAGCGAAAAGACCGAAGAGAGCGGCGGGGAACGGCCTCGGTTGACATGATGGCGACGGGGTCTCTCGACCCCTTCGGTGTCCTTCGACACCACATCCGACCAGCGACGACCAGGGGACTGAGGACGTGTTGACCGCAAGGGAGCGCAACTCGGCACTGATCGAGGCGATAATCGCGGACGGCACGCTGAGGGACGCCGCCCTCGTGGAGGCGTTCCGCGCCGTGCCCCGCCACCTGTTCATCCCGGAGACGGGCGCGGTGACCGCGCGCGGCGGCACGCTGAGCGCCGAGGGGAACCCGGACCGCTGGTTGGCCGCCGTCTACACGGACAACGCCATCGTCACCCGCTTGGAGGGACCTGAGGTCCCTCGGCAACGAGGATCTCGACAGGGTTCGGCCACCTCGTGCAGCTCGGCACCGACCGTGCTCGCTCGGATGCTGGAGCTGGCCGATCTCGCCAACGGCCAGCGAGTGCTGGAGGTGGGCACGGGAACGGGTTGGAACACGGCGTTGCTCGCCCACCGGCTGGGCGACCGGGCCGTGACCTCGTTGGAGATCGACGACCGTCTGCTGGGCGCGGCCCGGCGGGCACTGCACGACACCGGATTGTCCCCCGCCACCTATCTGGCGGACGGCCATTCCGGGCACCCGGACGGCGCGCCGTACGACCGGATCATCAGTGTCTGCGGGGTGCGCCGGGTGCCGGGTGCCTGGTTGGAACAGCTGGTCGAGGGCGGGTCGATCGTGTGCCCGTGGGGCCTGTTGGAGAGCGCGGGAGTGCTCATGCGCCTCGAACGTCGAGCCGGGGGCGCCGCGCTGGGCCGATTCCACGGAGGCGTGGGGTTCGTGGCGCTGCGCGCCCCGGGGTCCTCGTCACCGCCGGTACGCGACGCCGGGCAACAGCCCGACGAGTACCGCCTCACCCAGGAGGACCCGGTATCGCCCCTGCTGACCTTCGCGTCCGCGTTCGCCCTGTCGGTGATGGTGCCGGACTGGCGGATGCGACGGCGCTGGATCGGTACCGGATCGGGCCTGTGGCTGTGCGACCGCCGGGGTGATTCCTGGGTGCGGATCTACCCCTACGGCACTTCGTGGATGGTCGAGCAGGGCGGCCCGCGCAGCATCTGGGACGAGTTCGAGGACGCCTTGAGGCTCTGGACCGATCTGGGCCGGCCGGAGCCGGACCGGTTCGGGTTGACCGTGGGTCCCGACGGTGGTCAGCGGTTGTGGCTGGACGACCCCGACGGACGATCCTGGCCGGTGGGTTCACCGATCTGAGGTATCGCTCCTCGGGTCGGTGTTCTTCTCCCGGAACCTGCGCAGCAGTTCCTCCTTGCGCTCACGGGCGTCCCCCGTCGGTCCGCCCTTGTCCCCCGCCTTGCCACCGCGCAGAGTGGAACGGGCGACGGTGGTGCGTTGCCCGCCCATGCCGAGCATGTTGTTGTTCTTCGCCACGGGGTCCTCCTATTCGACTAGAGCGAGACACTACGTCTCGCCAAACGGACTCACGCTTGATCATAGCGACGTCAATACGAGACGTCTCGTCATTTTTGAGCCACTACCTTGGAACCATGGCAGACAACACCGCCGAACAGACCCGACGCACACCGGACCCCCGCCGGCGCAGCCAACGCGCGCGCAACGCCATCCTCGACGCCGCCGCCGAGATCCTGGGCGAGATCGGCTACGCCAGGCTGACGATGGAGGCCATCGCCTCTCGCGCCCGGGTCGGTAAACAGACCATCTACCGGTGGTGGCCATCCAAGGCCGCCGTGGTCTTCGACGTGTTCACCCGGCTCACCGGTTCGGAGGCCGGTGAACCCCTACCCGACACCGGAGACCTGGCCGCCGACCTCAAGACCGTCCTTCGGGCGACCGCCGACGAGTTCGTCGACCCCACGATGGACCGCACCACCCGGGCCTTCACCGCGGAGATCCAGAACGACGAAGAGTTCGCCCGCGCCGTCTACGAACACCTGACCAGGCCCAACATCGAGGCTTTCCGGAATCGACTGCGATCCGCGCGGGACTCCGGCCAGATCCGTACCGACGTCGACCTGGACCTGGCCGTGGAGATGTTCAACGGCCCGTTCCAGCACCGGTGGCTACTGCGCACCGGACCGATCGACCACTCCTACACCGACACCCTGGTCGACACGGTCCTGCGCGCGTTGCGGCCCTGAAACTCCGCCGAGGAGACACCCCCGCCGGCGGCACACGGCTCACAGTTGTCCGGGTGCCTCGTGCTCGATCTCCTCGATCAGCTTGCCGCCGAGCTCGGTCTCGATGAGGGTGGTACCGCCACCGGAACCACCGTTGGACGTCGCGTCCTGCCGCGAGCCACCCGCCGAAGGAGCGTTGTTCGTGGACGCGCCATCGTCGGGCGCGGCCGGCGACGTCCCCGGAACGGACGTCTTCGCGGGGCTCGCGTCCCGACCCCCCGGGGCGTTTCCACCCTGGACACCACCACCGCGGGTCGGCGCCGCGACCCCGTAGTCCTCCGGCGGCGGAGCGGCGGCGTCCTCATAGGGGTCCGGCGGTGGCTCCGGACGGTCGCTGAGCAACCGTTCCGGTGGCGAACCCGCGGGTCGCGCCGGTTCCGGAGCCGGTTCGGGCGAGGCAGGCGCGGCGGCCTGGGGCTCGGACCGTCGCGGTGGGGCGTCCCACCCGGCGGGTTCGGCCGGTCGCGGCGCGGGCTGCGATCGCTGGGTCTGCGCGCCACCACTCGTTCCCGAAGGTGCCACGCGCACCTCGATGCCCAACACCTGCTGGATCGCCCCGGCCACGACCTTGTCGCTACCGGTGTTGGTGAAGCCCTTGGCCTCGTTGGGCTTGTTGAAGCCGAGCAGCACGGTGTTGCCCTCGACCCCGATCGGCTGTACGTCACCGCCGTGCAGCATCATCCACGTGAACCGGCGACGGCCCTTGACGGCTTCCATGATCTGGTGCCAGGCACCCTGGAGCCGGCCCAGGTCCAAGGGACCACCGCCACCGGCGGGCGCGCTCTGCTGCGGCGCCGCCTGAGGACGGGAGGGCGCGGGCGCGTCCCAGCCCGAGGGCTCGTTCCGTCCGCTCGGGCTCGGAGTCGGTTCGGCGGGTCGGGAGGGTTCGGGCCGTGCGGGCTGCGGAGCCGGGGGCCGCTGCACCGGAGCCGGGGCCGGGTCGGGTGCGGGGGGCGCGGCTTGCGCGGGGGCCTGGGCCATCGGTGCCGCGGGCACCTGCGGCCCGGAAGCCGCCGGGGCGACCGCCCCGGACGCCAGCCGGCGCTCCATCTGCTCCAGCCTGGCCAGCAGCGCGGTCTGGTCACCGTCGGTGGCGGGCAGCAGGATCCGCGAACACAACAGCTCCAAGAGCAGGCGCGGCGCGGTGGCGCCCCGCATCTCCGTGAGCCCCTGGTTGAGGACCTCCGCGGCCCGGGACAGTTCCGCCGGCCCCAGCCGCGCGGCCTGCTCCTTCATCTGGTCCACCGACTCCGGAGAGACGTTGACCAGGCCCTTGTCGATGGCGTCCGGAACCGCGGCGAGCACCACCAGGTCACGGAAGCGCTCCAGCAGGTCCGTGGTGAAACGGCGCGGATCGTGACCGCCCTCGACCACCCGGTCCACCAGACCGAACACGGCCGCGCCATCACGCGCTCCCAGGAAATCGACCATCTCGCCGAGCAGGCTGGAGTCGGTGTAGCCCAGCAGGGAGACGGCACCCTCACGGGTGATACCACCCTCGTCCGAACCGGCGATCAGCTGGTCCAGGACGGAAAGGGTGTCACGCGCCGAACCCGCGCCCGCGCGCACCACGAGCGGAAGGGCGGCCGGGTCGTAGGAGACCTCCTCCTGCTTGAGAAGGTCCTCCATGAGCTCCTTGAGGGTGCTCGGCGGGATGAGCCGGAAGGGGTAGTGGTGGGTCCGCGAACGGATCGTCCCGATGACCTTCTCGGGCTCGGTGGTCGCGAACACGAACTTCAGGTGCGGCGGGGGCTCCTCGACGAGTTTGAGCAGCGCGTTGAAACCCTCGCGGGTCACCATGTGCGCCTCGTCGATGATGTAGATCTTGTAGCGCGATTTCACCGGCGCGAAGAAAGCCCTCTCGCGCAGGTCACGAGCGTCGTCGACACCACCGTGGGAGGCGGCGTCGATCTCGATCACGTCGAGGCTGCCGCCGCCGTCGGGGGCGAGCCCCACGCAAGAGTCACAGGTTCCGCAGGGATCCGGGGTCGGCCCCTGCTCACAGTTGAGCGAGCGCGCGAGGATGCGCGCGCTGGTGGTCTTGCCGCAGCCGCGTGGTCCACTGAAGAGGTAGGCGTGGTTGATACGTCCGCTCCGCAGCGCCTGGCGCAACGGGTCGGTCACGTGCTCCTGGCCGCGCACCTCACCGAACGTCGCGGGACGGTACTTGCGGTACAGCGCGATGCTCACGGTGTGATCACTCCCCTGGTCCCTGCCACGGTCCCATTCAACCCTCTGGGAGTGACAACTCGCGCCGGGTCGGGGAAACCGGGAGGGGCTGATCCGGGGCGGGTACCCCCGAGAACAAGAAAGGACCCCCCGCGCACCCGCCAGAGCCTACTTATCCTTGCTGCCTTCCGGCCCTGGGGAGGTTCATAGGATGACGCCGCACGAGGGGTCTGCCCCAGAGTGTATCCGAAGCCGGCACTGCTCCGGCAACCCTCGTCGCTCCGAGTTCCACCGGGTCGAACCCGTTCGAAGCACTCCCGCGAAGCCTGTACAGTTGCTCTCGGAGGATTCGCCTAGTGGCCTAGGGCGCACGCTTGGAAAGCGTGTTGGGTGCAAGCCCTCAGGGGTTCGAATCCCCTATCCTCCGCCGAGCGGCCCGTTCTGGTCGACGACTCACGTCGTCTTCCCGGACGGGCCGTAATGCTTTCCCAAGGGGACGACCCCCTGAAACCCCCGACGGCCCACCAGGGCAAACGGAAGGCCCCGATCGCACAGCGGTCGGGGCCTTCGTCGTTTCCGGGAGCCGGACGGTCACGGGCGGGGGATGTTGCGGAGGTTGGAGCGGGCCAGGTCGATCATGGCCCCGACCCCGCCTTGGAGGACCGTTCGTCCCGCCGAAAGGGCGAACCCGGTGATCTGGTCGGCGGTGATCCGCGAGGGCACCGACAACGCGTTCGGGTCGGTGATCACGTCCACCAGCACCGGCCCATCGGCCGACAGGGCCTCGTCCAGCGCCTGACGCACCTTCCGGGGGTCCTCCACCCTGATCGACGGCATGCCCACGGCCTTGGCCACCGCGGCGTAGTCCACCGGCGGATGGTCGGTCTGGAACGCCGGCATGCCGTCCACCATCATCTCCAGGCGGACCATACCGAGCGAGGAGTTGTTGAACACCACCGTCGTGATCGGCAGACCGTGCTGCTGGACGGTGATCAGCTCACCGAGGAGCATGCTCAGGCCGCCGTCCCCGGACATGGAGACGATCCGGCGCCCCGGCGCCGCGTACGCGGCGCCGATCGCGTGCGGCAGGGCGTTGGCCATGGTCCCGTGGGTGAAGGAACCGATCACCCGCCGCCTGCCGTTCGGGGTGACGTACCGGGCCGCCCACACGTTGTTCATGCCGGTGTCGACGGTGAACACGGCGTCGTCCGGCGCGGCCGCGTCCAGGTGTCGGGCCACGTACTCGGGGTGGATCGGGGTGTGGTCCTCGATGTCCTTCGTGTAGGCGTCCACCACCCGGGTCAGGGCGCGTTCGTGCCGGCGGAGCATCTCGTCGAGGAAGCGCACGTCGTTCTTGGCGCGGAGCACAGGCCGCAGGGCGCGCAGGGTGGCGGCGACGTCGCCCTGCACCCCCAGTTTCAGGGGGACGCGACGGCCCAGTCGGCGCGGGTCGTGGTCCACCTGGACGACGTTCTTCTTGGGCAGGAAGTCGTCGTAGGGGAAGTCGCAGCCCAGCAGGACGGTGAGATCGGCCTCCTGGAGGGCGTCGTAGCAGGCCCCGTAGCCGAGCAGGCCGATCATGCCGACGTCGTGGGGGTTGTCGTACTGGATCCATTCCTTGCCGCGCAGGGTGTGCCCGACCGGGGCCTTGATCTTCTCGGCGAGCTGGATGACCTCCTCGTGCGCGTCCCTGACCCCGGCCCCGCAGAACAGGGCGACCTTGTCGGCCTCGTTGATCCGCCGGGCGAGCTCGCGCACGTCGTCCTCACCGGGCCACGCGGTGGCACGCCCGGCGGTGACGGGGGTGTCGTCGGCGGGCCCGCTCGCCTTCCGCCCGGCGATGTCCCCGGGCAGGACGAGGACGGCCACACCGGGGGTACCGAGGGCGTGTTGGACGGCCACGCGCGCCAGGCGGGGCATCTGTTCCGGGTGGGAGACGAGTTCGCGGAACTCGGTGACGTCGGCGAAGAGCCGTTCGGGGTGGGTCTCCTGGAAGAAGCCGGTGCCGATCTGCCGGGAGGGGATGTGCGAGGCGAGGGCCAGCACGGGCGCCCCGCTGCGTTGGGCGTCGTAGAGACCCTGGATCAGGTGGGTGTTGCCGGGACCGCAGGATCCCGCGCACACCGCGAGCCGGCCGTCGATCTGTGCCTCCGCGGCGGCGGCGAAGGCCGCGGTCTCCTCGTTGCGGACATGGACCCATTCGATGCCGTCGATGTCGCGGATCGCGTCCACCACCGGGTTGAGGCTGTCCCCCACCACCCCGTAGATCCGGGTGACCCCGGCGGCGATCAGGGTGCGTACGAGCTGTTCGGCGACGGTGTTCCTGCTCAAGACGGACCTCCAGGGACAGAGTGTGGCGCGGGCGACGGGCCCCCGCTCCAACGCTAGGAACGCCCTACCCGGATCACCCGTATCGCCACACCACGATGTTCGTCCCGCTCCTCGTCACCCGGACCCCGCGAGGCGGATCGGCGCCGACGGGGGTAGCTTTCCGGGGGACCGAGGAAAGGGGACCGGGTATGTGGTGGGACGGGGATCTGCGTTATGTCGCCCTCGGCGACAGCCAGACCGAGGGTGTCGGCGACGGTGACGAGAGCAGCGGTTTTCGGGGATACGCCGACCGATTCGCCGAGCACATGGTGGCCGCCGGGGCCCGGGTCGAGTACGCCAACCTGGCGGTACGTGGGCGTTTGGCCGGGCAGGTGCACGCCGAACAGCTGGAACCCGCGCTGCGGTTGCGCCCGGACGTCGCGACCGTCTTCGCCGGGGTCAACGACCTGATCCGCCCCGGGTACGACCCCGACGTCGTGATCGGCCACCTGGAGACGATGTTCGCCGAGCTGACCGGTGCGGGGGCCAAGGTGGCCACGCTGACCTTTCCGAACATCACGAAGATCGCGCCCTTGACCAGACCGCTGCTGCCACGGGTCCTGGACTTCAACGCCCGGGTTCGCGCGGCCGCCGCCCGCCACGACGTCGCGGTGGCCGACTGCTTCGGCCACGCGGTCGCCACGGACCGCCGTCTGTGGGCCCCGGACCGGTTGCACTGTTCCTCGGAGGGGCATCGAAGGATCGCCGGTGCGGTGGCCCACGCGATGGAGCTGCCGGGCGCGGACATCTCCTGGGCCGATCCGCTGCCTCCGTTGCCCACTCCCGCCGCCGTGACCCGGGTCTACGACGAGCTCACCTGGCTGGGTTCGTTCCTGGGCCCTTGGGTGGCGCGCCGTATCCGCGGTCGTTCCTCCGGTGATGGTCGTGTGGCCAAGCGTCCCGAGCTCATCCCGCTGGTCCCCTGACCGACACGGTCGAGGTTCCCGTCCTTCTCGGGGGCGGAGCCTCGATCCCTTGTGCAACTTGTTGCATAATGAGGGGGAGGTCGGCCGGACACCGACCGAGAGGCACCGCGCGAGGAGAGACCATGAGCGACTACCCCCACCTTCTGGAACCCCTGGACCTGGGCTTCACCACCCTCAAGAACCGCGTGATCATGGGCTCCATGCACGTCGGTCTGGAGGAGGCCCCCAACGGCTTCGAGAGGATGGCCGCCTTCTACGCCGAACGCGCCCGCGGCGGCGTCGGCCTGATCGTCACCGGCGGCATCGCCCCCAACCCCGAGGGCGCCACCTACACCGGCAGCGCCAAGCTCACCGATGACGAAGAGGTCGCCGAGCACCGCCTCATCACCGAGGCCGTGCACCGCGACGGCGGCCGGATCGCCATGCAGATCCTGCACACCGGCCGCTACGCCTTCAGCGAGGACTCGGTCTCCGCCAGCGCGATCCAGGCGCCGATCAACCCCTTCGTGCCGCACGCCCTCACCGACGAGGAGGTCGAGCGCACCATCGAGGACTTCGCCCGCTGCGCCGAGCTCGCCCGGCGGGCCGGGTACGACGGCGTCGAGATCATGGGCTCCGAGGGCTACCTCATCAACCAGTTCATCGCCCCCGCCACCAACAAGCGCGAGGATCGCTGGGGCGGCTCCTTCGAGAACCGCGTCCGCCTGCCCCTGGAGATCCTCCGCCGGGTCCGCGAGCGCGTGGGCACCGACTTCATCGTCATCTACCGCCTGTCCATGCTGGACCTGATCCCCGACGGATCCACCTTCGACGAGGTCGTCGAACTCGGCCGCAGGGTGGAGGCCGCCGGCGCCGACATCATCAACACGGGCATCGGCTGGCACGAGGCCCGCGTACCCACCATCGCCACCTCCGTGCCGCGCGGCGCCTACACCTGGATCACCGAGCGACTCAAGAAGGAACTGTCCGTCCCCCTGGTGGCGGTCAACCGCATCAACACCCCCGAGGTCGCCGAGCGCATCATCGCCGACGGCCAGGCCGACATGGTCTCCCTCGCCCGCCCGATGCTGGCCGACGCCGACTTCGTCGCCAAGGCCGCCGCCGGCGCCCCCGAGGAGATCAACACCTGCATCGGCTGCAACCAGGCCTGTCTGGACCACACGTTCAGCCTCAAGATCACCTCCTGCCTGGTGAACCCGCGAGCCTGCCACGAGACCGAACTCGTACTCTCGCCCACCAAGGTCCGCAAGAACGTCGCCGTGGTCGGCGCGGGCCCCGCCGGGCTCGCCTTCTCCGTCTCCGCCGCGAGCGTCGGACACACCGTCACCCTGTTCGACGCGGCCGCCCGGATCGGCGGACAGCTCAACATGGCCCGCCGCGTGCCCGGTAAGGAGGAGTTCGACGAGACCCTCCGCTACTACCGCGTGCAGCTCGACAAGCACGGCGTGGACGTACGCCTGAACACCCCGGTCGCCGCCGCCGACCTGGCGGGCTACGACGAGGTCGTCGTCGCGACCGGTGTCTCCCCGCGCACCCCCGAGATCCCGGGTGTCGACCACCCCAGCGTGGTCGGCTACGTGGACGTGCTGCGCGGCGGCGCGGAGGTCGGCGAGAAGGTCGCCATCATCGGCGCCGGCGGCATCGGCTTCGACGTCGCCGAGTTCCTCACCGACACCGGTGAGGAGGCGAGCCAGGACGCCGAGGCCTTCTTCCGCCAGTGGGGCGTGGACCTCGACTACAAGGAGCGCGGCGGCCTGCGCGCCCCCGAACGCGTCGCCCCGCCCCGCAGGGTCCACCTGCTCCAGCGCAAGACCACCAAGGTCGGCAAGGGCCTGGGCAAGACCACCGGGTGGATCCACCGTCTGGAACTGCGCCACCGCGGCGTGGAGATGGTCTCCGGAGCCGAGTACCGCCGCATCGACGACGACGGCCTGCACCTGACCGTGGACGGCGAGGAACGTGTGCTCGACGTCGACACCGTGGTGCTGTGCTCCGGTCAGGACCCGCGCCGGGACCTCGCCGACGAGCTCACCGCCGCCGGGCGGACCGTGCACGTGATCGGTGGCGCCGACGTGGCCGCCGAGCTCGACGCCAAGCGCGCCATCAAGCAGGGCACCGAACTCGCCGCCTCCCTGTGATCCCCCGTGGCCGCGGACCCGACCGGTCCGCGGCCGCCCCTTCCTAGAATGCGCACATGTCCCTGCCCCACGCGATCCTCACCGCCCTGTTGGAGAAACCCTCCTCGGGACTGGAGCTGACCCGACGCTTCGACCGTTCCATCGGATACTTCTGGTCCGCCTCCCACCAGCAGATCTACCGAGAACTGGGGAAGTTGGAGCGGTCCGAGCTGATCCGGGCCCTGCCCAACGACTCCCCCACGCGGGGACAGCGCAAGGAGTACGAGGTACTGGCCGCGGGCCGCGCCGAACTGGAGCGTTGGGTGGGCGAGACCGAGGAGCCCCGTTCCCTGCGCGACACCCTGATGCTGCGGGTACGCGCCACAGGCGTCGTGGGTGTGGACCCCGACTTCGTGGCCGAACTGCGCCGGCACCGAGAGCTGCACGGCGAACGACTCGCCGAATACCGCGAGTTCCAGCGACGTGACGCGGCCCGAGGCCGAGGGACCGAACGCGACCGGGTCCAGGGGCTGGTCCTGCGGGGCGGGGTCGAGCTGGAGATGTTCTGGGTGAACTGGCTGGACAAGGCCATCGCCGAGCTCGGGGAGACCAAGGGCCCGACCGGGGGGACCTCCCCCTCCTGACGCTTCCGGGGCAAGAAAAAACCGCCCCCGGTGCTCCCGGGGGCGGCTGGTGGCGGTGGAGGAGGGATTTGAACCCTCGAAGGGTTGCCCCTTACCCGCTTTCGAGGCGGGCGCCATCGGCCACTAGGCGACTCCACCGAGAGGAACTCTACCGGATCCTGCGCCGTGCGAAAAACCGGGTGAGCAACCCCGAACACCTTTCGGCCACGTTTTCGCTGATCATCTCGGGTGGAATCACTTCAGGACGGTGGTTCTGCCGAGGGTCCCGGAGCAGGTCCCACATCGAACCGACCGCACCGGCCTTGGCGTCCCGCGCCCCGTAGACCACGCGATCCACTCGGGCGAGCACCGTGGCACCCGCGCACATCACGCAGGGCTCCAGGGTCACCACCAGCGTGCAGCCGCTCAGGCGCCACTCACCGCGTGCCTCGGCGGCCGCGCGCAGGGCCAGTACCTCCGCGTGCCCGGTCGGGTCACCCGTGGCCTCACGTTCGTTGTGGCCGCGCCCCAGCACCGTTCCGTCGGGTCCCAGCACGACCGCGCCCACGGGCACGTCGTCGGTCCTCAGGGCACGCTCCGCCTCGACCAGGGCTTCGAGCATCGCCGAGTCGGCCGTGGCACGGTCGATCCCGGGAAGGGTGCCCGTCACAGCCGCATCGAGTCGAGGAGTTCGGCGAAGCCGGTGCGTTCGGCCACCACCGCGAGGACGTCACCGGGCAGCACCCCGCCATCGGCGGAGAGGGACCGCAGTTCCTCGCCCGGCACCCCGAGGTCCGAGAGCAGACCGTCGTCACCGTCGGGACGCGGATCGGGGCGGGCTCCCGCGCTCTCCACCGGCATGGGGGCTCCCAGGCCACCGGCCTCGGAAAGGATCCCGGCCACCGGGTGATCGTGCACGACCCGACCGTCGGAGAGATAGACGCGCGGCTCGGAACCCATCACGTCCACACGCACGACGGCGAACCACTCGTCGTCGGCCTCCACCAGGAGCAGGGCCATGTCACTGCCCCACTCGGTCTCGTAGTCGAGCATGAGGTCGGTGATGTCGTCGATGACGTCCACATCACCGAGATCGACCTCGGTTCCGCGCCATGTCCCGCCGTTGGGAGCGAAGACAGCTGCGAAGGTCGACACGGCTCACTCTCCCGTCTCTCCAGGTCACTTCCGCAGGCGTCCTTACCCCATACCGTCGAGGACACGCTGAAAGGCCTGAGCGAATCCGAGACGTTCGGAGACGCTGGCGAGCACCTCGTCCGGATACAGGTCCAGGTCACCGGCGAGGGCGCCCAGTTCCATCTCGTCCAGGCCCAGGTCCGCGACCACGGACAGGTCGCCCGCGGGCAGGACCTGGTCGAGGTCGTCGTCGTGGGGAAGGTCGATGTCCAGGTAGTCGAGGACGTCCCTGGCCACCTGCCAGTCCACCGAGGCGGTCACGTCGGAAAGGAAGACGGTGACGTCCTCGCCGTACACCCGGACGATGATGAAGAAGTCGTCGCCTACGGACACCAGTCCGAGGGAACCGCTGATGCTCGGTTGTTGGCGCAGCGCGTGGATCAGACCCTTGAGGTCGTGCACCAGCGCGATGGGGAGGAGATCCACATCCCAGTACTCCTCTTCCCTGTATGCGACGGCCGCGAAGTCACCCGAGTCGTCGTCACCATGATCGAGCACTGTCATCGTCACCCCAACCCGGACGGTGTATCGGTGCGGACGAAGGGATCCGGCTCGCCCGTGCGAGTGTCATGGTAGCGATCACTCCCACCTCACAGCCTTCCTTCGTCCGCCATGGACCGGACCCACGTTCTCACGTCAGGAGGCTCCGGCGCGCCCCCGCATACGATCCCGGCACCCTTCTTCACGGCCTCGACACCTCGAACGGGGGCCGGGGTGCCCCGAGGCCCGCCCGAGACACCCCGGGTCGGGGTATACGCGCGGTTAGACTCGTGCCGGCCCCTCTACCCACACATCGCCCTGTCGCCCCAGCTCACCCGGAGAACGTTTTGGAAACCCTGGTCGTCGACCACCCCTTGGTCTCGCACAAACTGACCACCCTGCGCGACGTGCGGACCGACTCACCGACCTTCCGGCGGCTGACCGACGAGCTGGTGACCCTGCTCGCCTACGAGGCGACGCGAGATGTCCGAGTGACAGAGGTCACCATCGAGACCCCGCTCGTGCAGAGCACCGGATTCCAATTGTCGCGCCCGACTCCCTTGGTCGTTCCGATCCTGCGCGCGGGACTCGGCATGCTCGACGGCATGACCCGGCTGCTGCCCACCGCCGAGGTCGGGTTCCTGGGTATGGCCCGCAACGAGGAGACCCTGCAGCCGGCGACCTACGCCGACCGTCTTCCCCAGGACCTGTCCGGTCGCCAGTGCTACGTGCTCGACCCGATGCTGGCCACCGGTGGAACCTTGGCCGCCGCCCTGAAGCTGCTCGTCGAGCGCGGCGCCGATCACATCACCGCGATCTGCCTGCTGGTCGCTCCCGAGGGCCTGACCGCGGTGGAGCGGAAGCTGACGGAGAGCCTCCCGGAGAACCACGGGGCCACCCTTCGCGTGGTGACCGCGGCCGTCGACGAGCGCCTGAACGAGCAGGGCTTCATCCTGCCGGGACTCGGCGACGCCGGTGATCGCCTCTACGGCTGTTCCTGAGGCCGGGCCGCGGCTTCGTCGCATCCCACGCCCCGAGCGCCCGATCAGATCACTGATCGGGCGCTTTTTCGGCTCTTTCTGGTCGAAGCCGAATGAACGTCCGAAAATCGGGCATTGACCCCTCATGGCCGTGCCCCCGCCCGACGTCCCCCCTGGTCGAGCCCGCTTGATCGATCACACCGGAGACACGGCGCTGCTTTAGCCGAATTCATTTCGAGATTGGAACGTAACAGATTAGGGTGATCATGGTTCCTGACCACCCGTAACGGGGTAGATCAGCCCGACCGAAACCGCCCCGCCCCAGGGGCCAGGCCACCGAGACCCGGAACACCGCCCCCACATTCGAGGCGGCACTCCGGCTACCCCTCAGTGGCTACGCATAGCCCCCGTGCGCACACCCCCCGTGCGCACACCCCCCGTGCCGTTCCGCCCGCAGCCCAGAAGGAGTGAGATGCCCGAGAACCCCTCCCCCTCGTCCACCCAGGCCGCCAGCGACCCCCACTTCAGTCCCGTCGTCAGTCGCCTTTCCACGGAGTTCTCCAACGTTCACCACTCCGCCACCGTTTCCCGGTGCGTGGACGCGGCTCGGCACGGAGCCCAGGACGTGACCGGACGAGCCACCCCGGACCTCGTCGAACGCATCGCACGACAACACCTACAGGTTCTGGCCCTGGCCTTCGCCGAACAACGTTGACCACTCGCGTGGGCTGTTTCGGCCCTGCATTACACAGAACTATGGAAGACCGGGAACCGACGCCGGGCCGGCGCCGGTGACCCCTCCCCGGGATCCGGACCTGCGGAACTCCACGGAACCTCCCACCCGGAACACGTTCGTCTGCGGTCTTCACCCCTTCTGACCTGCCTCTGGACAAAAAGGAATTTCGGACCGTCCTTCACAGGGACAACAACCTCACCGGAACCGGACACAGTCCGCAAGTGGCGAACGGCAGACATACCGCCACGCCGAGGGTGCGCTTAAGGCTTTACGGGCATGATGGTCGATGCAACAATCACTGCTGGGTTGGTGGGTCAGGTGGATTCCAAGGGGAGTCAGTCGTGGCGAAGTTGAAGAAATGGGGCGGATACGCGCTCATCGGTTTCGTGTTGTTTTATCTACTCACGCAACCGGAAAGTGCGGCCGGGGTGATCCAGGGTGCCCTGGGCGGCCTGATGGGCGGCGCGGAGTCGATGTCCCGCTTCGTCAACGCACTGCTGCCGTAGTCGTGAGGAAGCGGGTGCCATGAAGCTCGTCGCCTCAAGTAACGCGGCACCGGCATCGGTCAACCGCTATCTCCTGCCACATGAGCAGGACGTGGTGACCATCCGACGTCACCCCGCGGTCCTCATCGGACCGGTGGCGATCGTGTTGGCCGCGTTGATCCTCGCGGGGATCCTGAGCCAGACGATCGGCAGCGGTGCCGACGGCGGCGTCGTGCTCGCCGTCATCTGGTGGCTGTGGCTGCTGGTCCTGGTGTGGTTCGTCTGGCGGGTCGCGGAGTGGTCTGTGGACTACTTCGTCATCACGTCGGCCCGGCTGCTCCTGACCACGGGGTTGATCACCCGACAGGTGAACATGATGCCGTTGGGCAAGGTCACGGACATGCGGTTCGAACGCACCCTGCTCGGCCGGTTCCTCGGCTACGGAACCTTCGTCATGGAGTCCGCGGGTCAGGACCAGGCGCTCAGCAGGATCGACTTCATTCCCTACCCCGAGCAGCTCTACCTCGAGGTCGTGGGACTGATCTTCAAGGAGTGACCGGTACCCGCGTACGACGCTTCGAAGCACCCGTCTAGGTGGCGGGTGCTTCTTCGTGTCCGATCCTTGGCCGACCCCTCGCCGCGACCCGGGTTACCGGTTTGTTCATCTTGCGTTCACCTTGGAGGCGGTTCGAGCGCGAAATCCCCGGGTGGTCAGGTACGTCACGCCGTGCCGAATTGACTCTTAGATGAACAAAGGGTTAACATGAGCTATCTCAATAGGAAACGAGGAGGGCTCCATGGCACGCAGGACCGACCACGCGCCGCGCCCGTCCCGCTCGTTGACCACCCGTCGGCGCAATCGATCCGCTGCCCAGAGCCGCCGCCTCGCCGGCCTGGCTCCTCAGCCCACGCAGGTCCCTCGACCGCGCGAGAACACCGACGCGACCACTTCGGAGCACCCCATCCTTCACTGGGTTCTGATCACCGATGAGAGCGGACGCACCCGCCCCGAGGCCCGCTGGCTCTGACCGGCCGCCCGGACACACACCCCGAAGAGCCACCCGCACGACGCGGGTGGCTCTTCGCGTTCTCGGGCCGAACAGAGTCGGCTCATCGTTTTGTCGACAAATCGGCAAGACCATAAATCTAGATGAGGACAACCGAATATCCGCCTCTAGAGAAGCGGCGAGGGTGACTCCCGTCTCACGAAAACGGCCTTGACCTTGATTGAGACGAGACGCACCGTCTCACTCATGTTGCTTTAGATCCTTCCTCGCGCCGGACCGCCACGTTCCGAGCACCACGCGCCCACCTCCACACGGTGGGCGCGGCTCCGTCGGCGTCCCCACACCGCGATCAGGAAGGCCTTCGCCACCGGCGACCATCGGCTTTCGGCCGGCAGCGTATATGCGCGCCAATGACCGAAACCCATCCCTTCCCTACCGTGGCGCACAACCCCGGACCACACACGCGGCAGGAGGTCCCCATGCTCGGACCGCGTCACCGACGGCTTTCACAGATCACCCGGACGAACCGACCAACCATCTCTCCTCCGGTCCGGCGGAGGAACTGGAGGAGGCGCTGTCCCACCACACCGGAGCACTGGTGATCGTGACCCACGACCGACGCATGCGCGAGCGCTTCAGCGGCCGACATCTGTGCCTGGAGTCCGGCGAGATCCACGGCGACAAGTCGACGAATCTCTTTGTCGACATTTTGGCCAGCACATAAGTCGACTTATGGATTGACCGATACAACGGGGTGTGACCAAATCGATCACACCCCGTACTCGCCGACCGCCGAGGTTATCCCGGAGCCATGTCGACGAAGCGGCTGTAGTGGCCCTGGAAGGCCACGGTCACGTCGGCGGTGGGTCCGTTACGGTGCTTGGCCACGATGATGTCCGCCTCGCCGGCTCGCGGCGACTCCTTGTCGTGCACGTCCTCGCGGTACAGCAGGATGACCATGTCCGCATCCTGCTCGATGCTGCCCGATTCGCGAAGATCCGACACTTGTGGGCGTTTGTCAGTGCGCTGCTCGGGACCACGGTTGAGCTGGGAGAGCGCCACCACGGGCACCTCCAACTCCTTGGCCAGAAGCTTGAGCGAACGCGACATCTCGGAGACCTCCTGCTGGCGGCTCTCCACCCGACCGGGCGAGCTCATCAGTTGGAGGTAGTCGACGATCACCAGCTTGAGGTCGTGCTGCTGCTTGAGCCGACGACACTTGGCCCGGATCTCCATCATCGACATGTTCGGGGAGTCGTCGATGAACAAGGGCGCACTCGCCACCTCGCCCATACGTCTGGCCAGCCGCGCCCAGTCGTCGTCGGTCATCAACCCCGAACGCATGGTGTGCAGCGGCACCCGCGCCTCGGCGGAGAGCAGACGCATGACGATCTCGTTGCGCCCCATCTCCAGACTGAAGAAAACGGACGTCATCTCGTTCTTGATAGACGCAGCACGGGCGAAATCCAAGGCCAGGGTCGATTTTCCGACGGCGGGCCGAGCGGCGATGATGACCATCTGGCCGGGGTGGAGGCCGTTGGTGAGGGCGTCGAAGTCGGCGAAGCCGGTGGGGACACCGGTCATGCTGCCGTCGTTCGCGCCGATGGCCTCGATCTCGTCCAAGGCGCCCGGCATGATGTCGCCGAGGACGACGTAGTCCTCACCGGTGCGCTTCTCGGCGACCTTGTAGATCTCCGCCTGGGCGTGGTCGACCAGGTCGTCGACCTCTCCGTCGCCGGAGTAACCGATCTGCGCGATGCGGGTGCCCACCTCGACCAGGCGGCGCAGGACCGCGCGGTCGGAGACGATCTTGGCGTAATAGCCGGCGTTGGCCGCGGTGGGGATCGCTTCGGTGAGGGTGTGCAGGTAGGGGGCGCCGCCGACACGGGTGGCCTCGCCGCGCTTGGTCAGTTCGGCGTTGACCGAGATGGCGTCGACCGGCTCGCCACGGGAGAACAGGTCTACGACGCTCTCGTAGATGATCTGGTGCGCGGGTCGGTAGAAGTCCGCGGACCGAATGATCTCGACGACCTGGCTGATGGCGTCCTTGGACAGGAGCATGCCGCCCAGGACGCTCTGTTCGGCCTGGATGTCATGCGGTGGGGTGCGCTCGTATCCGCCTGCTTCAGGTGGTTGCTCGGCGACACTCACGGACTACTCCCCACACCGGACGCGTGCGTCGGCCCGGGTCCGGGCCGACCCTTCCAGCATGCCCCATCCGGGTGACGGGGGACGCCGTGAGGGAGGCCTGTGGACACCCCTTTACCATCACATCCCCAGCCCCATGGGGCATTGTGCGCAGAGGTTATGCACATCACCTGTGGATAACTATGCCACCAGTCACCCATAACCCATTTGAACTGCGAAAACGCGCTTCTCTACCAAGACGTGCAAGATGTCTCACGAGGAGGCTTTCCACAGGTTATCCACAGGCCTTCGACAGCCTGTGGACAACCTCACCCCACCCGTCGAACGCCTGTCCGGTACTGTGGCTCTGCCATGGCCACATTCCTCTCGGCGGCCCCCTTCCGACACCGCCACGACCGCGAGATCTTCGCCCTCGCCATCCCCACGTTCTTCGCCCTCATCGCCGAACCGCTCTTCCTGCTCACCGACTCCGCCATCGTCGGTTCGCTCGGCACCCAGGCCCTCGGTGGTCTCGGCGTCGCCGGACAGGTGCTGCTGACCCTGGCGGCGGTGTGCGTCTTCCTCGCCTACGGCACGACCGCCGCCGTCGCCCGCAAGTTCGGCGCGGGAGACATCCCCGGCGGCATGCGCGACGGTGTGGACGGGCTCTGGCTCGCGGTCCTGCTGGGTATCGCCGCGATCGGCATCGGTTGGCCGCTCGGCCCGTGGATGATCGACCTCCTCGGCGCCTCCCCCGAAGTGGCCCCGTACGCGATCATCTACCTGCGCATCAGCCTGCTCAGCACCCCGTTCCTGTTGATCATCATGGCGGGCACGGGAGTGCTGCGCGGGTTGCAGGACGCCCGTACCCCGCTGATGGTGGCGGTCTCCTCCTACATCGGCAACGCGATCCTGTGCGCCACGTTCGTCCTGGTCCTGGACTGGGGCATCGCCGGTTCCGCGTGGTCGACGGTGCTCGCCCAGGGGGCGGGCGCGTTCTGGTACGTGGCCACCATCGTCCGCGCCGCCCGTCGCGAGGGTGTCTCCCTGATGCCGAGTGTGGCGGGACTGAAGGCCTCGGCCTCGGCCGGGTTCGCACTGTTCCTACGCAGTGTGTCCATGCGTGTGGTGGCGCTGGTGACCACTGCGGTGGCCGCCCGGTTGGGAGACGAGTCGATCGCCGCGCACCAGGTGAGCTACAACATCTGGGCGCTGCTGGTCTTCGCCATGGACGCCATCGCCATCGCGGGGCAGTCGATCGTCGGCCGCTATCTGGGGGCGGGGGATGTTCGAGGCACCAAGGACACCACTCGGCGCATGATCGAATGGGGGGTGTTGTCGGGCCTGGTGTTCATGGTCCTGGTGTTCCTGGTGCTGCCGTGGGCGCACCTTCCGTTCACCTCGGATCCCCGGGTGGCCGGGTTGATCATGGCCTCCCTGGTCGTCGTGGCGCTGATGCAGCCGCTCAGCGGAGTGACCATGGTCCTCGACGGAGTACTGATGGGCGCCGGGGACCAGCGTTACCTGGCGTGGGCCTCCCTGTGGACGATGCTGGCCTTCCTGCCGTTCGCCCTGGTCCTTCCACACCTGGCCACGTCCCAGACCTGGGGTCTGGTGGGCCTGTGGATCGCCTTCGCCGTATGGATCCTGGCCCGGGCCATCACTCTCGGCCTTCGCGCGCGTGGTACCGCCTGGTTGGTCACCGGCGCGACGCGTCCCTGAGGGGCACCCTCGCGAACGCAGGACCCGCCCCCGACCGTCGTGTCGAGGGCGGCGACGGGTGGGCCCGGGTCAGAAGGACGCGTCGAGGTCCCCGATCGTGGGGCCGTGGTAGAAGGTGGCGGTCCGTTCCGCCTCCGGCGCGCCGGGGAAGCTCGGCAGCTGTTCCACGGCGAGTTCCTCGCCGGCGTATCGGCTCAGGTGAGCGAGCTGTTCCCGCAGGCGGCTCCCCACGTCGTTCCGGAGCTTGGGGAGCATCGAGTAGAGCTTGTCCCCCGGGCAGTTGGTGGAGTTGTAGTCGCGGTGCCCCACGATCGCGTCCTGCGGATCCAACCGGTACACCAGGCACAGCCAGGTACAGGTGTCCACCAACGCCGACATCAGCGCCTCCGGCGGGGTCGCCGAGGTATAGGTGCCCTCGTTCTCGATCCCGATGGTGTGCGAGTTGTGGTCGGCGGTGTGCGCGCCCAGGACGTGCTTGCCGTCGCCGATGGCCTGAAGGGTCTTGTCGCGCCCTTCCATGATGTGGCCACCTCGGCTGATGGTGAGCTGCTGACCGGTGTCGATCCAGCCGTTGCTGTCCATGTGGTGCTTCTGAATGGATCGGGACAGGGCGGCGGCGTGGCTGGTGGACGTGTCGGACACGTTGCCGGTCGCGGTGTGGTGGACGACGATGTGCGTCGGCCCCTTGCCCAGGATGTCCACCGATCCCTTCGGCGATCGGGCCTTCCAGTTCGACCTGGTGTACACCTTGGGTGTCGCGGAGGCCGAAGCCCGGCCCACGGCGGAAACCCCCAGTGCGCCACCGAGGAGCACTCCCCCGGCGGCCAGAACCGTTCCGCGCAGCATCGTCCTGCGGCCCACCGCGAACGGGTGGTCGTTCTCGGGTCGTCTCTCAATGGCCATCGGTATGCTGTCCTCTCCGTGAGGAGCGTCGCGGGACACGACGCAACACAGAGAACACGATAAGTTACAAAGAGTAGCCAAAGGGAGGTTCTCGCCGGCCGGGCGTGTTCGCCGGACGGCAAGAACCCCGCCCCTCCGAGGAGGAACGGGGTTCAAGAACTGGAAAGGGTCGACGACTAGGCGCCGACGATCTCCAGCTTGATCGAGGCGGAGACCTCAGGGTGCAGGCGGACCTGGACCTTGTGGGCACCGACCGACTTGATCGGGTTCTTGATCTCGACGCGGCGCTTGTCCAGCTCGGGACCACCGGCGGCCTTGACGGCCTCGACGATGTCCGCGGGCGTGACCGAACCGAAGAGACGACCTCCCTGGCCGGCACGCTGCTTCAGGCGCACGGTCAGAGCGTTGACCTGGCCGGCGACCTGCTGGGCCTCGTCCAGGGTGCGGATGTCACGCGCCTTGCGGGCACGCTGGATCAGGTCGATCTGCTTCTGCCCACCACGGGTCCACCGAATGGCGACCCCACGGGGGAGCAGGTAGTTGCGTCCGTAACCGTTCTTCACCTCGACGACATCGCCGGGGGCTCCGAGACCGTTGACCTCGTGGGTCAAAATCAGCTTCACGACAAAAACCTCCCTCGGATATCGCCGCTAGCGAGCGGTGCTGGTGTAGGGCAGCAGGGCCACCTCGCGCGCGTTCTTGATCGCGGTCGCGACGTCGCGCTGGTGCTGGGTGCAGTTGCCGGTCACCCGACGGGCACGGATCTTGCCGCGCTCGGAGATGAACTTACGGAGAAGCGTGGTGTCCTTGTAGTCGATGTAGGACTGCTTCTCGTGGCAGAACAGGCAAACCTTCTTCTTGGGCTTGCGTGCTGGGGGCTTAGCCATCGTGGTGCTCCTTCGCAAGAGCCCCGGGGTCCACCCGGGGATGGGCTGGGACATGGAAAGGGTGACTCGGTGCCGTTTCGGGCTCCGTGTCGGGTGTTACGTGGGGCCGTGGGGCCGGGCTAGAACGGGGGCTCGTCGGAGAATCCTCCGCCGCCGCCACCACCGAAGCCGCCGCCACCACCGCCGCCGTTGGTCGCCCACGGGTCGTCGGCGGGAGGACCGCTGCGGCCGCCCTGGCCGCCCTGCGGGCCGCCGAAGCCGCCGCCCTGGTTCCCGTAGCCGCCGCCCTGAGGCTGGCCGCCACCGAAACCGCCGCCACCGCCACCACCGCCGCCGAAGCCGCCGCCACCCTGGCGCTGCGTCTTCGTCACCTTCGCGGTGGCGCTACGCAGAGCCGGGCCGACCTCTTCGACGTCGATCTCGAAGACGGTGCGCTTCTCGCCCTCGCGGGTCTCGTAGGAACGCTGCTTCAGGCGGCCTTGCACGATGACGCGCATGCCACGCTGAAGAGTCTCCGCCACGTTCTCCGCGTACTGCCGCCAGACACTGCAGGTGAGGAACATGGACTCGCCGTCCTTCCACTCCCCCGACTGACGGTCGAAGGTGCGGGGCGTCGAGGCCACACGGAAGCTGGCGACCGCGGCTCCACTGTTAGTGAAGCGCAGTTCAGGGTCGTCGACGAGGTTGCCGACGAGCGTGATCTGGGTTTCGCCTGCCATGGATCGGCTCCGGTTCGAGATAGTTCGGATCAGGCGGTTCGCCTGGTCCCCGTATCATCCCTGTCGCCTAGGACAGAACGAACGGGGCACAGGGGGTCGGGCACCGAAGTGCCTAGTGAACCTCGGGACGCAGAACCTTGGTGCGAAGCACGGACTCGGCGATACCGAACTGCCGGTTGAGCTCCTTGACCGTCTCGGTCTTGGCGGTCAGGTCGATGACCGCGTAGATGCCCTCGGAGTTCTTCTCGATGTCGTAGGCGAGACGACGCTTGCCCCAGATCTCCGTCTTCTCGACCGAACCGCCGTCCTCGCGGACGACGTTCAGGAAGTTCTCCAGCGACGGGGCGACGGTGCGCTCGTCGAGGTTCGGGTCGAGGATGACCATGATTTCGTAACGACGCATAGGCGTACGTTCCTCCTCTGGACTGTCGCGGCCATGGAATCTCCATGGCAGGAGGGCAGGAGCCCGGGGTCTCACCGTCCCGATCGGACCGGGGGCGCACCACTCGGACTCTGAGCCATACGGGAGTCAAGGTTACCAGCAGCCGAATACCACCCGGGATGCCTTGTGGATACTTCGGACGCGCCCGATATCGCCTCGACGTTCGGGGAAACGGGGAAACGAACGGGGCCGGTGCCCGAGGTTCTCCCTCGGGCACCGGCCCCGTGAACCGGCGGCGTACCGCCCGGTCAGTCCGGGATCACTCCCTGGGCCTGATCAGGCTGTTGCTGCCCTGGTTCTGCTGCTCGTTCTCACCCGGGAACCCGGGCTCCTCGGTCTCCTCTTCCTCACAGTCCGGCTGGTGCGGCCAGATACCGCACTCCTCCTCGTCCGAGGGCGGCTCGGTCTGCTCGCAGGTCGGGTCCAGCTGATCGCACTCCGGTTCGCTGGGCTCGTCGCTGGGCTCCTCGGTCGGCTCCTCGCTCGGCTCCTCGGTCGGCTCGTCGCTCGGCTCCTCGCTCGGAGGGGGCGTGGGCAGGTAGCTCAACTCGTCACCGACCCACTGGGGTTCGGGGAACTGCTGGTGCTCCTGCCCCTCCATGGCGGTCTCCATGAAGGCCTTCCAGACCTTCGCGGAGGTGGTACCACCGTAGACGTCACCGAGCTCGGCACCGAAGTCGAGCGGCTGGGCCTCGGCCCGGCTCAGACCCACCGCGGCCGACAGTTGTGGGGTGTATCCCACGAACCAGGCCGATACGGCGTCGGAGGAGGTACCGGTCTTGCCCGCCACGGGGCGACCGTCGGCCAGGGCCGCGTTACCGGCACCGCCCTCCAGGACCGCCTGCTGCATGGCGTAGGTGGCGTCCGCGGCGACCGCCTGGCTGAGGACCTCCTTGCCGGCCTCGATCTCCTCCGCGTCGTCGGGTTCCAACACCGTGCCGTCGGCGGTCTGCAACTCGGTGACCATGTGGGCGGGGAAGTGCCGCCCTTCCGCCGCGAAGGTGGCGTACCCGCTGGCCATGTCGAGCGAGTTCACCTGGTGCGTGCCCAGGGCGACCAACGGACCGACGGTGGACGTGGTCTGCCGGTCCGGGTGCACGCCCATCTCGACCGCCAGCTCGTCGACCCGGGACTCACCGACCTCGATGGCCAGTTCCACGTAGCTGGTGTTGACCGAGTCCGCGGTGGACTGGATGAGGTCCACGTTGCCGTAGTCGACCTCGCCGGAGTTGATCACCGGGCTGGCCAGGCCGGGGAACTCGCGTCCGCTGTCCCCGTTGAACTGGCTGCGCAGACCGATGTTGTCGGACAGGGCCCGGGCCAACACGTAGGGCTTGTAGGCCGAACCCGCCTGGGTCTGGTGGACCAGGGAGTTGTTGATCACCGTGGCGACGTCGGGTCCACCGTTGAACGCGACGATCCGCCCGGTGGTGGGCTCCACCGCGGTGAGGCCGTGCATGGTGTCGTCGGCCGCGCTCTCGGGGAGGACGTTGAACGCCTCCTCGGCCGCGACCATCAGTTCCTGGTCCAGGGAGGTCTTGATGACCAGACCCTTGGTGGCGATGTCGGCGCCGGTGATACCCGAGCCCTCGTACCGCCGTTCGACCTCGTTGATCACGGCCTGACGGACGTACCCCTGTCTGGGGTCACCGCCCGTCTCCTCGGGGTTGTAGTCGATCCGCTCGGGGATCTCCAAGGCCTCGGCCTCGGCCCGGGGAAGACCACGTTCGCCGCCGGTCTCCTCGTGCATCAGGGCCAGTTGTTCCTGGACGTAGGGCCAGCGCTCGTCGTTGAGGTAGGTCTCTGTCCAGGAACCCTCTTCGGGGTTCTCGAAGTTGCTGGGCATCTGGATGATGAGGCCAAGGAAGGCGCCCTCGGCGTTGTCGAGCTCGCCCACGCTCTTGCCGAAGTACTCCTGCGCGGCCATCTCGATGCCGGAGGCGCCGCGGCCGAAGTAGATCGTGTTGAGGTAGATGGTGAGGATCTCGTCGTGCTCGACCTGCTGGCTGAGCTTGATCGAGATGAAGATCTCGCGGATCTTGCGGGTCAGCGGCTCTTCGCCCTGAAGGTCGTTGTAGTAGCCGCGGGCCATCTGCTGGGTGATGGTCGAACCACCACCGGCCTCGCCTCGGGAGAGCAGGGCGCGACCGATACCCATGACGTTGATGCCCGGGTCCTCGTAGAAGGTGCGCTGTTCGGCGGCGAGCACACCGTCGACGACGGTGTCCGGGATGTCCTCGCGCTGGACCGCGACGCGCTGGACGTCTCCGGTGGTGAGGGCGAGCTCGCCCTCCTCGTCCTCCCCGGCGCCGGCCCAGTAGATCTGGGTGGCGGACATCTGGTTCTCGGCGTTCGCGTCCAGTTCCTTGGCGTCGGGGGCCATGGAGTACAGGACCGCGAAGGTGGCCACACCGGCGATGAACATCAGACCGCAGAAGGCCAGCGCGGGCTTCCACGCCTTGGACATGAAGCGCTTGAACCAGTGGCGGTCGTCCGGTTCCTCCTCGCGGGAACGTCGGCGTCCACCGCCACCACCACGGCCTCCGGCGCCTCCGGCGGCTCTGGATCCTCTGCCCGGAGCGCGGCGGCCCTCGGAGCGGGAACCGTGTTCGCGTTCGCGGGGGTCACGAGGGCCCGACGTGGTCCTGCGGCGCCCACCGGCGCGCGGGTCGTCGGGGCGACGACGGGGGCGGTCCCCGCCCTCAGGGCTGCGACGCCTGCCCTCTTCCGGGCGGCGCGGACGCTCGCCGTCCTCGGGGCGGCGGCGTCGTGCGCCTTCGGGGCGTTGGGGTCGGCCGCCATCGGCGCGGCGGCGTCCGCCCTCGGGGCGCGGACGTCCTTCGGCGCGGGATCCGGCCTCGGGCGGGCGCGGCCTACGCGGGGCGGCGTCGTCGTCGCCTCCCCAGAAGCCTCCTTCGTCCGCGGGATCGGGGCGGCGTCGTCCGCCGGCACGTTCCCCCCGGGGCGGGCCGTCGGCCCTACGCCTTCCGCCGTCACCGCGCGGACCGTCGCCCGGGCCGTCGGCCCGGCGACGGCCGCCTTCGGCACTCCGTCGTCGTTCGGTACTCACGTGGTCCTCGATTGCCTCTCACGGCCGGTCGGCCTGACGATTCCTTGGTGGAAGGGGGACTGTCCCCCCTGGGGGATCGGTGATTCGCGACCTGTTCACGGTGTACCGGCGTGGTTCTGGGCCGGATCAGCCTGGTTTTCCACCGCTGTCGCCTGTCGTTCAAGGCTTGATAAAGAGACGCCCAACCCTGGGTGAGGGTTTTCAACAGGTCGCGAAGACGTTGGCCGCTACTTCCTCCTGGTCGTTGGCCTGCGGGTGCGCATCCCCTGCTCAGCGGCCTTTTCGGGCCGATCTGAACGTCGCCGCGGCGGTGGCTCGGTTCGGGGGTTCTACCGGCCGCACACGCAAATCATGAGTCACGGTAGAGCGATCGAACGGTATTGCACAACCCACGCGCGAGGGTATCGCGCACTTCGCCCGACTTGTTACCGTGCGCCGGTTTGGCGGCGTCGTCGCAGGTCACAGCCTCGACTATGAGCACCACCCCGCATGTGACGGCGATCACTCAAATGCGCGACCGTGGCCATCGACCCAGTTGGGAGCCGTGATGTGACATCACCCGTGCGAATTCCTCGGGATGGTGGGCACCTTCTCCTGTTCGCTGTGGGCCATGAGACCCCTCGAGTGCCACGTGACATGCGTTCTCACGGCGAAAGCGAAGATAGAGTCATAGCAGACAAACCAGCCAGACAAGCACAGTTCGCCCTCGTAACCGACGGCCCCGAGGGGGAACAGAACCTTCGTGCGCGCTGCTGACCACATACGGAATACGGACGCAGGATGACGACCCCCGGACCGCCGTCGGCGTGGGGCCGTCGCCATGCGCCGTGGAATCCATGTTCGCGAAGAAGAAGGAGCAAGGACCAATGGGTTCGGTACGTGTAGCCGTCGTGGGCGTCGGCAACTGTGCGGCGTCACTCGTCCAAGGCGTGCATTACTACAAGGACGCCGACCCGGACTCCCGGGTCCCTGGCCTGATGCATGTCCGGTTCGGCCCGTACCACGTGCGCGACATCGAGTTCGTCGCCGCCTTCGACGTGGACGCCAAGAAGGTCGGCCACGACCTCGCCGACGCGATCGCCGCCAGTGAGAACAACACCATCAAGATCTGTGACGTCCCGCCGACCGGCGTGACCGTCATGCGCGGCCCGACCTACGACGGTCTGGGCATGTACTACCGCGAGACGATCCAGGAGTCCTCCGAGGACGCCGTGGACGTGGTCGCCGCCCTCAAGGCGAGCAAGGCCGACGTCCTGGTCTCCTACCTCCCCGTGGGATCGGAGGAGGCCGACAAGTTCTACGCCCAGTGCGCCATCGACGCCGGAGTGGGCTTCGTCAACGCCCTCCCGGTGTTCATCGCCTCCGACCCCGAGTGGGCCGAGAAGTTCACCAAGGCCGGGGTGCCGATCGTCGGTGACGACATCAAGTCCCAGATCGGCGCGACCATCACCCACCGGGTGCTGTCCAAGCTGTTCGAGGACCGGGGCGTGGTCGTGGACCGCACCTACCAGCTGAACTTCGGCGGCAACATGGACTTCAAGAACATGTTGGAGCGCGAGCGGCTGGAGTCCAAGAAGATCTCCAAGACCCAGTCGGTCACCTCGCAGATCCCGCACGAGCTCAACGCCGGCGCGGTGCACATCGGCCCCTCGGACCACGTGCCGTGGCTGGACGACCGCAAGTGGGCGTACATCCGGTTGGAGGGGCGCGCGTTCGGTGACGTCCCGCTGAACCTGGAGTACAAGCTGGAGGTGTGGGACTCCCCCAACTCGGCCGGCATCATCATCGACGCGGTCCGCGCCACGAAGATCGCCATGGACCGCGGTATCGGTGGTCCGATCCTGGCTCCGTCCTCCTACTTCATGAAGTCGCCGCCAGAGCAGTACAGCGACGCCCACGCCCACGACGCGGTGGAACAGTTCATCTCGGGTGAGCACGGTATCTCGGGCGAGCACGGTATCGCGGGTGACGAGTAGCCCGCGGGTCGCGTAGGAAACAGGAAGAGGCGCCGCCCGGGGCCGTAGCGGTCCCGGGCGCCCCCGTCTCTCCCTTCCTCCCCTCCCCGGGCACCGTCGGCTCTCCTATCCTTGGCGGGTGTCCTTCTTCGGCGATCTGCGCGCGGTCCTCCAGGGATCCCGGTTCCGTCGGCTGTTCGGTACCCGGTTGGTCTCGCAGTTCTCCGACGGGATCTACCAGGCCGGGCTGGCCGGCTTCGTCTTCTTCAACCCCGAACAGCACACCGGCGCCGGAGAGGTGGCCGCGGCCTTCGCCGTGTTGCTCCTGCCCTTCTCCGTTGTCGCCCCGTTCGCCGGGGTCCTCATCGACCGGTGGCCCCGCCGTCAGGTCCTGTTGCTGTCCTCGGTGTTCAAGGCGGTCCTGGCCACGGTGACCGCGTTCTTGGTCGCGGGCGGCGAAGGGCCCGCGTTCTTCGTCGCGGCGCTCCTGGTGCTGAGCGTCAACCGCTTCTTCCTCTCCGGCCTCTCCGCGGGGCTGCCGTACGTGGTGTCCCGCGACAAGCTGATGATGGCCAACGCCGTCACGCCCACCTGCGGCACCGTCGCCAGTTCCCTCGGGACCGGTGTCGGTCTCGCCATCGGGATGATCGGCGGCGAACAGGCCTTGGGAACCGGGATCATCCTGTTCGTGGGCGCGCTGGGCTTCGCCGGGACCGCCCTGGTCTCGCTCACGCTGCGCTACCGGGAGCTGGGTCCGCACCTGGAGAGGGAGCCGGAGGAGGTTCGGGCCGCCCTCGGCAACGTGGTGCACGGCATGGTCTCCGGGGTCCGGCACATCTGGGAGCGCGTCCCGGCTCGCGCCGCGCTGCTCACCATCGGCGGCCACCGGATCCTGTTCGGCGTCTCCAGCCTGGTGACCCTGCTGCTGTACAACAACACCTTCACCGGGGGCGGTGTCGCCGGTCTGGCCGGGTTCTCCGTGTCCGCCGGGCTGCTCGCGCTCGGGTTCTTCCTGGGGGCCGTGGCCACTCCGTCGGCGACCGCGCGGATCGGGGCGAGCTCCTGGATCGCCGCCCTGTTGGCGTCGGCGGCGGTGGCTCTGCTGGTGTTCGCGCTGCCCTTCTCCCCCGCGCTGTTCCCGGTGGCCGCGTTCGTGCTGGGTTTCGTCTCCCAAGGCGTGAAGGTGACCGTCGACACGTTGGTTCAACGACATGTCGACGACGCGTTCCGTGGTCGGGTCTTCTCCGTATACGACGTGCTCTTCAACGCCACGTTCGTACTGGGCGCGGCACTGGCCGCGGGGCTGGTTCCCTTGTCCGGGGTGAGCGTGCCGGTGATCACGGTGATGGCGTCGGCCTTCCTCGCGATGGGCTGGGCCTGGACCGTTCGGGCCCGCCGCCTGGCCCGTTCCGACTTGGAGCGTTCCGCCTCCTGAAGTCGACCTGTCGAGTTGTCTCCCCGTCGACCTGTCGCCTCATCGACTCATCCATGAGTAGCCAAAGAGTCACTTAATGTAGTGTCCCCGCAGTGACCGATCGATGAGGAGATGGTGACCATGAGCGTCGACTACGGACTCGGCAACCCCTCCAGCGCCTTCGGAGCGCGCGGGGTCACCAAGAGGATCGGGGCGGTACGCCGGCAGCTCCCCACCCGTGGTGACCGACTGCTCGACGTCGGCTGCGGAGACGGCACCTACACGGTGGAACTCGCCGAGGGGTTCGTGAGGGTGGACGCCGTCGACGTCGAACCCGCCCGCCTCGAAGACTTCGCCGCGCGTGTGTCCGGCACCGACCTGGAGGACCGGATCGGCCTGCACAAGATGTCGGCCGACGCACTCGCCTTCGACGCCAACACCTTCGACCGGGTCACCGCGTTCGAGGTGCTCGAACACCTCGACCACCTGGAGGAGAGTCTCGCCGAGATCCACCGGGTGCTCAAGCCCGGTGGGGCCTTCTCCATCACCACGCCCAACCGGTGGTTCCCGTTCGAGACCCACGGGGTCATGTGGGGAGAACGGCGCCGTTCCGCGCTGACCGTCCCGTTCCTGCCGTGGATCCGTCCGCTGCACGAGCGGATGTCGGACGCGCGGGCGTTCACCACCCAGGAGATGGGACGTCTGCTGCGTGACGCGGGCCTGCGGGTGCGGTCCATCGACTACCTCATGCCGCCGCTCGACCGCCGAATGCGGGCCCTCCAGCCCGTCTCGGACGGCCTGGAGGGCACCCCGGCACGGGTCTTCGGCATGGCGATGGTCGTCACCGCCGTCAAGCCGGGTCTCAATCCTTGAGGTGATCGGCCGCCCAGGAGCGCAGCTCCGCGGCGGCGTCCTCCTTGGCCATGGGGCCGTTCTCCAAGCGCAGTTCCAGCAGGAACCGGTACGCCTTGCCGATCAGGGGGCCGGGCTTGATGTCGAGGATCTCCTGGATCTCGTTGCCGTCCAGGTCGGGCCGGATCTTGTCCAACTCCTCCTGTTCGGCGAGTTCGGAGATGCGTCGCTCCATGTCGTCGTAGGAACGTGAGAGCGACGCGGCCTTGCGCCGGTTGCGGGTGGTGCAGTCCGCGCGCGTGAGGATGTGCAGCCGCTCCAGCTGGTCACCGGCGTCACGGGCGTAGCGGCGCACGGCGGAGTCGGTCCACTCCCCCTTGCCATAGCCGTGGAAACGAAGGTGCAGCGCGACGAGGGCGCCGACCTGGGTGATCACGTCCTTGGGGAAGCGCAGCGCGGTGAGTCGCTTGCGGCTCATGGAGGCGCCCACCACCTCGTGGTGGTGGAAGGTCACCCGGTTGCCGCCCTCGAAGGAACGGGTCTTGGGCTTGCCGATGTCGTGCAGCAGCGCGGCCAGGCGCAGAACCAGGTCGGGTTCGTGCCCACGGGAACGCTCCAGTTCCATGGCCTGGTCCAGGACGGTGAGCGAGTGCTCGTAGACGTCCTTGTGCCGGTGGTGCTCGTCGATCTCCAGGCGCATCTTGGGGATCTCCGGGAGCACGTACTCGGCGATGCCCAGGTCCACCATGAGTTCGATGCCCCGGCGCGGGTTCGGGCTGAGCATGAGCTTGGTGAGCTCGTCGCGGATGCGCTCCGCGGAGACGATGGAGAGCCGGTCCGCCATGTTCCGGGCGGCCTCGACCACCTCGGGAGCCAGTTCGAAGCCGAGCTGGGCGGCGAAGCGCACCGCTCGCATGATGCGCAGCGGGTCGTCGCTGAAGGAGTCCTCCGGGCGCCCCGGTGTGCGCAGGATCTTGGCCCGCAGGTCGGCCAGGCCACCGAAGGGGTCCACGAACTCGACGTCGGGCAGGCGCACCGCCATCGCGTTCACCGTGAAGTCGCGGCGCAGCAGGTCGTCGTGGATGTCGGTGCCGTAGGACACCTCGGGCTTGCGTGACTTGGGAGAGTAGTCCTCGCTGCGATAGGTGGTGATCTCCAGTTGGAGCCCCCTCTTGCGCAGACCCACCGTGCCGAACTCGATGCCGACGGTCCACACCGAGTCCGCCCAGCCATCGACCAGCTTCAGGATCTGCTGGGGTACGGCGTCGGTGGTGAGGTCCACGTCGTTGGAGACACGCCCGAGGAGAGCGTCGCGCACCGGGCCACCGACGAGGGCGAGTTGTTGGTCGTGCGCGGCGAAACGATCCCCGAGGTCCTCGGGGATCGGGCGGATCGAGTCGATCAACGCGGTGATCGCCGCCCGCTGCTCACCGGTCGGCTCGTTCACCACGGGCCGGGTAGGGGCGGTGTCGTTCTCACTCGAAAACTCTGTGTTCGGCACACCACGCAGATTAAGCGGCCTCGCGGGGTGACCGCGAATCGCCGACCTGCTCGCGTCGCCTCTGGCGCGTACCCCGCACCGGATGAAATGCTGTCCCCGCCACGCGCCGGGCGACCGGGCGCACCAGAACCCGGGTTCGGTGGACACGGTATCTTCTGGTGGAGTGGTGGCCCGTCACTTTCGTCCTGCGGCCACCGGCCCCGCCTCACGCCGAGCGCGCCGCGCGGGCACCCCGATCCGTCCCCGCCCCGTCACTTCACGGCCCCGGCGGGACGGACCCCTGGCCCCGAATCAGGAAACCGGTCAAGCGTTGCGTCGAACTGCTTCCGCGGCCGCGGTCATGGCCATGACCGCCGCGCTGCTTCCGATCCCGGCCACGCTCTCACCCGTCGCGGCGGAACCTGAGAACGAGGAGTCGGTGCCTCCGATCGTCGTGGACCGGATCACGCCGGACGCCATCGACGAGGACAGCACGCTACGCGTGTCGGGTGAGGTGACCAACGCCACCGACACCTCGATCGAGGACGTCACCGTCCGGATCCGTTACTCGCGGCACTCCTTCAACACCCGCGAGGAGATGGACGAGTTCGCCACCGGCGACGGCTGGCAGCCGGACGCGGAGGGACCGGAGAAGGAGTTCAAGGGCGCGTTGGAGCCCGACCAGGGCCTGGAGTACTCGCTCAGCACCCCGGCGGAGGATCTCGACCTGGGCTCCTACGGCGTGTACCCCATGGTCGTGGAGGCCCTGGACGGCGACGGCGAACAGTTGGGCGCTCAGTACACCTTCCTCCCCTACACCGGGAACGACGACGTCGACGAACTCGACCTGGCCTGGGTCTGGCCGCTGATGGACGAACCACAGCGCGCCGACGACGACACCTTCCTGAGCGAGGACCTGCACTCGTCCGTGACCGAGGAGGGGCGTCTGGGCCGTCTCCTGGCCGCCGGCGCCCAGGTCCCCCTGTCCTTCGATCCCGGCGACGAGGACCTCGTCGACGAGCTCGGCCTGGAGGAGGAGCCCACCGAGGACGAGCCCTCACCCGACGCCGAGAGCCCGACGGCCGAACTGTCCCCTGGCGAGGAGCCTCCCAGCGCGGAGCCCACCGAGGACGACGCCACCGCGGAGGAGCCCCCATCCCCCGAGGCGAGCGCGTCTCCGGAGGACGGCGCCACGGAGGCCCCGGACGCACCCGAGGAGACCGAAGGGGGCGAGGAGGACGAGGAGGAGACCCCCACGCGGACCGAGGGTGTCCCCATCACCTGGGCGATCGACCCTGGGACCATGGACGACGTCCTGCGCATCGCCGCGGAGGAACACGACGTCCTGGAGGATCTGCTGGAGGTCCCCGAGGGGGTCGAACCGGAACGCCACCAGCGCGCCGCCGACGTCCCCGCCCAGGTGTGGCTGCGCGAGGCCCGGCGGATCCTGCCCGCCGACACCGTCGTGACCACCCCGTACGCCAACACCGACCTGGTCGCGCTGTTGCGCAACGACCTGCACGTCGACGCCGACGCCTCCCTGACCCTGGCCCAGGAGGCGGTGCGCCGTTCCCTGGCGATGGAGCCCGACTCCAGGTACGCGTTCCCGGCCCGCGGTCTCATGGACGAGAACGTCCAGCAGCTGTACGCCTCACACGACGCCCACCGATTCATCCTGCGCGAATCGGCGATGCCGACCGCGTCCTGGCTCTCCACCACCCCCACCGCGCAGGCCCCCCTCCCGGCCGGTGAGGACGACGAGGACGACCCGTTCGCCCTGGTCGCCGACGCGGGCCTGACCGAGGTGCTGTCCATGCCCTCGCACGGCCCCGGTGAGTCCACCCTGGCCTTGCAACGGTTCGCCGCGGAGACCGCGATGATCGCGAGTGAGAACGTCGGCGGCGACCGTGTCGTGGTGGCCGCTCCCCCGGCCGGTTGGGACCCCGGCACGGAACTGGCGTCCGGCGTCCTCGAAGCCACCGAGGACCTACCGTGGCTCTCCCCCGAACGTCTGGACGAGGTCGAGCCGCCCTCCCAGGACGACCAGGAGGAGACCCGGTCGGGCCTGCGTTATCCGGACCGGGCCGCCGAACAGGAGCTCGGCTCCGGCTACCTCGGCGAGGTCGAGGACGTGAGTCGGGACGTGCGCCTGTTCAACAGCATCCTCGTCGGGGACAGCGACCCCTTCCGTCCGGCCATCGTGCGTCTGGAGTCGGTGTACTGGCGTGAGCGCGAGGCCCTGGCCGGGGCGACCCGTTCGGTGGTCGGTCAGTCGGTGCAGGAGCGGATGCAGGACGTGCGGGTCATCCCGGGCGAACCGGTGACCCTGGCCAGCAGCACCGGGATCACCGGTGTACTCGTCGCCAACGACCTGGAGGACGAGTCGGTCTACGTGCACCTGTCGATCTACTCGGAGAACGCCGAACGGCTCGGCATCGGCACCTACACGTCCGACTTCCAGATCGCCCCGGGCGCCAAGACGACCGTCTACGTGCCGCTCTCGGCGAGGATCAACGGGACCACCGCGGTCCACGTGAGCCTGCAGAACTCCAACGGTGAGCCGATCAGCCCGCAGGACACCGTGATCCAGGTGAACGCCACGGGTCTGGGCACACAGGCACTGCTCATCAGCGGGATCGGACTGCTGATCCTGGTCGCGGCCCTGGCCCCGAGGGCACTGCGCAAGTGGGCCCGCCGACAGGCCGCCAAGGCCGACGCGGCCGAGGGCGGCGCCCCTGACGGCGACAAGGACGACGAGGGCGACGCGGGCAACGAGGATGAAGAGGAACCGAGCGACGGCGAGGACGCGAGGTCCGAGCAGGACGCGAAGGACACCGAACCCGAGGACACGTCCCGTTCCGAGGACTCATCCGACTCCGAGGGCGAGTCCGTCCCCGAGGACACCGAACCCGGCGAGGACCGGTCGAATGACGGCGACACCCGCGCGTGAAGCCCGAAGCCGTGTCGACGAGATGACGGGGCGACATGACGACATGTCGCCCCGTCGACCTGTTCCCTTGTCCACACGTCACCACGCCCGCACCCCTCGCGAGGCTCCGGGCCCCGGAGTCGCGTCTCGATACCTCCGATGAAAGGAACCCTGATCCACGGTGGTCACCGAATCCCCTAACGGCGACGAACAACCCCCTCGTTACTCGCCGAGGCACAGTAAGCACTTCGACGGGTCCCTCCCGGGCGACAGCGCGACCCGGCCCTACCCGGGCTCGACGCCCTCCTCCGAGGATGGTGAGTTCCCCGAGCCCATGGACGCCCCACGCGACCCCGCGCCCGACGCCGAACCCGTGGCGGACAAGCCCGCGGCGGAGAAGGGCTCCGGCGGCATGATGCGTTCCAGCGCGATCATGGCCGTGGGCACCATGGCCTCCCGACTGACCGGATTCGCGCGGACCATCGTGCTCGCCGCGGCCATCGGAACCCACCTGCTCGGTGACGCCTACCACACGGCGCACACGATCCCCTTCATCCTGAACGACCTGCTCATCGGTGGCCTGATGGCCTCCGTGGTCATCCCGTTCCTGGTCAAGCGACGCAAGAACGACCTGGACGGTGGCAAGGCCACCGAGGACCGCCTGTTCACCTCGATGGTGCTGGCGTTGCTGGTGGTGACCACGGTCGCGATCCTGGCCGCCGAGGCTCTGATCTGGCTGTACGGTTCCCGGTTCACCCCGCTGCAGTTCGAGGCGTCCGTCTACCTGGCGCGTTTCCTGCTCTCGCAGATCTTCTTCGTTGGTCTGAGCGGCCTGCTCAGCGCGATGCTCAACACCCGGAACAAGTTCGGCGCCGCCGTGTGGGCTCCGGTGCTGAACAACGTCATCATCATGTGCGTGGCCGGGTTGTTCCTACTCGTGGCCGGGCCCGGGAAGACCCCCGACACGGTCACCGGTTCCGAGCTGACCCTGCTGGGCGCGGGCACCGCGGCGGGCATGGCCATGCAGGCCCTGGTCCTGTTCATCGCCCTGTCCCGCACCGGTTACCGGTGGCGTCCCCGGCTCGACCTGCGCGGCTCCGGGCTCGGCGAGGCGCTCCGAACCGCCGGCTGGATGATGCTCTACACCCTGCTCACCCAGGCCGGGCTGTGGATCACCACCAACATCGCCAACGCCGCCAACGTCGCGAGCATCGAAGAGGGCCTGGACGTGGGCGCGGGCATCAGCGCCTACAACCTGGCCTACCAGCTCTTCCAGTTGCCCTACGCGATCATCGCGGTCTCGCTGATCACCGTTCTCCTGCCCCGCATGAGCGCGCACGCCGACGATCGGAACTGGGACGCGGTCCGCTCGGACTTCTCCCGCACCCTGAGGATCTCCGCCTTCGTGCTGGTGCCGACCGCCTTCGCGGTCGCGATGTTCGCCGAGCCGCTGTCCATCCTGGCCTTCGCGCGCGGGTCGGTCTCGGTGGCCGACGCGGTCGCCATCGGCCAGATCCTCGCGGTCATGTCGCTCGGTCTGGTGCCGTTCACGGTCTTCCAGCTGATGCTGCGCGTCTTCTTCGCCATGGGCGACACGAAGACCCCCGCCCTCATCGGTGGCGCGAACCTCGCCGTGCACAGCGCGCTGGCACTGGTGGCCTACCTGCTGCTGCCGCCGAACATGGTCGTGGTCGGTGTCGCCTCGGGCTTCATGCTGTCGTTCCTGTCCGGTCTGACCATCGCCGGTCAGGTGATCAGTCGTCGTATCGGGGGACTTGACGGAAAGCACGTGCTTGGCACATTGTTGCGCCTGCACCTGGCCGTCATCCCCAGCATCGCGGCGGGCTTCGGTGTGCTCTGGTTCTTCGACGCCTACGTCGGTCCCGGTCTGTTCACCTACGTCGGCGCTCCCCTGGTGGGTTGCGTCGCCGGCGCCCTGCTCTTCCTCGTGTCCGCGCGCGTGCTGCGCGTGCCCGAACTGAGCGCCGCGGTGGAACTGATCCGCGGTCGGCTGCGTCGATGATGAACGTCCCCTCGTTCCGGCCCCGTACCCGCCGGCGCACGAACCCGTAGCCGCACTCAGTCAGAAAAGGACCGCCCGACGGTGTCCAGCGACAACCCCCGTCAGTACGCCGACGGTTCCCGGAACGGACCCGAGGACCCTCCGAAGCAACGCTCCGGTCGCCAGATGGTGATGCCGGAGGACGTGCTCGACGCGTATGAACGTTCAGAACCCCAGGGCGAACCCGAGACCGGTCTGAAGACCCTCCGGGATCCGAGCGACATCGGTGACGTGGGTACCGCGGACCGCGCCGGTATGGAGGACGGCGACGAGATCGGTGGTTCGTCCCACACCGGTCCGGGCAACATCGCCAAGTCGACCGCGATCATGGCGGTCGGCACGATCGCCTCGCGTGTGACCGGCTTCGTCCGGACCATCGTCCTGGCCGCCGCGATCGGCACCCAGCTGCTGGGCGACGCCTATCAGACCGCGGGCATGGTCCCGTACATGATCTACGACCTGCTCATCGGCGGGTTGTTGGCCAGTGTGTTCGTGCCGTTCCTGGTCAAGCGACGCAAGCTCGACCAGGACGGCGGCGACAAGACCGAACAGCGCCTGGTCACCCTGATGCTGCTCGGTCTGTTCGTGCTGACCCTGGTCTCGGTGCTGATCGCCGAGTGGTTCATCAGGATCTACGCGGGCGGGTTCAGCGGGGCGCAGTACGACGTCTCGGTGATCCTCGCCCGGTACCTGGTGCTGCAGATCTTCTTCATCGGCGCCAGCGGTCTGGCCAGCGCGATGCTGAACGCGCGGAACAAGTTCGGCGCCCCCATGTGGGCTCCGGTGCTGAACAACGTCGTGATCATCGGCATCTGCCTGTGGTTCCTGAGCATCGCCGGCCCGGGACGGACCCCGGAGACCATCACGCAGGGCGAGATCGCGCTGCTGGGCCTGGGGACCGCGCTGGGCCAGGTCGTGCAGGCCGCCGTGCTGATCTGGGCGCTGTTCGCGGCGGGCTTCCGCTGGCGGCCGCGTCTGGACCTGCGGGGTTCGGGCCTGAGCGAGGCGGCCGGCGCCGCCTCCTGGATGATGCTGTACATCGTGGTCGCGCAGGTGGGCGCCCTCGTCTCCACCAACGTCGCCACGCGCGCCGGGGCGATGTCGGCGGAGCTGGGTTACGACAGCGGATCGGGCATCGCGGCCTACAAGTTCGCCTCGATGCTGTTCCAGCTGCCGTACGCGATCATCGCGGTCTCGGTGATCACGGCGCTGCTGCCCCGAATGAGCGAACACGTCGCGGCCGGCCGCAAGGACCAGGTCCGCAGTGACTTCTCCCGGGGCTTCCGTCTCTCCTCGGTGTTGATCGTGCCGATCGCGGTGGCGATGATCGTCTTCGCCATCCCGTTCTGCGTGATGATCTACGCGCAGGGCAGCACCAGCGCCGAGGACGCCGCGGCCATCGGTCGGATCCTGATGGTCTTCTGCGTGATGTTGATCCCGTTCACGCTGTTCCAGCTACAGATGCGTGTCTTCTACGCGCTGGGCGACACCCGTACGCCCGCCCTGGTGGCGATCCCCTCGGAGATCACGCACGCCATCACCGGTGTCGCCCTGTTGTTCGTGTTCGCGGAGACCCCGCAGCACATCGTGGTGTGGTTGCCGGTCCCCTACGGCCTGTACTACATCGTGGGTTCGGCGATCATGTGGTACATCCTCCACAAGCGACTCAACGGCCTGGACGGGCGTCGCACCGTGGTCACCTTGTTCAAGTTGCACCTGGCCACCGTCCCCGCGGCCCTCTTCGGCATCCTGATGCTCGTGGTCTTCAATGGTCTGCCCGGTGATCTGTGGCCGGCTCTCTCCTCGATGGTGGCCGGAGGCCTGGTCGGTGCCGTACTGTTCGTGGTCTCGGCCAAGTTCCTCAATGTGTCCGAAGTCACATCCTTCCTGGATTTGCTCAAGACACGACTACGACGCCGCTGATCACCTGGAATGGATGACCTTGGGTAGTCGGATACGAATACGTCCAGGAAGGTCGATGGGTAATCAATGTCCTCCAAAGAGGCTGTTCACGCGTCCTAGCATGGACAGACACCGCTTTACCGCCAAAGCATCGTTCATCCGAGCTGCCCGAAGGGAGGCTGGGGACAGCAGACAGGGCCGATCCCCTCGTGTGAACCCGCATGGGAACCACGCGACTCAGCGGCACTGGCACCCGTCACTCCCATCATGAGCACCTTCCTGATCGAACCCGGGGCGAAGCTGGCCAACCGCTACCGACTCGACCACGTGGTGAGCGAGACCGGTGGTGCGACCCGGTGGAAAGCCACCGACGAGACGCTGGCGCGTCCGGTCGCCGTATGGACCTTCGCCGACGGTTTCCCCCGAACGTCAGAGGTCGTGCGAGCCGCCAGGGCCACCAGCCGTGTGCCCGACGCACGCGTGACCCAGGTCTTCGACGCCGACGACACCTCACCCATCCCCTATGTGGTCGAGGAGTGGGTCATCGGCTCCTCCCTGGCCGAACTGCTCCAGCAGGGCCCCATGGAGCCCGAACGCGCCGCGGGTCTGGTCGCCGAGGCCGCCGAGGCCATCGCCGCCGCCCACGCCAACGGTCTCCATCACCTTTGTCTGTCCCCCGGCAAGCTCATGTGGAGCAGCGGCGGAGCGGTCAAGGTCACCGGTATCGGGGTGGACGCCGCGCTGCTGGGCAGCAACGTCCCCCAACCCGGTGCCATCGACGCCCAGGGGCTGGGCAACCTGCTGTACGCGGCCCTCACCGGCTACTGGCCGGGCGGACCGCAGAGCGGCCTGCCCGGCGCCCCGCAAGGACCGATGGGCCCCTACCCTCCCGGTCAACTGCGTCAGGGCATCACCGAACAGCTCGCCACCATCACCACCCGCGCGGCCCTGCCGCAGCTGGTCGGTCAGATGGTGCCGGGCCCGCCCATCACCACCCCCGCGGAGTTCTGCGCGGCCCTGGCCGAGGTCCCCCGTCTCATCCCCCTGCCCGTGGCTCCGGCGGAGGCGGTCCCCCCGCCCGAACCCGGCACCTCCCGGCGCACGGGTGAGTTCGACACCACCACCGGTCCCCGTCGCAGCGCCCGCAACGGCTCCACCGCCGCGCGTTCGGGCGGGTCCCGGCCCCCGGCGGCCTCGCGAATGGAACAACGCGACTCCCGTGACCAGGGATCGTCGACCAAGCGCCTGCTCATCGGCGCCGTGGCCGTCCTGTTGTTCGCCGGTGTGGTCGCGGGCGCCTGGACACTCGGCACGAACCTGCGTTCGGGCTCCGGTGAAGAGGCCGACCCCAGCGCGGACGCCACCGAGGACGTCGTCGACAGCGCCGAACTGGAGGTCCTCCCCATCGCCGCGTCCGACGGGTTCGACCCGCTCGGTGACGGCAGCGAACACGGGGACAAGGCGGGGCTCGCGCACGACGGCGACCCGAGCACCCAGTGGAACACCGAGGGCTACAAGGACCCGATGGGCACCGAGAAGGCCGGCGTCGGTCTGCTCATCGACCTGGGTTCGGCCAAGGAGGTACACGAGCTCGACCTGATCACGCCCGACAAGGACTTCGGTATGCAGATCCGGGTCGGTGACGACGTCTCCGCCACGGACCCGGCGGCCCTCGACGCCGCCCTTCCCGTCGCCTGGGAGGGCTCGGTCAACGGCTCGGAGACGGTGCAGCTCGAAGAGAGCGTGACCGGACAGTACGTCGTGGTCTGGTTCGTCGAACTACCCGCGGACGGCGACCGCTACCGTGGAAGCGTCAACGAGGTCGAGGTACGCGGACTCTAGTTCTCTCTAGTCGTGGGGTATGTGATCAGCGCTGATGGAAGCGGCCCAGGAGCTCCCTGACAAGGAGCTGTTGTCCAGGCACGCTCAGGGTGACGAGCAGGCGTTCGCGGTACTGGTTCGCCGACACCGTGAGCGCCTCTGGGCTGTCGCCATCCGGATGATGCATGACCCCGAGGAAGCGTCCGACGCCCTTCAGGACGCCTTCCTTTCGGCCTTCCGCGCCGCGGATCGATTCCGAGGTGAGTCCCAGGTCACCACCTGGCTGCACCGGATCGTGGTGAACGCGTGCCACGATCGGCTCCGGCGCAGGAAGGTCCGGCCGGCCACCCCCACCGAGGACGAGACGCTCGACGTCATCTCCAACGAACGACTCGGCCGGACCGGCGGCGCCCCCGACCACGCCTCCCAGACCGAGTCCCGCCTGGACGTGCACGCCGCCCTCGAACAACTGCCCTTGGACCAGCGCATGGCACTGACCCTGGTGGACATGCTCGGGTACCGGGTCGACGAGGCCGCCGACATCCTCGAAGTCGCCACCGGCACGGTCAAGAGCAGATGTGCGCGAGGTCGCGCCAAACTACTTCCTTCCCTGGCTCATCTAAGGAACCCTGGACTTCCCCGAGACGTCACATCTGGGAGAGGAGGTGCCAACCCATCGTGACGTCCCATCCTGAGGTGGAGGCACTCGCCTTCTTCGCCGAGGACCTTCTGGAACCCGACGAGGAACGCTCTGTCGCCGACCACATCGAGACCTGCGCCATCTGCGCGACCACCATCGACGAACTCGCCGGGGTCACCCGCGTGCTCGCCGATGTCCCGGCGCCCACGATGCCGCAGGACGTCGCCGACCTCCTCGACGGTCGGATCTCCGAGGCCGTCTCCGAACGCACGGACGTGGACCGGCCCACCGGTGAACGCGACACCACACCCCCGACGGCATCGGACGCGCCCGCGTCCGTCACCCCGATCAACCGGAAGCGACGCGGTTTCGGTCTGCCCAAGCTCCTCATGGTGGCCGCCGCTTCGGTGTTCGTCATCGGTGCCGGCACAGCGGTGATCGGAAACCTGATGTCCGATGAACCGGACATGGGAGCGGCCTCCCAACTGTCGGAGGACACCGCGACCGAGAGCGCCCCGGACACCGCCCAGTCCTACTCCGCGGAGAGTGTGGCCAGCGGCACCGTCTACACCGAGGACGGTCTCACGACGCAGGCCTCCGAGGTCCTGGACCGGGCCGGGGACGACGGCATGGGCGTCAAGTCGGAGGAATCGGCGAAGTTGCCCCAGGGGGCGCGGGAATGCGTCGCCCACGTGGAGGCGACCACCGACTCCCACGTCACCCTGGTCGACGACGCCCAATGGGAAGGGCCCGAGGGCACCGACCGCGCCTGGGTCCTGTTCATCCGAAGCGGTGAGGGTGTCGACGTGCTCGTGGTCGACCCGACCTGCGCTCGCGGCGGTGACCTGGACTCGGCCGTCCTCGCCGAGGGAAACCTCTAACGGACTACCGCGGTGCGGGTCCGCCTTCTCCGGGGCGGACGAGGCCGCTCTCATAGGCGACCACGACCAGACCCACCCGGTCCCGTACCCCGAGCTTGGCCAGCAGTCGACCCACGTGGGTACGTGCCGTGGCCGGGCTGAGGTGGAGCTCGCCACCGATCTCCTGGTTGGACATGCCCCGACCGACGAGGGCGAGGACCTCGCGTTCCCGGTCGGTGACGCCGGCCAGGCGTTCGTCCGCGTTCGGCGGGGGTTCCACCCGTGCCAGACGTTCGACGACCCGACGGGTCACCCCCGGGGACAGCAGGGCGTCGCCCGCGGCGACCGTTCGGACCGCCTCGCGCAATTCCCGGGGGCCGGCGTCCTTGAGGAGGAACCCGGCGGCACCCAGGCGCAGCGCCCCGAACACGTTGTCGTCCTCCCCGAAAGTGGTGAGCACCACCACCCGGGTGTCGACATGTCGGCGCCCCGACGTGTCGACACGTCGACGTTCCAGCTCCCGCAGCACGCCCAGACCATCCACCGCGGGCATCTGCAGATCCAACAGCAGCACGTCCGGGCGGAAGCGGTCGAGTTCGACCAGGGCCGCGCGCCCATCGGAGGCCTCCGACACCACCTCGATGTCGCCGTCCCGTTCCAACAGCGCCCGCACCCCGGCCCGCACCAGTGGCTGGTCGTCGGCCAACAGCACCCGGATCACACGCCACCTCCGACCGGCAGACGAACACCGACACGGAAACCGCCGGTGGGCACCGCCTCGAACGCCATGGTCCCCTCCGCCATACGCACCCGTTCCCTCATCCCCGTCAGTCCGCTCCCCTCCCGCACCGGCACCTCCATGGTCCTCCCGTCGTCGGTCACCGTGACGACGAGTTCGTCACCGTCGCGTTCCAGGAGCACTTCGGCGCGGCGAGCCCGCGCGTGCCGCAACGTGTTGGTCAGCGCCTCCTGGATCACCCGGTAGGCGGTCGCGTCGACCAACGCCGTCAGCCCCTCCCCCGCGGAACCCGACACCCGCACCGTCAGTCCCGCGTCGCGCACCGATTCCACGAGCCCCTCCAGGTGGGCCAGCCCCGCGATCGGTTCGACCTCCGCTCCCGGCTCGCGCAGGGCCCGGACCGTGGAGCGCAGGTCGCGCAACCCCTCACGGGACGCCTGGGTGACGTGGGCCAGTTCGTCACGAGCGGTGGACAGGTCGGCCTCCTCCCCCTCCTCCAACGCCTCGGTGGCGACCGCGGCGTGCAGCGAGACCACGGACAGGTGGTGCCCCACCGCGTCGTGCAGGTCCCTGGCGATCCTGGTACGTTCCCGCGCCAGCAGTTCGGCGGCCTCGGCGTCCCGCGCCTGGGCGTCCAGCACGGCGATCCGTTCCCGCTGCCGTACCCCCTCGCGACGTTGTCTGGCGCCGTCCCCGAGCGCGATCGCCGCGCCCATGACCGCGACCGTGGACGCGAGTTCGTACCCGAGCAGGTAGGCGACGTCCTGGCCCTGTCCTAGGCGGGCCAGGGTCGACACCACGAGGAGAGCGATCGAACTCCCGGCCGCCCACTCCGTCCTCCCCGCCTCGGCGGCCGAGTACAGGGCTCCGGCCGCGGGGATCGCCAGTCCGATCGTCGGCAGTTCGATGACGTAGTTGCCGATGACCAGGACGCAGGTGGCCAGAAGGACCATCACGGGCGCTCGTCGGCGCAACAACATGAGCGCGCCGAGCACAAGGGCCATCACGTAACCCAGGGCCTGATTCCCCTCACCGCCGACATCCGCTCCGACCGCGATCGCCACCACAGCGAACACGGCGAAGCCGAACAGGACGTCGACGACGAGACCTTGGCGGGTGGACTGTTCCGGCATGCGTCGATTCTAGGGAGCGGGGACTCCCTCGCCCGTAGGTCCACGGACGCGCGTCGGTACGCGTTCCGACGTACGAACGAGAGCCCCCGCGCAGACGCCGACGAGGGGGTGCGCAATCCAGGATCGATGTCGTCGGGACACATCGACGACGCCAAGCACATCGACCTGTGAGGTACCCATGCGGCAGCACACCCCGTCCACGCCACAAGGACTGTTCTCCGGCATCACGTGGCCCCTCGTTCTGGGTCTGGGGGCGCTCGCCCTGGTCCGGCCCCTGCTGCGCATCACGGGTATCGCCGACGCCTTCGCCCAAGGCCCCTTGGTCCCCGTGGCCACGACCGTCCTCATCACCGTGTCGTGGGTCGCGGCGGTCCTGATCGCGCGGGTCCCGCGCCCCTTCCTCACCCTCGTCCACACCGGTGTGGCCTACGGGGTCTTCGCCATCGCGCTGAGCGCGGTCCTGTCGCCCCTCCTCGACGGGCGGCTCCAGGGGCCGCTCACCAATCCTTTCGCCCTGGTGATGGTGCTCGTGCTGAACGCCGCCTGGGGTGCGGTGGCGGGTGGGATCGCCCTTGGGATCCGAGGTCTGACCGGAGGCGGCGTCGAACGCTGAGACCCATGCCCACCCCGCGAGCAGGACGGATGTCTCGGAGGGAATGCGGTGCGCCTACCATCGGTTGTGCTAACCATCTTCCCTCCGGTCACGTCACCGTGGCCAGGAAAGCCGACTGCTTGAAGGGCCTACCAGCGTGAGCGACGTCCGCAATGTCATCATCATCGGTTCCGGTCCGGCGGGGTACACCGCCGCCGTCTACGCCGCCCGGGCCGAGCTGCGCCCGCTGGTCTTCGAAGGTTCGATCACCGCCGGCGGCGCGCTGATGAACACCACCGACGTGGAGAACTTCCCCGGTTTCCCGGACGGCATCATGGGCCCCGACCTCATGGACAACCTGCGCAAGCAGGCCGAGCGTTTCGGTGCGGAGCTGGTCCCCGAGGACGTCACCGAGGTCGAGCTGAGCAAGCCCGTCAAGGAGGTCACCGCCGGGGGCGAGACCTTCCTTGCGCACACCGTCATCCTGGCCACCGGTTCCGGCTACCGCGAGTTGGGCGTGCCCGGCGAGAAGGAACTCTCGGGCCGGGGCACCTCCTGGTGCGCCACCTGTGACGGCTTCTTCTTCCGCGACCAGGACATCGCCGTGGTCGGCGGTGGCGACACCGCGATGGAGGAGGCCCTGTTCCTCACCCGCTTCGCCAAGTCCGTGACGGTGATCCACCGCCGCGACGAACTGCGCGCCAGCAAGATCATGGTCGAGCGCGCCTTCGCAAACGACAAGATCAGGTTCGTCTGGGACACCGAGGTCGTCGAGGTCCTCGGTGAGGAGCGGGTCAGCGGCCTCAAGGTCCGCAACCGCAAGAGCGGCGAGGAGAGCGTCCTTGACGTGACGGGCCTGTTCGTCGCGATCGGCCACGACCCGCGGGTTGAGCTCTTCAAGGGCCAGATCGAACTCGACGGGGAGGGTTACGTGAAGGCGGACTTCCCCTCCACCCGGACCAACCTCGCGGGTGTCTTCGCCGCGGGCGACGTGGTCGACCACCAGTACCGCCAGGCGATCACGGCCGCGGGCACCGGCTGCTCCGCCGCGCTGGACGCCGAGCGTTACCTCGCCGAACACGGCAACTGACCCTCCACCCACCCGGTTTCGTCGAACCAAGGAGAACCAAAAAGTGTCGACCGTCAAGAACGTCACCGACGCCACCTTCAAGGAGGAGGTCCTCGCCAGCGACAAGCCCGTGCTGGTGGACTTCTGGGCCGACTGGTGCGGCCCCTGCAAGCAGATGGCCCCGGTCCTGGACAAGCTGGCCGAGGAATACGGCGACAAGATCGAGGTCGTCAAGATCAACACCGACCAGAACCCCGAGACGCCGCGCGCCTACAACGTCATGTCGCTGCCGACCATGAACGTCTACAAGGACGGCAAGGTCGTCAAGCAGCTCATCGGCGCCAAGCCGAAGCGGGTCCTGGAGAAGGAGCTCGGCGAGTTCCTTTAACCGACCCCACGAAAGGCCCTCAGGTGACACCTGGGGGCCTTTCGTCGTCTTCGGCGACCCGCGTACGAACCGACCCGCGCCGGTCGCCCCAGGGGGACCCTGGCGCTTCGAGCACCTTCGAGGCCGTTCGCGTTTCACGTGAAACATCTCGGAAGCGGGGGGCGCGTGTTTCACGTGAAACACGCGCCCCCCGAAGACGCCTCGACGGCGCCCCTCGAACACGAACGAGGGCGGTGTTTCACGTGAAACACCGCCCTCGGATCACGCCCCCGCTCGGTCACGAGGGTGGCGCCATCACGGTTCGATCTGCTTGATGATCCGCTCCAGGTCCTCCATCGTCGCGAACTCCACGACGATCTTGCCCTTCTTCCGGCCGATGTCCACCTTCACGGTGGTGTCGAGCCGGTCCCCGAAACGGGACGCCCACTCCTCGACCTGAGGCGGGTTGGAGATGCGCCCGGCGGACCGGCGCGCCTTCTCCGCGTCATCGATGTCATGACCCTTGCGGCGCAGGGCGACGATCTCCTCCAACGTACGGACCGAGAGGCCCTCGTTGTTGACCCGATCGGCCAGACGTTCCTGAGCCTCCGGGTCATCGATCGACAGAAGCGCTCGGGCGTGCCCGGCGCTCAGCACCCCGGCCGCCACCCACCTCTGCACCTTCCCCGGGAGGCGCAGCAGACGCAACGTGTTGGAGATGTGCGACCGCGACTTGCCCACGCTCTGGGCCAACTCCTCCTGAGTGGTCCCGAAGTCGTCCAGCATCTGTTGGTAGGCGGCCGCTTCCTCCAGCGGGTTGAGCTGCTGCCGGTGCAGGTTCTCCAGCAACGCCTCCCGGAGGAGTTCGTCGTCGTTGGTCCTACGAACGATCGCCGGCACCCGGTCCAGACCCGCGGACTTGCTCGCCCGGAACCGCCGCTCCCCCATGATCAGCTCATAGCGAGGATCCTTCCCGCCCTGGAGCTTGCGGACCACGATGGGCTGGAGCAGACCCACCTCGACGATGGAGTCCCTCAGTTCTTCGAGGGCCTCCTCGTCGAAGTGGATACGCGGCTGCCGGGGGTTCGGCGTGATCGAGGTGAGCGCGATCTCGTCGATGTAGGTGCCGTCGGGGAGTTCGTTGGGGGCTTCGACCACCGCGGGTTCGGGGGTGGTGGGTTTGGTGGGCGCGGGTGCCTCCGGGACACTCTCCACCGGCGCGGGGGCCGCCGGCCCCTGCGGGATGAGCGCCCCCAATCCCTTGCCCAGTCCGCGCCGCTGCTGGCTCACCGGCAATTCCCTTCACAATCCTTGTACTGATCCGACCGACCGACGGCCGGGATGTTTCACGTGAAACGGTCGCCGTCAGCCGGCGCTGATCCCCTCCGCGCGGTGGGCGATCTCGCGCGCCGCCCCAAGGTAGGCCACCGCACCGGTGGATGTGGGGTCGTAGGTCATGACCGACTGCGCGTAGCTCGGCGCCTCCGAGACACGGACACTTCTCGGCACCAACGTCTTCAGGACCAGGTCCCCGAAGTGCGAACGCACCTCCTCGGCCACCTGTTGGGACAAACGGGTACGCCCGTCGTACATCGTCAGCAGGATGGTGCTTATCGACAGCCCGGTGTTGAGGTGGGACTTGACCAACTCGACGTTGCGCAGCAACTGACCGAGCCCCTCCAACGCGTAGTACTCGCACTGGATCGGGATCATGACCTCATCGCAGGCGACCATCGCGTTGACCGTCAGCAGGCCGAGCGAAGGCGGGCAGTCGATGAGGATGTAGTCGAGGTCCGTGGTGTCGTAGGCGGCGAAGGCACGCTTGAGACGTGCCTCGCGAGCCACGAGCGAGACCAACTCGATCTCCGCGCCGGCCAGGTCGATGGTGGCCGGGGCACACCACAGGTTCGGGATGTCCGGCACCGGCTGGGCGAGCTTGCGGATCTCCTCGTCCTCCACCAGGCAGTGGTAGATGGATCGAGTCTGGGCGTCACGTTCCATGCCCAGAGCGGTGGACGCGTTCCCCTGTGGGTCGAGGTCGACCACGAGGACGCGCTGTCCATGCATGGCGAGGGCGGCGGCGATGTTCACCGTCGTGGTGGTCTTGCCGACGCCCCCCTTCTGGTTGGCGACGCTGATGATGCGACAGGTCTTGGGGCGAGGCCAGGCGTCTTCGTGTCCTTGGCCGGCCATGGCCGCACGGGCCACCTGCGCTATGGGCGTTTCGGGTGCGACGGCGTGCGTGGCCCCCCATGTTTCACCTGAAACAGGGGACTGGCCCACCGCTGGTTCCGGCGATGTTTCACGTGAAACATCGAGCAGGTCTCCATAAGCACCCGCCGGTGTTTCACGTGAAACGCCGGCGTCGTCGGCTGGATTGTGGGGCACGAATGAGTTCACCTCTTCCGTCCGCGCTTCTTCTTGCCGCCCCGTCTCTTCTTCTGTGAACCTTCGGACGGGGACGGACCACCCTCGGATGTCACCGTGACGCGAACGACCGTGGTAGCGGGATCGACCTTACCCCGCCCCACCCTGATCACATCGCAGACGCTAGGCCGCATTTTCGAAACGTCTTGTTCCGCCTCCGCGAGTTCGGCCTCAGCCTGCTCCCCCTTGAGGGCCAACAGGCTGCCGTTCTTGCGCAGCAGAGGCAACGACCAACCCGCCAGACGTGCCAGCGGCGCGACCGCACGAGCGGTGACGAAGTCGGTGTACAACTCGCCACGCACCTCCTCGGCACGCCCGCGGAGCACCGTCACATTGTCCAGGCCGAGTATCTCGACGGCCTCCTCCAGGAAGACCGTCCTTCGCAGCAGCGGCTCCAGGAGGGTCATCCGGATGTCGGGGCGCAGCAGCCCGATCACCAGCCCGGGCAGTCCGGCACCCGATCCGACGTCGACCACCTCCGCCCCCTCCGGGATCAACTCCTCAACGACAGCGCAGTTGATGAGATGCCGCTCCCATAGACGGGGCACCTCGCGCGGGCCGATCAGCCCTCGGCGCACGCCATCGTCGGCGAGCAGTTCAGCGAAACGGATCGCCACGGGCAGGCTGTCGCCGAACACCTCCACCGCCTGTGAGGAGGGTACGGGGGGCGTAGCGCCGGTCTCCTCAGCGCCCGAGGTCATCGGTCACCACCTGTCGGAACTCGTCCATCGTCACTTCCATGAACCATTGATCGCCTTGTCGACCTGTCCACAGGTCGACGGCGAGTGGGACGCACGGCGGATCACGGCAGTCCGCGCGTACAGGGCTCTCCCACCGATGGATCGCGCTGGGCGCGGAATCGGGGTCGTCCTCGCACTGCCGAGGACGGGACGACTCGTGGGGAAGGCCCCGGGGACGATCCTATGTGTGAGGCGCCCCCGGGTTTCACGTGAAACACATCCCCTGGGCCACCCGAATCGAGGGAAGATACCTGAGCGAAGCTCCGGAGCCCTCCCCGGACATACGTCGGGGGCGATGTTTCACGTGAAACATCGCCCCCGAGGATGCGGCTTCCGGTCAGTCCGCCGGACGCACCACCACGTAACGGTTGGGCTCCTCGCCCTCCGACTCACTGCGCAGACCGGCGGCGGCGACCGCGTCGTGCACGACCTTGCGCTCGAACGGGGTCATCGGCTCCAGCGAGTGGGACTCACCGGAATCCTTGACCTTGTTCGCCGCGTCGGTGCCGATCTGGAAGAGCACCTTGCGGCGACCCTCCCGGTATCCACCGATGTCCAGCATGAGCCGGCTGCGCTCACCGGTCGCCCGGTGCACCGCGAGACGGGTCAGCTCCTGGAGCGCTTCCAGGACCTCACCCTCATCACCGATCAGCTCGTCCAGGGTGGCACCGACGACAGAGACCATCGCACGGTCGCCCTCGACGTCCATGTCGATGTCGCCGTCGAAGTCCGCGATGTCGAGGAGACCCTCGATGTAGTCCGCGGCGATGTCGCCCTCGTTCTCCAGGGCCTCGATATCAATACCGGCCTCGGGTGCCTGGGCCACCGCTACACCGCCGTTCTCTTCCTCGCTACGTCCCACAGCGTTCCCGTCTCCTCATATCCGTCGGTCCCTGGCCGTCGTACGCCTCAGGGGCATTGTCGCCTGCGCACTCGAAAGTCGCCGCGGCCGACACGAAACAGGGGTCCCTACTTGGATCCACCGCTGCGCTTGGAGCGCGTCTGCTTCTTCGGCTGCTTGCGTTCGATCTTAGGCTGTTCCGTCGGCTCCGGAGCGGTTTCGGCGACCTTCTTACGCCCGAGCATGCCCTTGGCCGAACCCTTGGTGGAGTTGCCCTTCACAGCCGGGGCCTCCTCGCCCGGAACCGGCTGGTTCCGGTACAGGAAGTGCTGCTGCACCATGGTCCACACGTTGGAGGTCACCCAGTAGACCAGAACACCGATCGGCATCATGAGACCGAAGAGCCCGAAGAGGGGCGCCATGTACATCATGATCTTCTGGGTCTGCATCATCGGGTTGTCGGGCTGCTGCGCGATGCTCCGCTTGATGCTCTGACGCATGGTCAGGAACGTCGTCGTGCCCATCAGTACACAGGCGATGGCGATGACGATCTTCGCCATGATGGGGTCGGTGGCCCCCAGCTCGGCGAGGTCCTCGGGCGAGGTGTTGAACTGGGCCGCGATGGGCGCGTGGAAGATCAGCGCCTCACGAGCGCTGTCGACCAACTCCTGGGTGAAGCCGAACTGCACCTTGCCCTCGGCCACACCACGCAGCACGCTGAACAGGGAGAAGAACACCGGCATCTGGAGCAGCAACGGGAGGCAGCCCATGATGGGGTTGGTGCCGCTCTCCTGGTACAGCTTCATCGACTCCCGCTGGAGTCGCTCCTTGTCGTGCTTGTAGCGCTCCCGAAGCTTGGCGATCTTCGGTTGCACTTCCTGCATCTTGCGCTGCGTGTTCATCTGCTTGACGAACAGCGGCACCATCAGGAGACGCATGATGGCGGTCAGCAGCACGATGGACAGGCCCCAGGCCCACCCACTGTCGGGGTCCAGACCAACGAGGGCCAGACCCGAGTGGATCCAGACCAACACGTGGCCGATGATGTTGTAAAGCCAGTCGAGCACCGGCCAACTCCTCGGTGATTCGGTTCAGCTACTGGTCCCCGGAAGCGGTGCCGGTCTGCCCGGTTCCGCCCGTAGACTCCTCGGACTCCTCGTTCCGGCGCCCTCGGGGCGGCGGAACCGGATCAAGTCCTCCGGGGTTGAAGGGATGACAACGGGCGATACGCCTGACGGCGAGCCACCACCCGTACAACGCTCCGTGCACGCGCAACGCCTCGACGGCGTACGCACTACACGAAGGATAGAAGCGACAGACCGGTGGAAAGAGCGGGCTGATGAAACGCTGATACCCGCGGATCGGCAGGATCCACAACCGTGCGAACGCCGTCGGTCTGTGCTCGGTCATCGGCTCGTCCACCGTTCTGCGCCCTCGTCGGGGCGGCGGTTCCCGTCTGTTCCGCTGATCGCGGGGGCGCTCGTGGGGGGCTTTCGCCCACCACGGCCGCCCCGGCCTCGCGCGGCCCCACGGGGTCGCTGGGCCGCGGCGATCGCGCTGTCGAGTCGTACCGCCAGGTCCTCCTGGCGCAGCTGGGCGGCGAGAGGTTTGGCACGTACTACCAGCAGGCTACCGTTTGGCAGAACACCCAATCGTTCCCGCATCAGGTGGCGCAGTCTGCGTTGTACGCGCTTGCGCACCACCGCTCCCCCGACGGCCTTGCTCACGACGAAACCGATCCGTGGCGGATCCGCCCGCTCGGAGGTCCCCGCGAAGTCGGAACGCTTCGGAGCGAGGTAGACCACGCCCAGGGCGTCGCTCGAAGCGCGTCGCCCCGAACGCATGACCGATCCGAACTCGGTGCTGTGACGCATCCGGTTCCGTGGCGACAACATCGGCGTTCCTCCGGGAGGGGTGCGGGCACCACCGGACCTCACACTCGGAACGGCCGGCGTGCCACACGACAAAGGGACCGGCCGGCGAGAAGGCCGGACGGTCCCAGTGAAGACTTGAGGCTTCGCGTGGCCTAGTGGCTCACGGTCAGCGCGGAGCGTCCCTTACGACGACGCGAGGCGATGATGGCGCGACCGGCGCGCGTACGCATGCGCAGCCGGAAGCCGTGGACCTTCGCGCGACGCCGGTTGTTCGGCTGAAACGTACGCTTGCTCACTACTGGCTCCAGGGGCGTGTCAGGAAAATGCTACGACAGGCCCCCCATGATATGCGGGGCCTTACAGTGCGTTTGCCGAGGCCGCGACGTCGTGTGGATGAACACACACGAGCGCAGGCAGAATCAACGGCATAAGCATAAAGAAGATACGACCTGGTCGGGTCGGGGTCAAATCAGACCCCTCCTCGCCGGTCCGGGTCCACCGGAACAGGGCACCGGGGCCGGTGTCGGGCACCACTGGGCGCCGATCGCCCACACGCCTGTGGACAAGTGGGCGTCCACAGGGCGGGAGGGTTCCACAAGGGGCGGGGGCTGTGGATAACCTCAGCCTGTGGATAACTTGCCGGCGGCACCCACCAGGGGCTCGAAAATCCTGCGGACGGATGCCTTACACACGCCCTGACCTGCAAATTGTGGATAACTTCCGACTGTGCACGGCCGACTGTCATCCTGTGGATAAACCTGTGCACAACGTGTGGACAACTGCGAGAACCTGTGGATACCCGGAGGTAGTCAAAGCCTTGGCGACCCACCGGCGAACGAGTTGTCCACAGGGTGGTTCCGGACGAGAAGTCCGGTTTCCCATCGGAGGTCCTGCCCCGACACCTCCCCCAGGGGAGGACAATGGAAGCAGTGGCCCCCGGACCCACGCACGGAAGTGACACGCAACACCCACTCCCCCGTCCCCTCAACGCCTCCGAGCAACCCACCCGAATAGATTCGCATCGAAGGGACAGCAACCATGGCAGGTCACCTTGGCTGACGCACAGGTCAACCTCGCAATGGTCTGGTCGAGCGTGTTGGACGGGATCGACAACGACGCCCTCCCCGCCCACCAGCGCGCCTGGCTGCCTCAAACCCGTCCACTCGGCCTGATCGAGGACACCGCACTGATCGCGGCGCCCAACGAGTTCACGAAGAAGGTCCTGGAGAGCCGTCTCTACCCGGCGATCAGCAAGGCGCTCTCCGCACACCTGGGGCGGGAGATCCGGGTCGCGGTGACCGTCGACCCCACCGCCGTGCCCACTCCGCCTCCGACCCCGACCTCCCCGGGCCACTATGGCGGCCCGGACCGGTTCCCCGTGGGCCGGGACCAGCCCCGACCCATCCCCGGTCCCCCGCCGTCGAACCCGAACCCGCAGCAGGGACCGCAGGCGTACCAAGAGCCCCGCGGACAGCACGCGCGGCCGGCCTCACCACACCCGGCCGAGGCACTGGGCGCCCACACCCCCGGCCAGGGCACCGAGCAGGCCGACCTGCTCGGCTCGGACCAGCCGCGTGTAGGCCCCCGGTACGACCCCGCACCCGAAGCCTGGGCGGCCACAGCCACCGGTGAGCCCCGGCGGCAGGAGTACCCGGCGCGGCATCATGGCGTACCCCCGGCCGCCCCCGGACCCGACTCCCCGCCGGCGGCCGCTTCTCCCGTGTCCGAGGGCCACACGGAACCGGCCGCCGGGCCCCCCGCGTCCTGGGGTTCCTCCAGCGGCTGGCCCACCCAGGAACAGCTGTGGCAACAGCAGGGGTGGGGTGAGGCCGGCTGGGAGCAGCCCAACCGCTGGGAGACCCCGGCTCAGGAGGCCCCCGTCGCCCCGGAACCGGCCGATCTCCCCACCGCCCCGGCCCCCGAGCCGACACCTTCCGCGGCTCCACGCCCGGAGGGTTCCGAGAAGTCCGCCGAACCTGCACCCGCGCCGCCCGAGAGGGACCTCACAGCCTCCCCGAAGTCTCCGCCGGGGCGGTCCCCCGAGATCCCACCGGGTGACTACGCGCGCCTGAACCCGAAGTACACCTTCGACACCTTCGTCATAGGGTCCAGCAACCGGTTCGCGCACGCGGCTTCGGTGGCCGCGGCGGAGGCACCCGCCAAGGCGTACAACCCGCTGTTCATCCACGGCGGTTCCGGGCTGGGCAAGACCCACCTGCTGCACGCCATCGGCCACTACACCCACCGGCTCTACGAGGGCTCGCGGGTGCGCTACGTCAGCTCCGAGGAGTTCACCAACGAGTTCATCAACTCGATCCGGGACGGCAAGGCGGACGGGTTCCGTCGCCGTTACCGGGACATCGACGTGCTCCTGGTGGACGACATCCAGTTCCTGGAGAACAAGGAGCAGACGCAGGAGGAGTTCTTCCACACCTTCAACACGCTGCACAACTCCGACAAGCAGATCGTCATCTCCAGCGATCGTCCGCCCAAGCAGCTGACGACGTTGGAGGACCGGATGCGCAGCCGGTTCGAGTGGGGACTGCTCACCGACGTCCAGCCCCCCGAGCTGGAGACGCGCATCGCCATCCTGCGGAAGAAGGCCGCGCAGGAGGGGTTGGCGGCGCCGCCGGAGGTGCTGGAGTTCATCGCCAGCAAGATCTCGACCAACATCCGCGAGCTAGAGGGCGCGCTGATCCGCGTCACCGCCTTCGCCAGCCTCAACCGGCAGTCGGTCGACCTGGACCTGACCGGACAGGTACTGCGTGACCTGGTGCCCAACAGCGAGGTCCCCGAGATCACGGCGAGCTCGATCATGTCCCAGACCGCCGCCTACTTCGGGTTGAGTCTGGAGGACCTGTGCGGGACCTCGCGTTCGCGGGTGCTGGTGACGGCCCGACAGATCGCGATGTACCTGTGCCGTGAGCTGACGGACCTGTCGCTGCCCAAGATCGGCCAGCAGTTCGGCCGAGACCACACCACCGTCATGCACGCGGACCGCAAGGTCCGGGCCCTGATGGCCGAGCGCCGGTCGATCTACAACCAGGTGCACGAGCTCACCAGCCGGATCAAGGACCAGCCCACGCTGACCTGACCGCCTGGCGACGTGTCGACAAGGGGACACGTACATAAGGAGAGAAGAGGGGTACCGCCGAGCGGTGCCCCTCTTCTCTCGTTCGTGCCCGCCCCGGCACGCCGTCGACCTGTCGACCCGTGCACAGGTCGACAGGTCGACTCGACGAGCCCGCTTCCGGGCGATCCACAGCCTCCACGGCCCCAAGGAAGCGCCCCACAGAGTTATCCACAGGCTTGTGCGGGGATATCGCCGATCACGAGTGATAGGCGCGTGTCGTACCAGAGCCGTGGTGTCCGTGCCCGAAGTCGACCGTTCGCCCTGCTTTCCAGGGCCTTCGCCGACTGTCGGACCCCTCACAGTGGTGCCGGCCAGGATCACGCACGCACCGTGACAACGAGCGATGAACAGAACTTCGGGAGGGCCTGTGGATAACCCTGTGTACAGAGTCTTTGCCCAGGTTCGCGCGTTATGTGAGTGGGCCCCAAAATTTTTTTCGCTGACTTTTCCCGAAGTTATCCACAGGAGGGGGCCAAAATCTGTGGACAACGCTGTGGATAACCTGTGGACAACCCCTCTGAGCCTGTGGGTAACCCGGGGTAGCCCTGTGGACATGAGAACCCGTCATCGGATCATCGAACCACCGGCTGCTGTGTACAACTTGGGGAAAACCTGTGGATGAAGCTGTGGACGGGGTGTGGAAAAACTAGGGGCTCCGATTTTCGTCCACAGCCGAGCCGAGTTACACACAGGGTCATCCACAGGTCCTGTGGACAAAAATCTCCGGAGTGACCTGCGAAAACAAGGGTTATCCACATTATCCACAGGCCCTACTACTACTACGCACCTTCCTTAGCTCAAATGTGGCTTCAAAACCGCTCCGCGAAAAATCTGTGGACAACGCCCCGAGATCGAGGTGACGGCGGTCCGGTCCCGAGCCGGCAGCGACAGCGGAGGAATCCGGGTAACGTGTGTTCTCGCCCCTGTCCTGCGCCGCTCTCGATCTGAGCGGTGACCCCAACGGGATCCGAGGCGGCTCCACGTGGCTCGGACCTGCGCCTCACGCCGGTTCGTCCACACCCTGTCGACGGAGCCCCCGGTAGACCCAAGAGACACCCACGAGCTGCAACGTTGAGGCTGCGACCGATCCAACGGTCGTGCGGAAAGTGAGTCGGAAAGTGAAGTTCCGGGTCGAACGCGACGTACTGGCCGACGCTGTCGCCTGGACGGCGCGCACACTGCCGACACGCCCCTCGGTGCCGGTTCTGGCCGGCATCCTCCTCGATGCCGGGGAGACCGATGGCCGTCAGCGGGTCCGCCTGTCCGGGTTCGACTACGAGGTCTCCACCCAGGTCTCCGTGGACGTCGACATCGAGGAGGCCGGGCAGACCCTGGTCCCCGGTCGACTCCTCGCCGAGATCACCCGAAACCTTCCTCCACAGACCGTGGAGATCGCGACCGACGGTCCCAAGGTCGTCGTGACGTGCGGCAGCGCGAAGTTCACCCTGAACACCATGCCGGTGGAGGACTACCCCTCGCTTCCGGAGATGCCCGGTGTCAGCGGGACGATCGGCAGCGACGTCTTCGCCGCCGCGGTGAGTCAGGTGGCCATCGCCGCCGGTCGTGACGACACGCTTCCGATGCTCACCGGCGTTCGGGTCGAGATCGAGGGCGAGACCATCACGCTCGCCTCCACCGACCGCTACCGACTCGCCGTGCGTGAACTGACCTGGAAGCCCGCGAACCCGGAACTCTCCGCGGTCGCCCTCGTTCCGGCCAAGACCCTGCACGACACCGCCAAGTCCCTCACCTCGGGCGCCGAGGTCTCCATCGCGTTGTCCGACGGTGACAGCGGTGAGGGCATGATGGGCTTCGAAGGCGGTGGTCGTCGCACCACCACCCGTCTGTTGGACGGTGAGTTCCCCAAGTACCGCGCGCTGCTTCCGGACACCTTCAACACGGTGGCCGAGGTCGGGCGAGCCGAGTTCGTCGAGGCGGTCAAGCGCGTCTCCCTGGTCGCCGAGCGCAACACGCCGCTCCGCCTGGCCTTCTCCCAGGGCGCCCTGGTCCTGGAGGCCGGCACCGGCGAGGACGCACAGGCCGTGGAAACCCTCGAAGCCGACCTGGACGGTGAGGACATCCAGATCGCCTTCAACTCCGGCTACCTGCTGGACGGTCTCGGCGCCATCGGCACCGACGTGGCCCGCCTGCACTTCACCACCTCGACCAAGCCGGCGATCCTCACCGGCAAGCCGGCCGAGGAGGGTGGCGCCCCCGAATATCGCTACCTGATCATGCCGGTGCGCCTGTCCGGCTGACGGATCCGGCAGACTCGAAGACCGATGTCCGCCGGCCGGGTCGTGGCCTCGTCCACTCCCCGGCCGGTCGGCTTCCACGTGTCCAGCAGGTGTCCAAGGGGGAGCCCAAACATGCAACTCGGAATGATCGGCCTCGGCAAGATGGGCGGCAACATGGCCGCCCGACTGCGGGAGAAGGGGCACGACGTCGTCGGCTACGACGCCTCCCCCGGTGAACGCGACGTGGAGAGCCTGGAGGCCCTCGTCGACCGACTCCAGGCGCCACGGGTCGTCTGGGTCATGGTTCCGGCCGGGGCCCCGACCACGGGCACCATCGAGAAGCTGGGCGAACTCCTCTCCGAGGGCGACATCGTCATCGAGGGCGGCAACACCCACTACGTGGACGACGCTCCTCGCGCCGAGGCGCTGAACGCCAAGGGCATCGGATACGTCGACGCCGGTGTCAGCGGTGGCGTGTGGGGACGCCAGAACGGCTACGGGATCATGGTCGGCGGCCGTGAGGAGGACGTGGCGCGTCTGCGTCCCCTCTTCGACTCCCTCACCCCCGACGACGGCGGCGGCTTCGTGCACGCCGGGGCGGTCGGCGCCGGACACTTTGTGAAGATGGTCCACAACGGCATCGAGTACGGCATGATGCAGTCCTTCGCCGAGGGCTACGAACTGATGGTCGCCTCGGGGATCGTCAAGGACGTCCCCGGCACCTTCGAGAGCTGGCGAGAGGGCACCGTCGTCCGTTCCTGGCTGCTGGACCTGCTCGGTCGCGCCCTGGAGCAGGACCCGGACCTGTCGGAGCTGCGCGGCTACGTGCAGGACTCCGGCGAGGGACGCTGGACCGTGCAGGCCGCCGTGGACCTCGCGGTCCCGGCTCCGGCCATCACCGCCTCGCTCTTCGCACGCTTCGCCTCCCGGCAGGAGGACAGCGAAGCCATGAAGGTCGTCTCCGCGCTGCGCAATCAGTTCGGGGGCCACGCCGTCACCAAGTCCACCGACTCCGGCGGCGAACAACAGGACTGACCCCCTGACTCCTTCGGGGCGGCAGGGCCCGGCCCGTGCCGCCCCGCACCCCTTCCCTTCCATCACCCAGCTCCCTCGCTCCAGGAGGAAGGCCGGATGTACGTTTCCCACCTGCAACTGGCCGACTTCAGGTCGTATGAATCGGCCCTGTTGGAACTCGAACCGGGGGTGAGCGTCTTCGTCGGTTCCAACGGCCAGGGCAAGACGAACCTGGTCGAGGCGATCGGTTACGTCGCGACCCTGGCCAGTCATCGGGTCTCCTCCGACACTCCGCTGGTCCGCATGGGGGCGGAACGGGCGATCGTCAGCACCCGGGTCATGCGGGACGGGCGTGACATGCTCGTCGACCTGGAGATCAACCCGGGCAGGGCCAACCGCGCTCGGGTGAACCGTGGGGCGGCGGGCCGACCCCGGGACATCCTCGGCATCCTGCGCAGTGTGCTGTTCGCGCCCGAGGACCTTGCCCTGGTCAAGGGCGATCCCGGAGAGCGCCGCCGTTTCCTCGACGACCTCCTGGTGGCCCGCGCCCCGCGTATGGCCGGGGTGCGTTCGGACTACGAACGGGTGCTCAAGCAGCGCAACGCCCTGTTGAAGTCGGCGTCGGCGCGGTTGCGCCGGCGGGCGACCCCGGATCTGAGCACCCTGGAGGTGTGGGATTCCCACCTGGCCGAGACCGGGGCGGAACTGTTGGCCGCCCGGTTGGGGCTGGTCGAGGAACTGCGCCCGTTGGTGGCGAAGAACTACGCGGGGCTGACCGAATCGGGTGGGCCGGCCGTACCCACCTACCGTTCCTCGGCCGTCGAGGAGGGGGTCGAGTTGCCGCGCGACCGCCCACGGCTCGTGGACACCCTGCTCTCCGCCCTGGCCGCGGCCAGGGAGCGCGAGCTCCAGCGGGGGGTCGGGCTGGTGGGTCCACACCGGGACGAGCTCCACCTGCGGCTCGGTGAGTTGCCCGCCAAGGGGTACGCCAGCCAGGGAGAGTCGTGGTCGTACGCGCTGGCGTTCAAGCTTTCGGCGTTCGACCTGCTCAGGGCCGACGGCGACGACCCGGTCCTGATCCTGGACGACGTGTTCGCCGAGCTCGACTCCGAACGGCGCCGTCGCCTTGCCGAGCGGGTGCGCGACGCCGAACAGGTTCTGGTGACCGCCGCGATCGGGACGGACATCCCCGAGGAACTCGATGGTGCGAGGTTCGGGGTGCGCCGGGGGGTGGTCGAGGGTGAGTGACCGTTATCCACAGCCTGTGGATCCGGGGGCCGGGCGTGGGGCAGAGGGGCCCGGCGGAGTCGGCGGTCGTCCACAGCCTGTGGACGGCGCGCCCTCCCCGACTCCTCCGGTGGCCTCCGGCGCGGATCTGGCCCGGCAGGCCCTCGCTCGGGCCAGGGCCGAGGCGCGGGAACGCGGTGCGGTCCCCCGCGGTGCCCCGAGGGCTCGAAGGCGTGGCCGATTGCGGTCACGGAACGAGCCCCAGTTGTTCGGGGACGCGGTCCGGACCTGGCTGATCGAGCATGGTTGGCAGGAGCAGGTGGCCGTCGGAGGGGTCTTCGGGCGCTGGGCCGACATCGTGGGCGATTTCAATGCCGAACATCTCCGCCCCGAAAGTTATTCGGAAGGTGAACTTGTCGTTGTCGCCGATTCACCGACGATGGCGGCTCACGCACGTGCGATGGTGCGGGATCTGATGCGACGCCTTAACGAGGAACTCGGGGACGGGTCCGTCATCACCATCAAGGTGAAGGGGCCGGGATCCCGGCGGAGATGACCCCATGACCAGGGTTTTCGGGGTGATTCGGGTGAGATGTGGTGCGGTGTTCGCCTTGGTCCCACCGGCGTCCCCTGGTCGCCGAACCGGGGAGGAGGGGGCCGTCGGCTCGCGGGAGGGCACTGAAGCGCGCCGGGACTTGTGTGTGGCCCCTCCCGTGTGTAGGGGCTCGGCTCCCGCCCCGATCGTTCGTTCTGGTGCGGCACAGCGCCGCCAATGCCACTTTGTCGCACCGGGCGGGGTATCATGGGGACGGTTCTTCAGACGCCTGTAGCCGGTACCACGCCCCCATGTAGAGGGTGGGCGGGCGGCCCGTGCGGTGAACGGTGATCCCCCGGGTCCGCGGTGCGCCGCCCCTTGTCGATCACCCTGCCGTGGGTTGACCGTCGTCCGTTCGGCCGCGGCCGACAGGCGTCCCCAGCAGGAGGGTGTTCCCACTTGGCCTACGACGCAGGATCAATCACGGTTCTCGAAGGGCTTGAGGCAGTACGCAAGCGTCCGGGTATGTACATCGGCTCCACCGGGGAGCGCGGTCTGCACCACCTGGTCTACGAGGTGGTCGACAACTCGGTCGACGAGGCGTTGGCAGGTCACGCCGACGCCATCGAAGTGACCCTGCTCGCTGATGGTGGGGTCAGGGTGGCCGACAACGGCCGCGGTATCCCGGTCGGCATCCACCCCGTGGAGAAGCGCCCGGCCGTGGAGGTCGTCCTCACCACGCTGCACGCGGGCGGAAAGTTCGACGGCAAGTCCTACGCGGTCTCCGGCGGTCTGCACGGTGTCGGTGTATCCGTTGTCAACGCGCTGTCCACGGCACTGGACGTGGAGATCCGCACGGACGGGCACGTGTGGCGGCAGCACTACGAGATGACCGCTCCCACCGGCGACATCGTCAAGGGTGAGGCGACCGAGGAGACCGGTACCCAGCTCACCTTCTGGGCCGACGGTTCCATCTTCGAGACCACCGTCTACTCGTTCGAGACGCTCTCCCGTCGACTGCAGGAGATGGCCTTCCTCAACAAGGGGCTCGCCATCACCCTCCGGGACGAGCGCCCCGAGTTCACCGATGACGGCCCCGTCGTGCAGACCTACCACTACGAGCAGGGTCTGGCCGACTTTGTCGACTACATCAACGCCAAGAAGGAGCCGGCGCACGCGTCGATCATCTCCTTCGAGGAGGACGGCGATGGCATCTCCGTGGAGATCGCCATGCAGTGGAACCAGTCCTACACCTCGTCGGTGCACACCTTCGCCAACACCATCAACACGACCGAGGGCGGTACCCACGAAGAGGGTTTCCGCTCCGCGCTCACGACCCTGGTCAACCGGTACGCCCGGGACCAGAGGCTGTTGCGGGAGAAAGAGGACAACCTCACCGGCGACGACATCCGTGAGGGTCTGACCGCGATCATCTCGGTCAAGCTCGCCGACCCGCAGTTCGAGGGACAGACCAAGACGAAGCTCGGCAACACCGAGGCCAAGTCCTTCGTCCAGAAGGTCACCAACGAGCACCTGCGCGACTGGTTCGAGCGCAACCCCGGTGAGGCCAAGGACATCGTGTCCAAGGCCAGCCAGGCCGCCCGCGCCCGCGTGGCCGCCCGGCAGGCCCGCGACCTCACCCGTCGCAAGACCCTCCTGGAGACCACTTCCCTGCCGGGCAAGTTGTCGGACTGCCAGTCCACCAAGCCGGAGGAGTGCGAGCTCTACATCGTCGAGGGTGACTCCGCCGGTGGCTCCGCCAAGGGTGGTCGTAACCCGCACAACCAGGCCATCCTGCCCATCCGGGGCAAGATCCTGAACGTGGAGAAGTCCCGGATCGACCGGATCCTCAAGAACCAGGAGGTCCAGGCGATCATCACCGCCCTGGGCACCGGTATCCACGAGGACTTCGACCAGGAGAAGCTCCGCTACCACAAGATCGTCCTCATGGCCGACGCCGACGTCGACGGTCAGCACATCCGCACCCTGCTGCTGACGTTGCTGTTCCGTTTCATGAAGCCGCTGGTCGAGGCCGGGAACGTCTACCTGGCCGCGCCCCCGCTCTACAAGATCAAGTGGGACCAGAAGGGTTCGGACGCGAGCTACGCCTTCTCCGACGCGGAACGCGACCGCGTCATCGAGGAGGGCATCGCCGCCGGCAAGAGGGACCCGCGCCCGCGCGACATGGTGCAGCGCTTCAAGGGTCTGGGCGAGATGAACGCCAACGAGCTGTGGGACACCACGATGGACCCCGACAGCCGAGTCCTGCTCCAGGTCACCCTGGAGGACGCGGCCCAGGCCGACGAGATGTTCAGCGTGCTGATGGGCGAAGACGTCGAGTCCCGACGCTCCTTCATTCAGCGCAATGCCAAGGACGTCCGTTTCCTGGACATCTAGGTCCTCTCCGTTCCACTCGCTTCAGCAAGCTTAGAAGGGATCGACATCCGTGACGGATGCGAATAACCCCGACGCCCCTGAGGGCGGCTCCCCCATGGAGTCCCCGCAACGTGTGACGGACCGGATCGAGCCCGTCGACATCCAGGTCGAGATGCAGCGCAGCTATCTCGACTACGCGATGTCCGTCATCGTCGGCCGCGCCCTCCCCGACGTCCGGGACGGCCTCAAGCCGGTCCACCAGCGCGTCCTGTACGCCATGTACGACGGCGGATACCGCCCCGACCGCGGCTACTTCAAGTGTGCCCGCGTCGTCGGTGACGTGATGGGTAACTACCACCCGCACGGCGACAGCGCCATCTACGACACCCTGGTCCGTCTGGCCCAGTGGTGGTCGATGCGGATGCCCCTGGTCGACCCGAACGGCAACTTCGGTTCGCCGGGCAACGACCCGGCCGCCGCCATGCGCTACACGGAGAGCAAGCTCGCTCCGCTGGCCATGGAGATGCTCCGGGACATCGACAAGGAGACCGTCGACTTCCGGCCCAACTACGACGGTCGTTCCTCGGAGCCTGTCGTCCTGCCGGCCCGCTTCCCGAACCTCCTGGTCAACGGCTCCTCGGGTATCGCGGTCGGTATGGCGACCAACATCCCGCCGCACAACCTGCGCGAGATCGCCGAGGGAGTCTACTGGTACCTGGACAACCCCGAGGCCGACGACGAGCGACTGCTCGACGAGCTGATGGCCCGGGTCAAGGGCCCCGACTTCCCGACCCGCGGCCTCATCGTGGGCAAGCGCGGCATCGAGGAGGCGTACCGCACCGGGCGCGGCTCCATCACGATGCGCGCCGTGGTCGAGGTCGAGGAGGACAGCCGCGGTCGCCAGATCCTGGTGATCACCGAGCTGCCCTACCAGGTCAACCCGGACAACCTCGCGCTGAAGATCGCCGACCTGGTCAAGGACGGCAAGGTCAACGGCATCGCCGACGTGCGCGACGAGTCCAGTGGTCGTACCGGTCAGCGTCTGGTCATCGTGCTCAAGCGCGACGCCGTGGCCAAGGTCGTGCTGAACAACCTGTACAAGCACACCCAGCTCCAGGAGACCTTCGGCGCCAACATGCTGGCGCTGGTCGATGGTGTGCCGCGCACCCTGCGCCTGGACCAGATGATCCGCCACTGGGTCAAGCACCAGGTCGAGGTCATCGTCCGTCGGACGAAGTACCTGCTGCGCAAGGCCGAGGAGCGGGCGCACATCCTGCGTGCGCTGCTGCGGGCCATGGACCGCATCGACGAGGTCATCAACCTCATCCGGGCCAGCCCCTCGGCCGACGAGGCGCGTACCGGCCTGATGGGTCTGCTGGAGATCGACGACATCCAGGCCCGGGCCATCCTCGACATGCAGCTGCGCAAGCTCGCCGCCTTGGAGCGCAACGCTCTGACCGCCGAGTACGACGAGCTGATGGCGCTCATCGCCGACTACAACGACATCCTCGGTTCGGAGGAGCGCCAGCGCTCGATCATCCGCGAGGAACTCGGCGAGATCGTCGAGAAGTACGGCGACGAGCGACGCACGCACATCATCCCGTTCGAGGGTGACATGCGCATGGAGGACTTCATCGCCGAGGAGGACGTGGTCGTCACGATCTCCCGCGGTGGATACGCCAAGCGCACCCGCATCGACAACTACCGGGCGCAGAAGCGCGGCGGTAAGGGTGTGCGCGGTGCCCAGCTCAAGCAGGACGACATCGTCCAGCACTTCTTCGTCACCACCACCCACCACTGGATCCTCTGCTTCACGAACCAGGGTCGGGTGTACCGGACGAAAGCCTACGAGCTGCCGGAGGCCGCACGCGACGCGCGCGGTCAGCACGTCGCGAACCTGCTGCCGTTCCAGCCGGGCGAGGAGATCGCGCAGATCATGGCGCTGCGCGACTACGAGGCGGCGCCGTACCTGGTGCTGGCCACGCGCGAGGGTCTGGTCAAGAAGTCGCGTCTGGCGGACTTCGACTCCGCTCGTTCGGCCGGCATCATCGCGATCAACCTGCGCGAGGACGACGAGCTCATCGCCGCCCGTCTGGTCTTCTCCGAGGACGACCTGCTGCTGATCTCCAGCGACGCCCAGGCGATCCGCTTCTCGGCCTCCGACGAGTCGCTGCGTCCCATGGGTCGCGCCACCAGTGGTGTGATCGGCATGCGCTTCCTGGAGGGCGACTACCTGCTGTCCATGGACGTCATCCGGCCCGGTGACGGTTCGACCGACGTCCTGGTCGCCACCGAGAACGGGTACGCCAAGCGGACCCTCTCGGAGCAGTACCCGACGCAGAACCGTGGCGGTAAGGGTGTGCTGACGGCCAAGGTCGTGGAGGCCCGCGGCAAGCTGGTCGGCGCCCTGATGGTGGACCCGGAGGTCGATGAGATCTTCGCGATCACCTCCGCCGGTGGTGTCATCCGCACCGGAGCCGGTGAGGTCAAGCAGTCCGGGCGTACCACCATGGGCGTCCGCCTGATGAACCTCGACAAGGGCAACAAGATCGTCGCCGTGGCCGCCAACGCGGAGGCCGCGGAAGAGGCGGAGGCCGAGGAGGTCGCGGACGCGGTCGAAGCGGCCGAGAACGCGAACGCCGACACGGGTGACGGTCAGGTCTCGGGTGAAGGCGACAACGAGGCCTAGACTGCGCGTTATACGCAGTACGTCCCGTGGGGTTCGTTTCGGCGGCCCCACGGGACCCACGGATCGATCCGTCCCAATGAAAGTCCAGCGGAAACGTTTCTATGTCTGAGAATCAGTCGAACACCAGCAGCAAAGATTCCGACGCGGCGGGTGTCGCAGGGGACTCGAACGTGGAGACGGCGGAACCGACCGCTGCGGACTCCTCGGAGACAACGGCCGAGCAGGAATCGGGGGGCGCCACAGTGAAGTCCGAGTCCACGCCTGAGTCCACGCCGGAACCCGAGTCCGAGACTCCGTCCACGCCCGAGGAGCCCAAGGCGAGCCCCGGGCCGGCGAGCCCGACCGCCGTCAAGGCGACACTGGCGAGCCGGAAGGCCCACCTGACCGTCTCCAGGGTGGAGCCGTGGTCGGTCATGAAGTTCAGCTTCGTGGTCGCCCTCGTGTGCTTCATCATCCTGTTCGTCGCCGTCGCGGTGATCTACGCGGTCCTGTCGATGCTGGGTGTCTTCGACGAACTCACCAACATGATCAACGCTCTCCTGGAGGGCGACGGTGGCGACGACGAGTTGGGTCTGAACCCGGCCGCCTGGTTCTCCCCCGGCCGCGTCCTCGGTTACACCGGTGTCGTCGGTGCGCTGAACGTCGTGCTTCTGACCGCCCTGTCCACGGTGGGGGCGATGGTCTACAACCTGGTCGCGGACCTGGTCGGTGGCGTCGACGTCACCCTCTCCGAGGCCGAGTAGTTTCGTTCGTCCGTCGGGCCCGGCTCTGCTGCTGAGAGCCGGGCCCGACGAACCTTCCGGATCGGTCCGAGCACTGTCGTGAACGGGCTAAAATGGGAGGTGAAGAGGGACGTGGTTCATCCCGCGTCACCTCTTTCGTGCCAGGAGGTCTCCGGTTCGCCCAGGCCCCCGGGATACGGTAGAGTTCCTGACGGAACGAGGGCGTATAGCTCAGTCGGTTAGAGCGCATCCCTGATAAGGATGAGGTCCCAGGTTCAAGTCCTGGTACGCCCACTCGATTTGTGCGGTTCAGAGCCTTGCTTCTCCATTCGGAGAGCAGGGCTCTTTCTGTTTCGACCGGTCATCTGACCGTGGAGCCCCACGCCCGACCCCTGCCGAGCCCGTGCTCCCCCGGTACTTGAGGGGTATCGACAGGACGCCAAGTCGACAACAGATCGAATCGCCATGTCGACCCGGCTCTGGCCGACGCTTCCCTCTTTGCCAGTGGCACGCCCAACAGCTCCAGGAGCTCCGCGGCGGCCACCCGGTAGCTCCCGCCATAGCGGAGTGGCCGTCACGGGAACGCGCCACTTCTGGCGAGCTCGGAGGCCACGACGGTTTGGCTGACCCTGACCGGAAGTTGATCAGCGTCCTGTCACAGACCGATCGCCGACTTGGGTCCCATGTAGGAACCGGCCCCGGGAAATCCGTCCTCGACCAAACGCGCGAAGCGTTCGCTGAATCCGAGGTGGGGTAGGTCCCCGGTCTTCACGAATTCCACTCCTCGGATCGGCCGCGAGTCGAGTCCTTCCGAGATGTCCCCCAGAGAACCACCCGTACGGCGAACCTCAAAGGTGATGTGCACGACGTGCACATCCTTTTCCGAGACGATGTGGTCGCACAGATACAACAGGCGCCCAACCTCGGCCTTGATCCCTGTCTCCTCGCGCATCTCGCGAACCAGGGCGTCACCGAGCGATTCGCCCTCCTCCACCCGTCCACCTGGCAAGCTCCACCTGCGTGGGCCGTCGGTGTCCTGGTCCAAGAGCAGTACTTTCCCGTCCTCGACAAGGAGGCCTGTCACTCGTGTGTCCATACCGGCACCCTAGAGAACGCAATGAGGCCATGGGGCCGACCGAGAACCAAGAGCGAACCGATGCGTGATCGCTGTCTCCGTCACACCCGGTGGGGAACACGACGATGACGACCCTGCCCGCGCGGGCAGGGTCGTCATCGTCGTGTCAGTCCTCGTCGTCAGCCTTCGACGCCGGCGTTCCGAGGCAGGCCCAGGCGTCCGCGGGTGCAGACCAGAAGGAACAGGGCGACCAGCAGGACCAGCCCGACCTCGATGGGCGAGGCCGGGGCGCCCACGGCCACACCCTTGAGTCCCGAGGCGACGTTGATCGCGGCGTGAGTGATCACCGCGGCGATCACCCCGCCTCGGGCCGAGTTGAACACGTAGCCGAGGACGACGGTGATCCCGAGGCACAGCAGGACGTACGAGGGGAAGTGGATGTTCGACTGGGAGGTGCCCTCCATGAAGAACAGCGGGGCGTGCCAGACGGCCCAGATGATCCCCAGCATCACGTTCGCGGCCAGGGGGCTGTGCGCTCCCTGGAGGCGCGGCAGGGCGAAGCCTCGCCAGCCGAGTTCCTCGTTGCCGCCACCGACCAGGGCGATGACCAGGAACTGGATCGGAACGGTCATCAGGGCCTGCCGAAGGGCGGCCTCGTCAAGGTCGGCCTGACCCAGGTAGACGGGCAGCGCCGCCGAGCCGGCGATGGCGAGAACGATCAGGACGGCGGCCGCGTAGGGCAGGAGTCCGCCTCTGCGGCGAAGGGAGTGGCGGCGGAAGAGCGCGCCCACCCCCTGGCGGCCCTGGGTGGCCGCGGTGACGATGATCGCGGCCACCATCGGGCCGAAGGCCCCGATGACGACGGCCGGCATCGGGTCGGCGCCGGGGAACAGGCGAGGGAAGATCCACCAGGTCGTCCAGGAGAAGGCGAAGGCCAGGAGGAAGAAGACGCCGAGTCCGTGGGGGGCGACGACCGTCGTGCGTGACTGATCGGGGGTGGAGGGGGCGGAGGACAGGGGGTGCGTGGAGGAGCTCGTTGTTGCCATGCCCAGAAACATACACCGTTGGATAGATACATACAACGTAGGATTGCGGATATGCTGTCGAGCATGGCTGATACAGGATCCGAGCAGCAGTTCGAGAGCGTCTTCCAACGCTCGCCGCGCAAACGCCGTGCGAAGCCGGCACTGAGTAGGGACCGCATCGTCGGAGGGACCATCGCCCTACTCGACCGCGATGGGGCCTCGGCTCTCACCATGCGCAAGGTCGCCGCCGAACTGGAGGTGCACGCGACGAGTCTGTACTGGTACGTGGAGCGGCGTGAGGATCTGGTGGACCTGGCCGTGGACGAGATCCTTGCGGGGGCCGCCTCGGCTCTCCCCGGCTCGGACGTGCCCTGGGACCTCGCGATCAAGGAGGCCGCACGCCGCTTCTACATGGCCCTGACCGAGCATACGTGGGCCGCCGAGTTCGCCGGTTCGAGACCGTTGCTCGGCCCCAACGCGATCGCCCTGTCACGGCGGATCGTCGAGGCGATCCAGGGGTCCGGTGCCGACGAGGAGGGTCAGGCGGTCATGATCAGGGCGGTGTCGAACCAGATCCTCGGTGCGGCCACGTCGGCCGTGGCCATGCGGGTGGCCAAGGCCGACCATCCCGAGGGGCACGAGGGCGCGGTCTCCGCCGCGGTGGCCAAGGCCGACGCCCTGGCGGTGGAGAACACTTATTTCGACCAGGCCCTGGACCTGATCCTGACGGGAGCCGAGGCACGACTCCGTGGGTGACCCTTGGGTCACCAGGGTCGTCATGTCGACAACGAGGCGCGTCGTCATGTCGACAAGTGTCCACGAACGCGTGGAGGGCCGGCCTCCGTGTGGAGGCCGGCCCGAACCGTGGGGAAGGAGACTCGACGGCTCTTGGCAGTCGAGGGTGATGGAGATGGTGATGCCGCAGGGGATGGTGCTCGGCGAGTCGACACCCTCGTCCAGAGTGACGCTCATGTCCTCCTGAGCGGCCTGGGCGCCGGCGGCTCAGATCCAGCCCGCCTCACGCGCCAGCTCGGCGGCCTCGTAACGGGTCTTGACGTCGAGTTTCTCCAGGATCCCCGACAGGTAGTTGCGCACGGTGCCGTTGGCCAGATGGAGCTTGGCGGCGATGTCCTTGGTGGTGGTGCTCTGGTCGACCTCGGCCAGGATGCTCAGCTCCCGCTCGCTCAGTGGACAGCTCGGCTCCGCCAGCGCGTCGGCCGCCAGATAAGGGTCGACGTACCTGTCCCCCACCGCGACGCGCCTGAGGACGTTGGACAGGCTCTGGGCGGACGTGCTCTTGGCGATGAAGCCGGTCGCCCCCTCCTTCAACGCCCGCCGCAGCGTTCCCGGGTTGGCGTGGCGCGTGAGGATGACACAGCGCACGTTGGGGCAGTGCTTGCGCAGTCTTCCCAAGAGTACGAGTCCACCGTCGGGCATCTCGATGTCCAGCATGGCGATGTCCGGGCGCGACTCCAACGCGATCCTGAAGGCGTCGCGACCGTTGTCCGCCTGGCCGACCACCGTGATGTCGGGCTCCAGATCGAGCAGAGCCGCGATGGCCTCACGGGTCATCGCCTCGTCCTCGGCGAGCAGTACACGAATCAGGTCTTCCTCCCCGGGAACGTCCTTGTGCGACGCCCTGTCGCACGGTAGGGCCATTATCGACGCCACCTCGCGGCGCGTGCCAGAGAAGTCCCAGGGCGGTTCATGCGGGGGTGAACGGACCGGTGGGGTCCCGGGCGATGTCCACCACGTCCTGGTCGTGGAAGCCGGGCCCGTGGAACACGTTGTCCCCAGGAGCGCCTGGAGCGGGGTGAACGAGTCGGGTGCGCAGATGAGGAGGATGCCCTTCATACCGTCGACGCCTTCCTTGCCCGGGAATCGTTTGTACGATCGGTCCGCACGCCGACGTCACCCTTCAGGGAGCGGGCCCCATGAGCGATCGCCGACGGCTCGACGAGGCCATCACCCCGGACGGTGTGGTCCTCCGTCACGTGCGCAGGAGCCACTACCTCACGATGATGTTCGTGGTGGTCGTCCCGGTGGTCACCCTGATCGCGGTCTTTCCCGGGCTGCTCCGGGCCCTGTTCCTGGTGGCGCTGGTCGGTCTGTTCTTCCTGGTGCGCATCCTGACGTTCGACGTCCTGCCCTGGCGGCCCTCGCCGCCCTACCGGGCGGTCATCACGTGGACGCTGGTGCTGGTCTCGCTGGTGGCCACCTGGTTCGCGACGGAGTGGGTCGCCGTCCCCTGGATGTGGCTGCTGCTGCCGGGAACCGCGATCGCCGACGTGATCACGCTGTACCGGAACCGACTCGGTCCCTACTACGCGCTCTCCGTCGGGTTGGCGGCGGCGACCTGTGTGTACCTGGTGAAGGCGCAGGGGGCCGGAGCGGGCAGCGGCCAACAGGCCCTGCTCTCCTTCTTCGTCGTCATGTTCATCGGGTACTGGGAGGCGACCGGTCCCATGCTGTGGCAGCGAACCGTAAGCGCGGAGCGTGCGACGTTGCGGCTCGCGGTCGCCGAGGAGCGGCTGCGTCTGTCCGAGGACCTGCACGACATCCTGGGCCGGGCCCTGGAGGTAGTGGCGTTCAAGGGCGAACTCGCGGCACGGCTCGTCGAGGCGAAACCGGAGCGTGCCCGCACCGAGATGGAGGAGATCCAGTCGGTCGCGCGTGGTGCCGTACACGACGTACGGGAACTGGTGCGCAACCGTCGGGCCACCCACCTGCCCGAGGAGGTGCGCGCCGCCGAACGGCTGCTGCGATCGGCCTCCGTGCGCTGCGAGATCGAGGGCGACTTCGACGACGTGGACGAGCGATCGAGCGCGGTCTTCGGAAGCGTGATCCGCGAGTCGGTCACCAACATGCTGCGGCACGCGACCCCGACGACCTGCCTCATCCGCTGGTCGCGCGAGGGTGATCACCTGGAACTCACGGTGCGCAACGACGGGGTGCCGCCGGCGAACACCTCCTCCGAAGCCGACGAGGGCAGCGGCATCGTCGGCATGCGTCGACGTGTCGCCGAACACGGGGGCGAACTGATCGTCGAGGAGCATGACGGCACGTTCACCCTCGTGGCCCGGGGGTCAGGAACGGGGCTCCCACCGCCAGGTACGCGTCGTCACGAAGATCGCGAGCGCCGTCCACTCTACGAGGAGGACGATGTCGGCGACCACCGGTGACACCGGCAGGGGGAGGGTCTGGAGTCCGGCTCCCGAGCCGCCCCAGCCCTTGGCGATCAGGTCCGCCGCGGGGACGAGGGGGACGAGGATCGAGAGCCAGGAGACGATCTCGATCGGGTGGTCGAGCAGTTGGGCGCCGATGACGGCCAGGATGAGTAGCGGCATCATCGTGAACATGACGCGCTCGTGGTTGCCGGTGATGGACACGATGAAGGTGCCCAGGATCGGTGCGAGGATCAGACCCAGGACGACCCCGACCAGCACCAACGGCAGGTTCTCGGGTGCCGGGACGCCGGTCACCAGGAACACGCCCAGCATCAGGAGCATCTGGGTGAGGCCGAGCGCCGCGACCGCGAGCAGGTTGGCGGCGATCAGCTCCGCGCCGTCCAGCTCCGTGGTTCGCAGTCGCTTGTAGACCAGGGTGTCCCGACGTGACGAGAGCTGCGTCGCCGTGCTCATGTACGGCGTCATCATCAGCGCGTACATGAAGTACACGCCGAGTGTGGCGCCCCACTGCTCCGAGCCCTCTGGCCGCTGCCCCAGGTAGGAGAGACCGACCAACATCATCGGCAGGAGCAGGGCGACCGCGAGCACGCCCTTGCGACGCGTCAGCAGTCGTAGTTCGGTGAGGGTGAAGGCCGTCATGAGGGCGAACCGCCCGCGTGAGCGGATCATGGTCCGGTCCGGGGCGGCCGGGCGCGTTTCGTTCGTCGTCATGGCGTGGTCACGTCCTCCTTGACGCGGTGCTCGGTGTCGGTGCTCGGCGGCTCGTCCGAGGAGAGCCGTTCGTCTCCCACCCGGATCGCGTGGAAGAGGTTCTCCAAGGTGGCGGCTTGGGCGTGCAGGTCGGTCAGGGTGACCCGTTCGCGCTCCGCCCAGTTCAGGAGGAGGGTCAGGTCCGTCTGGAGTGTCGAGGTCTCGATCCGCAGCGAGGCTTCCGAACCGTCGGTGTACCGCTCCATGGTCGGGACGGCGGACAGGGCGGGCAGCCGGTCCGCCTCCGCGTCGGGCAGGCGGGCGGTGATGGTGGCCGGGTACGAGGCGAGGACCTCGCGCTTGGTCCCGGCGACGGCGACACGTCCCTGGTGCATGATGGCCAGGCTGTCGGCCAGGGACTCGGCCTCTTCGAGGTAGTGCGTGGTCAGGATGATGGTGGAGCCGTTCGACCGCAGCTCGTCGACCATGGACCAGAGGCGCCGACGGGACTCGGGGTCCAGCCCGGTGGTGGGCTCGTCGAGCACCACCAGCTCGGGGGAGCCCCACACCGCCAGTGCGATGTCCAGGCGTCGCTTCTCGCCGCCGGACAGCTTGTCCAGACGGACCCCGGCACGGTGGGAGAGTTCGACGCGCTCCAGGACCGAGTCCACGTCGTCGACACGACCCGAGATGGAGCTCCAGAGGTGTGTCATCTCGCGGACGGTCATCTCCGTGAGGAAACCGGCCTCCTGGAGCATGAAGCCGGTTCGTCGACGCAGGTCGCGGCGGTCGCGGAAGGGATCCAGGCCGAGGACGCGGATGTGGCCCTCGTCCGGCCTCCGGTAGCCCTGGATCAGTTCCAGCGAGGTGGTCTTCCCTGCGCCGTTGGTACCCAACAGGGCGAACACCTCACCTCGACCGGCGCGCAGGGAGACGTCCTTGACGGCCTGGAACGAACCGTAGGAGTAACAGAGCCCGTCGACTTCGACTGCGAGTTCGGTGAGCGGTGGTGTGGACATGCCTTCACTGTCACAGCGCGGCTCTCACACGGGTAAGTACCGCGCTGTCACGGAAACCGGATGACAGCCACGGGAGGATGTCACACTGCGTCAAGCGATTCGTGCGCAGCGGTGATGATCTGCTCCTGATCGGAGTCCTTGAGGGAGGGGTACAGGGGCAGCGAGAGGACCTCCTCGGCCACGGCCTCCGTCACGGGGAGGGAACCCGGCACGTACCCCAGGTGCGCGGAGCCCGACGTCAGGTGGACCGGGCGGGGTAGCGCACCGTCGTCCGTACCCCGCGGCGGGCGCCCACGGCGTCTCAGAATGTGGACTTGTCGCCGTGCGGATTTGTCGACCCTTCACCGTGACCGCGTGGTCGCGTGGTGTTCGAAGTGCCTGAACAACCATGGTTCCCCACCGACCGTTCGGTCAGGTCATAGGGTCCCAGCTGCGAATATTTGGACCCTGGTGTAGAAAGTGCTCTGACTCACATGCCATGGTGTCCTAGGGCTCAGGCGCATACCGTCCAAATACCTCCGTGTCGTGACACCCGTCGCGGCCGGAGCGGAGTGTGCGTCGCGGCCCCGCCAGCGAATCCGGCCACGGCCGGCTGAGAAATACGGAGCATTGATGGCGACTTCCGACGCCGCGACCCCCGGCCCCCGGCCACTCGACCAGAAGGAGAGGCGAAAGGTCCTCGCGGGGACGATGGTCGGCACCACCATCGAGTGGTACGACTTCTTCATCTACGCCCAGGCGGCGGGCCTCGTACTCGCCCCGCTCTTCCTGGCGCCCCTGTCCGAGAGCAGCCCCGCCGTCGCTCAGGTGCTGTCCTTCGCCACCATCGGCATCTCGTTCCTCTTCCGACCGCTCGGCGCGATCGTCGCCGGGCACCTCGGCGACCGCTTCGGGCGCAAGAAGATCCTGGTCGCCACCCTCATCCTGATGGGGTTGGCCACCTGCGCCATCGGCCTGCTGCCGACCTACGCCCAGATCGGCATGGCCGCGCCCATCATGCTGATCCTCATGCGCGTGCTCCAGGGCTTCTCCGCCGGTGGAGAGTGGGGCGGTGCCGCCCTGATGTCGGTGGAACACGCACCGGTGAACAAGCGCGGCTACTTCGGCGCCTACCCGCAGATCGGCGTGCCGTGCGGCATGATCCTGGCGACCTTCGTGGTCTGGCTGATCACCGCGATCATCGGCGCCGACGCCTTCCTCGAATGGGGCTGGCGCATCCCGTTCCTGCTGTCCTTCGTGCTGATCATCATCGGTCACCTCATCCGCAAGACGGTCGAGGAGTCCCCGGTCTTCGAGCTCATGCAGGAGCGCCGGGCCAAGTCCTCCGCCCCGCTGGGTCGGTTGTTCCGTGAGAACACCCGCGAGGTCGTCCTGTCCGCGCTGATCTTCGTCGCCAACAACGCCGCCGGCTACCTGGTCATCGCCTTCCTCGCGACCTACGCCTCGCGTCCGGTCGAGGAGTTCGGTCTGGGCATGGAACGCGGTCCGGTCCTGCTCGCGACCACCCTGGCGTCCTTCGGCTGGCTGATCTCCACCCTGTACGGGGGTTGGATCTGCGACAGGATCGGCCGGGTGCGCACCTTCCAGATCGGCTACGTCCTACTCGCCGCCTGGGCAATCCCGATGTGGTTCATGGTCGACACCGGGAACATCTACATGTACTTCCTCGGCGTCTTCGTCTTCACACTGACCTTCGGGCTGAGCTATGGCCCCCAGTCCGCGCTGTACGCCGAGATGTTCCCCGCGGAGGTGCGCTACTCGGGTGTCTCCATCGGCTACGCGCTCGGTGCCATCCTGGGCGGCGCCTTCGCCGCGATGATCGCTGAACTGCTGCTGACCAACTTCGGTGCCTCCTGGACCATCGGCGTCTACATCGTGGTCCTGTCCGTGATCTCCTTCGTGGCGGTCTCCCTGGTGAGGAAGGACATCCAGGGCGTCGACCTGCACGTCGAGGAGGTCGCCGGGGCCAAGTAGACGTAGCCCCCTCACACGGGACGCGGCCCCGGTTCGACGGCGAACCGGGGCCGCGCCGTCGTTCGGTGGACGGCGCCTCAGCGCTCGACCACGTGGCGTTCGTTGGGGACGCAGTGGGTCATGGTCAACCCGGACACGTCCCTGGGGCCGTTCGCTCCCAGGTTCGCCAGCCGCTCCCGGTCCTCGTCGGTGAGGTCTTGGCCGCGCAGGGGCTCCATGCCGGCCACGTCACCGGGCGCGATCCCCAGCCCTTCGCCGACCCGGAGTCCCAGTTCGTCCTCCACCAGGAGGAAGTGCCACACCATTCGCTCCTGGATGGGGCGCACGCACTGGGAGAGCAGGTCCGTGAAGTTGTGCACCAGGTCGTCGCGCTCCCACTGCTCCATCAGCCTGAAGCGCTGCCCCGCCTGCTGATAGTCGTTGGCGCGACCGATGCGCTTACGGGTCAGGCGCCCCCGGATCTGCGGCCCCTGCTCGTCATGGGTGGGGAACCGCCCCTCCCGGAGCCCGCCGGTGATGGAGGGTTCGTAGTTGACGTGCGGGTTCTCGCCGCCCTGGTCCTGCCCGTAGGCCATCAGCCCGTCGCGCTGGTTGGTGCGCACTTCGGTGTGCTTGGCCTGGTTGACCGGCAACTGCAGGTAGTTGGGGCCCACGCGGTACCGCTGGGTGTCGCTGTAGGAGAAGGTGCGGCCGACCAGCATCTTGTCGTCGGAGAAGTCCAGGCCGTCGACGAGGACGCCGGTACCGAAGGAGATCTGCTCGTTCTCGGCGAAGTTGTCCGAGACGTTGCGGTCGAGCACGATGCGACCCACCGGCTTGGGCGGGAAGTCCTGCTCGGGCCAGGTCTTGGTGTCGTCCAAGGGGTCGAAGTCGAGTTCGGGATGCTCGTCGTCGCTCATCATCTGCACGAGCAGTTCCCACTCGGGGTGGTCACCGCGGTCGATGGCCTCGTGCAGGTCCTTGGTCGCGTGCCCGGTCTCGTCCGCCTGGACGTTGGCGGCGTCGGCCTCGGTCATGCTGCGCACACCCTGCTTGGGCATCCACGTGTACTTGACCAGGACGGTGTCGCCCGTCTCGTTCACCCACTTGTAGGTGTTGACGCCGAACCCCTGCTGGTGCCGGTAGTCCGAGGGGATGCCACGGGGACTGAACAGGTTGACGATCATGTGCATGCACTCGGGTGTCTGGGACATGAAGTCGAAGATCCGGTTCGGCTCCTGGCGGAAGGTCACCGGGTCCGGTTTCAGCGCGTGGATCACGTCCGGGAACTTGATGGCGTCCCGGATGAAGAAGACCGCGAGGTTGTTGCCGACCAGGTCCCAGTTCCCGTCCTCGGTGTAGAACTTGATGGCGAAACCCCGAGGGTCCCGCGCGCACTCGGAGGAGTCGCGTCCGCCGATCACCGTGGAGAAGCGCAGGGCCACTTCGGTGTGCCGACCCGCGCCCTGGAAGAGCCTGGCCCGGGTGAAGCGCTCGATCGGTTCGTCGCCCCACTTGCCGTAGGACTCGAAGTAGCCGAACGCGGTCGCCCCTCGCGCGTGCACGACGCGTTCCGGGATGCGCTCGCGGTCGAAGTGGCTGATCTTCTCCAGGAACTGGTAGTTCTCCAGGGTGGCGGGCCCCCGTTCGCCCACCGTGCGCTGGTTCTGGTTGTCGTAGACCGGGTGGCCCTGGCGATTGGTGAGCACTTCGCGCTCGTCGCCTGCTTCGGGCCCCTGGCTGGATACGTCGGTCATGTCGGCGGTCCCCCGTGTCGGTCGTGTTCCCCTCACTCCCCTGCCCGTGGTTGCGCTGAGTGATGCCCAGGTGACCGAATAATTGCCGAAGGAAAGGTCGACGGGGAGGAGCGCCCCGCGTTTCACGTGAAACACCGGGGCTGGACGCTTCCGACGCCGATTCGTGGGGTCAGGCGTCGCGAACCTGGTCGGGGCGCTCGACCACCGGAGGCAGCACGGACCAGGGGAAGTTGATCCAGCGGTCGGTGTGCTTCCACACGTACTCGCACTTGATCAGCGACTGCGGCTTCTCGTAGATGACCGCGCTACGTACCTCGGCGACGTGCGCGGAGCAGAAGTCGTGCACGAGCTTGAGGGTCTTGCCGGTGTCGGCGACGTCGTCGGCCACCAGGACCTTCTTGTTGCTCAGGTCCACCACGTTGGGGACCGGGGGCAACATGACGGGCATGTCGAGGGTGGTGCCGACGCCGGTGTAGAACTCCACGTTCATCACGTGCAGGTTCTTGACGTCCATGGCGTAGCCCAGACCACCGGCGACGAACAGGCCGCCGCGTGCGATGGACAGGATGATGTCGGGCTCGTACCCGTCGTCGGCGATCGTCTGGGCCATCTCGCGAATGGCGGTGCCGAAGAGCTCGTAGGTCAGGTTCTCGCGCTCGTCGCTCACGGTCTGGTTTCCCCCTGGTAGCCCTGGCGTTGTCCGGTTCGCGGCGGCGTCTCGCAGGTCAGGCCGTCCGCCGCACCGGTACATGCTAACGACGCCCGGGTACCCGAATGGCGGCGCGGTGAGCCCACCGGGTGTCGGTTCGGCGACGAGTCGAGGTGGGGACGAATCGATGGGTCGACACGTGGGGTGAGGGTCACTCGCCCCTGAGTCGTGGGCCACATGTCCACGAGCGGCGGTGTCCTGGGTCACATATTCAGACCTTTTGTCACTTATTGGTCCTTCCCTCATGACATTTTCTTGATTCTGTCCGGTTTGTGGCGAACAGATGGCCGGAAACAGCACCATGTCCGCATACAGATCTTCCGCGCACCAGGAGGTTGCAGCATGGCTGAACACCAGGGCCTACTCCCCTCCGAGCGGCCGCTACAGCTGCTCGACGAGACCGGAACCCCGGTCGACGGCTCCGGGCTCGCGATGCCCGACAACCAGCGCCTCCTGGAGGCGTACACCTCCCTGGTGATCGGCCGCAGGGTCAACGACCAGGCCGGTGCCCTCGTCCGACAGGGCCGCCTCGCCGTCTACCCCTCCTCCCACGGGCAGGAGGCATGCCAGACCGGTGCCGCGCTCGCCCTGGCCGACGGAGATTGGCTCTTCCCCACCTACCGCGACACCGCCGCCGTCATCGCGCGCGGAGTCGACGCCGTCGAGGTCCTCACCCTCCTCAAGGGCGACTGGCACGCCGGCTACGACCCCTACGCGCACAACGTCGCACCCCAGGCCACCCCGCTGGCCACCCAGCTCCTGCACGCCGTCGGCGTCGCCCACGCCGCGCGCCTTCGCGGTGAGGACACCGTCGTCATGGCGCTGTGCGGTGACGGCGCCACCAGCGAGGGCGACTTCCACGAGGCGTTGAACTTCGCCGCCGTGTTCAAGGCCCCGGTCGTGTTCTTCGTACAGAACAACGAGTACGCCATCTCCGTGCCCCTGGACCGACAGACCGCCGCCCCCTCACTCGCCCACAAGGGCATCGGCTACGGCGTTCCCGGCGAGCGAGTGGACGGCAACGACGCCGCCGCGGTCCTCGCCGTCCTGGAGCGCGCCGTCGCATCGGCCCGTTCCGATGGGGGCCCGCGGTTGGTCGAGGCGCACACCTACCGGATGCAGGCGCACACCAACGCCGACGACGACACCCGCTACCGCGACGGCGGCGAGGTCGACCCGTGGGTGGAGCGCGACCCGTTGACGCGCATGGAGAAGTACCTCAAGCGCAAGCGGGTGCTCACCAAGACCAAGCGGGCCGAGATCGCCGAAGCGGCGGAGGCCGTCGCCGCCCACATGCGCGAGGGCGTCGCGAAGAACACCGACCCCGATCCCGCCGAACTGTTCGCGCACGTGTTCGCCGACCCCACCCCACAGCTGAACGAGCAGGCCGCCTTCCTGGCCGACGAACTGAGCAGAGAGGGCAACTGACATGGCGACCGAGAAGCTCTCCATGGCGCAGGCGCTCAACCGGGCGCTGCGCGACTCCCTCACCGAGGACCCCTCCGTGTACGTGTTCGGTGAGGACGTCGGACCGCTCGGCGGCGTCTTCCGCATCACCGACGGACTGACCGCCGAGTTCGGTGAGGACCGCTGCTTCGACACCCCGCTGGCCGAGTCCGGCATCGTCGGCATGGCCGTGGGCATGGCGATGAACGGCATGCGCCCGGTCGTCGAGATGCAGTTCGACGCGTTCGCCTACCCGGCCTTCGAACAGATCGCCAGCCACGTGGCCAAGACCCGCAACCGCACCCGCGGCCGGGTCGGTCTGCCCATCGTCATCCGCGTGCCCTTCGCCGGCGGCATCGGCGGCGTCGAGCACCACTGCGATTCCTCCGAGGCCTACTACGCGCACACCCCCGGCCTGAAGGTCGTCACCCCGGCCACCCCCGAGGACGCCTACCACCTGCTGCGCGAGGCCATCGCCTCCCCCGACCCCGTCGTGTTCATGGAGCCCAAGAAGCTCTACTGGGCCAAGGAGGAGGTGGACTTCGACCGACCCGTGCCCGCCCTGGGCAAGGCCGTCGTCCGCCGAGAGGGCACCGACGCCACGCTCATCGCCTACGGGCCGTCCGTGCCCACCGCGCTGGAGGCCGCCGAGGCCGCCGCGCAGGAAGGGCGCAGCCTCCAGGTCGTGGACGTGCGCTCCCCCGTCCCCTTCGACGACGAGACCGTGTGCGCCGCCGTGCGCTCCACCGGTCGCGCCGTCGTGATCGCCGAGGCGAGCGGCTACGCCAGCGTGGCCTCCGAGATCGTCGCCCGGGTCACCGAACGCTGCTTCCACTCCCTGGCCGCCCCGATCCGCCGCGTCACCGGCTTCGACATCCCCTTCCCCCCGCCCAAGCTGGAGCGGTACCAACTGCCCGGCGTGGACCGCATCCTCGACGCCGTCGACGACCTGCAGTGGGAGGACCAGTGACCGCCCAGAACTTCGACCTCCCCGACCTCGGGGAGGGCCTGACCGAGGCCGAAGTGGTCCGGTGGCTGGTCGCCGTCGGCGACACCGTCACCCTCGACCAACCGATCGCCGAGGTCGAGACCGCCAAGTCGATCGTCGAGGTCCCCTCCCCCTACGCCGGGACGGTCACCGTCCTGCACGGACAGGAGGGCGAGGTGATGGCGGTCGGCAAGCCGCTCATCACCGTGGACTCCGGCACGGCCGCCGACTCCGCGGGTGAGCGCTACCGCGAGGAGGAACGCGCCGGCTCGGGTTCGGGCAACGTCCTCATCGGTTACGGCACCCCCGAAGCGCAGGCCACGGGACGGCGCCGCAGGCCCCGCGACCGTCCGCCGGCGCGTGGATCCCAGCCCGCGAACCCGACCCGTCGGGTCCCCCTGGTGACCTCTCCCCTGGTCCGCCAGATGGCCCGGGAAGCCGGGCTGCGCGTGACCGACATCCAGGGAAGCGGACCCGGCGGGCTCATCACCCGACGGGACGTAAGCTCCGCGATCGAGGCGGCCGGTGCCTCCACCACCGCTCCGGCCCCGTCCGCCCCGATCGCGGTCCACTCCCCCGCTCCCCCGCCCACCCCGGCCCCGGTGGCCCCGGGCGCCGTCGACACCCGCACCGGCCTGGCCGAGTCCCGGCGAGCCCCGATGGGCGCGTTCCGCCGGTCCGTCGCCGCCTCGCTCTCCCGCAGTCGTCAGGAGATCCCCGAGGCGACCGTGTGGGTGGACGTGGACGCCACCGAACTGGTGCGCCTACGCCGGTCCGATCCGGAAGGTCCCGGCCTGCTCGCCTACGTCGCCCGCTTCGCCCTGGCCGGTCTGCGAGCCCACCCGGAGCTCAACGGCCTGGTGGACACCGAGCGCGAGGAACTCGTCCAGTACGACGGGGTCAACCTGGGCCTGGCCGTCCAGACCGACCGCGGCCTGGTAGCCCCGGCCGTCATGGGCGCGCACCGGCTCACCACCGCCGAACTGGACACCGAGATCAAGGAGCTCTCCCGGAGGGCCCGCGAGGGCAAGGCCACCCCGGCCGAACTCACCGGTGGCACGTTCACCCTGAACAACTATGGGTCACTGCGGGTCGACGGCAGCGCCGCGATCATCAACCATCCCCAGGTGGCGATCCTCGGACTCGGCCGCGTCATCGACCGTCCGTGGGTCGTCGACGGGGAGCTGACGGTCCGCAAGATCACGCAGCTGTCCTTCGCCTTCGACCACCGCGTCTGCGACGGCGGTGCGGCGGCGGGCTTCATGCGCGTGGTCGCCGACGCCATGGAGGCCCCGGCCAAGGCCATCGCCCGCCTATAAGTGGTGACGCCGAACGGAAGCGCCCCGGAGGGAGTCGGCACCCGACGGGGCGCTTCTCATGCCCGATGGTCTTCGAGGGTGGCGCGCATCCGGCGCAGGCGTGGGCCGAACGCGCCACGGAGCGCGGTGGCCAGGGCCAGGTCGCCCAGCGGGCCCAGACCGGTGGAGAACTCGACCACGTCGGTGTGCCGGGTGCTCGATCCGAACGGCTCGACCCGGTGGGTGTGCCGCCAGTATCGGAAGGGGCCGTGTACCTGGAGGTCGCTGAACGAACGCCCCGCCTCGAAGGCGTCGATCACGGCGTTCCAGCGCACCGGGTAGAGCCCGGCCGTGCCCCAGCGCAGATCCATGACGGCATCGGCCTCGAACGGTTCGGGCCACTCCAGGACCTCCACCCCGGGAGGCATGGCGTCCAGGAACCCGGCCTCGCTGATGATCAGCGCGAACACCCGCTCCACCGGGGCGTGGAAGTCCTCGGTCACCCGCAGCGTGGTGGTGCGCCGGGGCGGGACTCGTCGGTCACGTTCACGCACGTCGCTCCCCCTTCGTCGAGATCCCCAGCATGACAGCGCCCCTGGTCCGAGCGTGTGCTCGGACCAGCGGCGTCTGCGTGTGTCGCTCTGTCGCTCTGTCGACTCGGCTACATGGCGATTCGGCTACTTGTCCGTTCGGCTACTCGTCGCCCTTGGCGACCAGGGTGAGGACGTCGTAGGTGGCGACCGCCTCGTCGTTCTGGTCGGTGACGACCGCGTCCCAACGCACCTCGCCGTAGTCGGCGTTGGTGCGCGGGGTGATCTGCTTGGCGGTCAGGGTCACCTTGATGACCGCGTCCTCCTTCACCGGGGTGAGGAAACGCAGGTTGTCGACGCCGAAGTTGGCGAGCACCGGGCCCGGGGCCGGGTCGACGAACAGACCGGCGGCCAGCGACACCACGAGGTAGCCGTGCGCCACGATCCCGCCGAACAGCGGGTTGGCGGCGGCGGCCTCCTCGTCGGTGTGCGCGTAGAAGGTGTCCCCGGTGAACTCCGCGAAGTGGTCGATGTCCGCGCGGGTCACGGTGCGCTCGGCCGACGCGATGGTGTCGCCGATCCGCAGCTCGGTGAGGTCCTTGCGGAACGGGTGCACGTCGCCGATGTCCCGGCGCGAGCCCGTGGTCCAGTGGCCGGTGATCGCGGTGAGCATGTCCGGGGAGCCCTGGATCGCGGTGCGCTGCATGTGGTGCTTGACGCCGCGCACACCGCCCAGCTCCTCGCCGCCACCGGCGCGACCGGGGCCGCCGTGCACCAGGACGGGCAGCGGGGAACCGTGGCCGGTGGACTCCTTGGCGTCGTCGCGGTTGAGCACCAGGATGCGGCCGTGCCAGGGGGCCGTGCCCAGGACGACCTCGCGGGCCACGTCCTCGTCGTTGGTGACCAGCGAACCGACCAGGCTGCCCTGGCCGCGTGCGGCCAGTTCCACGGCCTCGCCCACGGTGTCGTAGGTGATGATCGTGCTGACCGGACCGAAGGCCTCCACGTCGTGGGGTTCCCTCGCGCCGGGCTCGGCCCGCAGCAGGATCGGCGACATGAACGCGCCGGACTCGTCGTCGGCTCCGGTCACCTCGACCCGCTCCGGGTCACCGAACACCAGTTCGCTGGAGGTGCGCAGTGCCTTGACCGCCTTGCGGACCTCCTCGCGCTGGTCTTGTGAGACCAGGGCGCCCATGCGCACGTCGGGGTTGTCGGCCGCGCCGACCCTCACCTTGGAGAGCCTGCCGATGAGGGCCTCGGTGACCGCTTCGGCCATCGACGTCGGGACGATGACGCGTCGGATGGCGGTGCACTTCTGGCCCGCCTTGACGGTCATCTCGGTGACGACCTGCTTGACGTACAGGTCGAACTCGGGGTCCTCGGGCTTGACGTCGGGACCCAGGATCGAGCAGTTGAGGGAGTCGGCCTCCACGTTCAGTTGGACCCCGCCGCTGACCACGTTCGGGTGGTTGCGCAGGATCGTGCCGGTGGACGCCGAGCCGGTGAACCCGACGATGTCCTGCGGGCCCAGGTCGTCGAGCAGGCCTCGGTGGCTGCCCACCAGGAGTTGGAGCGAACCCTCGGGCAGCAGGCCGGACTCCACCATCCGCTTGACCACGGCCACCGTCAGGTAGGAGGTCTGACCGGCGGGCTTGACGATGCTGGGCAGGCCCGCGATGAAGGCGGGGGCGAGCTTCTCCAGCATGCCCCAGACGGGGAAGTTGAAGGCGTTGATCTGCACGGCCACGCCCGGGCGGGAGGTGTAGACGTGTTGGGCGACGAAGGTGCCGCCCTTGCTCAACTGTTCGAGTGGGCCGTCCAGGATGACCTTCGCGTTGGGGAGTTCGCGGCGGCCCTTGCTGGAGAAGCTGAAGAGGGTGCCGAAGCCACCGTCGACGTCGACCATGGTGTCGCGGGCGGTCGCGCCGGTGCGGTGGGAGAGCGCGTAGAACTCGTCCTTGTACCCCATGAGGTGCTTGGCGAGTTCCTTGAGGATGTTGGCCCGCTGGTGGAAGGTGAGTTCTCGCAGGGCCGGGCCGCCCACGGTGCGCGCGTACTCGACCATTCCGGCGACGTCGGGACCGTTCTTCGAGATGCGGGCGACGGTCTCGCCGGTGTTCGCGTCGGCCAAGGGCGAGCCCTCGTCCGTGGGGGTGAACCACGACCCCTGGGCGTAGCTCTCCAGTACTTCGGACACCTGACGGTCCTCTCCTCGGATGGCGGGTCTGCTGGAACAGTATTACAGACCGATCGGTCAGTAAATAGGGCCGTGCCTGCGCAAGCGTGTGCCACCAGTGCTTTCCGCGGAAGGCGCGGGGCACTTTCGCCGTCTTCGAAAGCCGACTTACCGTGGACCCATGACCGACTACGCGCGGATGTACCGTCTTGGTTTCACCCCCTGGGAGCGCTACGGTCCCGCCGCGGGGGCGCAACTTCGTTCCTGGCTCGAACGCGAGTCCCGGGAACGAGACAGCCCCGGTCGCGCGCTGGACATCGGTTGCGGACGTGGGCAGTTCACCCCCGAACTCGTCGGACGTGGTTGGGAGACCACCGCCGTCGATCTCGTTCCCGCCGCCATCGAAGCCGCTCGCCGGAAGGGCCCCGCCGAGGTCACCTACCTCGTCGGAGACGCGACCGACCTCTCCCCCGACCTCGGCACCTTCGACCTGTTCCTCGACATCGGTTGCTTTCAGGGCCTCGACGAGAGTCAACGCGCCGCCGAAGGGCGAGGGGTCACGGCCCTGGCCAACCCGGGCGCCACCCTGCTGATGCTCGCCTTCGGCCCGTCGATCTATCGACGAATGGTCGAAGGGGTGTCGCGAGCGGAGGTCGAGGCGGGATTCCCCGAATGGGAGTTGGTCGACGTGGAAGACGCGTCGACCGAAGGCCTGGGCTGGCCCATGAACCGGACCAACCCCCGGTGGTACCGCTTCCGTCGCCCCATCCGCTGAGGATTCAACGTGCCCTGATCCCTGAACGCTCGTCTACTACAGGCGCACACTGGACATCAGCGCGACCCACTCCGCAGTGGAGAAGTCGAGGTGACCGTTCTTCCTGTTCTGTGTGTCCCGAACAGCGGTCCCACCAGGAAGGTCGGCGACCTCCACACAGTTGCCGGTGGGTTGGCTGTAGCTGGACTTCCGGAAGTGAAGATACGACGGGTTTCCTGTGGGCATCGGTGTGCCCACCTCCTTCGGATCGGCTGCGCTTGCACCTGGAAATGCCCTGAAATCCTTGATGTGGAACGGCTCAGTGGGGTCAGGATCGTCTACACAGCCGCCCTATCCCCGGGTACAGTGCGTGCGGGAAAGTCATCAGGACAGAAAACGGCCCCGGTAGCCTGCCGGGGCCGATTCTTGTGTGCTCAGAACTGATCGCTGTCGACAGCTTGGCCGATGGGGAAGGTGTGGCGGGAAGCCGCGCAGATCGTTTCAAGGGCGTGGATCGGAGTGTCGTCGGTGGAGTAGCTGACCCTGAGCACCTGCACGACCCACTCGCCGGGGATCTCCAGAAGATCGGCCTCGTAAGGGGTGGCGGGGCGTGCGGTCAGGGTCTCCACCGCATGGCCGAATCGGTGCCCGAGGTCCTCGATGGCAGCCTGGAGCGTTGGGAGGACGAAGCCCTCCCCATCGAGACGTGTGTTCTCGCCGACGTCCACTCGGAAGTACGACGTCGAGATCCTGACCGGAACGCTGTTGGCCCAGAACATCTTGCGGCGGGCGATGATCGGATCTCCCGGTTCTACCTGCATGCCTTGGGCGACATGTTCGTTCGCCGGCTCCTGGCCCACGAACAGCATCTTGCGCTCGGGAGTGAGCCCCTGCTGTTCGGCTTCGGTCAGGTAGAGCGACTTGGAGCCGCGTGTGCTCGGCGGCGTCGGCAGAGCGCGCTGGACGAGAACTCGGGGCTGAGGTTCCAACGGACCGGTCGGAGCTTTGTGCGCGGGCTCCTCGCCGCCCGCCTTCTTCATTTGAGACACACGGCCCGGGGACACACCCAGGTGCCGGGCGATGCCCTCCTGCCTCATCCCGCCCTGTTGAGCCTCGATGATGGCTCCTCGGCGAATGCGTGAGAGCTCCACGCTCTGCCCTTGCAAACTGGTCATGGCGGCGGAAGCCGCGCGGGCTCTGTCCAGCGGGTCCGGCATGGCTGCGATGTCATGCAATGTCCTTGCGTCCAAGGTGAATCCTCACTTCGGGTACTCCACCAGAACTTTAGCCCCCCTATTGCATCTAACGAAGAGGGGGGTTACAGTCGTCACGCGCGAAAGTTTAGCCCCTATAAATTCGGCGATTTCGGCGCCGATGCGTGGGCGGTGGAGTGGTTGGCGATCACACATCCAGTGTGCCCGAGACCGCCGGAGCTGAGCGTGGCACCGCATGGGCAGGCTTGGCGGTCACGATCATGCGGTGCTCTTCCTGATGACTCGATCGGCCGGACCTCCCATCTGGCACCTGACGAAGGGGCCGCGCCATGCCGCGCTACCTGAACCTCTCCAAACCGGCGTATGTGCGCCGGTGTGCTCTTGAGATCACGAGCCGCCGTCGCTCTCACCGGGCGTCCCGCGTGCGCGCCTACGCCGCGATCCGTCCTCCGCGCTCGCCCCGTCCCTCGGTGCCTTCGCCGCGTCGGCCGTTGGACACCGCTCCCTTGGAAGTCCTTCGCACGGTTCTGGCCGGGCTTCACCGGCTGGTGGTGGCGTGCTGATGATCGACACCTGCACCACCGACTTCCTGGTCGCCACCGAGGAAGCACTGCGAGTCTCCGCTCCCACCCACGCTCTGAACCAACGCCTCGCCCTGGTTCGCGAAGCCCTCCGTGCGGCCCACGAAGAAGGCGACATCGAGCTGGCCACGCAGTTGATCGACCTGGTCGAACCGGCCGAGCGTCAGGTGGTTCGGGCGAATGTTCTTCCGATGCCCGAACGGGTCCTGTGCGAACTGCTGTACCCGCACTGGCAGATGACCGTCGAGGGCGGACCACCCCACGAGGAGTTCATCGCCTACCGGCCCATCGGCTGGTCCGGCGATGGCGACCCCTACGAACGGATCAGCGCCCCCACTCGCATGGAACTGCTCCGCCTGCTCGCCCACCGACACCTGGGCCACCGGCCGACGAAGCCCTGACAGCCGCTTACTCCTGAAAAGCAAAGTGCCCGGACCGGTGCTGACACACCGGACCGGGCCGATCAACCACCTGCAAGCACCAGGAGGATGACCGTGCAGCACCCTATCGGTCGACACCACCGACGTTGCCGAAGCCTGACCGAACACCTGTGGGCCTTGTTCGCCCTCACTTTGGCCTCGGTCCTGGCCCAACTCTTCATTCCCAACGCACCGAAGCGACTCGCGCTCCCGAGTGGCCAGGTCGAGCACCGGAGTCGGGCGGACGACTTCCCGAGCCCGCCGACCTGGGTCTCAATAGCCCAAGAGGTCTCCCAGCGCTGGGAGGACGACTATCCCGACCCGGACCAGATCGCCGGCGCCCTGGTGCGTCCCTATCTCGCCCCGCTCCCCCGCCCCCACGCACCTGTCGGCGACCTGCTCGCCGACTCCGGGAAGGGCGAGTTCGACGACCTCACCGAAGCGATCCGCACCTACCTCAGGGTCTGTGCCTGACCCCGGTGAAGACGAGCTTATGAAATATTCACTGTATAATGGGAATGAATATCGCCCTTCGAGCGCTGATAACTCGTAGAGCCCATAAGTTTCGTCGGCGTCACCGGTCCGATTCCGGTGGTAGTAGCGGGCGCGTTCATTCTAGTCCTTCCTTTCGTGCTGGTGAAGCTGGACATCCTCGACGATGAAGGCAAGTGGAGCGTAAGCGGCCTCTGCGAGGCCATGAAGAAGGTGGGGGAGCTCATGGAAAGTACTCGGTCCCTGGTATCCACCGCCCGCTCGATCTACGGAGTGGTTTCCACGCTGGCTGTTGTACCGACCCGCAGAAGCTGAGGTCGGAATCGAGGGCCCCTCAGCTGAGTGGGCCCTCTTTTTGTTCCTCTGCCCCGTGAAGGTGTCAGGTGCCACCGGGTCCGGTATGGCTGCAATGTCTTTGCCCCCAAGGTGCTTGTCCACCTCACCGGTCGAGAGCGTCGAACATCGACTTCGCGCTCTCGGACTCCTCGGTTCGACCGGTGGCGATCTGCCAGTCGGCCTCCCGCTCTCCCGATCGCCATTCCGGGTTCCAAAACCACGCCTGGTCCGTAGCGGGTTCGGTCACGCCACGAAGTACGACCTGCCCGTCCTCGCCGGTCCCGTCTCCCATAGCTGTCGAGAACCCTTCTGTCGCGGTGCGCTACCGCAACAACCTAGAGGGCATGCCGCCCCGCTGTAGGCATATCGAGAAGTCGCCGTGTGGCCATGTCGACCTGGGGAGAGGGCGACGTATCGACAAAACGGCGCGGCCCGGGTCGAAATCGACCTGGGCCGCGCCTTGACCACAGATGGTTTTGTCGACAAATCGACTGATGGCGACTACCGCGTCAAGGACAGGACCTCGGCACCGGGCAACTCCGCCAGCAGCGGGCCGGGGACCCGCAGCTTGGACCGGCGCAGGCCACTGCCCACGACCACCCAAGGGGTGTCATGGACGGCCTTGTCCACCAGGACCGGCCAACCCTCCGGCAGCCCGAACGGGGTGATGCCGCCGTACTCCATGCCGGTCATCTCGGTGGCCTCGTCCATCGGGGCGAAGGACGCCTTACGCGCGCCCAGGTGCTTGCGCAGTACCCCGTTGACGTCGGCCCGCTGCGTGGCCAGGACCATGCAGGCGGCGTATTCGATCTCGCCACCCCGCTTGGCCGCCAGCACCACACAGTTGGCGCTGGTGTCCAGGGTCTGTCCGTAGCGCTCGCAGAAGGCCGCCGTGTCCGCGACCTCCGGATCGATCGCTCCGGCACGGACCGACCCGTCGAACCGGGTCACCGCCTTGCGTACCGGCTCGGCCATCAGTTCAGGGTGGTCCAGCGCGGGCACCCACTCGATCCGCTCCGTCATGACCGCTCCCCACTCGCGTTCCGCACCGTGCGGCACCATGATGCCGCACGGCCGGTAGTGGAAAAGGCCGTACCCGGCCATCGGGCGGTCGTATTCCGAAGTCGACCGTCCCCTGAAGACGTGCGGGGGCGAGCCCGACCGAGCCGAGAACGTCCTGGACTTCTCGGAGATGGAGGACGAAACGTTGATGGGAGGGCCTGACTCGCGGAACCCACACTCGCGAGCATCTCCCCCATCGCCGGTGCCGTATCCAAGCTCAAATAGTGGTCTATACCTCTGATTCGGTTGTCAGAACTTGGAGTGCCGCCGCAGGATCGCCTCGGTGAGTTCACCGAGTTCGGCAGCGCGGTAGCCCGGCCACCCGTGCACCAGCTCCAGGTACGGGGCGGGGATGGCCGAACGCCCCCACCTGGCACCCACCAGCGCCCCGGCGATGGCGGCCACGGTGTCGGTGTCGTCGCCGGCCCGCACCGCGGCCATCACTGGTGCGGCGTAGCGGTCGGGCGAGGACTCGTCCACGGGACTGTGGACGATCGCCGACCAGGCCGCCTGTAGGGCCGACACCACGAAACCGTTGGGTGCGAAGAAGGACGGCGGCTCCTTCTCGGCCTCGACCAGCCGCGCCTCCCAATCCCCGCGCGCCGACGGCGGCAACAGGTCCAGCCCGCCGCGCACTCCGTCGTAGGTGCCGTGCACGATCGCGTGCCGGATCGCCTCGGACCACAGCACACAGGCCTGGGCGGCCAACGGGTCGCCGTGGGTGAGCCGGCTGTACCGGGTGGCGCTCTCCGCCAGACCCTCAGGGTCGTCCAGGTGGGCCAAGGCCAGTGGAGCCGTGCGCATCAGCGAACCGTTGCCCGCGCACCGCTCCCCCGCCTCGAACATCCGCTCGGAGCGACGGGTCATGGCCTCGGCGGCGCCGCCCCCGTGCTCGGCGAGGGCCCGAACGGTGTCCTCCAGGACTCGGGTGGTCTGCACACCGACGTCGGAGGCGCCCTCGCCGAACCAGGTCAGGAATCTCCGAGCGGTCCGCTCCAGCGCATCCGGGGAACGGGGTTCGTCGTGGTCGCGGAGCGCCTCGGCGATGCACACCGCCATCTGCGTGTCGTCGGAGTACTCGCCCGGCTCGTAGGGACCCAACCCGCCGCCGACCATCTCGGGTGTTCGATCCTCGGCCAGACGAGGGGCGAATTCGTAGGGGACGCCCAGGGCGTCCCCGCACGCGGTGCCCAGCAGGGCGCCGGCGGCACGGTCGATCACGGCGGAGGGGATCACGGCACCTCACAGGGGCGGTGGAAGGGTCGGAAGTACCAGACTAGCGCCGGGTGATCGTCCGAATTCGGCCTGATCGAAGACGTTATGTGAGGGTTCGGCACCGTACAATCCGACTCATGACCCCCGACCCCCACACCGGTCTCACGCTGCGCGGCCGTGTGCTCATCGGTGACCGCCTCCGAGGAGACGGAACGGTGTCCGAGTACTCCGGCACCGACGCCGACCGGCCCGTCACGGTGACCCTTCTCGCCCCCGAGGTCGCCGCCGACCCCGCGAACATGCAGGCCTTCCTCGGCCGCGCGCGGTCCCTCGCCCGTGTCGACGCCCCCGGTCTGGCCCGGATCCTGGAAGAGGGCGTCGACGGCGACCTCGTGTACACGGTCACCGAACACCTCCCCGGCCAGACCATCGCCCAGGTGCTCGAAGGGGGAGAACGGGGACTGCGGTACGCGCCGCACGCCGCCCTGACGATCGTCACCGGCGTGCTCACCGCGCTCAACGAGGCCCACGACCAAGGCGTCGTCCACGGTGGGCTCGGCCCCCGGAGCGTGGTCCTGGACGGTGAGGGCCGGGTGACGGTCACCGGCTTCCGGATGCTCGGCATCGAGGGGGTCACCCCCCGCACCGACGTCCACGCGGTCGGCAGCCTGCTCCACACCCTGTTGACGGGTTCGCACCGGTTCGACGACGACACCGTGCCGTCCCCTTCCTCCTTGGTCCCCGGCCTGGCACCGGAGCTGGACGAACTCGTCGCCGACGCGACCGAGCCCAACCCGAGGAACCGGCCTCGCGACGCCGGCCAGTACCTCGCCATGGTCGAACAGGTCGCGCGGTCCCTGCCCGGACCGGCCGGCGACACGGGTCCGGGCACGGAACCGATCCCGGTGGTCGAAGCCCAGGCCGAACCCACGGCGAAGCACCCCGTGCCCCTGTGGCGCCGCGCCCCGTTCCTCGCGATCGCGGCTGTCCTGGCCTTGGTGCTCGTCGCCGCCGGTTGGGCCTTGGTGCCCGACGACACCGCCGAACTCCCCGACCTCCTCGGCTACACCACCGAGATGGCCGAGGTGGAGCTCGAAGCCCTGGAGCTGGGGTTGGCGTACTCCTACGACGAGACCTACAGCGACGATGCCCAACCCGGCGAGGTCGCGGCGACCGACCCCGCAGCCGGGACGGAACTGGGCGAGGGCGACACGGTCCTGCTCTCGTTGTCCATCGGGGCGAGGTACGTGGAGGTGCCCGACGTGGTGGGCGGCACCGAGTCGGAGGCCCGCGACCTCCTGCGGGACAGCGGCTTCGACGAGATCGAGGTGGTCCGGGAACACTCCGCCGACCACGACCCCGGCACCGTCCTGTCCACCATCCCCGAGGTGGGCGAGGACGGCGACCGCGAGGAGGGGATCACCCTCCACGTCAGCGAAGGGGTCATCGTGCCCACCCTGACCGACATGACGCGGGACGAGGCGTCCGCCGCCCTCGAATCACTGGAGCTGACCACCACCGTGGTGGAGACGTCCAGCGAGACCGTCACCGAGGGGTGGGTCGCCGCCCAGAACCCGGAACCCGGCACGGTCCTCCCCGAGGACGGAGAGGTCACCCTCACCGTTTCCACCGGCCCGGAAGAGGTCGAGGAACCGGAGGGGACCGAGGACGAGGCGGCCGGCTCCGACCCCGAGGAGGGCGCGGACACGGAGGAACCGGAGGCACCCGCCGAGTGCTCCGCCCAGGCCTGGGACTCGGGAGCCACCTATGACTCCGGTGACCGTGTCCAGTACGAGGGACGCGTGTACGAGGCCCGACGGTGGACCATGGCCATCCCACCGAACGTCGGCGGTGAGTGGGGCGCCTGGTCCGACCAAGGCCCCTGCTGATCGGTAGCGTCCACACCCCCTTCGGAGGGGACTTCGACTCTGTGGGCACTAACTACACCGATTCGCGTTCGAATGTATGCCTCAGCTACATGTGAAACCGATCACCACGGATCTAACTTCGGGATGGCACCCCTCATCCCCCTGTGGGTCGCGCCGCGACCAACGGCGGGTGCCGACTGGAGGAAGAACATGCGAAAGACCCCTCTGGCCGCCGGAGCCATCGCGGCCACGCTCACCATGACCGCCTGCGGCAGTCCTGGCGACGCCGCCGGCACCGACGGCGAAGGGCCGATCAAGGTCGGCATCGTCTACTCGTCGACCGGTCCGCTGGCCACCTACGGCGAGCAGTACCGGCAGGGCTTCGAGGCCGGCCTCGACCATGCCACCAACGACACCCGGGAGATCGAGGGCCGCCAGATCGAGGTCACCTACCTCGACGACGCCGGCGAACCCGACAAGGCCGTCTCCGCGGCCCGCGAACTGATCGGCGAGGGGCACGGCATCATCGCCGGCTCGACCGCGTCGGGCATCGCCGTGCAGGTCGCCCCCCTGGCCGAACAGAACGACATCCTGTTCATCTCCGGGGCCGCCGCCACCGACGCCGTCACCGGGATCAACGACAACACCTTCCGCTCCGGTCGCCAGACCTACCAGGACATCCTCGCCGCCGCCAGCTTCATGGACGACCCCGAGGACTCCGACGTCGTCGTCTTCGCCCAACAGAACGCCTTCGGTCAGGACAACGTCGGCGCCGCGACCGAGGTCCTCGAAGCCGAGGGCGCCAACGTCGACAGCGTCTTGGCCCCACCGGACACCACCGACCTCACCCCCTTCGCCGAGCAGGTCAACCAGGCCGACCCCGACCTGGTCTTCGTCGCCTGGGCGGGCGAGACCGCCTCCGCCATGTGGCAGTCCCTCGACCAGCAGGGCATCCTCGACTCCACCGAGGTCGTCACCGGGCTCGACATCAAACCCTCCTACCCGATCTTCGGTGAGGCCGGCGACCGCATCTCCTTCCTGTCCCACTACTTCGACGGGGCCTCCGAAACCGAGATCGCGCAGATCCTCAAGGAGACCATCGAGGCCGACGGCGGCGAGGTCGACCTGTTCACCCCCGACGGCTTCACCGCCGCACAGATGGTCGTGCAGGCCGCCACCGCCGGCGACGAGACCGCCGACCGCGTCGACGCCCTGTCCGGCTGGACCTTCGACGGCGTCAAGGGCGAAATCCACATCCGTTCCGAGGACCACGCCCTCATCCAGCCGATGTACCAGGTCGAACTGGTCGGCGAGGGAGACGACGCCCACCCCGAACTCGTCGCGGAGATCCCCGCCGCCGACGTCGAACCCGCGATCGCGGAGTAGTCATGAGCACCCACACCCCACCGTCGGGCGCGACCACCGCGCCCGACGGGGGCGCGACCGCGCCCGACACCGCCACGTCCGTCCTGGAACTGCGGAACCTGAGCTGGTCCGTGGGCGGCGCCGTCATCGTCGACGACATCACCATGTCCGTCGAGGAAGGCGGGTTCGTCGCCCTCATCGGCCCGAACGGGGCGGGCAAGACCTCCCTGTTCAACCTGGTCAGCGGCCTCACCAAGCCCACGGGCGGCACGATCCGGCTGGCGGGCGAGGACGTCACCCCCCACGCGTCCCACCGCCGGGCACGCCTGGGCATGGGCCGTACCTTCCAGACCTCCAGTGTCTTCGCCGACCTCACCGTCGGCGCCAACGTCGGTCTGGCCGTCCAGGCCCGCACGGGGGAGTCCCGCCGCTTCTGGCGCCTGGCCGCCCCCGCCGGCGGAAAGGACGCCGCCCGGGTCCTGGACCTGGTCCGGCTCTCCCATCGCGTCGACCACCTCGCCGGGGATCTCTCCCACGGCGACAAACGCAAGCTCGAACTCGCCCTCCTCCTGGCCCGCGGGCCCCGGCTCATCCTCCTCGACGAACCCATGGCCGGGGTCAGCGCCGGAGAGATCGGCGAACTCACCAACGTCATCCAGGACGTGCACCGCGAACAGGGATGCACGGTCCTCATGGTCGAACACCACATGGAGGTGCTCCTCGACATGGCCGACCGACTGGCCGTCATGCACCACGGTGCCCTTCTCACCTACGCCGACCCCGAGACCGCCATGGCCGACCCCGACGTCCAGGCCGCCTACCTCGGGGACGGCGCGTGAGCGCGCCCGCGCCGCTCCTGGAAGCGGACGACCTGCACGTGTGGATCGAGGGATCGCACATCCTCCAGGGAGTGTCCTTCTCCGTGCCCGACCATGGCGTCACCTCGGTCCTCGGCCGCAACGGCGTCGGCAAGACCACCACGGTCAAGGCACTCCTGGGCCTGGTGCCGCGCACCGGCAGGGTCGTCTTCGACGGCGCCGACATCACCGAACGACCCACCCACGCCATCGTCACCAAGGGCATCGGCTACGTCCCCGAGGAACGCGGGATCTTCGCGGCCCTCACCGTCGCCGAGAACCTGCGCTTGGCCGAACGACGCCCGGGCGAACCACGCTACGACCTCGTCCACGAGCTCTTCCCGGAACTGCGCAAGAGGGCGAACCAACCGGCGGGCACCCTCTCCGGAGGCCAACAGCAGATGCTCGCCATCGGACGCGCCCTGCTCAACGACAACCGGCTGCTCATCGTCGACGAACCGACCAAGGGCCTGGCGCCCCGGATCGTCCGCGAGGTCGCCGACGCGGTGGCCACCGCCGCCGAGAGCGTCCCCGTGCTGCTCGTGGAACAGAACCTCTCCCTGGTCCGCCGGGTCGCCGACCAGGCCGTGGTGATCGACGCCGGAAGCGTCATCCACACCGGCTCCGCGTCGGAGCTCCTCGACGACGCCGAGCGCGTCCGTTCCCTCCTCGGCGTGGCACGGACCGCCACCGACGAACCCACCGACAGGCGGGTGGACACCACATGAGCACCGTCGTACTCCTCATCATCACCGGGCTCGGCCTCGGTGCCCTGTACTTCCTCATCGCCTCGGGCCTGTCCCTGATCTTCGGCCTGATGGACGTCCTCAACTTCGCCCACGGCGCGTTCCTGGCGATCGGTGCGTACGGCACCTGGTGGGCCGCCCAGTACCTGCCCGGTGCCGGCCCGGCCGGGGTGGGCTTCCTGCTGGCCATGGTCTTCGGTGTGGCGGCCGGAACGCTCGCCGCCGTCCTGGTCGAACTATGCGTGATCCGGCCGCTGTACGGCAGACACCGCGAACAGATCCTCGCCACCGTCGGCCTGAGCCTGGCCGTTCCTGCGCTCATCCAGGCGATCTGGGGCGCCGACCCGCACACCTTCCCCAAACCGGAACTGGTGTCGGGCACGCTCCCCCTGCTGGGCGTCAACGTGCCCAAGGACCGCTACCTGCTGATCCTCGCCGCGATCGTGGTGTTCGTCGCCCTGTCGCTGTTCAACTCCCGCACCCGCTACGGGCTCATCGTCCGCGCGGGCGTGCAGGACCGCGCCATGGTCACCGCGCTCGGCATCGACGTGCGCAAGTCGTTCACCCTGGTGTTCGCGATCGGTGGGGCCGCCGCCGCGCTGGCGGGTTCCCTGGGCGGCCTCTACTTCGGGGTGGTCACACCCACCCAGGGGATGTCGCTACTGATCTTCGCGTTCATCGTGGTCGTGATCGGTGGCACCACCTCGCTGACCGGCTGCGCGATCGCCTCGGTGACCGTCGGCCTCATCCAGCAGTTCGCCAACTACTACACCGTCGCCGGCCTCGGTGACATCGCCGTGGTCGCCGTGCTGGCCGCGGTCCTGCTCACCAGACAGGGCGGCCTGACCGCGAAGAAGTCCGCGGAGAGGGTGGCATGATGACCGACACCGACACGACCCTCCGTGAGACCACCGGCCCCTCGAAGGGGCCCGAGATCTCCGACGTGCGGCGACGCCGTTCCCTGCCCTGGTGGGCGGTGCCCGCCGTGGTCCTCGTGGTGGCGCTGTCCCTGCCCTTCTCCACCCTGTACGTCCCCGGGCTGTTCGAGGGCGCCCTCAACAGCCCGTCCACCCTGCACCTGCTCGCGCTGTGCCTGGTCTTCGGTGGTCTGGCCACCAGCTACGACCTGCTCTACGGGCGGGTGGGACTGCTGTCCTTCGGACACGCCCTCTACTTCGCCTGCGGCGCCTACGTCGCCGCGCTGCTCATGTCGGTCCTGGAGCTGCCCCTGTTGTGGGCGGCCGTGATCTCGGTGACCGGTGGAACCCTCCTGGCCCTACTGCTCGGCGCGGTGTCGCTGCGCGTCAACGGCATCGCGTTGGCCATGGTCACCCTTGCCTTCGCCGAGGCCGGATCCATCCTCATCTCCCGCGACCCCGGCCGTTGGACCGGCGGCGAGGAAGGGCTCTCCCTCAGCGCCGAGGCCGTCCCCGACGCGTTCGTGGGCGTGGTCAACACCGTCAACTTGTACTGGGTGGCAGTCGGCTACCTGGTCGTGGTCCTGGGTGTGGTCTGGTGGCTGTGCGCCTCGCCCGTGGGCCGGGTCTGGCAGGGCATCCGCGCGAACGAACAGCGCGTCGCGGTACTGGGCATCAACCCCTACCCCTACAAGCTGGTCGCCTTCACCGTCGGTGGTGGCCTGGCCTCCCTCGGCGGCGTGGCCTACCTCCTGGTCAACGGAGGGGTCACCCCCGGCATCACCACCGCCGAGTTCACCCTCACCCTCCTGGTGATGGTCGCCCTGGGCGGCGCGGGCACCCGATGGGGACCCCTCCTCGGAGCGGCCCTCTACACCTACGCCGAACACCGGCTCCTTCAGTCGGGTGGGGCCTTCGACGCCCTGCCCACCTGGATCGGCGCCCCGCTCTCCCAACCACTCTTCATCCTCGGCACGCTCTTCGTCCTGATGGTGTTCTTCTTCCCCGGCGGCCTCGTCGCCCTCCCGGGACGGATCAAGGCCGCCGTCCGGGACCGGCGTACCGAACGCACACGAAAGGCGGACCACGCGTGACCACACCCTCCCGTAGCGACGGGGACGAACACACCGTCCCCGTCGTCGGGGGCGACCTGGCCGTGACGACCTGGGGCTCCGGCCCCGGGGTCCCGGTCCTGGCCGTCCACGGAATCACCGCCAACGGTCACTCGTTCGCCCGCACCGCGACCGAACTCGCGAAGCTCGGGGGACCCCCGACCATCGCCCCGGACCTGCGCGGCCGGGGCGCCAGCGGGCACCTGCCCGGACCACACGGACTGGCGGCCCACGTCGACGACCTCCTCGCCGTACTCGACGGCCGCGGGGTACGGCGCACCGTGGTCGTGGGCCACTCCATGGGCGCGTTCGTCGCCGCCCTACTGGCCGTACGCCACCCCGAGCGGGTGTCCGGTCTGCTCCTGGTGGACGGCGGCTTCGGTCTGCCCGTGCCGCCCGGAACCGACATCGAGGCCGTCATCGGCCCGGCGATGGCCCGCCTGCGCATGACCTTCGAGTCCCCCGACGCCTACCGGGACTTCTGGAAGGAGCACCCGGCCTTCGTCGGGCGCTGGAGCACCTGGGTGGACGACTACGTCCTACGCGACCTGGTCGGCGAACCACCGCGACAGCGGTCGGCCTGCGACGAGGAGGCCGTGCGGGTCGACGGTGCCCAGGTCGTGTCCGATGAGGAGGTACTCGGCGCGATCCACCGCCTGCCCTGCCCGGCCCACCTGCTGTGGACCGCGCGCGGACTCATGGACGAGAGCCCCGGCCTGTACACGTCCGAACGGCTCGCCGGTCTCCCCGAGTCCGTGCGCGTCACGGAACTGCCCGAGGACAACCACTACAGCCCGCTGTTCTCCTCAAGTGCCGCCCTGGTCGCCGAGCAGGTCCACGCCCTTGTCGAGGAGACCGTGCAGGTGCAGGGCCAGTTGTAGCTCCAAGGCGCGGTCGGGGCGCTGCCAGTCCGTCCCGATCAACTGCCCGATCCGCTCCAAGCGCTGCGCCACGGTGTTCACGTGGATGTGCAGGTCGTCCTTGGCGCGGGACAGGTTGCCCCCGGCCGCGAAATAGGCCCCCAGGGTCTCCACGAGCAGTGTGTTCCGCCGTTCGTCGTACTCCAGCAGTGGACCCAAGGTCGCGGAGACGAACCCGGACACGTCCCGGTTCTGGCCGAGCAGCAGACCGGAGAACCCCAGGTCCTCGATGGTCGCGCAATCGCCCTCCCGGCCCAGTGCCCGCAGCGTCTGCAGGCAGCGAACCGCCTCGGTGAACGTGTCCAGGAACGTCCCGAGCCCGCCGGTGGGCCCGGCCAGACCGGCCGTCACCGGACCGTTGGCGGCGGCGGACAGCTCCGCGCACACCCGCCGCCCCACCTCGGAGGGATCCGACCCCGGAAGCGCCAACACCAACCGACCACCCCGGCTCGTCGCCAGACCGCCCGTGGTCTCGGCCACGAACGACGCCGCCGATCGCAGCCGATGTGGATCGGCGCCCACGGCCTCGGCCACCACCAGCACGTGCGGCGCGTCCAGGTCGGCCTGCAACAGCGCCGCCCGTTGACGCAACGACACCGGATCCCGCGCCGGCACCTCCAGCAACTCGTTGAGCAGATCGCCGCGGACCCGGTGCTCGGTCTCGCTCACCGAACGTCGGATGAGCAGCAGCAGGGCCGTCACCATGGCGGCCCTCTCCAACACCCGCTGGTCCGTGCCGTCCAGCGCCACGCCGCGCAGCACGAGCGTGCCCAGAGGCTCGCCTCCCGCCGCCGCGGCCGCCACCCAGGCGTCGTCCACGGCCACCGCGCGGCCGCTCGCCAAGGAGGAACGCACCGCCTCGGCCACCTCGTCGTCCCCCTCCGCCAAGGGATCGCCGCCCGGGGAGGGATCGTTCACCTCACCCGAGGGCGACGCGGTCACCGACACCTCCGAGGTCCGGTCGTGGATGCGCACCGAACCGCCCAACACCTCGGCGACCGCGGCCGCGACCTCGCGCACCCCGCCACCACCCAGCACCAGGTCGGTGAACCTGTCGTGTGCCGCGGCCGAACGCTCCACCGACGCGGTGTGCCGCTGCAACCTCTCGTTGACCGTGTGCAACTCGTCCAAGGCACGCCGGGTGTCGTCGATCAGGTTCGCGTTGTCGATCGCGATCGCCGCGTGGGTGGCCAGCGACGACAACAACGCCACCTCGGAGTGAGCGAAGGGCCGCTCCCGTCGGTTCGCGGCGAACAACACCCCCATGCCCCGCCCGTTCATCTTCAACGGCACGCCCAGGATCGCGACCAGGCCCTCCTCGCGTACCGCGTGGTCGATGTTCTCCGCGTGCTCGAAACGGGGGTCGGTGAAGTAGTTCGCGGTCACGTACGGCAGTCCGGTGGTGGCCACCAGACCGCCCAGCCCCTTGCCAGGGGCCAACCGCACCTTCTGGAAAACGGCGGACACCGAACCCGCGGTCACCCGCATGTAGGTGTCCCCCGCCTCCGCGTCACTCAGGGTCAGGTAGGCCACGTCCGTGCTCAACAGATGCCGGGCCCGCTCCACGATGGCCTGCAACACCTGGTCCAGACTGCGCATCCCCGCCAGGTCGTTGGCGGTCTCGAACAACGCGCTCAATTCGGATTCACGGCGTTGCCGGTCACGCAGGACCGACCGCACCCGCAGCGCCGCGAACTTGGCCTCCTCCAACGCCGAGACCGTGTCCGCGTCCGCGCCACCCGAACGCGCGCGAAGCACCGGCCGCTCGTACTCCACGGCCGGTGCGTCGCGCAACAGCAGATCCAGGAAGAACGCCTGGTGCCCGGCGTCCGCCGGGCCATCCCCGCGAGGGGGTTCCGGGGTGGTGTTCAGCTCGCGCTCCAAGCTCCGTCGACGGGGAGCGACGCTCCGTTGATGAACGAGGCGTCGTCACTGCACAGGTAGGCGACCAGTTCGGCCACCTCCGCGGGTTCGATCAGGCGTTTCACGGGAGTCCGGGCCAACAGCACCTCGGACACCACATGCTCCTCGGGGATACCGTGCGCCGTGGCCTGATCGGCGATCTGCTTCTCCACCAGGGCGGTCCGCACGTAACCGGGGTTGACGCAGTTCGACGTCACCCCCCGCTCCGCGCCTTCCAGAGCGATCACCTTGGAGAGCCCCTCCAAGCCGTGCTTGGCCGCGACGTAGGCCGACTTGTAGGCGGAGGCGCGCAGTCCGTGCACGGAGGAGATGTTGACGATCCGGCCCCAACCACGTTCGTACATGTGGGGCAGCGAGCCCCGCACCAGACGGAACGGGGACTCCAGCATGAGCCGCAGGATCAGGGAGAAGCGATCCGGGGGGAAGTCCTGCACGGGCGCGACCGTCTGCACTCCGGCGTTGTTGACCACGATGTCGGCGCCGCGCGCCGCCTCCTCCGCGGAATCCAGGTCGGTCAGGTCCAGTTCGACGGCCTCGCCCACGCCCTCCTTCTCCAAGGCGGTGAGCGCGGAACCGTCGACGTCGACCAAACGTACCGAGGCTCCGGCGGCGGACAGTCTGCGGGCACAGGCCAGGCCGATACCGCCGGCTGCACCGGTCACCAGCGCGATCCTGTCGGTGAGGTCGACCTGGGCGGTGTGGGGGGAAGCCTCTGTCGTCATGTCAGCAAACTAGGACGGGGTGGGACCGTGGGGGATAGCTCCGATGAACACACCTCTGGGATGGGACATGTGGTGATCCGCCATGGGCGAGGGGTCTCCTGTGGGGTTCCCACTCGAACAGCCTAAGTGATCGGGGTCTCTCGCACATGTTGTCCACATCACAATCTGCCTAGGCTCCAAGTCAGGGTTCGGCCGAACCACCCCCGCTGATCGACCCCCGGAGCCGTACATGCACCCCCAGAGCAGTCCACCTCCGTCAGCCCCCGCCAGGTACCTGCCGCCGATCATCGCCCTGGCCGCGGCCTTCCTGTTGGTCGCCGCGACGATCGTCGCCCTGGCCCCACGAGCCTCCGCCGCGACCCTGGACCCGGTGCCCTCCTTCGGCACCGACCCCGGCGCCCTCTCCATGTACGAGTACGTCCCCGACGACCTCCCCGCGGGCGCACCCGCGGTCGTACTCCTGCACGGATGCGCCCAGGATGCCGCCGCCTACCACCAGCACTCCGGCTGGGCGGAACAGGCCGACGCCTCCGGGTTCGCCCTCGTCTACGCCGAACAGAGCAGCGCCAACAACGCCACGAGCTGCTTCAACTGGTTCGAACCCGGCGACGTGGCCCGCGACTCCGGTGAGGCCCGATCCATCCGCTCGATGGTGGAACACGCCATCGACGCGCACGGACTGGACGCGGATCGCGTATACGTCTCCGGACTGTCCGCGGGCGGTGCCATGGCGGCCGAACTCCTCGCCGCCTACCCGGACGTGTTCGCCGGCGGAAGCATCGTCGCGGGTGTCCCCGTCGGCTGCGCCACCGGCATGGTCGACGCCTTCACCTGCATGAACCCGGGTAAGGACCGCACACCCGAACAGTGGGGCGACGAGATCCGCGCCAAGCTACCGGACGGGGCCGACCTACCCCGGGTCGCGGTCTGGCACGGTACCTCCGACACCACCGTCGCCCCGGCCAACGGGGACGCCTCGGTGGCCCAGTGGGCGAACGCGGGCGGTGTGTCCACCGAGCCGGACACCACCGAGCAGTTGCCCGGATCCACAACGGCCTCGTACTACGGAGGCGGGCCCGACGACGCAGCCATCGCCCACTACTCCGTCTCCGGTCTGGGCCACGGAACCCCGGTCGACCCCGGCTCGGGTTGCGGCACCGCCGGCGCCTACTTCCTCGACGCGGTCTGCTCCAGTGGGTACACGGCGCAGTTCTGGGGGATCGACGGTGGGGTCGGACCCACCGACCCACCGACGGAGGAACCCACCGATCCGCCCTCGGGCGAGTGCGTCACCGCGAGCAACTACGCCCACGTCACCGAGGGGCGCGCGGAGCACCGGTTCGGAATGGTCTACGCGGCCGGCTCCGACGACCCGCTCGGCCTGTGGAACCCGGCCGTGACGACCTCCCTCACCGAGACCTCACCGGGCCACTGGGAGCACACCGTCGACGGGTGCTGAGCGAAAGACGCGGGGCGGGCGGGCCATCGGCCCACCCGCCCCGCTCCATTCCCCTCCCGGCCTTCGGAGGACGGGCACGACCCCCGTGGTGCCCGTCCTCCGCTCCTCCCCCTCAGGTCTCCTCGGCGACCCGTGCCTCGCCCGCGAGCACGTTGGCGGTCAGCCTGCGCAACGCGAGTCTGGTCGCCTCGAACTCCTCGTCCGGAAGGTCGATCACCCGCCCGATCGCCTCGGGGATGCCCCGAGTGCGGGCGCGGAGGGCGCGGCCCTCGTCGGTGGAAGTGACCCGCACCGAACGCTCGTCCTCGGGATCACGATCCCGACGGAGCAGCCCGTTGGTCTCCAGCCGCTTGAGCAGGGGGGTAAGGGTTCCGTAGTCGAGTTGGAGCACCGCGCCGATCTCCTTGACCGAGCACCCGCCTCGCTCCCACAGCAGCATCATCACGAGGTACTGCGGGTAGGTCAGACCGAGCGGATCGAGCAACGGGCGGTACAGGTTGGTGACAGCGCGGGACGCCGCGTACAGCGCGAAGCACATTTGCTCGTCGACTGGCGGGAGTGCGAAGTCGCCCTTGGGGGCGGGGGAACGGTCGGGCATCACTCGACATCGTAGTAACCACGCACCCGATGTCAAAGCCCACAATCACCTTGTGCGCAATGTAAATGGAGCAAAGAGGTCGGCTCGCGTCCGCGAACCGACCTCCACCCACGGGAACGGTCAGGAGCCCTCGGGTGGACGAGTGCCGGCCGGAAGCCGTCGCTTGAGCACCTTCCCGGTGGCGTTGCGCGGCAGTTCCGCCAACACGATCACGTCACGCGGGACGGAGAAACGCCCCACCAGCTCCCGAACATGCAGCCGGATCCCGTTCGGATCCACCGACCGTCCCTCGTAGGGCACCACGTACGCCGCGAATCGCTGTCCGAACTCCTCGTCCGGAACCCCGGTCACCACGACCTCGCGCACCGAGGGCAGCGTCACGATCGCCTCCTCCACAGGCCGGGGGAAGACGTTCTCACCACCCGAGACGATCATGTCGTCGTCACGCCCGGCCACGTGCAGCAGACCGTGTACGTCCACGTGACCGCGGTCGCCGGTCTCCATCAGACCGTCGGACACCCGCTTGTTCCTCCCGTTCGTGTACCCGTCGAAGAGCATGTCGTTGCCGACGAATATCGCGCCCTTCGACCCCTGGGGAACCTCCCGACCCCGTTCGTCCAGGACCGCGATCCGCGTACCGAGCGGCGGCCGTCCCGCGGTGGTCGGCGCCGTCCGCAGGTCTTCGGGGGAAGCGATGGTCGCCCACGACACCTCGGTAGACCCGTACAGGTTGTAGATGACGTCGCCGAACGCGTCCATGAAGTCGCCGATCAGCTGCGGGCTCATCGCCGAACCACTACACGCCACGATCCGCAGCGAAGAGGTGTCGTACTTCTCCCGCGTCGACCGGGGCAGGTCCATGATCCGCCGAAGCATCACCGGTACCGCGAACAACGCCGTGCACCGCTGCTCCTGAACGGTCCGCAACACGTCCTCCGGCTCGAACAACCGGCGCATCACCAGGGTCGACCGCATCGACATGCCCAACTGGACACCGGCCAGCCCCCAGGTGTGGAAGATCGGCGCCGACACCAGGATCCGGTCCTTGGAGTTCAACGGGATCCGCGACAGTACCGAGGCCGCGTCTTGCGGACCCTTCGGGGTCGGGCGCCGTGCTCCCTTCGGCGCCCCCGTGGTCCCCGAGGTCAACACGATCAACCGACCCGGACTCTCGGGCGGGACGGGGTCGGGCTCGGTGGGCTCCTCGACCTTGGTCGGGATCCGCGGACCCGGCACCACGGTCTCCCCCCACGACGTCACACGTGGGATCTCCGGCGGCAACCCCTTGTACAACTCCTCGAAGTCCGAGTCCGCGACGAGCAACGACACCTCGTTGTGTTCGATCACGTCCACCAACGGACCGGCGGCCAACCCGGTGTTCAACAGGACGGCGTCGGCGCCCAGGCGGCCACAGGCCATGGCCGCCTGCACCATCCCGGCGTGGTTGCGACACAGGATCCCCACCCGGGACCCGGGGCGGACCCCCAGGCGCCTCAGCTCGTGGACCAGCTGTCTGGCCAGCCGGTTCATCTGTCCGAAGGTCGTCACCCCGGAGTCGTCGATCACGGAGATCTGGTCGGGGACCCGCTCGCCCGCGGCGGCGTAACCACCGGCGATGGTCGCCCCCCAGGTCTTGAGCTGGCGTAGCTGGCGGACGATCTTGTCCGGGCGGCCGACGGAGAAGACCCCGGCCCTGACGAGTACGGACACCACCTTGAGGGTGTGGATCAGATTGGACCGGGTGGACGGGCCACCGACTGAGGACGGCATTCGGTCTCCGGGGGAGTACGGGGACGGGCGAAGCGGTCCGCGCCCTCCGAGGAGCCTTCGCCTCGTGACTCCACGGAGTACTGCGAAGGTAGGTCAGATGCGCACGGGATTCTTCGTCGCGGAGTGAGTGATCACCGACGCGTGGTTGTCACCGGGTGAGCCTCGAGACCGATACTGGAATGATTATTTCAAGTCTCTGACCTGCGGTGATATTAGAAACTTGCTGGTGAGAGTCGAAACGATCCCGTGCCGGTGCAAGTAATGGGCAAGGGTCGTGCATTTGTCATGAAGTGAGCTTCGGTGGAGCGGGTATTCATCGGTCGGGTGAGCGTTGCGGGTCCGGGAGCCGACGCGGGCAATAGAGGAACGCGCGTACGCGCGCGAGGAGGGGGCCGGATCCGGCTCTCCGAAGGGGCGAACGGCGTGTGTTGGCCGAAGCGGGGAGCCGAGGTGGAGGTCGGGTGACCGGCGACACAGGCGGTTCGGTTTGCCGGGTGCGTGGAGTGCGGGTAGTGTTCTCCAGGTCGCCGCAGGACGGCGAGTGGCCCCCAGGGTCGACTCGGAACCGGACTGCGATCACAGACATCCTCTTCAAAGCAGCCTGGTTCGAGCGGTGCTCGGAGCATGTAAACTCGAAGAGTCGCTTCAAAAGCCCAGCGTTCAAACC
>NZ_JBSHJJ010000007.1:379460-382905 GCF_053619415.1 Nocardiopsis sp. NPDC055551 | reverse complement strand
CGGGCCCCCTTTTTTTGTGTGTGGTGGGGTTGTGTGTTGGGGGGTTGTCTTTTTAGGCGGCCCCTTTTTTTGTTGTGGGTGGGGTGTCTGAGGTGGGGGCCCTCTGGTTTATGGGGCGCCTTGGGTGGTGGTCCTGTGGGTGGTCTGGCGGGTGTGGGGTGGGTGTGTGGGGCGCCTGAGATCGAGAGCCCACCGGTTCACGGGGCGGGGTGGGGGTGGGTTCTCCCTCCTTCCCCGCCGCGTGATTGTTGCCGCCCGCACCGCACGCGTCAAGGCGATGTTGAGTTGCTCGTCAGCGGGGTGGGTGGCCTTGACCCGTGCGGTGCGGGCGGCGGTTTGGCGGCTATCGGGGAAGGGGGGAGAGTGGTTGAGGTCCCAACGGCCCCGGGCCCTTCGGGCCCCGGGGGCCCGGGGGCCCGGTCCGGCCGTAGCCGGCCGGATTCCTTCCCTTCCGCCTGGTGTCCTCGTGGGCCGCGTCGCCACTACGTGACGGGTCCGGTCACGAAGGGCCCGCTACAGGTGGGACGGGTGGCGAGCCGCGTCCCCGCGGTAGCCGGCCCTGGCGTCCCTTTGGCGATGATCTTGCTCCTAGCGCCATGTTGGGCGCCCAACATGGCGCTACGGACAAGATCGTTTCTCTTCAGAGCCCCTCCACCGAAACCCTGAGGAGATACTTCCGTGAGAGGTGGCGCCGACCATAAAGGGCAAGGGGGTAGTGGGTAACCCGCAATGGCCACACTGCCCGTGGTGGGGGTGGCGCCGATAGGACAGATGGCCGCCGTAGGGCCGAGGGCGGCACTGTCCAGCCGAGACCCCCGATGGGAGTCATTCTGGCCCCTGGTGATGGCTCCGGGTAGGGGGTTCGTGGGGTTTCTGGCTCTGGGCATGCCGATATCCCCACAGGGCACGGGCCCTTGGGGTCTGACACCCAACCGGGGGTGATCTCGTCGGGGTGGTGTTCCACCTGGTGGAAACGGGTGGTGGTTAGGGGGCGGTGGCTGGGGCTGGCTCCCCCTCACCATCCCCGGACCCGCTGGTCTCGGTGTCCTGGTGGTTCTGGGCGTGGTGGTGTTCCCAGATCTGCCGGTTCACCTTGGCCTGCAACCGGTGCTTGAGCCGATTGTGGGTCGAGCACAGCACCTGCATGTTGTCGGCGCTGGTGGCCCCGCCGTGGGAGAAGGGGACGATGTGGTCGTACTGCGACCAGCTACGCGGCATGTCGCAGCCTTCGTGCCACTCGCAGTAGGGCTTCTTGAACCCCGCCGCTTGACGGACCGGGTCGGGGGCGCATCGCTGCTTTCGACCCACGTCCAACAGGGTCCGGCCCTGTTCGTCGGTCACGAACCGGCGCAGCCAACTGTGGGGGGTCAGGCGGGCCACCATCTGATCGGGCAACACCACACCATCCTCGGTGGTGGCGGGCTCAGCCGACCCGTCGCCCAGGAAGCGCTTCAGGGGGACGGTGATGTTGAGGGTCGCCAACGGTTGGCGGCTCAGGCTGGAGCAACCCCGGTGGGTCAGAGCGGTCTCGAAGATGCGCATCATCGCGTCATAGGTGCGCTGATGCTTCGGGACGGCGGCGTTCTCCGGCCCATACGGCTCGGTGTAAGCCTGCAGGGCGGCCTGGATGAGTTCGTGGTCGGCCCCAGGCCCCCACATCCGCAGCAAAAACCCGGACTCGAACGTGGGTGAGAATTGGGCGCCCCGGTTCTTGAACGTTTCATCGTAGTCCCGGTCGGCCTTATCCGGGTCCAGGCGGGCCATGAACCATTTCGCCGCGTCCCGCAGCTGGCGCACCGAGGCCTGCGGGCATTCCTTCTTATAGGCGATGAGCCCGTATTCTAACCGGGCCCGAAACCCCTCCGCCGAAGGACGCTGGGCACGGAATTCCTCATCCGCTGTTTCGAGGACCTTCGCCCACTCGGTGGTGGCCTTTTCGGTGGAGGTCGCGATGGCGCACGCTTCACCCAACGACAGGGCCTCGTTCTGGAAGGCTTCTTCCACCAGGGGCAACTGCTGCTTGTACAACGCCCGAGCGAGGGTGGCAAGGCTCTTGGCCTCGGCCGGAGAGGTCCCCCACTGGTGGGTGATCCACGCCTGGATGCTGCGCTGGCCACCCTCTTCCAACAGGACACCGGTGGCCTCCATACGGGCCAGGGCGGGCAGCATCCCGTAGCGGATCCGGTCTGTTTCCTGGTTGAGGCGGCCGAACTGGGCGAGCACCTCGGTTTCGCACCCGGACGGGATATCCCGTTCGGAGAATTCCACCGCCATCTCCCGCGCACCCGCCATCGCCTTATCGACCGGGGTGTTCCCGGTCGGGCGCGGTGCGTGGGGAGGAAAGCTCATACTCTGATTATATGCGAACACCCACGATAGCGACAGGCCTCCCTGCGAGTTTATTAGTCGAATTCTGGAGCTGGCATTCCTGCTATGTGAGAGTCTCTGTTTCGGGTTGCCCGCAACCTCTTTTCCTTATGGTCGGATCTGCCTATTGCGGAGATACTCCTGGCGAATTCGAGGGAAGGGGCTCTGAATGGAAACGATCTTGCTCCTAGCGCCATGTTGGGCGCCCAAATGGGCGCTACGAGCAAGATCATCGCTGAGAAGACCAGGGCCGGCTACCGCGGGGACGCGGCCCGCCCCGTGCCCCACCTGTAGCGGGCCCTTCGTGACCGGACCCGTCACGTAGTGGCGACGCGCTCAACGAGAACACCAGAGGGAGGGGGAGGGATCCGGCCGGCTGCGGCCGGAGTGGGCCGAAGGCCCACAGGGCCCGTTGGGACCTCAACCACTCTCCCCCCTTCCCCGATAGCCGCCAAACCGCCGCCCGTGCCGTGCGGGTCAAGGCCACCAGCCCGATCGCTACAGGACTCGACGTTGCCTTGACGCGTGCGGTGCGGGCGGCAACAATCACGCGGCGGGGAAGGAGGGAGAACCCACCCCCACCCCGCCCGACCACCGGCAGGTTCTCTACCTGAGGCGCCCCACCAGCAGACGTTGGGCAGCACGAAACCGGTGGTACCCAAGCTCCCCCTATATCAAGAGGAACATGCTGGGAGCTCCCGGAGCCACTGGAGATCGGTGGGCTGTGGATAAGTGCACGGTGGGGATATACCGCATTGGTGATCTGGGTTCATCCCATGTCGTAAGCTGGAGGATACGAGTACTACTATGCGCTGCTACTGGTCAAGGTGGCAGCGCTTTTGAATGTTGACGGACGGGTTCGATGACTGAGGAAAGCCGATCGGGAGACCGCGAGGACTCCGGAGCACACGACCACAGCGGTAACGGCTCCGGTGGGCCTGGCGGACGCGGGCGCGGTGACGACTCCCGCTCCCGGTCCGGCTACAGGGGATCCCGGGACGATCGCCGGGATGATCGTCGTGGTGGTGGGAACCAGGGTGACCGTCGTGGTGGTTATCAGGGTGGCCGGGGCCAGGAC
>NZ_JBSHJJ010000007.1:203911-379360 GCF_053619415.1 Nocardiopsis sp. NPDC055551 | reverse complement strand
CGGGATCGTCGTGGTGGTGGGTTCCGGGGTGAGCGGGATCGTCGCGATGACCGGGGTGGTTATGGGCGTCGTGATGATCGTCCTGGCGCCGGCGCGGGTGGCGGTGGCGGCCGCGATTTCCGTCGGGACGACCGACGCGATGACCGACGTGACGACCGGGGCGGCCAGAGCCAGGGCCGCGACCGCCGTCCTGTCGGCAACCGGGACGATCGCCGGGATGACCGTCGTGGTGGTGGCTATCAGGGTGGCCGGGGCCAGGACCGGGATCGTCGTGGTGGTGGGTTCCGGGGTGAGCGGGATCGTCGCGATGACCGGGGTGGTTATGGGCGTCGTGATGATCGTCCTGGCGCCGGCGCAGGTGGTGGCGGCCGTGACTTCCGTCGGGACGACCGACGCGATGACCGTCGCGATGACCGACGTGACGACCGACGTGGTCCCCGTGAGGAGCGGGACCCGGCGGACCTCGCTCCGCCGCTGCCGGATGAGGCCACCTACAACCAGATCGACCCGGAGACCAAGCGCGATCTGCACTCGCTGCCCAAGTCCCTGGCCGAGCTGATCGGCAAGCACATCGTGGCCGCCGGCCTGTTCGTCGACGAGGACCCTGAGAGGGCCTACAAGCACGCCGCCTACGCCCGCCGCAAGGCCTCTCGCCTGCCGACGGTCCGTGAGGCCTCCGGCATCGCCGCCTACACGGTCGGCAAGTGGCAGGAGGCCCTCTCAGACCTGCGCGCGGCGCGGCGGATGAGCGGTCGGGACACCTTCCTGGCGGTCATGGCGGACTGCGAACGTGGTCTGGGCCGGCCGGAGCGGGCGCTGGAGATCACCAACGACCCGGCCGGGAAGGACCTGGACACCGCGGACCGGATCGAGTTGCGCATTGTGGCCGCCGGTGCCCGTAGGGACATGGGTGACGTCAAGGCCGCGCTGGCCGAGCTGCAGGTGCCGGAGCTCAAGGAACGCCGTGCCCGTCCGTACGTGGCCCGGTTGTTCTACGCCTACGCCGACGTCCTGGAGGAGCTGGGCCGTACCGATGACGCCCGCGAGTACTTCGCCCGGGCCTCTTCGGTGGACCGCGAGGGCATGACCGACGCCGACGAGCGTCTGGCCGCGCTGGAGGGCGTGGAACTGGTCGACCACGACGTCGAGGACGGCGTTGTCTGGACCGACGTCGAGGAGGACGCGGACCAGGCGGCGGAGGAGGCCGAGGAACGTAGGGGTCGGGACTGACCTTCCCCGAACCGATCGATGCGCCGTCGGGTGGTGAGAAGCCACTCGGCGGCGCCGTCGTGCGTCTGGGGGAGGTGCCCGCCGAGTACGACTCGGTGGTGTGCCTGACCTACCTGGGGGAGCGTCCCTTGATGGTCCGCAATCGTGAACGGGCCTGGGAGTTCCCCGGCGGGCATCGGGAGCCGGGGGAGGGGATCTCCGACACGGCTCGCCGTGAGGTGTGGGAGGAGGCCGGTGCCACCCTCGGGGAGATCCGGGTGGTGGGTCACTACGTGCTGGCCAAGGGGCACACCACGGTGGTCACGCACGCCCGGGTGCGCGAGTTGGAGCCGTTGACCGGCCGTTTCGAGACCAGCGAGGTGCGCGCCTTCGACCGGCTACCGGCCGACGATGAGTTGTCCTGGGCGGATGGTCTGTACGCGCACCTGCTCCGGATCCTGGACCTGCCCGGGGCGCCCTAGGGTTCAGGGCCTGCGGTAGGTCTGCTCGCTGCCGATGACGCCGTACCCGAGCCGGTCGTTGATGGCGAGCATGGGTTCGTTGTCGGCGTGGTTACCGGTGTAGGCGTACCGGATGCCCTTCTCCCGTGCGCGGTGCAGTGCCGTGGTCTTGGTGTAGGCGGCCAGCCCACGCTTTCGGTACTCGCGCAAGGTACCGGTCATCCCCGATTCCATTCGGCCGGTGCCGTCCGAGTTGTAGCAGGAGATCGCCACGGGGACCCCGTCCAGCAGGAGCGCCAGGCTGAGGTCGCGGTCGGCCAGCGGGTTGCCCCACAGGATGCGGACCCAGTCCTCGTAGGGCAGGAATCCGTCGTCGAGGCCTCCGGGTTCGTCTTCGCTGGTGGCCTTGTCGATCTCGTAGATGGGGCGGGGGTCGTCGTCGAACTCCCGGAGGGTACGCAGTTCAGCGCCCTCGGGGGTGGGCGGAGCTTCCGGGAGCGTGGTCAGGTCCAGGCCGAGGATCTGGGCGCTTTCGGCGAGTTCGTACCCGCGGTCCAGGATCGCCCGTCGGAAGCCCTCCCCGCCGACCTGGACGCTCTCCTCGGCGGCGTCGGCGCCCAAGAGATCGGCGCCGTTGTCGACCAGGCGCCGTTCGGAGGTTTCCAGCAGCCGGGCGGGGAGGTCCCCGTGGACGAAGCGCGGCGCTACGGCGGCCATGTACGACTGCCCGTGCGTGAGCCCCTTCTCGCCCTCGTGCAGACGGGAGAGGACGTGTCCGACAACCTGATCGCCCTCCACCGCGACGAAGCGTTGATCCCGGAAGTAGGTCAAGGGCCGCTCGAAGCGCTCCGTGAGGAGGGCCTCGGTGAGCACCAGACAGGGGTAGGACGTCCGGATGAGCGCGAACGTTGCGGGGATGTCCGTGCGGCGCATCGGACGGATCTCGATCGTCATGCCGGGGACACTACGTCGCGGCCCCTTCGGGACGCATCCGGTTTTCTCGCGTCAGGCGCGTTCCTCTTCGGCCTTCCTCGCGGCGTCGGCCTGCTCCCGGGCGAGCCGGTCCAGCCAGTGCACGATCCCACCGACGTTGGCCTCGGCGCCGCTGAGGATGTCGAGTACCGCGGCGGCGTCGGGTGAGGCGTCCGGGGGCAGTGGCTTGTACCGGGAGATCACCTTGTCCTTGACCATGGCCACGGCGTGATCCAGGTCCCCACCGGTGTCCTGGGAGTCGCGGACGGTCTCCACCCACAGGCGTAGTTCGCGCTCGGCCCGGTCGAGTTTCTCGCCGACCCCGTCCACCGCGCCGAAGTGGGAGAACATCAGGCGCTGGGCGCCGATGTCACCGAACAGACGCAGCGTGCCCAGGCAGGCGTTCATGTCGAAGTCCGGCGGCGGGGTGGCGGGACGCAGGTCGCCGGTGAGCGGGTTGTACACGCCGAGGGCGTCGCCGACGTAGAGGTCGCCGGTGGCGGTGTCGACCAGACCCATGTGGTGCTTGGCGTGGCCGGGCGCGTAGTGCGATACGAGTTTGCGTCCCGCGCCGAGGTCGATCTCGCCGGTCTCGGCGACCGAACGGATTCGGGTCGCCTCGGTGGGACGCATGTGCCCGAAGAGGGTCTCCAACCGGTCGCCCCACACCATCTTGGCGCTGGCCATGAGCCGGCTGGGGTCGGCCAGGTGCCGGGCGCCGCGTTCGTGCACCACGATCTCGGCGTTGGGGAACAGTGCCGCCATGTCGCCGGTGCCGCCGGCGTGGTCCAGGTGGATGTGCGTGACCACGATGGTGGCCAGGTCGTCGGGGGACAGACCGAGTCGGATGACGGCGTCGCGCAGGACCGGGGCGGATCCGGCGGTGCCGACCTCCACGATGCAGGGCCGTTCGGTGCGGATGAGGTAGGCGGACACCACCCCCGGGTACCCGGCCAGCATCGTGTCGATGGCGTAGATCTCGTCGCCCAAGGGGATGATCCCCTCGGGCAGGTCGTCGGTGTTCACGTCTTTGTGCACGTCCGAGCACCCTTCTTCTACCGTTGCGGACCGAACCCGACTCTAGGGCACGGGGCCTGGACGGTCCTGTGTCGGGGGTCACCTGGGGCTCGGGTTATCCACAGATTCTCGAACGGTCTTTTCTCGCATCCTGCCGGCGGGGATCCTGGAATCAGTGCGCGCACCAGGTCACCCTCTACCGGGAAGGTTCCTCGTGCTCATCCGGAAACCCTCAGAAACCAAGGACACGACCAAGACCACGATCACGACCGAGGCCACGACAAAGGATCAGGGCCATCTCAACCAGGTGTTGGTGGTCGGGCGGATCACCGCCGCGCCGACCGTACGCGAACTGCCCAGCGGGGATCGGTTGGTCTCCTGGCGGATCGGGGTGGTCCGCCCCGAGGATCCGCGGCGTCCTGGGCATCGGCTGGACTCGCTGACCCTGGTCTCCTTCGAGGATTCGATGGTGGACCGGGTCCGGGAGTACCGGACGGGGGAGGTGGTCCGGGCGTCAGGGGCTCTGCGTCGTCGGATCTGGCGCGGCCCACAGGGGGTGCGCAGCATCCTGGAGGTCGAGGTGAGCACCGTCGCCATCGAACGGAGGCCCGTGGGGTGAGGCTCCTACCTACCAGCCCAGGACCCGAAGGGCGGCGGCCACCGACTCTCCGGTGGGGTCGATGGAGTCGTCGGCCCACACCGCGTCGCACAGGGCCCGCAGTCCGTCCAGCCGGTCACCGTTTCCGGACAGCTCGACCGCACCCGTGCCGGTGGTGGCGGTCCAACCACCGCACACCGACCGGTCGCCTTCTCGCCGTGGGCCGGGGTGGGTCTCGTTCATCCCCGACACGTCCCAGGACAGGTAACGGGGACGCTGATGGGGCGGGGCGGCCACCAGGTCGCGGGGTGTGACGACCCCGGACAGCACCAGCAGTCCGGCCGCGCCGTGGGTGGTGGCGCCCTCGATGTCGGTGTCCAACCGGTCGCCGACGATCAACGGGTCGGTGGCCCCGGTGCGGAGCATCCCCTCTTCGTGCAGGGGGCGCATGGGCTTGCCGGCGATCACCGGTTCCACTCCGGTGGCGTGCGCGATGACGCGTACGAAGGATCCGTTGGCGGGGGTGATGCCCCACTCGCCGGGGGCGGTGGCGTCGGCGTTGCTCGCCACGTAGTAGGCGCCGCGCGCCACCGCCAGCGCGCCCTGGTCGAGGAGTTCGCGGTTCATGGTGCGGGAGAAGCCCTGGACCACGGCCACCGTCGAGGTGTCGGCGATGGTGACGGGCCGCAGCCCCATACGACGTACCGCCTGCCGCAGCCCGGTGTCGCCGACCACGAGGACGTCCGAACCGGAGGGGAAACGCTCGGCGATCAGTCGGGCGGCGGCCTCCGCGGAGGTGACGACGTCCTCGGGGGCGGCCGGCACGCCCAGGTGGGTGAGGTGTTCGGCGATCCGAGCGGGGGTGCGTCCGGCGTTGTTGGTGACGAAGGCGACCTTGACTCCGGCGGCGCGTGCCTTGCCGATCGCCTCGGGTGCGGCGGGGACGGCTTCGGCACCGATGTAGACCACGCCGTCCAGGTCCAGGAGCATCGCGTCGTGGAGCTCGTTGAGCGGGCGGTCTGCTGCCTGGAGGGACATGGAGGTCGGCCCGTCTTTCCGTGTGGTGATGGTGGTCGCTTCCAGGCTAGGCGGCTCCGCCCCGCGGGGCCTCCCCACGGGGTGTGTGGTCCGTCGCAGCCGGGGCGCGGTGTTCGGTCAACCAGTCGGTGGCGAAGCGCACCGCCTCGGCGAGGGGGAAAAGGCGTGCGGTGGCGGCGCCCACGGTGTCGACCGTGACCGTGCCCGTTCGTTCCAGGTCCGTGCCCAGGGCGGCGAAGTCGTCGGCGTCGAAGGCGATGTCCTGGACGCTCAGCCAGGTCCGATCGCCATCGGGGGTTCGGACGGCGCAGGAGGTGTCGGCCCGGGCCGGGTTCGGTACCCGGTATTCGGCCAGATGGAAGGTGGTGCAGGTGTCGTAGCCGACACCTAATAGCAGGACGTGGGCGCCGAAGTCCGCCAACCTGGCCAGGGGCGATTCCTCGCCCAGGGCCGAGCCGAGCGGGTGGGGACGCATGAGGTGGTGGGCGTGGGGGCCCAACGCCGCGAAGGAGGTCTGCGGATGGGGGCTGCGTACCGCTCCCGGCCAGGTGCGCACCATCTCCGAGATCCGACCCATGTGGGCGCCGGGGGTGGCGAGGGGGTCGAACGCGGGTGTGTGTTCGCGGATGGTCGGCCACCAAGACTCGGGCACCGGCGGGTTCCGCCAGCCGGAGGGGTCGGTGTTGTCCGAGGTCTGGGTGGGCACCACCAGGGTCCCTCGGGGGCCGACCGCGTCCATCAGGGCCTGCACCACGGCCTGCTCGGCGCCGCACACCCACCCCAGGGAGCCGAGGGAGGAGTGCACGAGGAGGGAGTCGCCTCGGCGTACACCCAACCGGGCCAGGTCTCGGGCCAGGAGTACACGGGTCTGGGGGTGGTCGACGGGCATGTCCGTGTTCTCCTCTGCCGGGGTGGGAACACCCAGCGTGGCAGGGGGTGCGCGCCGGCGACAGAGGTTTTCTCGATGCCTTCGGCGACCGGGGCGCACCCTGGTCGCCCGTGCGGGTCAGTCCAGAACCCGCATGACCAGGCCGGTGCGGGGTTTGGGTCCGAAGGAGGTGGATTTTCGGGGGGTGAGCTCGCCGCGGTCGGCGACGGCGTAGACCTGCTCCACCCGCAGTGGGGGCACGATGATCGCGGTGCCCCGTTCGGTGCGGGCGACGGCGATCGCTTCGGCCGGGTCGTCGTGCACCATGCGCACCTGTTCCTCGGGGACGCCCCACAGGGGTAGCAGGACCCGGTGCAGGGCGGCGGTGCTCAGGTGTCGCCACTGCGCCGAGCGTTCGGGCATGGCCCGTGACAGTGCTCGGTCGGTGAAGTCGTGCACCAGGTGGGCGGTGCCGTCGGGGGCGGCCACGATCAGGGCGGGGGAGTCCACGCCGTCCAGGTGGGTGGGGCCCGCGTCGGGAAGGGGGGAGACGGTGGCGACGGCGCGGGCCTGGTCCAGTGCCCGCGCGGTGTCCAGTCCGGGCAGGACGCGGTGGATGGCACCGAGCCGGGGCGGGTGGGTGTCACTGTCCACCAGCAGCGCCAGGCCGTGCCGCCAGGCGGGATCGGTGTGTTCGTCGCGCAGGCGTCGGTAGGCGGAGTAGCGGTGGTGTCCGTCGGCGATCAGGGCCGTGCGGGGAGCCAGGTCCTGGGCGACGCGGTGGTGGACGGCCGGGTCGGTGATCGCCCACAGGCGGTGTCGGGCTCCGTCGCCGGTGCGGGTGGAGATCAGTGGTGTGCCCTGGGCGGCGGCCTCGGTGGCGGTGGAGGCGGCTCCGCCCTCGCCCCGGTAGACCAGGAAGATCGGTTCGAGGTTGGCGCGGGCGGCGCCCATCAGCAGGAAGCGGTCGAGTACGGGGGGTTCGGCCACGTCCTCGTGCGGGCGGACCGCCGGTGTCGCCTCTTGGTCCTCGGGGAGTCCGAGGGCTCCGATGAGTCCGCGTTGGAGACGGCCGTCGGGGGTGATCTGCTCGTACACGTACAGGGCCGGTTCGGGGTCCTGGGCGAGATAACCGTCGTCGATCCAGCTGCGCAGCAGGGTGGCGGCGCCGCGGTAGCGGTGGGCGGCGGCGTCCTGGCGGGACAATTCGAAGGGGAGTGTGACCCTGGCCGCGTTGTGCGGGTCGGAGCGTTGGAGTTCCCGCGCCTCTCGGGCGTCGGGGATGTCGTAGGGCGGGGCCAGGAGTCGGGAGACGTCGAAACCATCGTCGATGAAGCGGTCGACGTCGGGCGCGGCGTAGCGGAGGCCGCGGAAGGGGGCCAGGTCAAGGGATTGGCGTGGCATCTCAGAAAGGTATCGTCCCGGCGGGCGGGCCGGGGCACCGCCCGGGATCAGAGCAGACGGCGCAGGCGCAGCAGGTCGCCGAAGCTCGCGTCGATCTTCAGACGGCGACCGAACAGGGCCTTGGCGGGGTCCAGGCGTTCCTCGGACAGGGCGACGAAGTCCTCGCTCGAAACGGTCACCGTGACCTGGGGTCCGGGGCCCGGCGTGGAGCGCGGGCGGTGGGTGACGTCGGTGAGGCCGTCGACGGTCAGGCACATGTCGAAGGCGGTGTCCAGGTCGGGGACGATCACGCTCACGGTGCGTTCGCGGATGTGCCTGCGGCGCCGTTCGAGGGGTTCTCGCAGGAGGCGCTCGTTTGCCCGGGCGATGCTTTCGAGGCACGCGTCGATGCTGCTCATCGGATCATGATGCCGTATCGGCGCGGAGATCGTCCGTTCGCGTGTCACCGGGACCGTGGGAACGGTAGCGTTGGCGTCGTCCCCCGGAACGAGGCCCCTCCCTCACCCGCGCCCTCTTTTCGTTCGTTTCCTCCCGCGGTCCCATCAAGGAGCACGTCATCATGGTCGTCGACGCGGTACGCACCTACCTCGATGCCGCCAATGGCCTCACCGAACTCTCTCGTAAGGAGGCGGTGGCGGCCGCCAAGGCGTTGTTGCGGGCCGGTGGCGCCAACGGCGCACCGGTCCCTTCGGTGGACGCCGCTCAGGGTCCGCCGCCGCGAGTGGGGCAGAACATCCAGGCGTTGGCGGGTGAGCTGATCGAGACCAGTCAGGCGAACCGGGCGGCCATCGCCGATCTGGTGCGCGCCGAGGTGGGGCGTGCCCTGGAGGAGTTGGACGTGGTGCCGCGCGCCGAGCACGACCGGTTGGTGCGCAGGGTCGCGGAGTTGGAGCGTCGCCTGGGTGCCAGGTACGCCGTGGAGCGGGTGCCCGGCCGGCTGGAGCCGGTGGCCGAGGAGGAGACCTCGAAGGCGGAGCCCGCCGAGCCCGACCCCGCCCCCGAGCCCGTGGAGGGCCCCGCCGACGAGGCCGAGCCCGTGAGCGAGCCCGAGCCCGAGTCCGCTCCCACCGAGCAGCCGGCCTCTCCCAGCGCCAAGACCGGTACCGGGACCAAGACCGCCACCAAGCCCACGGCCAAGAACACCCGTGCGCGCTCCACCGCCAAACGCACCACCAAGGGCAAGAGCGCCAAGAAGTGAACGAACGATAGTGTCGGGACGTGAGCGAGGGACGGGGGTCGTATGGGCGCCGACGAGCAGGCCGAGGCTTTGGCCGAACAGACCCTTCGGGCTACCAGGGAACGGTTGGCCGGGCTGGACGAGGTGCCCACGCACGAACACGTGGCGGTCTTCGACACCCTGCAACAGGAGTTGTCCGGTGTGCTCGGTGCGCTCGGGCAGGGGTCCCAGAGCGGGCGATAATGCCCGGTACCCTAGGTGACCATGGCAAAACGTAGTCGGCTCGACGCGGAACTGGTCCGCCGCGGTCACGCACGCTCCCGCGGTCACGCGGCCGAGATGATCGAGGGCGGATTCGTTCTCGTGTCCGGGATGGCCGCCTCCAAGGCCGCCACCCAGATCGGGACCGACCAGCCCATCGTGGTGCGCACACCCTCCGAGGAACCGACCTACGTCTCCCGTGGGGCGCACAAGCTCGTCGGCGCGCTGGACGCGTTCGAGCTCTCGGTGAAGGGGCGCCGCGCCCTGGACGCCGGCGCCTCCACCGGCGGGTTCACCGACGTGCTGTTGCGAAGAGGCGTCGAACGTGTCACCGCGGTCGACGTCGGTTACGGGCAACTGGCCTGGTCGTTGCGCAGCGACGATCGGGTCGAGGTGATGGAGCGCGTCAACGTCCGCGAACTCACCCCCGAGCAGATCTCCGAGCCTCGCCCCGACCTGGTGGTGGGCGATCTGTCGTTCATCTCCCTGAAGCTGGTGTTGGGTCCGCTGCGCGGGTGCGTCGACCCGGCCGCTGATTTCGTGATGATGGTCAAACCCCAGTTCGAGGTAGGCAAGGACCGGGTGGGCGCCGGCGGTGTGGTGCGTGAGCCGGCGCTGCGGGCCGAGGCCGTGTCCGACGTGGCCGCGCACGCCCTCACCTTGGGTCTTGGGGTGGTCGACGTGGCCGCGAGCCCCCTCCCCGGCCCCTCGGGCAACGTCGAGTACTTCCTGTGGATGCGGGCCGGTGCCGACCCGTTGGACCCCGCCCGACTCGAACGGGCGATCGAGGAGGGACCGGCCTGAGGGCGTGGCCCATGGTCGTAAGTGTCCGGTAGCGTGACCCGGCCGGGTCCGGGCGAGGCATCCGGTCGGTACCAGTGCTCCCGACCGGGGAGTGAATGTAAGGGGACGGCGATGACCGGCGGACGCAGTGTTCTGCTGCTGGCCCATACCGGTAGACCCGCGGCTGTGCGCAGCGCACGGTTGGTCCACGAAAGGCTCAGCGGGGCCGGGCTGACCGTTCGCATGCTCAAGAGCGAGCTGGAGAACCTGGCGGCCGAGGGTTGTGAGTTGTCCCCGGTGGAACCGGTGGAGGGCCCCCACGCCGCCGAGGGGGTGGAACTGGTCATGGTCCTGGGCGGTGACGGCACCCTTTTGCGGGCGGCCGAGATCGCCCGCCCCGCCGGGGCGCCGCTGCTCGGGGTCAACCTCGGGCACGTCGGGTTCCTTGCCGAGGCCGAACGCGAGGACCTGGGCGCCACGGTGCGCAGTGTGGTCCGACGCGAGTACGTCGTCGAGGAGCGCATGACCCTGGACGTGGCGGTCTTCAACGGAGGCCGTGGTGACGGGGCGCCCCCGGTGCGTTCCTGGGCGCTCAACGAGGCGACCTTGGAGAAGGCCGACACCCGCCGGATGTTGGAGATGGTCCTGGAGGTGGACGGGCGCCCCCTGTCCAGCTGGGGTTGTGACGGTGTGGTGTGCGCGACCCCCACCGGTTCCACCGCGCACGCCTTCTCCGCGGGTGGTCCCGTGGTGTGGCCGGACGTGGAGGCGTTGCTGGTCGTGCCGATCAGCGCGCACGCTTTGTTCGCCCGCCCCCTGGTGGTGGGCCCGGACGCGACCGTGGCGCTGGAGGTGTTGCCGGACACCACGCCGGGCGTGCTCTGGTGTGATGGACGGCGTATGGTCGAATTGCCCGCGGGGGCACGAATCGAGATCACCCGTGCCGATACGCCTGTTCGTCTGGCCCGGCTGCATCGCGCGCCGTTCACCGACCGGTTGGTGGCCAAGTTCGGTCTGCCGGTCACCGGGTGGCGGGGACGCGCCGGTCGCGAACGTTGAACGACTATTGCAGGAGAGGGTTCGGTGCTCGAAGAAGTCCGCATCCAAGGCCTCGGTGTCATCGACGACGCCGTGTTGGAGCTGTCACCGGGTTTGACCGTGGTCACCGGTGAGACCGGCGCGGGTAAGACCATGGTCGTCACGGGGCTGGGACTGCTCTTCGGTGGGCGTGCCGATCCCCAGCGGGTCCGGCCGGGTGCCGACCGGGCGGTGGTCGAGGGTCGGTTGACGGTGCCCGAGGGCGGTCGGGTGGCCACCCGGGTGTTCGAGGCCGGTGGCGACATCGACGACGACGTACTGATCCTGAACCGGACGGTGTCGGCGGAGGGGCGTTCGCGCGCGACCATGGGCGGTCGTTCCGCGCCGGTGAGCCTGTTGGCCTACCTCGCCGATGACCTGGTGGCGGTGCACGGTCAGTCCGACCAGCAGCGTCTGCTGCGCTCGGACCGTCAGCGTTCGTCGTTGGACCGGTTCGCCGGTGACGAGTTGGCCAAGGCGATGAAGCGTTACTCGGTGGCCTATCGGCGCCACCGCGAGATCTCGGCCGAGCTGGAGGAGTTGGTGGAGCGGGCGCGTGAGCGCGCCCAGGAGGCCGACCTGCTCCGGTTCGGGGTGGAGGAGATCGCCGCCGCCGAGCCGTTGCCGGGTGAGGACGCCGAGTTGCTCGCCGAGGAGACGCGGTTGGCGCACGCCGACGGGTTGCGGGTGGCGTCCACCACCGCGCACGAGGCGCTCACCGGGGACCCTGCCGCCGCGGAGGTGCAGGCCGACGTGGTGGGGTTGTTGTCGGCGGCGCGTCAGGCGGTGGCCTCGGTCAGCGAGCACGACCCGGACCTGGCCGCGATCGGTGGCCGGTTGGACGAGGCGTCCTACATCATCACCGACGCCGCCACCGAGCTGGCGTCCTATTCGGAGTCGGTGGACGCCGATCCGGGCAGGCTGGCGGAGGTGCAGGAGCGTCGTTCCCTGCTCACCCAGCTTTCGCGCAAGTACGGCGCGACCACCGATGAGGTGTTGACCTGGGCGGAGAACGCGGCCAAGCGGCTGGCGGACCTGGACGGTGACGACGAGCGCATCGACGCGTTGCGCGCCGAGACCGAGGACCTGGCCGCCCGTATGGACGAGGCGGCCGGTGAGCTCACCGGGATCCGTGAGGTGGCGGCCGAGCGGTTCGGTACGGCGGTCACCGAGGAGCTGATCGCGCTGGCGATGCCGCACGCGCGGGTGAGCGTGCGCATCACCACCGGTGAGGAGTTCGGTTCGCACGGGCGCGATGAGGTGGAACTGCTGCTGGCCCCGCATCCGAGTTCGCCTCCGTTGCCGCTGAACAAAGGCGCTTCCGGTGGTGAGCTCTCGCGGGTGATGCTGGCCATCGAGGTGGTCTTCGCGGGCTCCGACCCGGTCCCCACGTTCGTGTTCGACGAGGTGGACGCGGGCGTGGGTGGTAAGGCGGCCGTGGAGATCGGGCGGCGCCTGGCCCGCTTGGCCCAGCGTGCCCAGGTGATCGTGGTCACGCACCTGCCTCAGGTGGCGGCGTTCGCCGACGCCCATCTGGTGGTGGAGAAGTCCACGGAGGGTCTGGTCATCGAGAGCGGTGTGGTGCTGCTGGATCGGGCCGGCCGTGTGCGTGAGCTCTCGCGGATGCTCGCGGGTCTGGAGGACTCGGAGTTGGGGCGGGCGCACGCCGAGGAGTTGCTGGGTAACGCCGACCCCGAGCGGGCCTACCCGGCGGCCTGAACGATCGGCTCGACCTTCGCCGGTGCCCGGAATCCGGGCATCGGCGGTGTTTTGTCCTGAAAACGCCGTTCGGTCGACCGTCGTGACTCCGGGTGAGCGAAGTCTGACAGTATGCCAGCGATGAAGGTACTGCGATTCCGCCGCCCACGCGTGGAAGCCCCCGCCGGGCTGGTCGCTCCCGTTCGTTCGGACCGTCGAACCAAGAACCTGACCAGGCGCCTGCGTCCCGGTGACATCGCCGTGATCGACCACGTCGACCTGGACCGGGTCAGCGCGGAAGCGCTCGTGGGTTGCGGTGTGGCCGCCGTGGTCAACGTGGCCCCCGGCATCAGTGGTCGCTACCCCAACCAAGGGCCCGAACTCCTCGTGGGCGCGGGCATCCCCCTGATCGACGACGTCGACCCCGAGGTGTTCACCCGCGTGCGCGAGGGCGAACGGCTGCGCCTGGAGGACGACACCCTGTACCGGGGCGAAGAGGTGGTGGCGCGCGGGACCCGCCAGGATCGGGCCTCGGTCGACGCCGCCATGGAACTCGCCCGCGCCGGGCTGGCCACTCAGCTGGAGGCCTTCGCCGCCAACACCATGGCCTACCTCCAACGCGAACGCGACCTGCTGTTGGACGGTATCGGCATCCCCGTGATCGGCACCGCCATGGAGGGCCGCCACGTGCTCATCGTGGTGCGCGGGTACCACTACCGGGAGGACCTCGCGGCGCTGCGCCCCTACATCCGCGAGTTCCGTCCGGTCATCGTCGGTGTGGACGGCGGCGCCGACGCGGTCATGGAGGCCGGGTACCGACCCGACATCATCGTCGGGGACTTCGACTCCGTCTCCGACCGGGCCCTGGACAGCGGCGCCGAACTCGTGGTGCACGCCTACCGTGACGGGCGCGCGCCCGGACTGCAACGCCTGCGCGACCTGGACCACAAGGCCGTGGTCTTCCCCGCCACCGGCACCAGCGAGGACGTGGCGATGATGCTCGCCGACGGCGCCGGGGCCGCCCTCATCGTGGCGGTGGGCGCCCACGCCACCCTGGAGGAGTTCCTGGACAAGGGACGAGCGGGCATGGCCAGTACCTTCCTGACCCGATTGCGGGTGGGCGGCAAGCTCGTCGACGCCAAGGGCGTGAGCCGGCTGTACCGCTCGCGCATCTCCCCGTGGGCGCTGCTGGCGATGGTGGCCGCCTGCCTGCTCACCATCGTGGTCGCCGCGTACTGCTCACCGGCCGGCCAGGTCTACCTCACCTTCCTGGCGGCGCGTTGGGACGCGTTCGCCTATTCGTCGATGGGGCTGTTCACGTGATCGACTTCCGTTACCACCTGGTGTCCATCGTCGCGGTGTTCCTGGCCCTGACGGTCGGACTCGTGCTGGGCACCACCATGCTCCAGGATCCTCTGCTGGAGTCGATGCAGTCCGAGACCGCGGACCTGCGCGGCCAGAGCGAGGACCTGCGCGTCGAACGCGACGAGGCCGAACTGCTCAACGCCGGCGCGGACCAGTTGGCGCGGGCCACCGCCGGTGAGGTGCTCACCGACCGGCTCAAGGGTGTGGAGCTGGTAGTGGTCACCGCGCCCGGGGTCGACGAGGACGTGGTGCACGGGTTGGGGGAGCGGGCCGAGGAGGCCGGCGCCGAGGTCACCGGGCGTGTGCTGATACGGGACGCGCTCCTGGCCGAGGACGGGGCCACCTTCGTCGACGAACTCGCCCTACAGGTCTCCGACGCTCCCACGGAGCTGACCGGTGGGGCCCACGACAAGGCGGGCGCGGAACTGGGGCGGGCCCTGGTGGTTCGACAGGACGATGACGAGGGCGGACACGCCGCCGCGACCCTGGCCGCCTTCGAGGAGGGCGGCCTGATCACCGTGCAGGGTTCGCCCGCGACCGCCGCACGGGCCCTGATCGTGGTGGCCCCCACCGGGCCGGCCGAGGAGGAGGCCGAGTCCGCGACCACGGCGTTGCTCGCGCTCACCGGGGCGATGAACCGCCAAGTGGGGGCGACGGTCCTGGCCGGAGGTACCGAGGCCGCGCACGAGGGCGGGGTCATCGCCCGAGCCCTGGCCGAGGACGCCTCCTACAGCACCGTGGACGTGGCGGGCCGCCCCGCCGGTGACGTGGTCGTCGCCCTGGCCCTGGCCGAGGCCCTGGACGGTGGCCGTGGTGCCTACGGCGTGGGTGAGGGAGCCTCCGGGTTCCTTCCCGAACCCCTGCCCGAAGCCAGGAGTGGGGACGCGCCCTCGGAGATCGAGGCCGACGCGGCGGCCAGGACCACGGAGTGAACGCCGTGCGCGGACTGACCGGCGCCGCCCTGGGAGGCCTGTCCGCCCACTGCGCCTACCGGTGGCTGACACGGCGCCGCGACCATCTTTGGGAGCGGGTGAACTTCCGCGGTCGTACCGTCACCCTGCAAGCGGGGACCGCGTTGGCGTCGGGGATGTGCGCGGCCATGGCCCTGACCCCCGGAACCGACCCGAGGGTGCGGGCCGCCTCGACGCTGGCCGCCGCCGGTGCCGCCGCCTTCGGCGCGTACGACGACCTGTCCGGCTCGGCCGAGACCAAGGGCCTGCGCGGCCACCTGGGTGCGCTGGCCCGAGGCCGCGTCACCACCGGAGCGGTCAAGATGGCGGGCATCGGCGCCACCGGTGTGGCCGCCGCGTCGCTGCTGCGGCGGGGCCCGGCCGACACCCTGGTCGACGGGGCCTTGATCGCGGCCGGCGCCAACCTGGTCAACCTGTTCGACCTGCGCCCCGGGCGCGCGGTGAAGTTCGCCCTGCTGGCCGCCGCCCCGGCGCTGACCACCCCGGCCGCACCGCTGGTCGGCCCGTTGGTGGGGGCCTCCATCGCCCTGCTCCCCGACGAACTGGCCGAACGTTCCATGCTCGGCGACACGGGCGCCAACGCCTTGGGCGCCGCGCTGGGGGTGGCCGCCGTGGTGCGGGCCCCGCGACCGGTCCGGCTGGCCCTGCTCGGTGGCGTGAGCGCCCTGACCCTGGCCGGTGAGGTCACCGGCTTCTCCCGGGTGATCGACCGTGTGCCGCTGTTGCGCCGCCTGGACCACTGGGGTCGGTCGCCGACATGACCCGTGGTGTGGCCACGGCGGCCGCGCTCATCGCCGTGGTCACCGTGGGGGCGAGGTCGGCGGGTTTCGGTCGTACCGTCGTCTTCTCCCAGACGGTCGGTGACACCTGTCTGGGCACCGCCTACGTCACGGCGAACCAGCTGCCGGCGGTTCTGTTCGAGATCGTCATCGGTGGGGCCCTGACCGCCATGGTGGTCCCCGTCCTGGCGGTGGCGGTCCGGCGGGACGAACATGAACAGGTGCGGCACACCGTTTCCGCGCTGGTCACCTGGGTCCTGCTGCTCTCCCTGCCGCTGGCCGCCCTGTTGGCCCTGGCCTCGGTGCCGGCGATGACGCTGATGTTGGGGACGGGCCTGGGGTGTGATGGCGCCGCGTTGATCTCCCTGGCCGCGCGCATGCTCGTGGTGTTCGCCCCGCAGGTCGTCTTCTACGGGCTGGCCGCCGTGCTCTTCGGGGTGGCGCAGGCCCATCGGCGCTTCCTCGGTCCGGCCCTGGCCCCGTTGGTCTCCAGTCTGGTGGTGGTCGCCGCCTACCTGGCCTTCGTTCCCTTGGGGGCCGGACACCGTCAGGAACCGCAAACCCTGCCCCTCGGCGCCGAACTCACGCTCTCGTTGGGGACCACGGCGGGGGTGGTGGCCCTGTTCGTCACGGCGCTGGTGTCCGCCCGGGGCCTGGGGATCCGTCTCAGGGCACGCCTGACCTTCCCGCCCGGGGTGGGGGAGCGGGTGCGGTCCCTGGCCACCGCCTCCCTGCTGCCGTTGGTGGTGATGCAGGCGTCGCTCCTGTTGGCGGTGGTGTTGGCCAACCGGGGTGGGGGAGCGGGTGCGGCGGTGCACCACAGCTACGCGTGGGCGCTGTTCACCCTGCCCTACGGGGTGATCGCGGTGCCCGTGGCCACCAGTGCCTTCACCGAACTGGCGGTGGCGCACGCCGAACACGACCGGTCCCGGTTCGCCCGCTTGCTGGCGGGTGGGGTCAGGGCCGTGGTGGTGATCACCGCCGCGGCGGGCACCGCGCTGGCCGCGGCGGCCGGTCCGCTCGCGACGGTCCTGGCCCGGGTCGATCCCCTGCCCTTGGAACGAGGGCTGCTCGCCTACGCGCCCGGGGTGGTGGGTTTCGCGCTGGTGGCGCTGCTGAGCCGGGCCCTGTACGCCTCCCACGACGGCAGGCGGGCCGCCATCGCGCAGGTCACGGGGTGGCTGGTGGTCATGGTGTGCTCTTGTGCCCTGGTGTGGGCGTTGCCGGCCGGGTGGGCGATCACGGGGTTGGGCTCCGCCACCACCGTCGGTACGGGGCTGGCCGCGGTGCTGCTGTGCGCCGCGGTGATGAGTGTGCACGGACGTGACAGTCTGGCCGGACTGTCACGTTCGTTGGCGGCGGCGGTGCCGGCCGGGGTGGTCGGCGCGGTCGCGGGTAGGGCGGTGGCCGCGGTGTCGGCGCCGACCGGGGTCTGGGCGGCCGTGGGGACGGCGCTGGTGTCGGGCGGGGCGGCGCTGGTGGTGTTCGGCGCGGTCGTGGCCCTGTTGGACCGGTCGGCGGTGCGCGTGGTGAGCGGTCGGGCCCGGAAGGTACTCGAACGCAGGAGGGGGACACGGTGAACGGCAGGATCGCGCTGGTGGTCGGGACCAGTACCGGAGGTGTGGGCCGCCATGTGCGCTCGTTGGGGGCGGGGTTGCTCAGACGCGGATACCGGGTGGCGGTGGTCGGCCCGCCCGAGGTCGAGCGGGAGTTCGGTTTCACCGAGGCCGGGATGCGGTTCTCGCCGGTGCGGATCGGCACGGGGCCCTCATGGTCCGACCCCGGGGCGGTACTGCGGTTGCGGGCCGTGCTCGGTGGTGCGGACGTGGTGCACGCGCACGGTCTGCGCGCCGGTGCCCTGTGCGCCCTGGCCGGGGCGCGTCCGCTGGTGGTGACAGCGCACAACGGGCCGCCCCGGACGGAAGGGCCGCCGGCCGCGGTCTATCCGGTGCTGGAGCGGATCGTGGCGTTGCGCGCCGACGCCGTGCTGGGGGTCTCCGGTGACCTGGTGGAGCGGTTGCGGGCGGCGGGGGCCGAGGGCGCGCGCATGGCGGTGGTGGCGGCGCCGGGGACGGGGCGGGAGCTCAAGGGCCGTGAGGAGACCCGCCGCGACCTGGCGGTTTCACCGGAGAGACCATTGCTGCTCACGGTGGCGCGTCTGGCCGAGCAGAAGGGGATCGACATGCTGCTGGACGCGGCGTCGACGCTCGCCGGCCGGACGCCCGAACCGGTGGTGGTGATCGCCGGGGACGGACCGTTGTGGGGAGAGTTGCACGACGTGGCCGCGGAGATGGACGCGGACGTGCGCATGTTGGGTCGTCGTGACGACGTGGCGGACCTGTTGGCCGCCGCCGACGTGTTCTGTCTCACCAGCCGCTGGGAGGGTCCTTCCCTGGTGATCATGGAGGCTTTGCGGGCCGGTCTGCCGGTGGTGGCCACCCGGGTGGGCGGCATTCCCGATCTGTACGCGGGCACGGTGCTGATGGTGCCGCCCGGGGACCCTAGGGCGTTCGCCGCCGCGGTCGGGCGGGTGCTCGACGATCCCGGGCTCGCCGACGACCTGCGCGCGCGTTCACGCGAGGCGGCGCGGTCGTTGCCCACGGAGGAGGACGTGTTGGAGTCGGTGTGTTCGATCTACAAGACGGTGGCCCGATGGTGAGGGCGTTCGGCAAGGGGGATATGGCTCTCCGGAATGGTCGTTACCACCGTCGGGGCGACTTCCCCCCGGGTGTGGTTCATGGCATCCTGAGGACCGGCTCGGATGGCGTACCCTTTGTTGGTGCGCTTCTTGCGCCTGCTTCACCACGTGAGGGGAGTATCCCTGTCGCGGCGGCGCCGTCATCACGGACCACAACGTTGTGTTCCCGGTTCCGTCGGTCCACACCTTTGAGGTGCGGGCGGGAGAGACCTCCGGTTAGTTTTCGTGCGCGCACAACGCTCGCGCGCACCGACCGGAGGAGAATCCGTCAGTGAACGTTCCCCTGTGGGTCTGGGCTGCCACCATCGCGGCCATGATCCTGATCCTTGCCGTGGATCTGATCATCGTCGACCGTCCCTGGAGTAAGACCAAGGGCCCGATGGAATTCGGGATGAAGCAGGCCGGCTGGTGGGCGGTCTTCTACATCGGCCTCGCCGTGGTCTTCGGTTTCGGTGTCATGTACTTCGGCGGTGGCACCGCGGGTGCCGAGTACTTCGCCGGCTTCGTCACCGAGAAAAGCCTGAGCATCGACAACCTGTTCGTCTTCTATCTGTTGTTGACGGGCTTCGCGGTGCCCAAGAAGTACCAGCACGAGGTGTTGCTGGTCGGCATCGTCATCGCGATCGTGATGCGCGGCATCTTCATCGTCCTGGGCGCCCAGGTCATCAACGCCTGGAGCGAGGTCTTCTACCTCTTCGGCGTCTTCCTCATCTACACCGGTTACAAGATCATCCGGGACCACCTCAAGGGTGACGAGGACGACAAGGACTTCACGCAGACCCCGGTGGTCCGCCTGGTCAAGCGTTTCTGGCCGGTGACGAACGACTACCACGACGCCAAGATGACCGTGAAGCTCGACGGCCGTCGTCACGTGACCCCGATGCTGCTGGTGATCGTCGCGATCGGTGTCATCGACCTGGTCTTCGCCGTCGACTCCATCCCGGCGATCTTCGGTCTGACCCAGGACGCCTACATCGTCTTCACCGCCAACGCCTTCGCCCTGATGGGTCTGCGTCAGCTGTACTTCCTCCTGGCCGGTCTCATGGACCGCCTGGCCTACATCAGCTGGGGCCTGTCGGCGATCATGGTCTTCATCGGCGTGAAGATGATCCTGCACGCGCTGCACGAGAACGGCGTGCACGTCATCGAGGTCGGTATCGGCACCTCGCTGACCGTCATCCTGGGCATCATGACCATCACCATCATCGGCAGCCTGATCAAGTCGCGCTCGGACGAGGGCAAGGACAAGCGGGCCGAGGTGGAGACGGACAGCTCCGCCGACCGGTCCTGAGGGCCCTGGAGAACTTCAAAGAACCCCAGATATTCGAACGGTTGTTCGTCTATAGTGGTGGTGGTCTGACGCCGACGCGTCATGGCCACCACCACTTCTGCTTGGTGGAAGAAACCGTCACGGGCGATCGTTAGTCTTGGCGGACGGGGGAGGTGACCCCCTCCCCACATCCCCGCCATGGCCCGGACGGGCCTGCGACCGCCGTACCGCGAAGGATGTCTCACTCGATGGTCGAACAACTGGTGGTCCGTGGAGCACGGGAGCACAACCTCAAGGACGTCTCCCTGGATCTGCCCCGCGACTCCATGATCGTGTTCACGGGCCTCTCCGGCTCGGGCAAGTCCTCACTCGCCTTCGACACGATCTTCGCCGAGGGCCAGCGCCGCTATGTCGAGTCACTGTCGGCGTACGCCCGTCAGTTCCTCGGACAGATGGACAAACCCGACGTCGATTTCATCGAGGGCCTCTCGCCCGCGGTCTCCATCGACCAGAAGTCCACCAGCCGCAACCCGCGTTCCACGGTGGGGACCATCACCGAGGTCTACGACTACCTGCGCCTGTTGTGGGCGCGCGTGGGCGTGCCGCACTGCCCAGAGTGCCACCGCGAGATCGCCCGGCAGAGCCCTCAGCAGATCGTCGATCGGGTCATGGAGATGACCGAGGGCACCCGTTTCCAGGTGCTCGCCCCGGTCGTGCGCGGCCGTAAGGGCGAGTACGTCGAACTCTTCAAGGACCTGCAGTCCAAGGGCTTCACCCGCGCCATGGTCGACGGCCGGGCGGTGCGCCTGGACGAGACGCCCAAGCTGGGACGCTACGACAAGCACGAGATCTCCGTGGTCGTGGACCGTCTCAGCGTCAAGCCCGGATCCCTGGGTCGACTCACCGACTCGGTCGAAACGGCGCTGAAGCTGGCCGGGGGCACCATCGTCCTGGACTTCGTCGACCTGGAGAACGACGACCCCGAGCGGGAGAAGGTCTTCTCCGAGCACCTGTACTGCCCCTACGACGACCTGTCCTTCGAGCAGCTCGAACCGCGTTCCTTCTCCTTCAACGCCCCCTACGGCGCCTGCCCCGACTGCTCCGGTCTGGGCACCCGCATGGAGGTCGACGGCGACCTGCTCGTGCCCGACCCGGAGAAGACGCTCGCCGACGGCGCCATCGCCCCCTGGTCGGGCGGCCCGAACGGCGGTTACTGGGAACGCATCCTCAAGGCCCTGGGCGAGGCCATCGGCTTCGACACCGACACCGCCTGGGAGCGACTGCCCCGGCAGGCCCGCAAGGCCATCCTGGAGGGGCACGACACCCAGGTCCACGTGAGCTACCGCAACCGGTACGGGCGCAGCCGCTCCTACTACACCGAGTTCGAGGGCGTGGTGCCCTGGGTGAAGCGTCGTCACTCCGAGGTGGAGAGCGACCACACCCGTGAGCGCCTCGAAGGCTACATGCGCAGCGTGCCCTGCCCCACCTGCGAGGGCACCCGGCTCAAGCCGGTGGTGCGCGCGGTGACGATCGGCGGCAGGTCCATCGCCGACGTCGCCTCGATGTCGCTGAGCGAGAGCGCCGCCTTCCTGGCCGACCTGAGGCTTTCGGACCGCGACATGGTCATCGCCGCGCAGGTGCTCAAGGAGATCAACGCCCGCCTGGGCTTCCTGCTGGACGTGGGGCTGGACTACCTCAGCCTGGCCCGCTCCTCGGGTTCGCTGTCGGGTGGTGAGGCCCAGCGCATCCGTCTGGCGACCCAGATCGGCTCCGGCCTGGTGGGTGTCCTCTACGTCCTGGACGAGCCCTCCATCGGGCTGCACCAGCGCGACAACGCCCGCCTGTTGGAGACCCTGCAGCGGCTGCGCGACATCGGCAACACCCTCATCGTGGTCGAGCACGACGAGGACACCATCCGAGCCGCCGACTGGATCGTCGACATCGGCCCCGGCGCCGGCGAGCACGGCGGGCACGTGGTGGTCTCCGGCATCGTCGACGAGCTCTACACCGCCACCGACTCGCTGACCGGCGACTACCTGTCGGGACGGCGCGTCATCGAGTTGCCCGAGAAGCGTCGTCCCCTGACCAAGGGGCACGAGTTGGTGGTGCGCGGGGCCCGGGAGAACAACCTGGAGGGCATCGACGTCACCTTTCCGCTGGGCGTGTTCACCGCCGTCACCGGGGTGTCCGGTTCGGGCAAGTCCACGCTGGTCAACGAGATCCTGTACAAGGCGTTGGCCAAGGAGCTCAACGGCGCCCGCGACGTGCCCGGGCGGCACCTGCGGGTCAACGGGATGGGCAAGGTCGACAAGGTGGTGCACGTCGACCAGAGCCCCATCGGTCGTACCCCGCGCTCCAACCCGGCCACCTATTCCGGGGTCTTCGACCACGTGCGCAAGCTGTTCGCGCAGACCACCGACGCCAAGACACGCGGCTACCAGCCGGGCCGGTTCTCCTTCAACGTCAAGGGCGGACGCTGCGAGTCCTGCTCCGGTGACGGCACGCTCAAGATCGAGATGCAGTTCCTGCCCGACGTGTACGTGCCCTGCGAGGTGTGCCACGGCGCCCGGTACAACCGGGAGACCCTGCAGGTGAAGTACAAGGGCAAGAACATCTCCGAGGTGTTGGAGATGCCGATCGCCGAGGCCCTGGAGTTCTTCGAGCCGATCAACGCGATCCGGCGCCACCTGCAGACGCTCGTGGACGTCGGCCTGGGGTACGTGCGGTTGGGGCAGCCCGCCACCACGCTCTCCGGCGGTGAGGCCCAGCGGGTCAAGCTCGCCTCCGAGCTGCAGCGCCGATCCACCGGCAAGACCGTGTACGTGCTGGACGAGCCCACCACGGGTCTGCACTTCGAGGACATCCGCAAGCTGCTGGGCGTGCTCGACAGGCTCACCGAGAGCGGCAACACCGTGATCGTCATCGAGCACAACCTCGACGTGATCAAGACCGCCGACCACGTCATCGACATGGGCCCCGAGGGCGGCTCCGGCGGTGGCCTGGTGGTCGCGCAGGGCACCCCGGAGGAGGTCGGCGCGGTCGCGGAGTCCTACACCGGACGCTTCCTCGCCAAGATGCTCTGAGGCCGTCGCCGAGCGGGGGCCGGGACGGGGCACCCCACCTGAGCTACTACAGTTCGTAGTGGACTTTCAGGCGCAGGTGAGGAGCGTTCGGTCGTGGCCGGAATGAGGACATGCGGGTGCGGGATGAGCAGGCGACGTCTGCTCGGTGCGGCGGGCGCGGCCACGGCCGTCGGTGCCGTGAGCGCCTGCGGGGAACCTCCCGAACCGCAGGAGGTGCGCCGCGGCCAGGTGATCGGCCAGACCACCGAGGTTCCCGAGGGCGGCGGAACGGTGTTCAGCCACAGCAAACTGGTGGTGACCCAGCCGGAGAAGGGTGAGTTCAAGGCCTTCGACGCCGCCTGCACCCACGGTGGTTGCACGGTCCAGGAGGTGGACGAGGAGCTGATCCGGTGCCTGTGCCACGGCAGCGAGTTCGACTACACCTCAGGCGAACCGGTGGCCGGGCCCGCCCGGGACCCCCTGGAGCCGTTCACCGTCACCATCGACGGCACCGACATCATCCTGGATTAGCGGATCTCGGATCCGACATGAGGGAGCCCCGACCGGATGTGACCGGGCGGGGCTCCCTCATGTTCGAGAGGACGCGGGGGCTCAGGCCTCTTCCGGGTCCCCCGAGCGTGCGTCGCCGTTGCTCTGGTGCACGGCGCCTGAGGCGGCGGTGGCACGGCGGAAGGCCGAGGTGGGGAACCGCGCGGCGTAGTCGGACTCTTCCTCTTCGCCGCTGGAGACGAACTCGGTGCGCTTGCGCGGCAGCGACTGCGGGTAGTGCGTGGCCAACCAGGTGACGAGGTGCTCGCGGATCTCGCAGGCGACGTTCCACTGACCGCCGGTGTCGGCGGCGGTGGCGACCACGCGGACCACGACCTCACCGGACTCGCTGATGTTCACGACCTGGCAGGACCAGCTGCGGCCGTCCCAGTTCTTGCTGGAGGTGATGAGCTTGCCGGCCTCCTCGCGGAGTTCGGCGATGGGCACCTCCCAGTCCAGGGGGAACTCGACCTTGGCGGTGATGTTGGTGCCGGACTTGGTCCAGTTCTCGAAGCTGGTCGTGGTGAAGTTGAGGACCGGGACCACCAGTCGGCGCTCGTCCCAGATCTTGATGGTGACGTTGACCAGGCTCAGTTCCTCGACCCGGCCCCATTCGCCCTCGACCACGACGACGTCGCCGATGCGCAGGGCGTCGCTGAAGGCCAGCTGGAGTCCGGCGAACAGGTTGCCCAGGGTCGACTGCGCGGCGACACCGGCGACGATACCGATGACACCGGCCGAGGCCAGGAGTCCGGCCCCCAGAGCGCGCACGGAGTCGAAGGTGAAGAGGATGGCGGCGATCGCCAGGACCACGATGATGGACGTGACGACGCGGCGCAGCAGGCGGACCTGGGTCTGGAGCCTGCGGGCGCGGCGGTCGGCGTCGCCGTTGCTGACGGACAGGCGCTGCAACACCATGTCGGTGGCGGCGTAGGCCAGGCTGAGGCCCAACGCGGTCAGCGAGCCGATCATCAGGATCCGCATCGCGTGTTCGATGGTGGAGTAGGTGCTCCAACCCACGTCGCCCACGCTGGGCAGGGCCAGGTTCGCGCCGACCACCGCGGCCGCGGTGTAGGCGGTCACGGCCGAACGCGAGACCACGTAGCGGGCCATCGGCCAGATCTTGCCCAACTTGTGGTTGAGCACCCAGTGCAGCACGAAGACGAGGGCCATGGAGACCGCGACGGCGATGCCGATCGCGATCCAGTGCGCAACGGTCACGGCGTGGACCTCCTTGTCGTCAATGTCGGGAAGTTGCTGAGTTACTCGCCCAACTTAGGGCATGTGGATACTCAATCGTGACGTTTGAGTGAACGATCATTGTGATTCGCGGAGGTAGGTGGGCCCTCGGACGTCGGGCAGGTGGCCGTCTGTCCTCGCGACCCACCAGAATGGGGGCATGGCTGCGACTCCTCACCTGCGACCGGCACCAGGATCGATCCCGACCGAACCGGGCGTCTACCGATTCAAGGACACCGCCGGCCACGTCATCTACGTGGGCAAGGCCAAGAACCTGCGGTCACGCCTGTCCTCCTACTTCCGTGACTTCGCGGGGCTGCACCCGCGCACCCAGCAGATGGTCTCCACCGCCGCCGACGTGGACTGGACCATCGTCGGTACCGAGGTCGAGGCGCTTCAGCTGGAGTACTCCTGGATCAAGCAGTACAACCCGCGCTTCAACGTCAAGTACCGCGACGACAAGAGCTACCCCTACCTGGCGGTGACCCTCAACGAGGAGTTCCCACGAGTACAGGTGATGCGCGGAGCCAAACGCAAGGGGGTGCGGTACTTCGGCCCGTACTCGCACGCCTGGGCCATCCGCGAGACCGTCGACCTGATGCTGCGGGTCTTTCCGGTGCGCACCTGCTCCGCCGGGGTGTTCCGGGGGGCGCGCAACAGCGGCCGGCCCTGCCTGCTCGGGTACATCGGCAAGTGCGTCGCCCCATGCGTGGGAAAGGCCACACCCGAGGAACACCGTGACCTGGCCGAGGACTTCTGTTCGTTCATGGCCGGGGACACCGGACGCTTCATCCGCGACCTGGAGGGCCGGATGAAGGAGGCGGCCAAGGAACAGGAGTACGAGCGGGCCGCGCGGATCCGCGACGACATCGAGGCCCTGCGCGCCGCCCTGGAGAAGCAGGCCGTGGTCCTGCCCGACTCCACCGACTGCGATGTCATCTCCATGGCCGAGGACCCGTTGGAGGCCGCGGTCCAGATCTTCCACGTGCGCGGCGGCCGGATCCGTGGTCGACGCGGGTACGTGGTCGACCGGGTCACCGACGCCGACTCCGGCGATCTCATGCAGACCTTCCTGCGTCAGATCTACGGCGGCCTGGACGGTGGGGAGGAGACCGAGGGCACGGGTACCTCGGTGCCGCGCGAGGTCCTGGTCTCCCACGAACCCGTCGACCAAGACGCCGTCGCCCGATGGCTGTCCGGACACCGCGGTTCCACGGTGGACCTTCGGGTGCCGCGACGGGGCGACAAGAAGTCCCTCATGGAGACGGTCGACAAGAACGCCAAGGAGGCACTGGCCCGGCACAAGACGCACCGTGCCGGCGACCTGAGCACGCGTTCTCGGGCCCTCAACGAGATCCAGGAGGCCCTGGACCTGACCGAGGCCCCGCTGCGCATCGAGTGCTTCGACATCTCCAACCTGCAGGGTGAACACGTGGTCGCCTCCATGGTGGTGTTCGAGGACGGGCTGGCGCGCAAGTCCGAGTACCGGCGCTTCTCGGTGCGCGGCAGCGGCGAGGGCGGGAGGGAACTGCACGACGTGGCGGCCATGTACGAGGTGGTCAAGCGTCGGTTCCGCCGTTACCTGGAGGAGAGCTCCAAGGCCGGTGAACTCGCCCGCATGGGTGAGACCGGCGACCATGGCGCCCCGCCGGACCAGGCCGAGGGCGAGCCGGTGCCCGGCAAGTTCGCCTATCCGCCCAACCTGGTGGTGGTGGACGGTGCCCGGCCCCAGGCCGAGGCGGCCCGGCGGGCCCTGGACGAACTGGGCATCGAGGACGTGGCCGTGTGCGGTCTGGCCAAGCGGCTGGAGGAGGTGTGGCTTCCCGACGACGAGGATCCGGTGATCCTTCCGCGCAACGGGGAGGGGCTCTACCTGCTCCAACGGGTGCGCGACGAGGCCCACCGGTTCGCCATCCGCTACCACCGGCAAAAGCGTGCCAAGGCGCTCACCGGCAGCAGCCTGGACGAGCTGCCCGGGCTGGGCCCGGCCCGGCGGAGCGCGCTCATCAAGGAGTTCGGCTCGGTGAAAAGATTGGCCGAGGCCGATGCCGAGGAGATCGCGGCCGTTCCCGGAATCGGTGCCAAGCTGGCAGAGGCGGTACACGCGCACCTGTCCGGTGGCCCCGCCGGACAGGGTGGGAAGGGCCCGGGGGCGACGGCAGAGCAGAGTACCGACGGGGGAGGAGACAAATGACGGTCGAACTGGGTGGGGTACTTCCACCCGAGGTGGTCGTCGTCACCGGCATGTCCGGTGCGGGACGCAGTACGGCGGCCAGGGCGCTGGAGGACCTGGACTGGTTCGTGGTGGACAACCTGCCGCCGGGGCTGTTGCCGACGATGATCGAGCTGGCGGGCCGCACCCACGGTGCGGTACCGCGGGTGGCGGTGGTGGTGGACGTGCGTTCGCTGGCCTTCACCGAGGACCTGCTGTCCACGGTCGAGGAGTTGCGCAAGCGCGACATGACCGCGCGCGTGCTGTTCCTGGAGGCCTCCGACGAGGCCCTGGTCCGTCGATTCGAGGGGGTGCGCCGGCCCCACCCCCTGCAGGCCGAGGGACGTCTGACCGACGGGATCGTCCGTGAGCGCGAGACCCTGCTCGCGATCCGGGGCGAGGCCGACCTGGTCATCGACACCTCCCAGCTCAACGTGCACCAGCTCAAGGCGAGGGTGATCGGGTTCTTCGGGGAGAGCGACGAGGCGCGCACCCGCGCCAACGTGGTCTCCTTCGGGTTCAAGCACGGTCTGCCGGTCGACGCCGACCTGGTGTTGGACTGTCGTTTCCTGCCCAACCCCCACTGGGTGCCCGAGCTCAGGCCCATGAACGGGCGTGACGAGCCGGTGCGCGACTACGTCCTCTCCCAGGACGGCGCCAAGGAGATGTTGGAGGCCTATGTCGAGGTCCTCAAGCTGACCATCGCCGGCTACCAGCGCGAGGGCAAGCACTACATGACCCTGGCCGTGGGCTGTACCGGGGGTAAGCATCGCAGCGTGGCCATGGCGGAGCAGTTCGCCGAGAGACTGCGCGGACAAGGGGTGGACGTCAACGTCGTTCACCGCGACGTCGGCCGCGAGTGACCAGGAGGATCCCGGCCCGAAACCGCGCCGACACCGTCCGGTGAACCGAATCGCCAAGAGGGGCGTCTTCACTTACATTGGCCCGATCACGGTCGGTTCCTCGGCCCCGTGCAGGGACTCGGGCACGGTGGGCCGGGGTGTCCGTTGGACCAGGGGACGAGGGGACAGGCCGAAGGCATGCCGAAGAGCACCGAGCCGGACGAACCAGATGAACCGGACGGGGAGGACGTTTCGCGTCCACCCCGGGTGGTGGCGCTGGGAGGCGGACACGGCCTGTACGCCTCGCTGTCGGCGTTGCGCAGGGTGACCACCGACGTCACCGCGATCGTGACCGTGGCCGACGACGGCGGCTCCAGCGGTCGTCTACGCGAGGAGTTGGGGGTGCTTCCGCCGGGGGACCTGCGGATGGCGCTGGCGGCCCTGTGCGGGGACGACGAGTGGGGCCACACGTGGACCCAGGTCCTGCAGCACCGCTTCCGATCCGAGGGCGACCTGCACGGTCACGCCGTCGGCAACCTGCTGATCGTGGCGTTGTGGGAGCTGCTGGGCGACTCCGTGGCGGGCCTGGACTGGGTGGGGCAACTGCTCGGTGCCCACGGCCGGGTCCTGCCGATGTCATCGGTGCCGTTGGAGATCTCCGCCGAGGTGGCGGGGCTGGACCCCGATCGACCCGACGAACTCACCACGGTGCGCGGCCAGGTGGCCTGTGCGAGCACCAACGGGCGGGTGCGTTCGGTGTCGCTGCTGCCCGAGGAACCCCCTGCCAGCACACAGGCGGTCAAGGCGGTCAGGGAGGCCGACTGGGTGGTGTTCGGCCCCGGGTCCTGGTTCACCAGCGTCCTGCCGCACCTGCTGGTCCCCGAACTGGCGAACGCCCTGGTCACCACGCGGGCCAAGCGGATGGTGGCGTTGAACCTGTCGCCGCAGAAGGGCGAGACCGACGGCTTCCGCCCGGAGACCTACCTGGAGGTGCTGCGCGAACACGCGCCCAAACTCGGGGTGGACGTGGTGCTCGCCGACATCGGGATGGTCGAGGACCCGTTCCCGCTCATGTCGGTGGTCGGTGAGCTGGGCGGCCGGCTGGAGTTGGCCGACCTGAGCCGCGGCGATGGAACGCCTCGGCACGACTCCGACAAGCTCGCCGCGGCGTTCGAACGCGTACTGACCTCCCCCGAGGAGGACGAACCTTGACGGTCCGGGTTCGTGTCGACCCTCATCGGGGAAGGGCGATCGCATGACCGACGAGCACCGTATCCACCTGGAACGTGTCTATGACGAGGTCCGCGCTCGAAAGCATTCCGAGGAGGAGCCGCCGCCCGGTGAGCGTTTCCTCGTGGATCGCGTGTGGCCGCGCGGGGTGAGCAAGGACGCCATGGCGGACGTCACCTGGCTCAAGGACGTGGCGCCCGGTTCGGACCTGCGCACCTGGTTCGGGCACGACCCGGATCGCTTCGAGGAGTTCGCCGAGCGGTACCGCACCGAACTGGAGGAGAACTCCGGGGCGCTCGAACCCCTACTGAAGGCGGCCGAGCGGGGACGGGTGACCCTGCTGTACGCGGCCAAGGACACCGAGCACAACCACGCGATCGTGCTGCGCGACCATCTGGAGACCCTCAGGGGCTCGAAGGGATCCAAGGGTTCGAGGGGCAATTGACCCCACATCGCCACGAAGGCCGACACGCCGCCTGTGACCTGGGGCGGCGGATCGACGACACGCCGTACAGGGGTCGGTACGAGGGCCCGGGTCACGTAGTCTGCGACGAGTAGGTCGCCCGGTTCCCACACCGGGCGGCGGTGGCCGGTGTGGGGTGTGAACACCGGTTTCCTGACAGCTCAAGGGGAGGATCGCGGCGATGGCGATGACCGGCGTGGTGAAGGACGAGTTGAGCCGTCTGGCGATTCTCAAGCCATGCTGCCGTAAGGCGGAAGTGTCCACCATCCTGCGCTTCACCGGAGGCCTGCATCTCGTGGGCGGCCGGATCGTGATCGAGGCGGAGTTGGACACGGGGGCGGCCGCGCGCCGGTTGCGCAAGGACATCTCGGAGGTCTTCGGGCACGAGTCCGAGGTGGTCGTGCTGTCCCCGAGCGGGTTGCGCAAGGGCAACCGGTACGTGGTGCGGGTGATCAAGGACGGCGAGTCCCTGGCCCGGCAGACCGGCTTGGTGGACAACAACGGTCGTCCGGTGCGGGGGTTGCCGCGGCACGTGGTCGCCGGTGGCGCCTGTGACTCGGAGTCGGCCTGGCGTGGAGCCTTCATCGCGCACGGCTCCCTCACCGAACCGGGCCGGTCGATGTCGCTGGAGGTCACCTGCCCCGGACCGGAGGCGGCGCTGGCCCTGGTGGGCGCGGCCCGTCGACTCAAGGTGCACGCCAAGGCCCGCGAGGTGCGCGGGGTGGACCGGGTGGTGGTCCGCGATGGCGACTCCATCGGGGCGTTGCTGACCCTGCTGGGCGCCCACCAGAGTGTGCTGGCCTGGGAGGAGCGGCGGATGCGCCGTGAGGTGCGCGCCACCGCCAACCGTCTGGCCAACTTCGACGACGCCAACCTGCGGCGCAGCGCCCGCGCGGCGGTCGCGGCGGGTGCTCGTGTGGAGCGGGCCCTGGAGATCCTGGGGGAGGACGCCCCCAAGCACCTGGTGGCCGCCGGTCAGTTGCGGTTGGCGCACAAGCAGGCCTCGCTGGAGGAACTGGGACAGCTCTCGGTGCCGCCACTGACCAAGGACGCCATCGCCGGGCGTATCCGGCGGCTGCTGGCCATGGCGGACAAGCGGGCGGGCGACCTGGGCATCGAGGGGACAGAGGCGAACCTCACCCCGGACATGATGGTGCCCTGAGGACGTAGGACCCCTCGGTTGGGTTCGTACGCCCCCGGTTTCGGAGCGCCGGAGATGTTCACCTTTGTTAACTGCGGAAACTCCCGGATAACTTCCGAAAATGGTATAGACCTCTTTGGTTCGTGGTGCCAGGATGGGTAGTGAATCCGCGAGGGTGGAAGGGTCGTCGAGCGTGGGGTCCGAGCGGTTCTCCGCCGGCGCTCCGCTAGGCTCTTTGTGAACACCTGTTATGCGTTCACGCTGTTCAACATGGTCGATCCGGGTCGTGCAGGCCTTGGATCCCCCGGACGTGAACGCCCGGGTGAAACTGCTGTGCGATGAATGAGGAGAATGGTTCCGTGACCATCCGTGTAGGCATCAACGGCTTCGGTCGTATCGGCCGCAATTTCTGGCGTGCGGTCGCCGCCGCTGGCAGCGACATCGAAATCGTCGCGGTCAACGACCTCACCGACACCAAGACGCTCGCGCACCTGCTCAAGTACGACACCGTCCTCGGCACCCTGCAGGTCGACGTCGAGGCCGGCGAGGACTTCATTCGCGTCGGCGACAAGACCGTCAAGGTCCTCGCCCAGCGCGACCCCGCCCAGCTGCCCTGGGCCGACCTGAACGTGGACGTGGTCGTGGAGTCCACCGGCATCTTCACCAAGGCCGAGGACGCGCAGAAGCACATCGACGCCGGTGCCAAGAAGGTCATCATCTCCGCCCCGGCCAAGGGCGAGGACATCACCGTCGTCATGGGCGTCAACGACGACAAGTACGACGCCGCCAACCACCACATCATCTCCAACGCCTCCTGCACCACCAACTGTGTGGCGCCCATGGCGAAGGTGCTGCTGGACAACTTCGGTTTCCAGCAGGGCTTCATGACCACGGTGCACGCGTACACCAACGACCAGGTCATCCTGGACCTGCCGCACAAGGACCTGCGTCGCGCCCGCGCCGCCGCGCAGAACATCATCCCCACCAGCACCGGTGCCGCCAAGGCCACCGCCCTGGCCATCCCGGAGTTGGCGGGCAAGCTGGACGGCATGGCCATGCGCGTGCCCGTGCCGGACGGCTCGGCCACCGACCTGGTCGTCACCGTGGACCGTGAGGTCACCAAGGACGAGGTCAACGCCGCGTTCAAGGCCGCCGCCGAGGGCCCGCTCAAGGACGTGCTCGTCTACACGGAGGACCCGATCGTCTCCTCCGACATCGTCGGCACCGCGCCCTCCTGCACCCTGGACGCCGGCATGACCATGGTCATGGGCAACCAGGTCAAGATCCTGGGCTGGTACGACAACGAGTTCGGTTACTCCAACCGCCTGGTCGACCTGACCAAGCTGGTCGGCTCCAACCTGTAACCACGGGTATCTCACGGCTCATGGCCGCGCACGCCTGACACGGCACCCCTACCGCCCGGCGCGGTAGGGGTGCCGTCGCGTGCGTGCCCCCAGACTTCACAAACTCCAACGAGGAGACCAACATGCGGACGATCGACGACCTCGACGTCTCCGGAAAGCGCGTGTTCGTCCGGGCCGACCTGAACGTGCCCCTGGACGGCGAGCGCATCGCCGACGACGGGCGCATCAGGGCCGCCCTGCCCACCATCACCAAGCTGCGCGAGCGCGGTGCCCGCGTCATCGTCGCCGCCCACCTGGGTCGACCCAAGGGCGCCCCGGACCCGAAGTTCTCGCTGCGCCCCGTCGCCGCCCGCCTGGGCGAGCTGCTCGGCACCGAGGTCGCCTTCGCCACCGACACCGCCGGTGAGTCCGCCCTCGCCACCGCCGAGGCCCTGACCGACGGTCAGGTCGCGCTGCTGGAGAACGTGCGCTTCGAGCCCGGTGAGACCAGCAAGGACGACGCCGAGCGCGGCGAGCTCGCCGACCGCTTCGCCAGGCTGGCCGACCTGTACGTGGGCGACGCCTTCGGTGCCGTGCACCGCAAGCACGCCAGCGTCTACGACCTGCCCGGCAAGCTCCCGCACGCCGTGGGCGGTCTGGTGCTGACCGAGGTCGAGGTGCTCAAGAAGCTCACCGGTGACCCGCAGCGCCCCTACGCCGTCGTCCTCGGCGGCTCCAAGGTCTCCGACAAGCTCGGTGTCATCGACAACCTCCTGGGCACCGCCGACCGTCTGCTCATCGGCGGCGGCATGGTGTTCACCTTCCTCAAGGCCAAGGGCTACGAGGTGGGCTCCAGTCTCCTGGAGGCCGACCAGCTCGACACGGTCCGCGGCTACCTTGAGCGCGCCGAGCGCGAGGGCGTGGAGATCGTCCTGCCGGTGGACGTGGTGGCCGCCGAGAAGTTCGCCGCCGACGCCCCGCACGACGACGTCGACGTCGACGCCATCCCGGCCGACCGGATGGGTCTGGACATCGGCCCCAAGAGCAGGCTCCTGTTCGCGGAGAAGCTGGCCGACACCAAGACGGTCTTCTGGAACGGCCCCATGGGCGTGTTCGAGATGGAGCCCTACGCCGGCGGCACCCGTGCCCTGGCCAAGGCGCTCATCGACTCCGACGCCTTCACCGTCGTCGGTGGTGGTGACTCGGCCGCGGCCGTGCGCGCCCTGGGCTTCGACGAGGCGGCCTTCGGTCACATCTCCACCGGGGGCGGTGCCAGTCTTGAGTACCTGGAGGGCAAGGACCTGCCCGGCATCGACGCCCTCGCCGAATAGCCTCGGCACCATCCACAAGACCTCGTAAGGAAGTGACGACGATGTCCAAGCGCCTGCCGCTCATCGCGGGCAACTGGAAGATGAACAACAACCACCTGGAGGCGATCGCGCTCGTCCAGAAGCTGTCCTTCGCCCTGAACGACAAGGACTACGACAAGGCCGAGGTCGTCGTGGTACCGCCCTTCACCGACCTGCGCAGCGTGCAGACGCTGGTGGACGGGGACAGGCTGAGCATCAAGTTCGGTGCTCAGGACATCTCCGCCCACGACAAGGGCGCCTACACCGGTGAGATCTCCGGTTCGATGCTCGCCAAGTTGGAATGCTCCTACGTGCTGGTGGGCCACTCCGAGCGTCGTGAGTACCACGCCGAGGACGACGCCCTGGTCAACGCCAAGGTCAAGGCCGCGTTCAAGAACGGCATCGTGCCGATCCTGTGCGTGGGCGAGGGCCTGGAGGTCCGCAAGGCGGGACAGCAGGTCGAGCACGTCCTGGCCCAGTTGGACGGTGCCCTGAAGGAGGTCCCCGCCGAGCAGGCCGAACGGATCGTCGTGGCCTACGAGCCGGTGTGGGCCATCGGTACCGGTGAGGTCGCCACCCCCGAGGACGCCCAGGAGGTGTGCGCGGCCATTCGCGTGCGTCTGTCCGAGCTGTACTCCGGTGAGGTCTCCGAGGCCGCGCGCATCCTCTACGGCGGTTCGGTCAAGGGCGACAACATGGCCGGCATCATGGCCAAGGACGACGTCGACGGCGGCCTGGTCGGTGGCGCCAGTTTGAAGGCGGACGAGTTCGCCAAGGTGATCCGTTTCGGAGAGAACGGCTGACCGAACGTCTTGTTTCGCCCCATCCGTCACGCTCCGATGTCCAAGCGTGACGGATGGGGTGCCCGACAGGTGCACGGTTCGGGCTAGACTTCGCTCAGGGGTTCACCGTGCCTCGCGGTTGACCCTTCCGTGTCCGCAGGGCGCGGTAAAATCTGAAAACGTCCCCGGCTCTCCTCCTTCCACGGCCCGCTCCCGGACGGCACCCTCATGTCGTCGCAGGTGATGGGTGGGGAAAGGGGGGCCGAGGTGTCCATCCCCCCGCTGCGGGGTCGAGCTACGGGTGAGCGTGTGATCCTCGGTCTGTCCATCTTCGTGATGCTTCTCAGTGTGCTGCTGGTCCTCCTCGTGCTGATGCACAAGGGCAAGGGCGGTGGCCTTTCCGACATGTTCGGCGGTGGCGTCACGTCCTCGCTCGGTGGGTCTTCGGTGGTCGAGCGCAACCTCGACCGGATGACCGTCGGCGTGGGGGTCGTGTGGATCGTGACGATCGTCGTTCTCGGCCTGCTGATCAACCGGGGGATGTAGCGCCGGTCGCGTTCCCTCGTCCACAGTCAAGCTCGCCCGAGTCAACCGGTGAGCGAGTTCGCCGAAGGAGTTTTTCGTGGGTAGTGGCAGTGCCATCCGTGGCAGCCGAGTCGGAGCCGGCCCGATGGGCGAGGCGGAGCGGGGCGAGGCCGCTCCGCGAGTGAGGGTTCCGTTCTACTGTGCGAACTTGCACGAGGTCGTTCCCAGTTTCGCCAGCGAGGCCGCGGTCCCCGATGAGTGGGATTGCCCGCGTTGCGGTTTCCCCTCGGGCAAGGACAAGGCCAACCCGCCGGCGCCGCCTCGTACCGAGCCGTACAAGACGCACCTGGCGTACGTGAAGGAGCGGCGTAGCGAGGAGGAGGGCAAACTCATCCTGGATGAGGCGCTCGCCAAGCTGCGCGCCGACCGCGCCGCGGTGGAGGCTCACATGAAAGCCTCCCAGAACTGATCTACCGGATTCTCCGGATCATCGTCGGGGCCCGCGCCGAACGCGCGGGCCCCGACATGTTTCTCAGGGGGACACGGTTTTCAGGAGGCACGGTCTCCGGGCGGTGGGGGTACATGAGAAGCGCTACGACTTTCTCATTCACGAGACCGGTGTGGCTGGTGGGAAATACGATGACCGACGCACCCCCGAAGCCCCCTTGCCTTGAGGAGATGGTGTCGATGTCCACGTGCCCCACCGGAGGAGACCACGACTGGATCCTCGGCGACGACCGTAAGTTCCAGTGCGCCAAGTGCGGGGCTCAGAGCGCCAGGCGGCTCTGAGGCGTTTCACCCGGTCGGGCCGTCCCACCCTCATCCGGCTCGTTCTTGGCCCTGGCCCTCCAGGTCACCGGCACACCCAGACTCTCGGCCACACCCTTGGCCCACCGTTCCAGCGGCGCGAAGCGGTCGGGGCCCTCCTCGGCGAGCATCGTCCACCCTCGGTAGACCACTCCGTCCTGAACCAGGACCTCACCGTCGACTTCGAGGACCGTCTCGTACTCACGTGTACCGCGTCTCATGGGCAGGACTGTAGCGGTCGCCGCCACCCGACATCAGGCATTTCACGCAATCCATACTCCAAGACGGACACCGTGCCACAAAACCTGGCACAGTAGGGTGAGTCGGCGCACAAAGCGCCCCCCGAACTTGAAAGAATGGGGACATGGCTTCCCCCGAACACTCGGAACTCCCCTCCGACACACCGGGCCTTCCCTCCGACCTGACCGGGGCCCCCGGGAGCGTGTCCCACCTACGCCGCTACGTCAGTCTGCGCGGGCCCAACGCCCGTATGTGGATGACCGCCGCCTACTTCTCCGCCGCGCTCACCCTGGGCTTCCTCGTGGTGGTGGGTTCGATGATCTGGCACGTGGCCAAGGAGGAGAGCACGGTCGGTTCGGTCTCCCTGTGGGCCTTCGCGGCGCTCATGATGTTCTTCATCGGCCCGGGCGGCAACGTGTTCCTCGTGCGAGGGCTGCCCCAGCGCATCACCCGCCAGGGCATCAGTGCCGACAGCGACGGCGTCACGGTCCTGCAGGAACGCAAGTGGTGGTTCCCCGGGGAGGGCGCCTTCATCGCCTGGCCGGAGATCCACCGCATCCGTGAGGTGCACACCGGTGGGCGCCGGATCCTGTACTTCATCGAGTTCGCGCTGGACACCCACCGCACCGAATCCGAACTGCCGAGCTGGGCCGAGAGCGCCGAGAGTCTCGATCTGGAGGCCGACCCCGACGCGGCCACGCAGTTCTACGTGCAGGTGCCCCGCGAACACAAGGAACAGATCCTGCGCATGTTCGAACGGACCGCACCACTGCCCGCCATCGTCGAACGCAGCGCGCCACTACGCTGAACGACCGTTGAGTCGACGGGTGAGCTCGTCGGCGGCGTCGCGCACCCGCGCCGCGAGCGCGCCCGGTGTCACCGGTCGGGCGCTGGGCACGGTGAGGCTGATCGCCGCCGCGGGGCGTCCGTTGTGGTCGGCCGCGGCCGCCGCCACCGACACGAATCCCTCCGTGACCTGGCCGTCCTCCAACGACCAGCCCTGCCCGCCCTCCTCGGCCAGTAGTGTGCGCAGGTCGCCGGGGGAGCTCGGTCCGCGGCCGGTGCGGTCGGTGAAGGCCGCCGCGTTCGGGTACAGGGCACGCACCTGGGCCCGTGGCAGCCGGGCCAGCATCGCCCGACCCGACGCCGTCAGGTGGGCGGGAAGTCGCACACCCACTCCGGTGATCAGCGTGGGCGCGTGCGGTGGCTGTTCCTTGAGGAGGTAGAGGGTGTCGGCCCCGTGCAGGACCCCCAGGTGGGCGGTGGCTCCGGTGGACTCGGTGAGTTGGTGCAGCAGGGGGCGGGCCAGCCGTTCGATGCCGTCGTGGCGCAGGTAGGCGGAGCCGATCTCGAACGCCGCGACCCCCAACCCCCACCGGCGTTCCTCGGGCAGGTGGGTCACGAACCCCTCCTCGGCCATGGCCTCCAACAGCTGGTAGACGCTGGACCTGGGCAGCCCGAGTCCGTTCGCGATCGCGGTGGCCGACACCGGGCCCGGGCGCGAGGCCAGGAACCGCAGGAGACGTAACGCCCGCGTGGCCGCCGGAACATGACTCATGCTCCGATCGTCCCACAGGAACATGTGGCGCCATTATGGCGCCGAACAGTGTGTGATGGGCGCCCGCGCGAGCCCTCCTGTTTGTTACTCTGGCGCCATGGCTGCCATTCAGATCAAGGACGTTCCGGACGAGGTCAGAGACATCCTGACCGTGGAGGCCAAGCGGGCGGGCAAATCACTCCAGGCCTACCTGCTCGGTGTCCTGGAAAAGGAAGCGCGTTTCGCGCGGAACCGGGAGATCGTGGAACAAACACCCCTGCCAGGGGCCGGCCTCGGCATGGACGAGATCGTGGCCGCGGTGCGCCGAGCCCGTGGAGACGGCGATCCCGAAACCGAAAGTGGAGTCGCGTGATCGTCGTCGACACCTCGGTGCTGATCGACCTGTACCTGGGGTCGCCCGGGCGCACGTCCACCATCGCTCGAAGGGTGGTCGGATCGGACGTCGAGTGGTACGCACCGAGCCATCAGTCGGTGGAGCTCCTCGGCTCACTGCGCGGATTGGTCCTGGGCAGGAAGATCTCTTCGGCCGATGCCGAGGCCGCTCGCAAGCTTTACGGGTTGCAGACCATCGTGCAGGTCGAGGTGGTCGGGTCGGTCGCGGATCGTGTCTGGGAACTGCGGCATAACCTCACCGCCTACGACGCGGCTTATGTGGCGGTGGCCGAAGCGCTGGATTGCGCGCTGGTCACCGGAGACGCTCGCTTGGCGGCCGCGCCGGGGATCGAATGCGAGGTGCGTGTGATCCGCTGACGTCAGTCCCGGGTGTCCGGGATTTCGGACGGAACTCACGTGTCAGCGCTTCCGGCGGGGCGGCGGGCGGGGTCGAATGGGGGCATGTCCACAGCAGTCTCTTCCGTCGCCGTCGGTGGCGCCCCGCTCACCCCGGCCCAGGTCCTGGCCGTCGCTCGCGACGGCGCCCACGTCTTCCTCGGTGAGGAGACCCGCAAGGCCGTCCGGCACGGCCGAGAGCGGGTCGAGTCCCTGGCCCGCGGCGAGGTTCCCGCCTACGGGGTCAGCACCGGGTTCGGCGCCCTCGCCACCCGTCACATCGCCCCCGAACTGCGGGCCCGCCTGCAACGTTCGCTGATCCGTTCGCACGCCGCGGGTGCCGGCCCGGAGGTGGAGAGCGAGGTCGTGCGCGCCCTGATGTTGCTGCGGCTGCGCACCCTGGCCTCGGGCAACACCGGTGTCCAGCCCGTCACGGTCGACACCCTCGCCGGTCTGCTCAACGCCGGGATCACCCCCGTGGTGCACGAGTACGGCAGCCTGGGCTGTTCGGGTGACCTGGCGCCGCTGTCCCACGTGGCGCTCGCGCTGATGGGGGAGGGGAAGGTCCGTGACGCCTCCGGTGGGCTCAAGGAGGCCGCCGACGCCTTGGGGGAGGCCGGGATCGCCCCCGTGGAACTGGGCGCCAAGGAGGGGCTGGCCCTGATCAACGGTACGGACGGCATGCTGGGCATGCTCGTCATGGCCTGCGTGGACCTGGAACGGTTGCTCAAGGTCGCCGACGTCACCGCGGCCATGAGCGTGGAGGCCCTGCTGGGCACGGACCGGGTCTTCGCCGCCGAACTCCAGGCGCTGCGCCCCCACCCCGGGCAGGCCGCCTCGGCCGGCAACCTGCGCGCCCTGCTCGCCGACTCCCCGGTGGTGGCCTCCCACCGAGGCCCCGACTGCAACCGGGTCCAGGACGCCTACTCGCTGCGCTGCGCGCCCCAGGTGGCAGGCGCCGCCCGCGACACCCTCTCCCACGCCCTGCTGGTGGCCGGTCGTGAACTGGACAGCGTCATCGACAACCCGGTGGTGCTCGACGACGGTCGGGTGGAGTCCAACGGCAACTTCCACGGCGCGCCCGTCGCCTACGTGCTGGACTTCCTGGCGGTGGCGGTGGCCGACGTGGCCTCCATCGCCGAACGCCGCACCGACCGCATGCTCGACGTCTCCCGCTCCCACGGTCTGCCCGCGTTCCTGGCCGACGACCCCGGCGTCGACTCGGGCCACATGATCGCCCAGTACACCCAGGCCGCCATCGTCTCCGAACTCAAGCGCCTGGCCGTGCCCGCCAGCGTCGACTCCATCCCCAGTTCCGCCATGCAGGAGGACCACGTGTCCATGGGGTGGGCGGCCGCCCGCAAGCTGCGCCGCGCCGTGGACGGGCTCACCAACGTGCTGGCCGTGGAGCTGCTCACCGCCGCACGCGCCCTGGACCTGCGCTCGCCCCTGGAACCGGGACCGGCCACCGGCGCCGTGCGGAACCTGGTGCGCGAGAAGGTCGCCGGTCCCGGACCCGACCGCTACCTGGCGCCCGAGATCGCCGCGGTGGCGGAGCTGGTCGCCGACGGCTCCGTCGTCGAGGCCGCCGAGTCCGTCACCCCGCTCGCCTGAAACCGTCTGAGGAGACCCGTCATGAGCACGCCACGCACCGTACGCGCGGCCCGCGGAACCACCCTGTCGGCCAAGGGCTGGCAGCAGGAGGCCGCCCTGCGCATGTTCCACAACAACCTCGACCCCGAAGTCGCCGAACACCCCGAGGACCTCGTGGTCTACGGCGGCACCGGTCGGGCCGCGCGCGACTGGCGCAGCTTCGACCGCATCACCGCATCCCTGCGCGACCTGGAGGGCGACGAGACCCTGCTGGTGCAGTCCGGGCGACCGGTCGGCATCATGCGCACCCACGAGTGGGCGCCGCGCGTGCTGTTGGCCAACAGCAACCTGGTGGGCGACTGGGCGAACTGGCCCGAATTCCGCCGTCTGGAGGCCGAAGGGCTGACCATGTACGGGCAGATGACCGCCGGTTCGTGGATCTACATCGGTACCCAGGGCATCCTGCAGGGCACCTACGAGACCTTCGCCGCGGTGGCCGCCAAGTTGGGTTCGAGTGAGCACGGTGGCGGCACACTGGCGGGCACCGTCACCCTCACCGCCGGACTCGGTGGAATGGGCGGCGCCCAGCCGTTGGCCGTCACCATGAACGGCGGCGTGGCGATCGTGGTCGAGTGCGACGGCAGCCGCATCGACCGACGGATCCGACACCGCTACCTGGACGTGCGCGCCGAGAACCTCGACGAGGCCCTCGACCTGGCCGAGCGTGCACGGGCGGAGCGTCGTCCGTTGTCCATCGGCGTCCTGGGCAACGCCGCCGAGGTCTTCCCCGAACTGCTCTTCCGCGGCGCCCCGATCGACATCGTCACCGACCAGACCTCCGCGCACGACCCGCTCGCCTACCTGCCGGCGGGCGTGCCCTTCGAGGATTGGAAACGTCTGGCCGCGGACAAGCCCGAGGAGTTCACCGCGCGTGCCCGTGAGTCCATGGCCGCGCACGTGGCGGCGATGGTCGGTTTCATGGACGCCGGCGCCGAGGTGTTCGACTACGGCAACTCCATCCGCGACGAGGCCCGCCAGGGCGGGTTCTCCCGCGCCTTCGACTTCCCCGGCTTCGTGCCCGCCTACATCCGACCGCTGTTCTGCGAGGGCAAGGGCCCCTTCCGCTGGGCCGCCCTGTCGGGTGACCCCGCGGACATCGCCCGCACCGACCAGGCGATCCTGGACCTGTTCCCCGACAACGAGCACTTGGCCCGATGGATCCGGATGGCCGGGGAGAGGGTCGCCTTCCAGGGGTTGCCCGCGCGCATCTGCTGGTTGGGTCAGGGTGAGCGGGCCGCCGCCGGTCGGCGCTTCAACGAACTCGTCGCCTCCGGTGAGATCTCCGCGCCATTGGCCATCGGCCGCGACCACCTGGACACCGGTTCGGTGGCCTCGCCCTACCGGGAGACCGAGGGCATGAAGGACGGTTCGGACGCCATCGCCGACTGGCCGCTGCTCAACGCCATGGTCAACACCGCCTCCGGCGCCTCCTGGGTGTCCATCCACCACGGTGGGGGCGTGGGTATGGGGCGCTCCATCCACGCAGGTCAGGTCAGTGTCGCCGACGGCACCGATCTGGCCGCGGCCAAGCTCCAGCGCGTGCTCACCAACGATCCCGCCATGGGTGTGGTCCGCCATGTCGACGCCGGTTATGAGGAGGCCGAGCGGGTCGCCGACACCCACGGCATCCGCGTGCCGATGAAGGAGGGCGAGTGAGCTTCGACCGACTCTGGGCCGAACTGGCCCCCGTCGGACGTTCCGCCGACGGCGGTGGCTACCACCGGTACACCTGGGCGGGCGCCGACACCGACGCCCGCGCCTGGTTCACCGAGGCGGCCGTCGCCCGTGGCCTCGACGTGCGCACCGACCGCAACGGCAACCTGTGGGCCTGGTGGGGCGCGCCCGGCCCGGGCGCCGTGGCCACCGGTTCCCATCTGGACTCGGTGCCCGACGGCGGCGCCTTCGATGGTCCACTCGGGGTGGTCACCGCCCTGGCCGCCGTCGACGAGTTGCGTTCACGTGGTTTCACACCGAGCCGGCCGCTGGCGATCGGTGTGTTCGTGGAGGAGGAGGGCGGCCGGTTCGGGGTGCCCTGTCTGGGCAGCCGCCTGGCCACCGGGGAGATCGACCCGGGCCGGGTCCGTGCCTTGACCGACGCCTCCGGTACCACCTGGGCCGCCGCCATGGCCGCGGCCGGGCTGGACCCGGACGGGATCGGGCCGGACCCCGACCTCATCGGCGGGTTCGACGTCTTCGTGGAACTCCACGTGGAACAGGGGCGTGCCCTGGCCGACACCGCCCATCCGGTGGGGGTGGCCGGTTCGATCTGGCCGCATGGGCGGTGGCGCATGGACTTCACCGGCCGCGCCGACCACGCGGGCACCACCCGCCTGGACGACCGGTCCGATCCCATGTTGCCCCTGGCCCACACGATCCTGGCCGCGCGGGCGTCGGCCCGAAGCCATGACGCGCGCGCCACCGTCGCCAAGACCCACGTCACCCCCAACGGCACCAACGCCATCCCCTCGTTGGTCAGTGCCTGGTTGGACGCGCGGGCGGCCGACCAGCCCACTCTGTCCGCGGTGGTGGAGGAGGTGCGCGAGGCCGCCCTCCGCGCGGCACACGACCACGGGGTCGTCTTGGCCGTGGCCGCGGAGTCCGCCACGCCCCTGGTGGAGTTCTCCCACGCCCTGCGCGATCGCCTGGCCGCCACGGTGTCCGACCGGGTCCCCGAGTCGGCGGGGCCGGTGCCGATCCTGCCCACCGGTGCCGGGCACGACGCCGGTGTGCTGTCCGCGCACGTGCCGACCGCCATGATGTACGTGCGCAACCCCACCGGGGTGTCCCACTCGCCCATGGAGTGGGCCGACCCGAAGGACTGCCACGCCGGGGTCACGGCCTTGGCCGACGTCCTCGCCGACCTGCTGGCCGAACCGGGGAGGCCCGCGTGAGCCCACGACGCCTGTGGTGCGAGCGGGCGTGGCTCGGCGGCCGTGACCCCGAGCCCGGGGTGCTCCTGACGGTCGACGCCGGTCGGTTGACCTCGGTGACCTCCGGTGTCGAACGTCCCGTCGACGCCGAACACCTGAGCGGGCTCACCCTGCCGGGTCTGGCCAACGCCCATTCGCACGCCTTCCACCGCGCGCTGCGCGGACGCACCCACTCCGACGGTGGATCCTTCTGGACCTGGCGTGAGGTGATGTACCGGGCGGCCGAACGTCTGGACCCCGATTCCTACCACCGACTGGCCCGGGCGACCTTCGCCGAGATGGCCCTGGCCGGGGTGGTGTGCGTGGGCGAGTTCCACTACCTGCACCACGGGCCCGGAGGCCGTCGCTACGCCGACCCCAACGCCATGGGGCACGCCCTGGTCGCGGCCGCCGCCGAGGCCGGGGTGCGGATTACCCTGCTCGACGTGTGCTACCTGGCCGGGGGGTTGGGGGAGGACGGTCGGCACCTACCGCTCGTGGGCCCCCAACTGCGCTTCGGTGACGGCACCGTGCGGGCCTGGGGCGAACGCGTGGCCGACCTCGCCCCCGAAGGGGACCACGCGCGGGTGGGGGTGGCCGCCCATTCGGTGCGGGCCGTCGCGTCGTCGGACCTGGCCGAGGTGGCGCGCTTCGCCACAGGCGGGGGACGGCCCCTGCACGTCCATGTCTCCGAACAGCCCGCCGAGAACACCGCGTGCCTGGCCGCGTACGGGCTCACGCCCACTCGGCTGCTGGCGGAGGCCGGTGCGCTCACCGAGCGCACGACCCTGGTGCACGCCACCCACCTGACCGACGAGGACGTCGCCACCGTCCGGGCGCACGGTTCGGCGGTGTGCCTGTGCCCCACCACCGAGCGCGACCTCGCCGACGGGTTGCCGCGCACCGGCGACCTCGTCGCCGGACCGGACCCGGTCCCGCTGAGCCTGGGCAGCGACCAGCACGCCCGAACGGACCTGTTCGAGGAGGCGCGGTCCGTGGAACTGCACGAACGTCTGCGCACCCATCGGCGCGGAACCCTGGACGCCGGGGCGTTGTTGCGCGCCGCCACCATCGACGGGCACACCGGTCTGGGTTGGGACGACGCGGGCACACTGGCCCCCGGGGCCCGGGCCGACCTGGTCAACGTCGCCCTGGACGGGGTGCGCCTGGCCGGGACCGACCCGGACCGGGCCGCCGACGCCGTGGTCTTCGCGGCCACCGCGGCCGACGTGCGCCACGTGATGGTGGACGGCGCCTGGACCGTTCGCGACGGCGTCCACACCCGACTGGGCGACACCGCCCGCGAACTCGACTCCGCGATCAAGGAGCTTCTGTGAGCACCGACGTCCCCGGCACCGTCCTGGTCGACGGCATGGCCACCCTGGTCACCAACGATCCCGCCCTGGGCAAGGGGCCGCTCGGCGAGATCCGCGACGCCGCCCTGGTCATCGAGGGCGAACGCGTCGTCTGGGCCGGCCCGAGCGCCTCGGCCCCGGCCGCCGACGTGCGAATCGACGCCGATGGTCGCTGTGTCATCCCCGGGTTCGTGGACAGCCACTCCCATGTCGTCTTCGCCGGGGACCGCAGCCGTGAGTTCGCCGCCCGGATGAGCGGCACCCCGTACTCGGCGGGCGGCATCCGCACCACGGTCGCCGCCACCCGGGCCGCCTCCGACTCCGAACTCCTGGCCGGCGCCCGTCGTCTGGTCCGTGAGGCCGCTACCCAGGGCACCACCACCCTGGAGGTCAAGTCCGGGTACGGGCTGACCGTCGAGGACGAACGTCGCTGCCTGGAGGTGGCCGGTCGCGTCACCGACGAGGTCACCTTCCTGGGCGCGCACGTGGTCGCCCCCGAGTATGCCGACGATCCGGAGGGCTACGTCGACCTGGTCACCGGCCCCATGCTGGACGCCTGCGCCCCACACGCCCGTTGGGTGGACGTGTTCTGTGAACGGGGGGCCTTCGACGAGGCGGCCTCCCGCCGGGTGCTCTCGGCCGGGATGGAACGGGGGCTGCTGCCCCGGGTGCACGGCAACCAGCTGGGGGAGGGGCCGGGGGTGCGCCTGGCGGTGGAACTGGGCGCCGCCTCGGTCGACCACTGCACCTATCTGAGCGCCGAGGACGTGGACGCGCTGGCCGAGGCCGCCCGTCGCCCCGAAGCCACCGTGGCGACCCTGTTGCCCGGGGTGGACTTCTCCACCCGCCAGCCCTATCCGAACGCCCGGGAGCTGCTCGACGCCGGAGCCCTGGTGGCGCTGGCCAGCGACTGCAACCCGGGTTCGTGCTTCACGTCGAGTCTGGCGTTCTGCGTCGCGGTGGCGGTCCGGGACATGGGGATGACCCCGGACGAGGCGGTGTGGGCGGCGACCAAGGGCGGGGCGATGGCCCTGCGCCGCACGGACGTCGGGCATCTGTCCCCCGGCGCCCGCGCCGACCTCACCCTGTTGGAGGCGCCCAACCACCTGTACCTGGCCTACCGTCCGGGTGTGCCCCAGGTGGCGGCGGTGTGGAAGGACGGCGCGCTCATCGCGGGACGTCCCTGAACGCGGACGGGGGCCGGCGGACACCGAAGCGGTGTCGGTCGGCCCCCGTTACGCTGCGGGGTGTGGCGTGCTACTCGTCGTCGGTGTCGGCGCCCTCGGCCTCGGGCTTGTCGTCCGAAGTCGGGGCGGCCTTCTTGGCGCGACGCTTCTTCACCGGACGGGAGTAGTCGACCAGCGGCTCGAAGCGGGTCTCGTGCTCCTTGAAGCACTCCTCGCAGGCGTCGACCTCGCGGACGGCGCCTTCCCAGGCGAACTGGATGACCTCAGTCGCCTCGACCTTCTCCTCGCGAACGGCGTGGGGATCGCAGTACTTGCGCGTGAAGACCTCGGTGACCACGGCGGGGATTTCCCTTCGGTTTCGCATGAACAGTGTGGACCCCTTAATCATACACATGTACGAACGACGAGACCGGGATTGATCCGGTTCGCCGTCATGGGTTCGGGGTCGCCCCGAAGCCTAGCGAAGACGGAGGGGTCTCCGCGCCGAGCGGAGGTCCGCGCGTCCTGTGTGACCTGCTTCTCCCCGTGGTGCCCTCCGGGCCGTGATCAGCCTCGCGCCATTCGTGTCAACCGATTTGTGCATTTGGGGAACACGGCGGTCCACCGCTCGTTAGGGTGATGCCCGATCGGAACGGTGTACGGCGAATCGCGCGGATCTACGCAGCGGCGGCCGAACCGTTCCAGAAGGGGACACGCCGTGGGGGAACGGCGCCCGAAAAACCGCGCAGAGATCGTTGGGGGACGAGTCGTGGTCGAGTACATGGAAGGCACGTCCAGAGGGCGTGCGGAGTCCGATGGCGGGGGTGACCGGCCCGGGGGCAGGTCCGCGAGGGCCCGTGCCCGAGCCGAGGCCGACGCGGCGCACACCTGTGAACGCGTCTCCGTCGATCCGCGTTTCGTGAAACTACGGCGACGATTCGCCCTGCAATTCACACTCCTGGTGACCACCTTCCTCGGTGGTTACATGGCCTATCTGTTCCTTTCGGCCTACGCGCGCGATTTCATGCGGGTGCAGATCTTCGATTCGATCAATGTCGCCCTTCTCCTGGGAATCGGACAGTTCTTGCTCACCTTCGTCCTGGCCTGGGTGTTCAGCCGAATCTCCGCCCGCGCGATCGACCCGCTGGCCGAGGAGATCCGCGACCGCGCACGGGATGAGGACCGGATCGACGGACGGGTGATGGACTGATGGGCCCACTCGACCTCGCCCACGCCTGGACCATCGGCCTGTGCGCCGTGTTCGTCCTCACCACCCTGGCCATCACCATTCGGGCCCGCAGCACCACCAAGGGCGCCGTCGACTTCTACGCCGGCGGTCGCGGCTTCTCCAGCACCCAGAACGGACTCGCCCTCACCGGCGACTACCTGTCGGCGGCGTCCTTCCTGGGCATCGCCGGGATGATCTCGTTGCAGGGCTACGACGGCTTCCTGTACTCCATCGGCTTCCTGGTCGCCTGGCTGCTGGTCCTGCCCATGGCCCAGCTGATGCGCAACACCGGGCGCTTCACCATGGCCGACCTGCCCGCCTTCCGCATGCGCAGGATGCGCGTTCGCTTGGCCTGCACCATCTCCACCGTCACGGTGTGCGTGTTCTACCTGGTGGCCCAGATGGTCGGCGCCGGAGCCCTGGTCGCGGTCCTGCTCGGTTTGCACGACGGCGGAACCTTCCTCGGGATGAGCGCCGGCCAGACCCGCACAGGCGCGATCGTCCTGGTGGGCGTGCTGATGATCATCTACGTCATGTACGGCGGAATGAAGGCCGCCACCTGGTTGCAGATCATCAAGGCGGTCGTGTTGCTGACGGCCACCGGCCTGCTCACCGTCATGGTGCTGGCCGTGTTCTCCTTCGACCCGCGCGCCCTGCTCTCCGGCGCGGCCGACGCCAGCGGTCACGGGCAGGCCTTCCTCGAACCCGGGCTCGGCTTCGGGGTGGAGGTGCCCGGTGAGTCCGCGCGGACCTTCTTCAACAAGATCGACCTGATCAGCCTGGGGTTGGCCCTGGTCCTGGGCACCGTCGCGCTGCCGCACATCCTCATCCGCTTCTACACGGTGCCCGACGGCCGCTCGGCGCGCGCCTCGGTCAACCGCACCATCGTGATGGTCGGCGTGTTCTACCTGATGACCCTGGCCTTGGGGTTCGGCGCCGCCGCCCTGGTGGGTTCGGAACGCATCATGGCCCTGGACCCCTCGGGCAACTCCGCGGTGCCGATGCTCGCCGAGGAACTGGGCCGGCTCACCGCCGGTCCGGTGGGCGCGGCCGTGCTGCTCGCGCTCATCTCCGCGGTCGCCCTGGCCACCATCCTCGCGGTCATCGCCAGCCTCACCCTGGCCTCCTCGTCCTCCATCGCGCACGACCTGTTCGGCCACATCCTCATGTGGGGGCGACCGCGCGAGTCCCAGGAGGTGAGCGTGGCCCGCTTCTCGGCCTGTCTGATCGGTGCGCTGTCCATAGCCCTGGCCGTTCAGGCCCAGGAACAGAACGTCGCGTTCCTCGTGGGGTTGGCCTTCGCGATCGCCGCCGCGGCCAACCTGCCCGTCATCGTCCTGACCATGTTCTGGCGCCGCTTCAACACCAATGGCGTGGAGTGGGGCATCTACGGCGGGCTGTCGGCCACCCTGCTGCTGATGCTGTTCTCCCCGGTGATGTCGGGCAAGACCGACCCGGTCACCGGTGAGAACCTGTCGATGCTGCCGGCCTGGATCGACATCCAGTACTTCCCCCTGGAGAACCCGGCGCTGGTCGCAGTTCCCATCGGGTTCGCCTGCGCCGTCATCGGCAGCCTGCTCTCCTCCGAACGCAACAGCGCCCGCTTCACCGAACTGCGGGTGCGCTCCCTCACCGGGTGGGGCGCCGAACGTGACTGACGGCCATCGCCTCGGCGACCTCGTCCAACAGCCCCGGTAGGGCGGGCAGGCCCCGGGCCATGTCCGCCCAGGACCGTTCCACCTCGGCCACCCACCGCTCCACCGACATCTCCTCGGAGCGGCGCATCGACCGCAGCATCGCCCAGGCCGCGACCGCCACCAGCGGTCGGGCCGGGCCGCGGCCGCGCACATCCAGGGAACCGGCCACCGACCATCGCCCGTCCGGGGCGGGGGAGGGCAGCGCCTCACCGACGGCGCGCACGAACGGATGGCCGACCTCGAACCGGACGGGGGCCGCCGCCCCCTCGACGCCCGAAAGCGCCGCGTACCAGCCGGGCAGGTCGACGTGGACGTCCACTTCCACCCGGAGCAGGGAGGAGTTCTCGCCGACCATGCTCATCGGCGCGGGGAACCTCATCCGGGCGTGGACGGACAGGGCTTGGGCGGCCCGGTCGTGCACCACGGTGCCGCTCGTCACCGAGTCCTCGAAACCGGTGACCGCGGGGTCCTCGCGCATGGCGAAGTCGACCGCGCACCGGCCCTCCGGGTCCCAGGAGGTGATGGTCAGGTCGGTGCCCATCCACCCCTCGACCTCCTCGGAGAAGTCCGGCTCGCCCCTCTCGTCCAGGACACTGAGCAGGTAGTGGGCGCCGGGGACCAGGTGCTCGCCGGAGAGCAGCCGTAGCGAGTGCTCCATGTCCGGCGCGGCATCGGTGTCCTCGTTCCTGTGGACCACCCCGAGTTCCTCGGCGCGCCGCTCCAGTCGCTCCCGTTCGGCTTCGTCGGGGACCAACAGGTGCCCTTCGGCGTCGAACCGGGCCTCGCGCAACACCCGATGCGCCCCGGCGATCGAACCGGCGACGTCCTCGCGCCTCAACGCGTCCAGGTCCAGGGTGTGGCCCAGGCGTGGCATGTCCCCTCCGCTTCGGCTGGTGGATCGGTACGGGCCCGCTCATTGTGGTCTGCCGAGGTGATGGTCGACAAGTGGGCCGGGCACTGTCCGAGAGGAGTTCCCGGTGAGCCGAGCACATGAGGAAAGGGGTGGGGGCGGTGCCCAGACGGTGGACCGTGATCCTCAAGGACCGAGCCGACGCGGCGCGTCCGATCCGTCCGGAGGACTGCCACGGGTTGCTCAACCACTGGTGGCCCCAGTCCGACCGTGAACACACCGTGGCCAAGCGTTGGGCGATGAACGGTTGGCCCCTGCCCTTGGGGAACCGTCTGCACCACTGGACCCTCACCTGGTTGGACGACGAGGATCCCGCGCCCCTGGACCCGGCCGAACTGGTCGGTGTCCCCCAACGCATCGGCGACCACCTGCTGGAGCCGCTGTCGGTCACCCGCACCTTCGACCGCACCTACGCCGAGATGCTCACCGAGGGATACGGTCGCTTCCCGGCCCGTGCGGCCGAGATCCGCGCCATGACGCCCGTGGTGACCACCACCCGCGACACCACCGGCGAACGCGTCCCGCACATCTGGCCCAATCCCCGGCGGCTCTTCGGCGCGGTCCACCGTTCCGGCGGTGGGATCGTCGGCGGCAGCGGCGCGGTGGGCGCGGTGGCCCGCTTCGCCCCATCCGCCCTGGCCGCTCCCTGGCTGGAACGCGCCCTGCTCGACCTGTCACAGTTGCGCCGCTCCCCGCTGCCCGGGGAGGAGGTGCGCCTGACCGAGCACCACCACGCCGAGAAGCGCAACGTGCTGGGTTGGCTGGGCGGGCTGCGCCTGGACTCCGCGGCCGGCGCACGTCGTTCCGTCGACACCTTGGCCACCCTGTTGGAACTGATCGAACTCACCGGGGTCGGCAAGTACACCGCCCAGGGGTTCGGCGCCATCCGGGTCGACGGCGTCACCGGCGGCCGCCCCGCCGTGGAGGTCCCGGCCCCTCGGGACGGCCACGGCACGCACCCGGTCCGTCGTGCCCGGCCGCGTCACGTGGGAGGCACCCGAGCCCACGCGGTGGCCGAAGCCGAGGAGTTCGGCGGCGCCCTGTTCGATTGACCCCCGAACCGCCGGTTCCCGCCCGAGGACGGAGGGCGGGGGCCGGTGCCCAGTGGTCGGCTCCCACCCGGTGGACGGGGTGGGAGCCGACCCTTTCGCACCCCTCAAGTCCGCCGTGTGTGTGGGGCCGGAGCGTGCTCGGCCCCTTGTGCCCGCAGGGTGCGGGCCAGATCGCGCAAGTGCGGAACCAGGTTCTGCGGGGTCAGGAGGGGACCGGAGAGCTTGGTCGCGGAGGGACGTTCCCGTTCGGACAGTCCGAGTGGTTCGTGTGGGTGCGGGCTCGGCATCGGCGGCCTTTCTCGAAGGTGGGGAGGTGCATGTGCGCCGGGCGGAGACGGTGGGGCATCGACGCGTCCTCCAAGGACGTCTCTCGGACAGTGCGTCGATCACCGGTGACCGGATGGGGCCGGCGGGGTGACGCCGCGGTGTGACTCCTGGTATCCGTGGTGAGGTCGGCGTCGCCGTCCGAGAGGAATCCCCGAAGGACGCGTCGACGTCGTGACATCCACGTATAAGGAGTCCGCCACGGTGCCCCCTGCCCCCGCCCACCGCGAGCCACCGGCCGATCCCCCCGCCCGCGGGGTCCTGGTCGGTGTGGACCTGCGGGGCATTCAGGCCTACGTCTACAGCGGGCGCCGGATCCTGGACGCGGTCGGGCGGGCCGCGCTGGTCGCCGAACTCACCGACACCTCCGACGCCCGTCACGGGGTGGCCGACCTGGTACCCGAGGATTGCCTGACCCTGCGCGACGCCGGGGGCGCCCTCACCGTGGTGCTGCCGGACGTGGACACCGCCCGTACCTTCACCTCCCGCTACACGAGAAGGCTCCGTGACCGCGCCGGGGAGCTCACCCCGGTCGTGGCGTTCGTGCCCTACGGGCCGGGGACGCCCGAGCCCGACCTGGACTCCGCCCTGGCCGCGCTGCCGGTACGCCTGCGCCTGGCCCGCCGCCACATGTCGGCTCTGCACGCCCCCGCGCACGGGTACGGGATCACCGCGGTGTGCTCGGTGAGCGGGGCCCCGGCGGAGTCGGTGGACAGCAGCCGTTCGGACCACACCCGGGCGCACGAACGGGTGTCCGCCGACGTGGCCAGGGCTCGCGGCATCGGTCGCCGTTGGCACCGGGCGCACGGCGACGCCTGGCTGGCGGACGCGGTCACCGCCACCGGCTCCCCGGAGTTGGCGCTGCCCATGGAGGTGGACCGGCTCGGCCGCGACCACGGAGGGGTGAGCCGGGTCGCCGTGATGCACCTGGACGTCAACGGGCTGGGCGCGATCCTGGGCGAGTACCGGGAACTGGTGGGCGACCCCGATCGGCCCGGATCCGGTGCCCTCGCCCAGCGGGGGTTGTCCACCCGCATCGCGGGGCTCACCAAGGGGTTGGCCCGGGCGATGGTGCGGGCGGTGACCGCGATGGTCCACGCCGCCCCGGGGGAGGCGCCGCACGTTCCGGGAACGGGGACGGGCGGTCCCATCACCCTCGACCACGAACCCGGGGGCCCGGTGCGGTTGCCGGTACGACCGATCGTGGTCGCCGGCGACGACCTCACGGTCCTGTGCGACGCCCGCCTGGCCCTGGCCCTGGTGCGCTACGCCCTGGACTGGTTGGACACCGACCCCGAACTGATCCAGGACGCCGACGACCCGAGGGTGGCCCTGCACCGGGACCTGGCCGCCGCCTACGGCACCGGTGGCCGTCGGGTGCCGGGCGGCGGGCACACCACCTTCGTGCCCACGATCGGTGTCGGTGTCGCGATGCAGCCGGTGGGCGCGCCCCTGTCCTTGGGCTATGACCTGTGCGAGGCGATGTGCCGGGTGGCCAAGGCGCATCGAGTGGCCCGCGCCGAACACGATCCAGTGGCCGCGGAGGACCACACCGTCGCCTGGACGACCCGCTTCGACGGGGTCGAACGGGTCCTGCGCCGGATGGAGGCCGCACAGGAGGCCACCCCGCCGCGCACCGCCCGGCCGATGAGCGGCGCCGACTTCACCCGCTTCCTCGATCGTTACCTCGGCGGAGGCGACGGCGATGGCGGCCCGCTCGTGGACGGCGACACCCGCGGACGCGGCTGGCTGGTGTCCTCCCTGGTCCCCCTGTTGGAGTCGGGGGTCGATCCCGCCCCCGAACTGGCCCGTCGGGCCCGAGTGACCGGAAGTCCCGTCGTCCTGCCCCGGGGATGGAGCACCGGTGAGCTGTTGGACGCCGTCGACGTGATGGACCTGTACCTGGAGCCGGAGGGTGGGCGCTCGTGAGCACACCGGATCGGATCGTGGTGCGGCTGGTCTCCCCGGCCCTGTTCGTCGGTGCCAGCGCCGACGGCACGGGTGCCGACACCGATGTGGTCACCGACGGGCACGGCCTGCCGCACCTGCCTCGACACCGGTTGGCGGCGCGGCTTCGGCAAGGGGCGCTGGACGCGCTCACCGTCGCCCCCGAGTTGGATGAGGTGGTGGACCGGGTCTTCGGCAAGGGGCGCTCGAACGGTCGGGATCGAATCCTGAGAGTGGGCCACGCGGTCACCGGCGGCCCCGTGCGCGCAGCGGTCGCCCACGCCCTGGCGGGCCGCGCCGAACCCTTGCGCTCCACCCTGCGGCGCGCCGTCACCGGTGCCTACACCACCCTGGAGTCGGGGGTGGAGATCGGCCCCGACGGCGCCCCCGAGGCGGGGCGGCTGCGCACCAACCGGGTCCTGCTCCCGGGACTGACCCTGGTCTCCGCCCTGACCTGGTCCATGCCCGCGGGAACGGACGAGTGGCGCTGTTTGGCCATGGCGTGCCTGGCCACCGACCAGATCGGACTCAAGGCCACCCGGGGGCGCGGCCGGGTCGACGTGCGACTGTCCACGCCGGGCGACCCCGATCCGCACGCCACCACCCTGCGGCTGGCCGGGGCGCCGGGCCGTGGAGAGGGGCCTGGGCCATGAGCCACACGGTCGTGGCCTACCTGCCGCTGCGGTACGTCCTCACCGACTCGGTCACCGTGCGCACCTCCTTCGACCCGTTGCGCACCGACCCGGTGCTGAGCGGGCGGGCCCAACGGGGCATGCTCGCCGCCGCGCTGGCCCGCGCCGGTCTGCACGAGGAACTCACCGCGTGGGTGGCGCGCGGCGAACACGTGCACTTCTCGCCCGCCCACCCGCGACTCGAACAGCACGCGCGTCCCGGGGTGCAGGTGGTCGCCCACCCGCCTCCCGCGTACCTGTACACCCCGGGCAAGGACGGCGACACCCTGGTGGACTCCTTCGCCGGGGGCACCGACGACCCGAGCCTGCCCTACAAGACCGTGCGCGACCCCCTCACCCCGGACCGGTCGCTGCGCGCGACCGTACGCACCACCGCCGAGCGCTACCTGGGTCGACCACGGACCGCGGAGACCGGACCGGGGCGGCCGTTCTTCACCACGAGCCTGGACCCCGGCCAGGTCTTCGAGGCCAGGTGGCGGCTGAGCGGGCCCGACCACGCGTTCCTACGCGCGCTGGCCGAACGGATCCTGCGGGTACTGGAGTCGGCTCGCGGAGCGCTCACCCTGGGCGCGGGGGGCACCCGCGCGCACGGCGGGGTGGAGGTGGGACCGGTGGACCCCGAGCGCCCCCTGTCCCCGGACCGGGTGGCGTGGCCCCGAGCGGATCGCTCCAGGGACGCCGGGCAGGAGGTCGACCTGCTGTTGCTCTCGCCCGCGATGGTGGTGGGCGCCCAAGGGCAGCACCGCCCGCACGCCTTGGTACCGGCCGTGCGCGAACTCTGGGAGCGGCGTCTGCCGGGTCTTCGGCCCGAGGTGGTGGCCGCGCACGTCGAACCCGTGCTCGTGGGCGCCTACCACCGCGGCTACCGGGGGCCGATGACCGAGCGCCGGGCGGCCGCCGCGGGTTCGGTGGTGCGACTGCGACCGATCACGGAACTGAGCACCGCCCAGGTCCGCGACCTGGAGGCGCACCCGCTGGGAGAACGGGCGGTGGACGGGTACGGCCAGTTCGTTCTCCTGGACCCTCCGCGCGCCCCCGAACCGCTCGTGCCGCCCTCGACACCGATACCCGCCCGCCGACCGGGGACCGTGACCCTGACCGACGGCAGGGCCCTGCCCGAACCCGGAGTGCCGGACCCGGCGGCCGACCCGCAACTGGCCGTCCTGTACGACGCGTTGCTGTGGAACGCCGCCGCGCAGCCGGTCCGCGACCACGCCCGCGATCTGGCCCGCGCCTCCGCGGCCACCCTCGCCCCGCTCACCCCCAGCCTGCTGGGTCGGCTGCGCGAAGTGGTCGCCCACCCGCACCGCACCCCCGACGAGGCGCTGACCGTCCTGCACACCACCCTGACCGGGGATCCCGGGCAGGGGGCGCACAAGGTACTGCGCGAACGTGCGGTGCGCGCCCTGGAAAGGGCCCGCCTGAGGGGCTCGGGTCGGGGTGGACGGATCACCGTCCACCGTTGGCTGAGCGAGCTGGCCGCAGGTGAGAGAGCCGTGTCGTGGTGGCGGTCCCACCGCCCCGGCGACGCGCCGGACTCGGCCTACCCCCGCGCGCTGGCCGCCGTGGACCTGGCTCGCCCCGACGGCCTGCCCGACCTGGCGCGGGACAGTGGGCTCTCACCCCGGGCCGAGGCCTGGGAACGCCAGGCCGCGCCGCGGCTCTGCCTGCTGCTGGTCTCCTCCTGGATGGCGGAGGCGGCACGGGTGCTGCGCACGGCCCCGGACGGAGGTGGGACACGGTGAACCGTCTGGTGTGGGAGTTCACCACCCGCCTGCTCCTGCTCGGTGACGCCCACGTGGGCGCGGCCCGGGCCACCCCCCGGCACGCCGCCGAGAGCGACGTGGACCTGCCCCTGGACCGCGCCCCGTACAGCGGCCTGCCTCGGCTGCGCGCCACCACTCTGGCCGGACTGCTCCGTCACGAGCTGCTGGCCCGAACCGATCGGACGGCCGTGACCTCGCTGTTCGGCATCGACGACGGTAGCTCGGGCTTCGGGGCGGGAGAGGCGGCCCCCGTGCCCAGTGCCCTGGACCTCGACGACGCCCACGCCGTCCTGCCCGACGACACCTCCGTGTCCGTACGGGTGGGCACCCGTGTCGACCCGACCACCGGCACCGTGCACCCGGGGCGCATGTGGCAGTGGGAGGTCCTGCCCGCGGGCACCGAGTTCACCTGCCACCTGCGCCTGTGGGTTCCCGATCCCGCCGTCGAGGCGCGCCTGCTCACCCTGTTGGTCCTGGCCACCCGGGGTCTGACGGGGGAGGGGCCCGGTATCCGGATCGGTGGCCGCACCGGGCGCGGGTACGGCCCGGTCCGCGCCACCCACTGGGCGGCCCGCAGGCACGACCTCACCGACCCGGGCGGGTGGTTCGACTTCCACGCGCGCACGTGGGACGAACGGGCGGGCCAAGGCGCCGAGGCCCTCACCGACCCCCCGCGCGATCTGCCCGAACTCCTCGACACCAGGCTGCGCGAGAACGGCCGCGAGGCGGTCGCGGCGCACGTGGGCGCCCGATCGGCCCGTCCCGACCCGCGACACAGGGCCGAACTGCGTCTGGAACTGCGCGTGGCCGAACGCACCGACCCCCTCGCACCCGGACCGTTGCGCCCGGGGCTGCTCATGATCGGTGACGTGCCCGAGGCAGAGCGGCTCGCCGAGGTCGACCGCGCCCACCGGTGGCGGCCCACGGTCACCGACGAGGGGAAGGTGCACCGGGCGCCGGTGCTCGGCGACACGGCCTTGTTCGCCCTGTTCAAACGGATCGGCGGTCGCCTGGCCCGGGACGCCGCCGAACACCTGGGCGCGCCGGCGGACCGGTGGCGACAATGGCACGGTCACTGGTGGGGTGCCGACCCCACCGAACAGGGCGCGCCCCGGCCCTCTCGGATCCGTCTGCGCGCCACCCCCACCCTCATCGGTGGGGCGCCGCTGACCACCACGCGCATGACGGTGGACTCGCTGTTCGGCGACGCCGTGGACGGCCGTCTGTTCACCACCGACGTGCACTGTGGCGGCAGGGCCGAGGTCGTCCTGGACGTGTCCGAACCCGACGATTCCGTGCTCGGACTGCTCGCCCTGGTGGTCCGGGAACTGTCCACCGTCCCCCTCGACACCCTGGGCGCGGGAGCGGGCGGGGGCAACGGCCGGCTCACCGTCACCCACGCCCACCTGGTCACCCACGGCCGGTCGAGGGAAGGGCCGGACACCGTGGACCTGATGGCGGCGCTCGACGAACCCGAAGGCCCCGAGGGCGAGATCGTCCGCGGCCGGCTGCGCGCCCTGCACACCCGACTCGGCGAGGAGGGATCCCCGTGAACGTCCATGCCCACGAACCACCCGACCCGGTCGGGGTCGACGTCGAACGACTCGGCCCCGAACGGATCGACGCCGTCCTGGTCGACGTGTTCGACCACGGTGTGCGCTGTCGCGAGCTGGATCGGGCCCTGGACGGTTCCCCACCGGGCCCCCAATGGCTCCTGGCCGAGTTCGGCGACGGGCGGGTCACCGGTGCCTGCCCCCGGGAGCGCTGGCGGCGCTCCGACGGTGACGCCGCCGACCGATGGCGGATCCTGGAGGTCCTGGTCTTCACCGCGCACGCCCAGATCCGCCTGGGCGAGGGCGCCCGGTCCGGATGGATCGCCAGGGACGCGGTCGGGGACCTCCCCGAGTGGCTGCGCCCCCGTGATCGTTCCTTCCTGCTCCAGGGGTGGGTCGGCGCCGAACACCGGAGCGTCCTGGAGGGGGAGGTACCGATGACGGTCACCCGAGAACCCTCGGGCACCGAAGCGGTCCTGCCCGTGCCCTGGACCGACTTCTCCGGCCGACTGCGCCCCTTGTCGGAGCCGGGCCGTAGCGCCCTGGAGAGCACCGGGACCTGGTTGACCGTCCGCGAGTACTGGGCCGCCGACCCCGCCACCGGGGCGGTGGGGGTGGCCTTCCACCGGCTCACCGGGATGTGCGCCGGGACCAAACCCACCGGTCCCGAGTTCGAGGTGGGCACCGGGGACCGGGTCGAGGAACTCTGATGGTGGATCCCCGAGACCTCGCGTCCCGGCTGGCCAAGGGCGGACAAGAGCCGGGGCACCGGGCCACGGCGCCCTACGGGCTGGTCCGTCTGGCCGACGAACCGGTACCCGCCACGACCCTGCACCTCGGTCTCGACACCGACGTGCTCCTGCGGTCGCACGACCGCACCGTCCCGGGCACGCACACCGGCTGGATCGACCTGACACTGACCACGCTGACCCCCACGTTCGTCGGACAGACCCGGCGCGGCGGCGGGGTGGCCCGCTCGCTCCGACTCCCCTTTGGTGAGCGCGCGCTGCCGACCGTGCCCGGCACGACCCTGCGCGGCCTGGTCCGCAACATCGTGCGCATGCTCACCGGCGGCGAGACCGGCCCGGTCAACACCCCCATGTTGTTCTTCCGCGCCCCGGTACGCATCGACCCCGACAACACCGACAGTTCGCTGTCCACCCGGGCCCGCCACGTGATGGCCCGCCAACACGCCCACTACCGAGAACGCCGCGCCGGGCTGCGCACCGCCCAGGGGTTCATGTACCGATCGCCGGAGGACGAACGCTGGTACGTCGTGGAGCTTCCGGCGACCGCGCCGGAACCCTCGGGCGGGCGGGCCCTCAAGGTGTCCTTCGACGTGTTGCGCGAGAGCCTGGCCACCTGGGACTTCGAGGTGGAGAAGTTCCCCGACCCGCCACGCGGCGCGGGCTATGTGCCCACCGCCCACGAACAGCACGGCCGGTTGCAGTATCGCTGGGTGCACGCGGTCCACCATGGGCGGAGCGTGGTCGCCGTGGCCCCCACCGATAGGGCCGCCCGCGCCCACCCGGCGGCGGGTGCGGCCGGGGGCGGGGTGATCCGTGCGCTGCTGGTACTGACCGGCGCGGCGGCGGGGGAACGGCGCAACGCCTACCTCTTCCCCCGTCCACCGGACCTGCGCGGGGGCCGCCACCCCGTCCCGGAACCCCTGGTGGACCTGTTCGAGTCGGCCGAGCAGATCACCGGCTACCAACGGGCCGCCTTCCCCGACACCCTCTCCGCGGGCGGTGGAGACCCGGCCCGGCCACCGGTGGCGGGGACCCCGGGCGGTGGGTTGCCCCGGCAGAGCCTGGAACCGGTGTGGTTCGACGTGGACGCGTCCGGTCGGGTGGTCTCCTTCGGGCGTTCGGGCGGCTACCGCATCGCCGTGGGCGACGAGGACCCCGTACGCCGGGCCGTCCCGGCGCCCGTGCTGGGCCCCCAACACGGCGAGCCCCGTCGTTCGGACCGGGCCGGGCGCACCGTGGACGTGTGCCGCGCGATGTTCGGCGACACCGACGTGTTCGCGGGGGAGTCCGGGGCGCTCAAGGGCCGGATCGAGTTCGGCAACGCCGTCGCCGAGGACACCGACGCGGACGCCGACCTGACCGCGCTTCGGGTGCGGCTGTTGTCCCCGCAACGGGGCTGCTTCGCCAACTACCTGGTGCAGGGCCCCGACGCCGCCTCGGGGGACCGGCCCGACGTCGTCACCTGGTCGCACGAGGGGGACGTGCGTCTGGGCGGATACAAGGTCTACCTGCATCGACACCGGTCCACCGGCGGTCCGCACCCCTACGACGAACGCGCCCAGGAGGAACTCGACGTGGAGGTGGTGCCCATCGATGGGACCGCTCCACCACCGCGCGAGACCCAACGCGACATCGTGCCGCTGCGCGAAGGACTGGTGCTGCGCTCCCGCGTCACCTTCACCAACCTCACCGACGCCGAACTCGGCGCGCTGATGCGGGCGCTGCTGCTGGACAACACGGTGGACGGCGGCGACCCGACCGACCCCGAGCACGCGCACAAGGTAGGGATGGGCAAGTCGTTGGGGATGGGCAGCGTCCACCTGCGCCCCGAGTTGTACCTGGTGGACCGGGGCGCCCGCGCCGCGGACCTGTCCCTGCGTCCCGACGCCGGGGTGGCGCGCGCCGACCACGAGCGGGTCCGGTCGTTCCTGGACGCCTTCTCCGTCGCCCTGGTCGGCCACCGGCTTCCCGGACCGGCCGAGGCCGAGCGTTGGCGCGAGGTGGACCAGGCCGTCGACGTGTGTCTGGCCACCCGCTGGCGGCATCGGCTGCCCCTGGAGGAGACCGCGGTCATGTCGCTGCGCCACTTCGCCGAGTACCCGGTCCTGCCGCCGTTGGTGGACCGGTTCCGGCCGAGGGAGACCTGACCGCTTCGCTCAGCCTGATCGGTCGCCGAAGACGATGGCCTCGGTCAGGGCGTCCAACAGGTCGGCTCGCAGGTCGGGGTCGTCGTGGGCCCGGCTCCAGCGCTCGGGGACCGCGGGGCCGGTCTTCAACAGTCGGCCGAGCAGGGCTTCGAGTGTGCCCTGTGGGTCGGCTCCGAAGGCCGCCCGATGGCCGTGGGCCTCGGCGGCCAGTTCCCGGCCCAACCAGAGCAGCCAGCGGCGTTCGTGGTCGGTCAGGACCTCCCGTCTCGGTACCTCCTCGTCGTCCGGCGCCGGTTCCGGGACCGGGTTGTAGGGGGCGCTGCGCGTGCGTCCCCGGGCCTGCTGAACCAGGGTGAAGTGGGTGGGCATGAGCGCGGCCATCCGGGACAGGACGTCGGTGAGTCGACGGGCCAGGTCCTCCCCGGTGATCTCGGGCAGGAGCCCGCGCAGGAGGAGACGGCGGCGCTGGTCGGGGGTGCGCGCGGGGTCGGCGTCCCGGCCCGAGGCGAGCTCGGTCATCTTGCGCAGCAGGTAGTCGCCGGTGGCGGTGGAGACCATGGGCGGTTCGCACACGGTGCCCAGCCGGCGCCCGTGCAGGTCGGCCACGGGTACGGCGCTGCCGTCCTCGGTGAAGGAGACGGATTCGCCGGGGGAGATCTCCTCGGGCAGGTCGGCGGCCGGGTTGCCCCACCCGGCGGTGAGCACCAGCATGGCCAGGGCCTCCTGCTCGACCACGTCGGTGGCGACCCGGGACACGTCGCGGCGCTGGGCCCAGCGCCGAGGGCGTTCGGAGAAGGCGCTGCGATCCTTGCCGTTGGGCGCGGGGCTCGGGTACACCCGGCGCAGGTTCTTGTAGGAACGGTCGCGGCGCACGTCGTCCAAGGCGTCGCGCAGCCGGTGCGCGGCGCCGCGGTCCACCCCCGTGACCGTGGGCAGGGCACGGGTCATGCGCATGGCGATCACCCCGTGCGGGTCGCCGCCGTGCTCGGGGCACGGGCAGTGCTCGACGCACAGGTCGATGTAGTCCCAGAACTGCTCGGTGTGGCCGGCGCAGCCCTGAGCGGTTCCGTCTGTGGAGCAGGGGCCGCACCCCAGCGCGCGGGTGAACACGCGAAGGAAGGTGGTCGACCCGTACAACTCCCAGGCGGAGCAGTGGTGCTTGCTCACGAACTCTTCTCCCCGGATCGGTCCGGGGCCGGGACGCTCCCCCAGCCCTTCCGGGGAAACGCGTGTGAGTCGAGAGCGAGCCGATGACACTCCTGCGTCAACGGGAGGTCATACAACAAAATAGGGCTTCTACGTGAGGAAAGTCAATTGTCGACCATCTTCTCTAAAGAGACGAATCATGTTCTTTTTATGAAATCGGTCAGGAGAAAACACCCGTCTCAGAAAGAACAGGCGGGAGTGGCGGAGCGCCCGCCCGCATGTGTCCGAGAGACTGCGGTGAAGACCTTGGAACAGGCACGTCGGCGAGAGGAAACGGGAGGTCCGACGTATGAGGGTGATCAACCTGACGCCGCACGAGGTACGAGTGATCGATGCGCAGGCGCGGGTGATCCGCACCTGGAAGAGTGCGCCGCGCCCCGCTAGGGTCGAGACCGACCGGGTACCACTACGTGAGATCGACGGGATCCCCCTCCTTTCCGAGGAACGCACCCGTGCCGCCAACCTCCCCGACCCCGAGGAAGGGGTCTGGTACATCGTCTCTTCCGTGGTCGGCTCCGCCCATCCCGAGCGCTGCGACCTCCTGGTCCCCTCCGACCTGGTGCGGGACAGCAAGGGGGTGGTGACCGCCTGCCGTTCCTTCGTCATCATGTCCGAATCCGCGAGGGGCGGGGAAGTGGTGGAAACGGTCGCCTGAGGAATGAGAAAGGACAACGTGGACGAACCCTCCGCAGCCGTCGTCCTCGTGGGACAGAACCCCACCCCCGCCCTGTTGGCCTCGCTGACCCTCCCCGTCGACCACCTGTTCCTGGTCTGCAGCGACGGCACGGTGTCCGTGGCGCGACGGGTCGCAGAGGCGGTGGAGCGACTGCGCGAGAAACGCGTCGTACGCGTCCTCAGCGTCGGCCCGGACCCGCATGATCCCGAAGCGGTCACCACCCTCCTGGAGCGGGTGCGCGAGGCGCTCGCCGGACGCCCCTGGCACCTGGACTACACCGGCGGAACCAAGGTCATGAGCGTGGCGGCGGCGCTGCACCACGAACGCTCCCTCCCCTCTCGGGCGCACCTGCTGCGCCACTACCTTGACCCCCACAGCGACCCGCCCGGACGGCTCGGGGTGGACCTGGCGACCCTGGCCGCGATCCACGGAGCCCGTTGGGAGGAACGCCGCGACCCCGCGCCGGTGCGCCGCTACCTCGCCGGCGGAGAGGGCGCGCTGCGTGAGGCCTATCCACGGCTGCCCGACGGCGAACTCAACGGCGTCATGGCGGAGGGACGTGTCCTGGCCCACCTGCGCCGACTCACCGGTGGCAGGCCCGACACCGAGGTCATGGGCGCCCGTCGGGTGGTCGACCCCTACCGGTCCGGTGGCTCCATCGCCGACTTCGACGCGCTGCTGCGTCACCGCCACCGGGTCCTGTGCGTGGAGGTCAAGAGCCGCGCCGAGGACGTGATCGCCCGGGCCGGCTGGACGGTCGCCAAGTCGCGTCGGGTGTTCGGTGGGGCCACCCAGGTCCTGTTCGTCTACACCGGCCCGGTCGTGGACGACCTGCGTGAACGCATCACCGCCTACAACCCGGCACTGTCCGCCCGAAACGTGCACGTGTGGCACGCCGACGCCCTCCTCGAACGGGTGACCTCCTTCGACGCCCTGTGCAAGGCCTTCCTGCCGGCCCTGGACAGTGGACGCGGAACGGTGCCGGCCACACCCCTACCCCTGGCCCCGGCCCCCGGGCCATCCGACCACCCGGGTCCGGAACAGGGCCCACTCCTGGTCACCCCGCTGGGCGGCAGCCGCCTGGGCGCCCTGACCGCGCTGCACGCCCACCGGCCCTCCCGCGCACTGGTGCTGCCCTCCAAACAGAGCCTGCGCGCCAACGTGCGCGAGGCCGCCGCCCGCACCCTGTACGCGGTCGAGAACCCCGGTCTGCCCGCCCCCGGCGCCGACACCCTGCGCGCCGAGGGATACCGCGACCGGGTGCGCCTGGCCGCCGATCCGGTGAACGGCTTCGACCCCGAGGCGGTCGCGGCGACGGTGGGGGAGTGGATCGCCCGTGAACGCGACGGGGAGCGCCCCGTGGTCGTGGACTTCACCACCGGGACCAAGGCGATGAGCCTGGGGCTGACCAAGGCCGCCCTCAACGGCGGAGCCTGCGCCACCTACCAACTGGCCCGCGACCGGTCCGTGGTGTGCCTGCGCCATGGCCGGCACGGACTGCGCGGCCGTGCCGGGCCGGACTGGTCGTTGGTGCTCAGCGGTTACGAACCCCTGGCGTCGGAGCTGACCGAGGTGGTCGAGGGACCGGCGCTCGACGAGGTCGAGGTGGAACTGCTGGACCTGGTCGCGCGCGGTCTCTCCAAAGCGGCCTCGGGTCCCTGCCGGGTCTGGTGGGATCCCTCCCTGGCCGACGGATCGGCCTTCCTCACCGCGCGGGAGCGGCCCTCCCTGGTGTTGGCCTTCGACGATCGGGCGGTGGGTCTGGCCGCCCCCGCCTGGCGCCGGCGCAGAACCCCGGATGGGCCGCGTCGCGAGGTGAGCCCCGGCGGGTGGGCGCAGAGCGTGTTCGCCGCGACCACGCACCTGAGCGTGCGCTGCGACGTGGCCGGGACCCTGCTGGCGCTGACCCGCCCCGGCCGTGACGTGACCCGGGCCGGTGAGCTGGTGGACTGGATCGCCGAGAGCACCTCCGAAGGTGTCGGTGACCAGGGGATCCGGTTCGGCGACCCTACTCGACCGTTGGTGGTGGAGGTCGACCCGTCGGCGCCGCCGGCGTTGTTGGAGACCGACGTCGGCCTACTTTGACCGGTGCGCCATGATGGCATCCGGGAAAAGAGGGTGAACGTGCGTATTACGGGTGGTGTGGCCCTCGGGGGCATCGCGATGTTGCTGGCGGCCGGGTGTGCCCCGGCGGAGCCGCAGGACGCGGCGACGGTGAGCGTCGACTGGCAGGCGTGTCCGGAGGAGCTGGAGCGGGAGGAAGGGCTGGAGTGCGGGACCCTCGACGTCCCGCTCGACCATGCCGACCCCGACGGGGACACGTTGGAATTGGCGTTGGCGCGTCGCCCGGCCGAGGGCCCGCCCGAGGAGAGGATCGGGTCCCTGGTGGTCAACCCCGGTGGGCCCGGCGAGTCCGGGGTGGACATGCTCGACTACCCGATGTTCGACGACGACGTCCGTACCGCGTTCGACCTGGTCTCCTTTGATCCGCGAGGGGTCGGTGACAGCGGCGGCTTCGCCTGCGGCGACTGGTTCGCGATCGATGACGCCCGCCGCGCGATCCAGGAGCCCACCCGGGTGACCGACGCCGAACTCACCGACCTGGAGGACGCCGCCCGCGCCTACGCCGACACCTGCGCCGAGGAGGTGGGGGAGGACCTCCTCGCCCACATCGGCACCCTCGACGTGGTGCACGACCTCGACCTGATCCGTCGGGCGCTGGGCGACGAACACCTGTCCTACGTCGGATTCTCCTACGGCACACACATCGGTGCCCTGTACGCGGACCTCTACCCCGACTCGACCCGGGCCATGGTCCTGGACGGTGCGGTGGAGACCGAACGGCCCAACGTGGAGATCGCCCTCGACCAGGCCGAGGGCTTCCGTGACACCTGGGAGTTGTTCGTGGCCGACTGCGTGGCCGGGGGCGAATGCCCCTTCACCGGGGTGGCCGAGTCCGAGGCCGAGATGGTCGACCTGGCCGACCGGCTCGACGCCGACCCGCCCAGCACCCACGGCATGACCGTGGACGGCCCCACCCTGCTGGCGATGGTCTCCCAGGAGTTGTACTACGAGGACGCCTGGTCGGAACTGGCGAGGACCCTGGCCGCCGTGGACGTCGATCCACACGGGGCGGGCGAGCGACTCGACGCCCTCTACGACGGCACCTTCGGTCTCTACGAGGACGAGGAAGGGGACGACGAGGGGGCCGGGGCGGCAGAGGCGGACGATGAGGCCGCGCTGACCGCGATCAACTGCGCCGACCGCGACGACCCCACCGACCCCGACGTCTATCGGAGGGCCGCCCAAGAGGTCGCCGAGCACGCCCCGCTCTTCGGCCCCGACCTGGTCTGGGAACAACTGCCCTGCGCCTACTGGGTGGACACCGAGGAGACCCCCACCGGGTTCACCGCCCCCGACGCCCCGCCGCTCCTCGTGGTCGGCACCCTCGGCGACCCCGCTACCCCCTACGCGTGGGCCGAGGAACTCACCGCGCAACTCGACACCGCGGTCCTGCTCACCTACGAGGGCGCCGGACACACCGTCTACGGCTACGGTGACCCGTGCGTGGACGGCGCCGTCGACGCCTACCTCTTGGCCGGGCAGGTGCCCGAGGACGGGCTGTCCTGCCCGGGCGGGTAAAACACCTCGGGACGCACTGTTGACCCCGGTCACGGCATGTTCACCGTGCGTGTCTATTGTTTCACTCCGAGTATGGGAAGTCGAGGGTTCGGCTACTCGGAGTGAGGTCCGGTGTGCGGGTGTGGGCGAGACGGCGACTTTGGGGTGCCGGAGTGCTGGCCACGATGCTGGCGATCACCCCCGGAACACCGCTCGCCGACGTCAAGGACGGGCCCCACCCCTTCCACGGACAACACATCGACTGGGAACCCTGCCTCGACCAGGACGAACTCGCCGAGATCGGGCCGACCGAGGGTGACCCGGACTGGCAGGCCCGCCTGGAGTGCGGCAGCGTCACCGTCCCCGTCGACCACGGTGACCCCGAGGGTGAAGTCCTCGAACTGGCGCTGATCCGCCAACCCGCCCAAGGCGCGAGCCGAGGTTCGCTCGTGTTCGACTTCGGCGGCCCGGGGATCTCCGGGACCGACACCTTCCTCGCCGGCGCCCTACCACTGGGTCGCGGTGTACGGGAGAACTTCGACCTGGTCTCCTTCGACCCCCGAGGCGTGGGCGACAGCGGCGGGTTCACCTGCCGAGGCCACGCCGACCTGGACGCTCTCCTGGCCCGGATCCGAGGCATCGACCCCCACGACCTGCCCGAACGCGCCCTGGAGAAGTTGGAGAGGGTCGCGCACGCCTTCACCACCGGTTGCGTGGACGCCGTGGGCGAGGACTTCCTCTTCAACATGGGCACCGTGAACGTCGCCCGCGACCTCGACCTGGTGCGCGACGCCCTGGGTGACGAACGGCTGGACTACGTCGGCTACTCCTACGGCACCTCCATCGGGGCCCTGTACGCCGAGATGTATCCCGAACGCTCCGGCGCGCTGGTCCTGGACGGGGCGGTCTCGATCGACGACGACCTGATCACCGACACCGTCGAACAGACCGCCGGACTCCAGACCTCCTGGGAGGCGTTCGTCGCCTACTGCCTGGACAGCGCCCCGGAATGCCCGTTCACCGGAATGGACAGCGCCTCCGAGGAGTTGGCGACCCTCCTGGACGGCCTCGACACGGAGCCGTTGCGCGTCGACGGGCGTGACCTGGACCGGTACGCCCTGCTGGACCTGCTGCGCGGTTCGCTGCACACCGAACAGCTATGGCCGGGCGCCGCCCTGCTGCTCGCCGGACTGGCCGACGACGAACGCGACGGGTTCGTCACCGACTATCTGTCGAGCCTGCGCGGCGACGACGCCGACGCGCCACCCGGCGCGGACGAGGCCGCGCACATCGCCGTGCGTTGCGCCGACCACCCCCGGCCCACCGACATCGGCGACTACCTCCAAGGCGCCCGCGAGGCCGAGGCCGCCTCACCGCTCTTCGGGGGAACCGAGGTGTGGCGGATGCTGCCCTGCGCCACCTGGCCCGACGCCGAGGCGACGCCCACCGGGATCAGCGCACCGATGGCCCCGCCGATCCTGGTCGTGGGCACCCTGGGGGATCCGGCCACCCCCTATCGGTGGGCCCGGGAACTGACCGAGCAGCTCGGCTCCGCCACCCTGCTCACCTACGAGGGCGGCGGCCACACCGCCTACGGGGCCGGCCGCGCCTGTGTGGACAACGCGGTGGAGACCTACCTGCTCGGCGGTGGGCTCCCTGGTGAGGACACCACCTGCCCGAGCGTGCTCTGATCTCCCCCTCCCGGACCGGTGGATTCCTGTTCACGGGCGAGCAGGAACCCACCATCGGTTACCCGGCCTGGGTGTTCGTCCCGGTCCTGGTCGCTCTGCCGTGCGCGGCCCTGTTCACCACGCTCACCCTGAGCCATCGAACCGCTCGGACCGCGTCCCCTCCCGATAGCGGCCCGGGGACACACCGAACTCCCGCTTGAACGCGTTGGCGAACGCGAACTGCGAGGAGTACCCGACCCTCGTCGCGATCGAGCCGACCGGTGCATCCTCCTCGTTCAACAGCCGGGCCGCGGTGGTCAACCGCCACCAGGTCACGTAGGCCAGCGGCGACTGCCCCACCAGGGTGGTGAAGCGTCGGGAGAACGCGGCCCGCGACAACCCGGCGCGCTTACCCAGTTCCGCCACGGTCCAGGGGCGCGACGGGTCGCGGTGCACCGCCTGGATCGCCTCGTGCACCCCGGGGTCGCGCATGGCGCCCGCGAAACCGCACCCGGCCCTCGTACCCGACGCGCCTTCCTGATCCAGGTGGGTCCGCAGGATATAGACCACCAGTATGTCCAACAGGTGCGGGATCACCGTGTCTCCGCCCGGACGCCCCGACCCCAGTTCTCTGCCGAGCAGGCCCACCGCCAGCGGTAGCTCGGAACGTTCCCCCACCCGAGCCGGCAGGTGCACCACCGGCGGCAACTCGGCCAGGAGCGGGTGGGGACGCGTCACCCCGGCGAAGTAGGAACCACCGACCGTCACACAGGTGGGTTCGCCCAGCGCCTCGCCCACCGAAGTGACGCCGAACGGCCCCGTTCCGGGAACCAGGTCCTTGGGGCGGGCGAACCCCTCCGAACACACCAGCGTCGGCACCGTCTCGCCCGCCACGGCCTCGGCCACCCCGTCCTGCTCCCGTAGGGACTTCGCGCGGTCCAACCCCTCGACGGGCGCCTGGGGATCGCTCACCAACGCGTGCTCGGCGCCCCGGGGCAGGAAGAGGACGTCGCCGGCGCCCAACTGAAGTGGTTCGCGGCCCTCCATCAGCGCCCAGCAGGCCCCCTGCAACACCACGAGGAACTTGCCGCCGGGTACTTCCGGGAACCGCATGCCCCAGGGCGCGTACCACTCGATCCGCGCCGACCGTGGCCGACCGGTACGCATGGTCGAGATGACGTCGCTGAGTACATCCATGCCGCCAGCGTATCCAGCATGATGGCCAACATGGACGCTCGCGTATACATCGGAGCCGATCACGCATAGGAAGTCTCTTTATAGGTCCGTACGGTCATGAAGGAACCGACCCGAAGCGAGGAAGTCCCATGACCGTCACCAAGACCCGCACCGCCCGATCCACCTGGCGTCCCCGCCTCATCACCGTGGTGGCCGTGGCCGTCGTCAACGCCCTCGTGGCCCTGGCCGGGCCCCTGATCGGAGCGGACATGGTGGTCACGCCACCCGGCCAGGAACCCGCCCCGATCGACTGGCCGGCCTTCGCGATCTTCAGCGCCGGTTTCGCCGTCCTGGGCTGGGTCGCGCTGCTGCTCGTCCAACGTGTCCTGGGTGCCGACCGTGGTCGCCTGGCGTGGACCATCGTCGCGGTGCTCATCACCGTGCTGATGTTCCTGCCGCCCCTGGCCGTGGGCGCCTCGACCGCCACCGCCATCGTCCTGGAGCTGTCCCACCTGGTGGTCGCCGCCATCGTCATCCCGGTCTTCTGGCGCACCGCCGGAGACTAGTCCGCTGTCCGAATCATGAGGGCGACACCGGCCCCTCGTCCACGTTCCGTAAGGGGTCGGTGCCGATATGTGGGGCGATGAGGGCAATGGCGTATGTTTCGGACATGCCGGCTGTCGATCGCATCCGCGGTCGCGCCGCCTCCGAAGGGACCACCCCCTGCAACTGAGCGCATTGCTCAACGGCCATGCCCACCAGGTCATCCACGGGGACCCCGACATCCCCATCACCGCGGCGCCCAGCGTCGACATCGATCGAGTGGCGCCGGGTTCCCTCTACCTCGCGCTCCCAGAGCACCCCGAAGGTGGTCCGGAGGGGATCGCCACGGACCTCGTGTCCGCGCGCCACCACGGCGAACCCGGTCGGGACATGGACGTCGTCGCGGTCACCGGCACCAATGGCAAGACCTCGGTGGCGTCCATGTACGAGTCCCTGCTGCGGATCGCCGCCGGTGCCCGGGCCGGGGTCATCGGTACCTCTGGGGCCCGGACCGGCGGTGATCCCATTCCGATGCCCCGGACCCTGCTCAGCACACCAGAGGCCCCGGACCTTCAGTACCTGCTGGCCCGCATGCGGGCCCGGGGCACCCGGAGCGTCGTGCTGGAAGCGACGTCCACGGGCCTGCTCCAGCACCGAGTGGACGGCTCCCACATCGACGTCGGGATCTTCACCGACCTGACCCAGGACCACCTGGACGACCACGGCACCATGGAGAACTACCGGGACGCCAAACCACGGTTGTTCCATGGCTTGTGCCGGCAGGCCGTGATCAACGTGGGCGACCCGTGGGCGCCGCCATCCCGGCGATGATGTCGGGGGCCACGGTGTCCTACTCCGTCGAGGGACCGGCGGACTACCAGGCGACCGACCTGGTGGTCGACGCCTCGGGCGTCCGCTTCCTCCTCCGGTACGAGGGCCGCAAGTACCCGGCGGCGATCCCGACTCCGGGGCGTTTCTCGGTGTCCAACGCGCTCGCCGCACTGGCCACCTGCCACATCCAGGGACACGAGCTCTCCGGACTGGTGGCGGCGCTGGAGCGAATGCCCCGGATCCCGGGTCGCTTCGAGTACTTCGCGGCCCCGCGGGGCATCTCGGTGATCGTCGACTACGCCCACTCGCCGGACTCCCTGGACAAGGTCCTGGACACGATCCGCGACTTCGCCTCTGGCCGGGTGCTCCGAGACCACGCCGAGGAACCACGGCGACAGCGTGAATACGAGGACGAGGCCATCGCGGCCATCACCACCGTGGTCCGGGAACTGAGTTCGTTGGTCGAGGAACATGGTGGTGTGGTGGCGGGTACACCCTGGTTCTCTGGGGCAGGGGAGCCCGACGAGCAAGGGCGGCAGGCTCTCACGGAGGAAGTACCGCAGTGGTTGGTCAAGGTGCCGGTCAGAGTCGGGTCCGGTGTTGTTGCCAGGGTGCTCGTAGCCTTGGATGAGGGTGCCGAAGTACAAGCCTTCGAGGCACTGGAGGAGTTGTCGATCCACATAGCCGGTGGAGTTCAGGGGCCAAATTCAGCACGGCCGCTGCCCAGTTGTCGGCCCGGGCCCCAGAAGGTTTCTTCCCCGATGTGTCCGGGATGCGTCACATCCTGCACGAGGACGGTGTCGAGACCGTAGTGCGTCTGCGTCCCCTGGCCGGGAACGTGAAGCGGGTCTGAAGCCTTTGGTTTCGGGGCGGGGCGGGGCGGGCGGGCGTGGGGTGAGTGTGGGTCTTTTGGCGGGTGCGCTTGGGGCCGTGAGCCTTGGGGTTGTTGGGCGGGGTGGGGGTGGGTTCTCCCTCCTTCCCCGCCGCGTGATTGTTGCCGCCCGCACCGCACGCGTCAAGGCGATGTCGGGTTCTGTGGCGCTGTGGTGGGTGGCCTTGACCCGTACGGCACGGGCGGCGGTTTGGCGGCTATCGGGGAAGGGGGGAGAGTGGTTGAGGTCCCAACGGCCCTGTGGGCCTGCGGCCCACTCCGGCCGCAGCCGGCCGGATCCCTTCCCTTCCCTCTGGTGTCCTCGTGGGGCGCGTCGCCACTACGTGACGGGTGAGGTCACGAAGTACCCGCTACAGGCCAGGCACAGGGCGGGGCGCGTCCCCGCGGTAGCCGGCCCTGACGAGGCCCTTTCCCCGATGATCTTGCTCGTAGCGCCATGTTGGGCGCCCAACATGGCGCTACGAGCAAGATCATCATGGTGGAGAGACAGCACGGGGTTGATGGTGTCGGTGGGCCGGTACCCGGGGCGGGAGCCGGTACCGGGGGTGGAAGTGGTGCCGACACCCCCGATGGGAGCCACTCCGGCCCCGGAATGTGGCTCCGGGTGGGGGTCGCGGTGTTTCTGTCCTTGGGCATGGGGATATCCCCACAGGACACAGGGCCCTTGGGGTCTGACACCCAACCGGGGGTGTTCTCGTCGGGGTGGGGTTCCACCTGGCGGAAACGGGCGGTGGAAGCGGATGGTGGTGGTTAGGGGCGGTGGCTGGGGCTGGCTCCCCCTCACCATCCCCGGACCCGGCTTCTTTTCCCGCTTCTTGGTGGTTCTGGGCGTGGTGGTGTTCCCAGATCTGCCGGTTCACCTTGGCCTGTAGCCGGTGCTTGAGCCGATTGTGGGTCGAGCACAGGATCTGCATGTTGTCCGCGCTCGTGGCCCCGCCGTGGGAGAACGGGACGATGTGGTCGTACTGCGACCAGCTACGCGGCATGTCGCAGCCCTGGTGCCACTCGCAGTAGGGCTTCTTGAACCCGGCCGCTTGACGGACCGGATCGGGGGCGCACCGCTGCTTGCGCCCCACATCCAACAGAGTCCGACCCTGGGACCGGCGCAGCCAACTGTGGGGGGTCAGGTGGGCCACCATCTGATCGGGCAACACCACCCCATCCTCGGTGGTGGCCGGTTCAGTGGTGCCGTCTCCCAGGAAGGGCTTGAGGGGGACGGTGATGTTCAACGTGGCCAACGGTTGGCGGCTCAGGCTGGAGCAACCCCGGTGAGTCAGAGCGGTCTCGAAGATCCGCATCATCGCGTCATAAGCGCGCTGATGCTTCGGCATCGCCGCGTTCTCCGGCCCATACGGCTCGGTATAAGCCTGCAGAGCGGCCTGGATCAGCTCGTTGTCGGCCCCCGCCCCTACCCCCACCCCATCCGCCTCCATCCCCGAACATGACGATGCCCTGGCAGGGAACCCCGCCAGGGCATCGCTCCTTCGTGCGTTCTTTCCTACGTCTGTAGGCGCATCACTACAACTTCGAGGCGGACGCCTCGTCCAACCAGAACACCGTCTTCTCGCTGCCCTTCACGCCCGCGACAGGTGCCTCGTCCACGCTCGCACCCGACAGCCCCAGGCGCACCGCTTCGGACTTGGACTCACCCGAGGCCAGTACCCACACCTGGCGCGCCGAGTTGATCGACGACAGGGTCAGGCTCACCCGGGTCGGCGGGGGCTTGGGGGAGTCGTGGACCGCCACGGCGGCGGCCCCGTCCTCGCGCACGCCCGGCAGGCCCGGGAACAGCGAGGCGACATGCGCGTCCGGCCCGAGGCCCAACAGGCACACGTCGAAGGCGGGCACAGGCCCCTCGCCTCGCGCGGCCACCGACAGCGCGGCCGAGTAGTTGGTCGCCGCGCGCTCGACCTCGGCGAGGTCGGTCCCGTCGGAGGCCGGCATCGGGTGCACGTTGTCGGCCGGGATGTCGATGTCGTCGATCAGCGCCTCACGGGCCTGGGTCTCGTTGCGCTCGGCGTCGCCCTCGGGAAGGAAACGCTCGTCGCCCCACCACAGGTGCACGTGGGACCACTTCATAGCGCTGGCCTTGGCCTCGTCGCGAAGAGCCGCGAGGGTCTGGATGCCGACCCCACCGCCGGTCAACACGAGGTGGAAGTCGCGCTCCTCCGTCTCGGCGCTCACGATCAGCTTCGCCAACCGTGACGCCGCGCTCTGCGCCAACTGTGCGGCGTCGTTGGTGCGGACGATCTCCGGTTCGCTCATCTCAAGCTCCGCTTCCAGCGAGCATCGGCCCGAGATGGCGGGCCGCGTTCGCGTACGTTTCGTCAGGGTCCAGGCGGCGCAGTTCCTCGGCCAGCGCCGTGGCGGCACCGCGTCGGGCCAGGGCCACCCTCTGGTCGGGCTGGGAGAACCTGCTCAGGGTGGCCACACGGCCATCACGTCGGGAGATCACGATGTCCCCCTGGTCGGTGGTCAGACTCACCTCGGTCAGCCCAGGGCCGTCCGAGGCGTGGCGCTCCACCGAGATCTCCAGGCGTTCGGACAGCCAAGCCGCGAGCAAATCGGCGCTCGGATAGTCGGGTTCGGCCGTCACCTTGGCCCCGGTCACCCACCCGCAGGGCTGGTCCATGACGCTGGCCAGCAGTGAGCGCCATGGGGTGAGCCGGGTCCAGGTCAGGTCGGTGTCACCGGGACGATAGTGGGCGACCCGGTCCATCAGGTCGCGCAGCGGGTCCGGGGCGCGCAGGGCGTCGGTGATCCGACGTTGGGCGAGTCGGCCCACCGGGTCCGAGGCGGGGTCGACCGGCCCCTGTCCCGGCCACCACACCACCACGGGCGCGTCCGGTACCAAGAGCGGCGTGAGCACCGAGTCCGGGTGTTCGCCCAAGGGCCCGTACAGGCGCAACAGCACCGCCTCGCCGGGCCCCGAGGTGCCCGGTCGACGGATCTCGGCGTCGATGGTGGGTTCGGCCTTGGGGTCACGACGAACGAGCGCCACCACCCGCGAGGGGTGTTCGCGCCCGGCCTCGGTGGCGGCCCGTACGGCGTCGTAGTGGTCGGCCTCGTCGGTGACGATGACCAGGGTGAGCACCATGTTCATGGCACCGCCACCGACGCTGAGCCGTTCGGCCATGAGCGCCTCGGTGATCTCCGAGGTGGTGGTGCGCGGCAGGTAGAGCGTCATCTATTCCTCCCGACGGTCACGGACGTCGCCACTGGCGGCCGTCCCTGGCGAGCAGTTCGTGGGCGGACTCCGGACCCCAGGTGCCCGAGCCGTACTGTTCGGGCTTGCCGTTCACGGCCCAGTACTCCTCGACCGGGTCCAGGATCCGCCAGGACAGCTCCACTTCCTCTTGTCGCGGGAACAGCGGCGGGTCGCCGATGAGCACGTCCAGGATGAGTCGTTCGTAGGCTTCGGGGCTGGCCTCGGTGAAGGACTGCCCGTAGGTGAAGTCCATGCTCACGTCGCGCACCTCCATGGAGGTGCCCGGCACCTTGGAACCGAACCGCAGGGTCACGCCCTCGTCCGGTTGGATACGCAGTACCAGGGCGTTCTGTCCCAGTTCGCTGACGTCGGTGCGGGAGAACATCTGCTGCGGCGCGGCCTGGAACACCAGCGCCACCTCGGTGACACGGCGGCCCAGACGCTTGCCGGTGCGCATGTAGAACGGAACGCCCGCCCAACGGCGGGTGCCCACGTTCACCTTCAGCGCCGCGTAGGTCTCGGTCACCGAGTCGGAGGGGATGCCCTCCTCTTCGAGGTAGCCGCGCACCGCCGCGCCGCCCTGCCACCCGGCGGCGTACTGGCCCCGGGCGGTACCGGTGGCCAGGTCCTCGGGCAGGGTGACGGCGGAGAGCACCTTCTCCTTCTCCGTGCGGATCGCGTCGGCGTTGTAGGAGACCGGCTCCTCCATGGCCACGAGCGCCAGCAGTTGCAGCAGATGGTTCTGCATGACGTCGCGAGCCGCGCCGATACCGTCGTAGTAGCCGGCGCGACCGCCCACACCGATGTCCTCGGCCATCGTGATCTGCACGTGGTCGACGTAGCTGCGGTTCCACAGCGGCTCGAACAGGGTGTTGGCGAAGCGCAGCGCCAGGATGTTCTGGACCGTCTCCTTGCCCAGGTAGTGGTCGATGCGGAACACCGCCGAGGGCGGGAAGACCTCGTCCACGACCTGGTTGAGCTCTTGGGCGCTCTCCAGGTCGTGCCCGAAGGGTTTCTCGATCACCACCCGGCGCCACGGGGTGATCCCGCCCGGCCCCGAACCCTCCTCGGCCTGGGCCAGACCGGACCGCTTGAGCTGGGTGACCACGGTCGGGAACAGCTTGGGCGGCAGCGACAGGTAGAACGCGTAGTTGCCGCCGGTACCGCGCTCGTGGTCCAGTTCCGTCACGGTCCGGGCCAGCTCGTCGAAGGCCTCGTCGTCGTCCAGGTCGCCCTGCACGAATCGCACGCCCTCGCTGAGCTGGCGCCACACGTCCTCACGGAACGGCGTGCGCGCGTGTTTGCGCACGGCCTCCTGCGCCACCTGGGCGAAGTCCTGGTCCTCCCAGTCCCGGCGGGCGAAACCCACCAGACCGAAGCCCGGCGGCAACAATCCCCTGTTGGCCAGGTCGTAGATGCCCGGCAGCAGCTTCTTGCGCGCCAGGTCACCCGTGACCCCGAACAGGACCAGGACACTGGGCCCGGCGATCCGGGGAAGTCGTCGGTCCAGGGCGTTGCGGAGCGGGTTGGGTACCGCCCCCGGCATCACCGGTTCTTTCACGGTCTCTTCTCTTTCCGATGGAGAGTGGCCGGTGCTTCGGTGGTGTGCTCGCGGGCCGTTCCGGGGCCGTGCGCCGGAACGGCCCGCGGTGTCAGCCGAGCTTGTCGAGCTTGGCCGACAGCGCCTCCAGGAGGCTCTTCCAGGAATCGACGAACTTCTCGACCCCTTCCCGCTCCAGGACGGTGAACACGTCGGTCAGGCTCACTCCGGCGTCCGCGAGGGCGGCGAAGTCGTCCTGGGCCTGCTCGTAGGTGCCCAAAACGGTATTGCCGGTGATCCGACCGTGGTCGGCGGTCGCGTCCAGGGTGGCCTGCGGCATGGTGTTCACGGTGTCGCGGGCCACCAGGCCGGTGACGTAGAGGGTGTCCTCCAGCGCCGGGTCCTTGACGCCGGTGGACGCCCACAGCGGACGCTGTGGCTTGGCGCCCTGCTCGGCGAGGGCCCGCCACTCAAGCGAGGAGAACACCTCGACGTGGGCCTTGTAGGCCAGGCGGGCGTTGGCGAGCGCGGCCCTGCCGGTCAGGGCGAGCGCCTCGTCGGTGCCGATCGCCTTCAGACGCTTGTCGACCTCGCTGTCCACGCGGCTGACGAAGAAGGACGCCACCGAGTGGATCTTGGACAGGTCGTGGCCGTTGACCCGCGCCAGCTCCATGCCCTCCAGGAACGCGTCCATCACCTGCCGGTAGCGCTCAAGGGAGAAGATCAGCGTGACGTTGACGCTGATGCCCTCGCCCAGGGTCCGGGTGATGGCGGGCAGACCCGCGGCCGTGGCGGGGATCTTGACCATCAGGTTGGGCCGGTCCACCAGCCACCACAGGGCCTTGGCCTCGGCGGCGGTGCGCTCGGTGTCGTCGGCCAGACGCGGGTCCACCTCAAGGGACACACGGCCGTCCACGCCCTCGGTGGCGTCGTAGACCGGACGCAGGACGTCGGCGGCCCACCGGATGTCGTAGGCGGTGATGGAACGTACCGCCTCCTCCACCGAGACGCCCCGCAGGGCCAGCTCGTGGACCTGCTCGTCGTAGGCGTCACCCTCGGCGAGGGCCTTGTCGAAGATGGTGGGGTTGGAGGTGACGCCGACCACGTGCTTGGTCGACATCAGCTCGGTCAGATCGCCGGTCCGGAGACGTTCGCGGCTGATGTCGTCCAGCCAGACCGAAACGCCCTCCTCGGACAGGTCCCGGAGTGCGTTGCTCATGGTGTTCCTTCTTCCACTGGAACGAGGTCCGCCGCGGGGCTCGACCGCGGCGGACCCCTTGATCACTTGCCGGACTTGGCGAGGCTCTTACGAGCCGCTTCGACGACCGCCTCGGGCGTGAAGCCGAACTTCTCGTACAGGACCTCGTAGGGAGCGGAGGCACCGAAGTGCTCCAGGCTCACCGATTCGCCGGTGTCACCGACGTAGGCGCGCCAACCCATGGCGATGCCGGCCTCGATGGACACGCGGGCGCGCACCGAGGAGGGGAGCACCTGCTCGCGGTACTCCTCGTCCTGACGGTCGAACCACTCCACGCACGGCATCGAGACCACACGGGTGGGCGTGCCCGCTTCCTGGAGGGACTTGCGCGCGTCAAGCGCGATGGGCACCTCACTGCCGGTCGCGATGATGATGACCTCGGGGGTCTCGCCGTCGGCCTCGGCCAGCACGTAGCCGCCCTTGACCGCGCCCTCGGCCGACGCGTACTCCTGTCGGTCCAGGACGGGCAGGTTCTGGCGGGTCAGCGCCAGCGCGGACGGACGGTCGGCGTTCTCCATGATGGAACGCCACACGACGGCGGTCTCGTTGGCGTCGCCCGGGCGGATGACGTCCAGCCCCGGGATGGCGCGCAGCGACCACAGGTGTTCGACCGGCTGGTGGGTGGGGCCGTCCTCACCCAGTCCGATGGAGTCGTGCGTCCACACGTAGGTGATGCCCAGCTTCATCAGCGCGGCCAGGCGGACCGCCGGACGCATGTAGTCGCTGAAGACCAGGAACGTACCGCCGTAGGGGCGGGTCGGGCCGTGCAGGGCGATGCCGTTGAGGATCGAACCCATGCCGTGCTCTCGCACACCGAAGTGCAGGACGCGCCCGTACGGGTTGCCCGGGAACATCTCGCTGGCGCGCTCGAAGGGCAGGAAGGACGGCTCGCCCTTGGGCGTGGTGTTGTTGGACCCGGCCAGGTCGGCGGAGCCGCCCCACAGCTCGGGCAGCACCGGGGCCAGGGCGGAGAGCACCTCACCGCCGGCCTTGCGGGTGGCCATGCCCTTCTCGCTCGCCTCGAAGGTGGGGATGGACTTCTCCCAGCCCTCGGGAAGACGCTGGGAGACCAGGCGGTCGAACAGCTCCGCGCGCTCGCCGGCGCTCTTGTGCCAGGCCTCGAACCCGACCTTCCAGGCGTCGTGCGCCGCACGGCCGCGGTCCACGGCCTCGCGGGTGTGCTCGATGACGGAGTCCTCGACACCGAACGGCTCGTCGGGCAGGCCCAGGATCTGCTTGGTGGCGGAGATCTCGTCGGCGCCGATCGCGGCACCGTGGATGGCGCCGGTGTTCTGCTTGTTGGGCGCCGGCCACCCGATGACGGTGCGCAGGCGGATGAAGGTGGGACGCTCGGTCTCGGCCTTTCCGCGCAGGATCGCCTGGTGGAGGGCCTCGATGTCCTCGACGTATTCGCCGGTGGCGGTCCAGTCGACGTCCTCGACGTGCCAGCCGTAGGCGGCGTAGCGGGCGGCCACGTCCTCGCTGTGCGCGATGCGGGTGTCGTCCTCGATCGAGATCTTGTTGTCGTCCCAGATCATGATGAGGTTGCCCAGCTGCTGGGTCCCCGCCAGGGCGCTGGCCTCGTGGCTCACGCCTTCCTGGACGTCACCGTCGGAGCAGAACGCGTAGATGTGGTGGTCGAAGGGGCTCGCGCCCGGTCCGGCCTCGGGGCTGAACAGGCCGCGCTCGCGGCGGGCGGCCATGGCCATGCCCACGGCGTTGCCCACGCCCTGGCCCAGCGGGCCGGTGGTGGTCTCCACACCGGGGGTGTGGCTGAACTCGGGGTGGCCCGGGGTGCGGCTGCCCCACTGGCGCAGGGACTTCAGGTCCTCCAGCTCCAGGCCGTATCCGGCGAGGTAGAGCTGGATGTACAGGGTGAGGCTGGAGTGACCGATCGACAGGACGAAGCGGTCGCGGCCGGCCCACTCGGGGTCCGAGGGGTCGTGCCGCATGATCTTCTGGAACAGCAGGTAGGCGGCGGGAGCCAGGCTCATCGCGGTACCGGGGTGACCGTTACCCGACTTCTCAACCGAGTCCATGGCCAGTGCCCGGACCGTGTTCACGGCGCGGAGGTCGAGGTCCGACCACTCCAGAGTCTGCGGGGTGTGGGCGTTCACGGACTGACGTCCTCCTTCTCGGGCACCCGAACCATCCGGCGTTCGGGGCGGTGTGGGGTCGTGTGTACTTGTCGGTCGCCGGGCACCCCGGTGACGGCCCACCGGTGGGGGTGGGCCGAAGGGGTGTGGAGGGTGAGAACGGCGCTGTTTGCGAGCCTATCGTCCGTGTCGAGACGTGTCGTTGGGCGACACCTCCTCTTACCCATGGGTAACGGAAGCGTGGCACGTTGGTGGCATGGTGAGGCGTGTGCGAACCTTCCTTACACTCGCCTTACCCCCGCGGCCGCTCGTCATGGGGCGAAGGTCACCTGACGGGTGGGGCCTCGTTCCCAGGGGGTTGGTCATCGGCCCGTTCAAGGAAGTACTACAGTATGTCGTTGACGGGGTTTTCGCTGATCCTGACGGTTTGTCGGTCCGCTCGACCCCGCGTGGCGAGCAGTGTTGAAATTCCCGAAGAGTTGTCGAGGTATCCGCGTGTCTGAAACCGAGCCGGCCCCGTGGGGGACAGGAGTGCTTTCGGCCGTGGGGACGCGGTACTGATGGCGCTTACCAACCGTTCCCCTCAGGTCGGATCGTCCACCCCGGAGGTCCCCCGCAAGGCCTCCCTGGGCGAGTACGTCCGCGCCTATGTCGCGCTTTCCAAACCCCGCGTCATCGAGCTGCTGCTCATCACCACCATCCCGGTGATGTTCGTGGCCGCCGGTGGTGTGCCGCCGTTGTGGATCGCGGTGGCCACCCTGCTGTTCGGCACCATGTCGGCGGCCAGCGCCAACGCGATGAACTGCTACATCGACCGCGACATCGATCGTGAGATGCGTCGCACCCGCCGGCGTCCGGCCGCGATGGACCTGGTCACCCCCAAGGGGGCCCTGGTCTACGGGCTGATCCTGGCGGTCGGCTCCACGGTCGGGTTCCTGGCGTTCGTCAACGTGCTGTCCGCCGTGCTGTCGCTGTTCGCGATCGGGTTCTACATCTTCGTGTACTCGATGCTGCTCAAGCGGCGCACCGCGCAGAACGTGGTGTGGGGCGGCATCGCCGGCTGCATGCCCGTTCTCATCGGTTGGGCCGCGGTCACCAACAGCCTCGACTGGGCGCCGTTCGTGCTGTTCCTGGTGGTGTTCTTCTGGACACCCCCGCACACCTGGACCCTGGCCATGCGCTACCGCGAGGACTACGCGGCCGCCAAGGTACCGATGCTGCCCGTGGTCGCCAGTGACCGCCGGGTGCTGCTGGAGTCGGTGCTCTACAGCTGGGCGACCGTCATCGTCTCCCTCGCCTTCTGGCCGGTGGCCGGCACCACCTGGTTCTATGGCGCGGTCGCGCTGATCCTGGGCGCCCTGCTGGTGTTCCAGGCCCACCGACTGCTGAGCCGCTCCAAGGCGGGTGTGACCGGTGCCAAGCTCAAGACCATGGGCTTCTTCCACCTGTCCAACGCCTACCTGGCGCTGCTGTTCTCGGCCGTGACCATCGACCCGCTCCTGGCGGGCGTGCTCGGCTGAAAGCCGACCTGATAGACGACGACGGCGCCCGTTCCCAACGAGGAACGGGCGCCGTTTCCGTCGCGCGGGTCGATGGCGCGGGGCGGCTCAGGCGGATCGACGGCGCAAGATCAGCACCGCCGACCACACCACCAGGGTCACCAGCAGCAACGCCAGGGGGACGTGCGCTTGAAGGGGGCCGTAGGTGCCCAGTGCCGCCTGCGGGAAGCCCACCACGAACGCCCCCAGACTGAGCAGGAGGACCGTGCGGTCGGTCCCGGGGCCCCGGCCTCGGGAGGACCACAGCGCGCCCGCGGCGAGCAGTTGCGCGCCGGTGGTCACGTGCACCGCGAGCGCCCCGGCGTAGTGGAACGGCAGGGCGTCCAGGTTGTAGGTGATCAGTTGGCCGGCGGTGACGAACTCCCACAGGAGCACGGCCAGCGAGGACAGGACCGCCACGCGCAGCACCCACTCCCAGGCGCTGACGGGCCGGGTCCGGGCGGTGTCGTTCGGGGCCATGGTGGGACCTTTCCGGGTGGGTCGGGTGGGACTGCCATCCTGTCGTACACGGACGGCCCCTCCGAGGTGATCTCCGCAGGGTGGAGGGGGAGTCGGCGTCGCCGGTGGCAAGCGCTACGATCTGTGCTCATGCCCCGACTCGACAGCAAGGCCATTCTCCAGGGCCGCAGATCCCGTTACTCGATGACGCTCATCCTGGGCATCACCATCAGCGTGGTGTGCATGATCGGCATGCTCGGTTACCTGTGGCTCCTGGCCATGGCGGGGGGTGCGGCCGTGGGGATCGACGGGGCGGTCGGCTTCACGGTGAGCCTGGTCGCGGCCATCGTCCCGGTCACCATCCTCATCCCGCTCATCCTCCTGCTGGACCGCATCGAACCCGAACCCGGGTGGGTGCTGTTCTTCGCCTTCGTGTGGGGGGCCGGAGTGGCGGTCGTGGCGTCCTTCCTCCTCAACACCTGGGGCATCGCCTACCTCATGGTGCCGTTCTTCGGACCGGACCTGGGCGACTTCCTCGGCACCTCGCTGGTGGCCCCGGTGGTGGAGGAGAGCGCCAAGGGTCTGGTGCTGCTCATCCTGCTGTGGCGACGCCGCCACGAGATCGACGCCTTCACCGACGGCGTGGTCTACGCGGGCATGGTGGCCACCGGCTTCGCGTTCACCGAGAACATCCTGTACTTCCTCAGCGCCTTCTTCGACGGCACGCTGGTCGCCACCTTCGCCATCCGCGGGATCATCGCGCCCTTCGGCCACCCGCTCTACACCGCGATGATCGGTATCGGTGTCGCCTACGCGGCCATGCGAAGCGGAGGACCGCGCTTCCTCGCCCCCATCGCCGGCTGGGTCCTGGCGGTGCTGCTGCACGGCATGTGGAACGGCGCGACCCTCTTCGGGTGGGGCGGTCTGGGCGTGGCCTACCTGGTGCTGTTCGTGGTGCTCTTGGGCATCTTGGGCATCGCCCGCCAGGACCGGCGCGACCAGATCACCGCGATCGCCCGTTACCTGCCGCCCTACATCTCCACCGGCCTGGTGACCCCCGCCGACATCACCATGCTCGGTTCCATGCAGGGCCGACGCCAGGCCAGGGATTGGGCGGCGCGCAACGCCGGCGCCCGCGGGCGCACGGCGATGAAGGACTACCAGTTGGCCGCCACGGAGCTCGCGTTGCTGCACCAGAAGCTGGACGCGGGGGTGGCCCGCAAGGACTGGAAGGTCAACCGCGACGCGTTCCTGGCCCTGATGCACGTGGCCCGGGACACCTTCCTGGGGCGGCTACCCCAGCCGGTCACCCCGGGCTGGGCGGAGCGCCCCACGGACTCGGGTTTCATGCGACGCGCGGACTTCGCGCACGTCATCGCCCAGGCGCGGGCTCAGCAGGACTACGTTCCCCGTCATGGCCAGCCTCAGGGCCGGCCTCCGTACCCGCCTCGGTACTGATCCGCTCCTCCGCCGGGGTCAGCCGGGTGGTGGCGAAGTACAGTCGTGCGATCGCCACCCAGGTCAGCGCCGAACCGAGCACGTGCAGCACCACGAGGGTCTCGGGCAGTTCCAGGGCGTACTGGGTGTAGCCCAGGGCACCCTGGAGCAGCACGATCACCAGCAGCGCCACGCTGCTCAGACGGGCGGGCCGACCGGCGCCGCCCCGGTAGGCGAGCAGGACGGCGGCGGCGCTGCCCATCAGGGCCAGCCAGCCCAGGACCGAGTGCACGCGGGTGACCGCGGGCAGGTCCATCTCCCAACGTGGGGCGGCCGCGTCGCCGCCGTGCGGGCCGGTGCCGGTGACGACGGTTCCGGCGATGAGCAGCAGGAAGCCGACCACGACCAGGGCGATGGCCACCGTGTGCAGCATCGGGCCCACGACGACCTTGGGCGTTCCCTCGGACTCCTGGCAGCGCACGTACAACGCGACGGTGATGAAGACCATCACCATGGACAGCAGGAAGTGGGCGGCGACCGAGGCCGGGTGCAGGTCGGTCCAGACGGTGATCCCGCCGACCACGGCCTGACCCAGGACACCGATCGGGATGATGGTCGCCAGCCGGACCAGGTCACGGCGGCGCGGGGTCGACCGCAGCACGGCGATCAGGGTGATGACGCCGACAGCCAGTACCAGGAAGGTCAGGGTGCGGTTCCCGAACTCGATGGCGGCGTTGAAGGCCGCGTGCCCGGTGTCGATCGGCACGAAGCTGTCGGGGGTGCATCGGGGCCACTCCGAGCAGCCCAGCCCAGAGGAGGTCACCCGGACGGTGGCGCCGGTGACGGCGATCCCGGCGTTGACGACGATGTTCCCCAGCGCCCAAGCGCGCAGCGACCTCTGCGTGGGGGCCCAGATGCTCCTGGCGAGGAAGACGAGCGCGAGTACGCCCAAGACGGCCAGGGCGACCTGCCAGCCCCAGAGGGGGACTCCCAGCAGGACGATGTCCTCCAGCTCGTCCGCCGCGAGCGAGGTCATGGTGGGCAGGGTCGTCGTCGCGGCGACCGGGGAATCAGACATACGACAGACTGTAGTACATCGTCGTGGCAGCGCTTACACGACCCCGGAGAGCCGTGCCACCTGCATCGATGGGGCGGGATGGCATGGAAAGGGTCCCGGGGCGAGCCCCGGGACCCTGGGTCATCCGACCCGGATCAGTCGTTGTAGTTGGCGATGCACTGGTTCAGCAGGTCGAGGTTCAGGTTGATCAGGCCCAGGGTGCTCTGCTCCTTGATGCACGCCTGGTAGACCTCGGACTCGGAGTGGACGCCGGCGGTCGCGGCTCCGGCGCCCGCTCCGAGCAGACCCGCGGTGAACAGAGCGGCGATCGCACACTTGGTCATGGTTCGCATTGCTTGCCTTTCGAACGACTACAACGGCTTGGGCGCGCTGCCCACCAGCCCTGATAGCCCGTAGTGCATGCATGGAAACTCTCTGTGTCTATTTTTTGTGTCGTCTTGCTGTTCCGGAGAGGAAGCAAAGACGCGTCGACGGGGTCAGGAGCTCGAAGGAGAGGAGGTGCGGGTCGAACCGGCGCTGGCCACGATCACACAGACCACCGCCAGCCACTGCCACACGCTCAGCAGTTCACCGAGCAGGACCAACCCCACCAGGGCGGCGGCCGCCGGTTGCAGGCTCATCAGCACCCCGAACACCCGTGGCGGAATCCGACGCAGCGCGTTCAGCTCCAGCGTGTAGGGGACCACGGAGGAGAGCACGCCCACGGCCAGTCCGAACAGCAGCAGCCGCCAGTCGAGTAGCGCGGCGCCGCCCTCGGCGATCCCCGCCGGAGCCAGGACGATGACCCCCACCACACTGCCGATGGCCAGTCCGGAGGCGCCGCTGAACCGCTGACCCGTCGCCGCGCTCAGCAGGATGTAGCCGGCCCAGGCGACCGCGGCCAGTACCGCGAAGAGCACGCCCAGCGGGTCGAGCGATCCGAACTCCACGCCCAGGGCCGCCACGCCGAGCCCGGCCAAGCCGGCCCACAGAAGGTCGACGCGTCGACGTGAGCCCAGGATCGCGATGCTCAGCGGGCCCAGGTATTCGATGGTGACCGCGATGCCCAATGGAATGCGGGCGAAGGCCTGGTAGATGAGGAAGTTCATGCCGGCCAGCGCCACCCCGTAGCCGATCACCACCATCCAGTCGGTGCGGCTCCGGGCCCGCAGCACCGGACGCGCCAGGACCACCAGGACGACCGCGGAGGTGAGCAGACGCAGCCAGACCACCGCGGCGGGCGGCAACGCCTCGAAGAGGTTCTTGGCGAGACCGGCGCCGGTCTGCACGGAGACGATGCCGATCAGGATCAACCACACCGGTGGCATCGAGTCGAGTACCGCGCCGGGGGAGAGGCGGGACGTACTGGTGCTCATGATGAATCATCCTACGTTTTGCGGGGTGCGGCCCGCCGCCTCGGCCCCCTCAGCCCCCTCGACCTCGGTCGCGTCCGAGCGTTCGCGCGGACTCCAGACGAAGGCCAGCAACAGCAGCGACCACGCGATGACCACCACCGCGGGTTGCAGGAGCGTCATCACCAGACCGATCACCGTCAGGTCGCCCTCTCCGGTGAGCAACTGCACGCCGATCCACAGGAACGGCAGCGCCGCCGCGAACAGGTTCACGACCAGGGCGGTCCACGCCAACCCGGCCCGGGGCGGACGTCGCCACCACAGGAGGGCACCCCCCACCAGCACGAGGAACAGGGGCGGGCCCAGATAACGGACCACGATGAACCAGGGCACGCCGATGCTCTCCATGTCGGGAACCCTATCGGGGAGGTTCGAGACACGACCGGCATGGTGTGAAATGGTTCGGTCCGTTCCCGGATGACCCCGTCCCCGCTGGAGAGTCCCACGATGTCCCGCTCCCGACGTAGAGCCCGCACCCGCACCGCCCCCGACGGCCTGCCTCGGTGGCCGATGGTGGCCGGGGCGCTGGCCTTGCTGTTGGCGGTGGTGGTGGGTGGCTACACCGGCGGGATGTTCTTCGCCGAGACCACGTCGCAGGTCGAGGAGATGACGGTGACCTCCGGGATCCTCGTCGAACCCTCCGGAGCCCCCGAGCCCGAACCCTCAGAGGACCCCGAGCCGGAGGAGAGGACCCACCCCGCCGGTCTGGACCCGGCGGTCACCTACGCCCTGTTGAACGTGAACGGCGAACGGGCCCTGGACGTCGCGGGCGGCTCCACCGACAACGGGTCCCACGTGCACCTGTGGGACCGCCACGACGAACAGAACCAGCAGTGGAGGTTCGTCCCTGTCGAGGGCGACTTCTACGAGATCGTCGGCGTGGGAAGCGGCAAGCTGTTGGAGTTCCCCGCCGAACCCGACCCCGAGGCAGAGCCCGCGGCCACCCTGCTCACCCGCACCGGTGAGCCCAATCAGCACTGGACCGTGGTCGAGGCCGGTGACGGGGTGGTCCGCCTGGTCAATCGGGCCTCGGGCAAGGCCCTCGAAGGGCAGGGCGGCGCACCGGACAACGGCACCCTCGCCGCCCCGGCAGAGGACGGTGGCCACCCCCACCAACAATGGCGCCTGGCGCCCCTGGGCTGACCCGGACCGGCCCCGATCCCCGGATCAGGACAGCAACAGGGAGCGCACGGTCCGCCAGGTGACCTCGTCGGCGGCGTTCAACAGGCCCAACCGGTCGTCGCCGGGGTGGTAGGGGTCGCCCTCGGGACGGAGGGCGACCCCACCGGCCTCGGTGATCAGCAGGCCACCGGGGGTGTGGTCCCAGGGCAGGGTCCGGTGGTAGAGCACGAAATCCAGCTCGCCCTCGGCCAACCGGGGGTAGTCCACCCCGGCGCAGGAGGCGCCCGGACCCACCTCGGCGAACCGGTCCACGGCGGCCTCGACGCGCTCTCGCGCGCTGGGGGACAGGAACCGGGACTGCACCGCTCCGCGCATTTGCGCCGGATCGGCCGGCGCGGGCTCTCGACGCAGCCGACGCCCGTCACACCAGGCTCCCGATCCGAGTTCGGCCGTGTACACACGGTCCTGGGTCGGGCGCAGGATCCACGAGGCCACGGCCCGGCCCTCGCGGACCAACGCGGCCATCACCGCGAAGTCCTCCGAGCCGCGCACGAAGTTGCGGGTGCCGTCCAACGGGTCGACCAGCCACGCCGCCGGTTCGTCGGTCAGGGCCCGGAGCAGTTTCGGGTCGGTGGAGGCGGCCTCCTCGCCCACGACCGGAACGTCCAGGAGCTCGCGGAGCCTGCGGGTGATGGCGGCCTCGGACTCACGGTCGGCCACGGTGACGATCTCGCCGGGGGCCTTCTCGGTCACCTCGTTCCGGCCCAGGGACCGAAAGCGCGGCAGGATCGACTCCTGCGCGGCCTCGCGGAGGATCTTGGTCACGGCGTCGATGTCGATCGTCATGGCCGACAGCCTACGACCGAGCGACCCCCGCTCCGGGCCCCGGGCCCGGGGTCACTCCCAGCGGAACAGACGCGAGGCCAACAGGCCGCACACCAGGCTCCACGCGACCAGGACCAGGAAGGTGCCCGCGGCCGGCGGCGCACCGTGCGCGAGCGACTCGCGCAACCCCGAGGCGAGCGCGGTGATCGGCAGCACCGAGACCGCCTGCTCCATCGGGGCGGGGAAGTTGCTGGTGGGGAAGAGTACACCGCCCAGACCCAGCAGGAGCACGTACACCAGGTTGGCGCCGGCCAGGGTCGCCTCGGCGCGCAGGGTTCCCGCCATCAGCAACGCCAGTGAGCTGAACGCCGCGGTGGCCGACAGGACCAGGACCAGGGCGGCGAGCACACCGGTCGGGCTCAACGTGGGGTTCCAGCCCAGCAGGACCGCGACCACGCACAGGATGGTGATCTGGATGGTCTGCACGGCCAATACGGCCAGCGTCTTGGCGGCCAGCAGCCCGAACCGGGACAACGGGGTCGCGCCCAGTCGCTTGAGCACGCCGTATCGCCGTTCAAAACCGGTGCCGATGGCCAGCCCGGTGAACGAGGTGGACATGATCGCCAGGGCCAGGATGCCGGGGGTGAGGGCGTCCACCCGGGCGCCTTCGCCCACGTCCAACACGTTGACCAGGCTGAAACCGACCAGCAACAGCACGGGGATCACCATGGTGAGCAGGAACTGCTCGCCATGGCGCAGCATCACGCGCAGTTCCATCCGGGCTTGGGCGGCGACCATGCGCCACATGGGCGCGGCACCCGGCGCCGGAGTGAACAGCCCGGGATCGCCCGAGAGGGTCGGTGTGTCTGAGTCGGCGACGGTCGCGCCAAAGGTGTGCTCGGTCATCATCAGTCGCGCAGTTCCCGGCCGGTGGTTTCGAGGAAGACGTCTTCGAGGGTACGCCGTCGTACGCGCAGGTCCTCGGCGAGGACGCCGGCCGAGGCGCACCAGGCGGTCACCGTGGCGAGGAACTCCGGGCCCAGGTCATCGGGGTCGTCGGCGGTGACGGTGTGTTCGTGTCGGCCGCCCGCGAGCGTGGTGGAAACGGTCCCGCCCTCGGGCAGGGCGGCGCGCAGGGCGTCGACGTCGATGGGGGCCTCGGTGGAGAAACGCACGTCGCGGCGGCGGCCGGTGAGTTCCTCCGGTGTGCCCTCGACGACCACCGCGCCGTGGTCGATGATGACGACGTGGTCGGAGAGGCGCTCGGCCTCCTCCATGTGGTGGGTGGTGAGGATGACCGCGACGCCCGCGGTGCGCAGCGCCGACACCAGGTCCCAGGTGGCCATGCGGGCCTGGGGATCCAACCCGGCGGTGGGCTCGTCGAGGAAGACGATCTCGGGGCGACCCACGACGGCGCAGGCCAGGGACAGGCGTTGCTGCTGTCCGCCGGACAGGCGGCGGAAGGGGGTGCGGCCGGCCGAGGTCAGACCCAACCGTTCCAGGAGCAGCTCGGGATCGATGGGGCTGGCGTGGAAGGAGGCCATGAGGCGTAGCCACTCACCGGCGCGGGCACCGGTGGGCACGCCACCGGACTGGGGCATCACACCGACCCGGGGCTTGAGCTCGGCGGCGTCGCCGATCGGGTCCAGACCCAGTACGCGCACGCTCCCACCGTCCGCGCGGCGAAAACCCTCGCAGATCTCGATGGTGCTGGTCTTGCCCGCTCCGTTGGGGCCGAGCAGGGCGGTCACCGCGCCCGGACGCGCGGTGAACGAGAGGCCCGTGACGGCCTTGGTGGAGCCGTAGCGCTTCACCAGGTCGACGACTTCGAGGGCGGCTGTGTCCATGGGGCCTGAGTTTACGTGCGCTCCGTGATGGGGCCTCACCACCCCGCCCGGAGCCGGAGGGCGGGGGTACACGCGGTGTCGGAAGGGAACGATGGTGCATATTGACTTCCTCCCCACGGCTGAAGCCGGGGGATTCCGACCCGACCTGACGGCCGGGTGGTGCTACGCGCCTCGCGGCCGTAGCTGGTTCCTGCTTCACAGACCGGGCAACCCCGAGGTCTCCACAGGCTGGCACCGCATGCCCTGCGGCGAGTGTCCACTTGGTTATCGTGGACGAAAAGTAGCCTACCGGATACGGAGAGCGTCTAACCCCACGGCTGAAGCCGGGGTCTGCGCCGCTAAGAATCGATCACTCCGTTGTGCGACAACGGTGCCCGATCCATCCCATGTCGAATGAGAGTGTGACCGCATCGTGGGATCGGCGTCTTGCCATCCAAGGCGAATGGCCGAACTCGACGAACGAGGGCATCGGCTACACGGGTCGCGTCGGCGCGAAATCCCAGATTAGGCAAGCCTGACCTTCGTGACGAAGCGCATGGGGGCGGGTTTGCCTAGGTGGACTTATTTACGGCACACTGATGTTGTCTAATGACAGAGCCGGTTGTGACCGAGGGAGGGGAATCGCGTGTCCGAAGCGTCCAGCGTGCCCCGCCCCCTCAACGGGCCCGATCACGGAACCCGCGCCCGTGTCGCCCGGCTCATCTTGGAGAAGGGGCCGATCACCGCCTCCGACCTGGGAGAACGGCTCGGCTTGACCCCGGCGGCCATTCGCCGTCACCTCGACAACCTCACCAGTGAGGGCATGATCGAAGCCCGCGACGCCAGGCCCACGCCGGGCCGTCGTCGTCGTGGTCGCCCCGCCCGGGTCTTCGTCATCAACGAAGCCGGACGCGACGCCTTCGTTCACGCCTACGACGACCTCGCGTCCAACGCGCTGCGCTTCCTGGCGCAGAGCGCCGGTCCCGAGGCCATCGGGGAGTTCGCCCGCAGCCAGGTCGCCGACCTGGAACGGCGCTACAAGCCCCTGCTGGACGCCGTCCCCGCCGAACAGCGGGTCCGGCTCTTGGCCGAGGCACTTTCCAACGACGGTTACGCCGCCAGCGCGGGCCAGGCGCCCGCACCCGGTGGCGGTGACCAGCTGTGCCAACACCATTGCCCCGTCGCGCACGTGGCCGCCGAGTTCCCGCAACTCTGTGAGGCCGAGATCGAGGCCTTCGCGCGGCTGCTGGGCACACCGGTGCGCAGATTGGCCACCATCGCCCACGGCGACGGTGTGTGCACCACCCACGTCACCCCCCGAGGGGACGTGGCGGGCGGGGAAGAACACGCCCCCGCGACCACCAGCGTCCGCCGTACGGCGGACGGAGGATCGCAACACAAGGACGTCTGAGTCCAGGAGGAGTCCGCGCACATGACTTCTGTCGCGCATCCCGAGCTCGAAGGGCTCGGAACATATGAGTTCGGCTGGTCCGACTCCGACGCGGCCGGTGCCTCGGCCCGTCGTGGCCTGAACGAAGAGGTTGTTCGGGACATCTCGGCGAAGAAGGACGAGCCGGAGTGGATGACCAAGCTCCGCCTCAAGTCGCTCAAGCTCTTTGACAAGAAGCCCATGCCCGACTGGGGCGCGGACCTGTCCAGGATCGACTTCGACAACATCAAGTACTTCGTGCGGTCCACGGAGAAGCAGGCCACCTCCTGGGAGGACCTGCCCGAGGACATCAAGAACACCTACGACAGGCTGGGCATCCCCGAGGCGGAGAAGCAGCGCCTGGTCGCCGGTGTCGCGGCGCAGTACGAGTCCGAGGTCGTCTACCACCAGATCCGTGAGGACCTGGAGGAGCAGGGCGTCCTCTTCCTGGACACCGACACCGCTCTCAAGGAGCACCCGGAGATCTTCGAGGAGTACTTCGGCTCCGTCATCCCGCCCGGCGACAACAAGTTCGCCGCGCTCAACACCTCGGTGTGGAGTGGCGGGTCGTTCGTCTACGTGCCCAAGAACGTGCACGTGGAGATCCCGCTCCAGGCCTACTTCCGGATCAACACCGAGAACATGGGTCAGTTCGAGCGGACGCTGATCATCGTCGACGAGGGCGCCTACGTCCACTACGTCGAGGGTTGCACCGCGCCGATCTACAAGACGGACTCGCTGCACTCCGCGGTCGTCGAGATCATCGTCAAGAAGAACGCCCGCTGCCGTTACACGACCATTCAGAACTGGTCGAACAACGTCTTCAACCTGGTGACCAAGCGCGCCATCGCCGAAGAGGGCGCCACCATGGAGTGGGTCGACGGCAACATCGGCTCCCAGGTCACCATGAAGTACCCCGCCGTGTACCTGATGGGCGAGCACGCCAACGGCGAGACCCTGTCCATCGCCTTCGCCGGCGAGGGCCAGCACCAGGACACCGGCGCCAAGATGGTGCACTGCGCCCCCAACACCACCTCCAAGGTGGTGTCCAAGTCGGTGGCGCGCGGCGGCGGCCGCTCCTCCTACCGCGGCCTGATCCAGGTCCAGGAGGGTGCCCACCTGGCGAAGTCCTCGGTGGAGTGCGACGCGCTGCTGATCGACACGATCAGCCGTTCCGACACCTACCCCTACAACGACCTGCGCGAGGACGACACCGAGCTCGCGCACGAGGCCACCGTCTCCAAGGTCAGCGAGGACCAGCTCTTCTACCTGATGAGTCGGGGGATGGGCGAGGAAGAGGCCATGGCCATGGTCGTTCGAGGTTTCGTGGAGCCCATCGCCAGGGAGCTCCCGATGGAGTACGCGCTGGAGCTGAACCGTCTCATCGAGCTCCAGATGGAAGGATCGGTTGGTTAAGTTGACGACCACGAACACCGAACCCAAGGCGCACAGCCACGGGCTGGGACAGATCCCGGTTTCGAAGCTGGACACGCACGGTTCCCACGACGTGAACGACTTCCCCGTCCCGAACGGACGCGAGGAGGAGTGGCGCTTCACGCCGATGCGTCGTCTCAAGGGTCTGCAGGACTGGAAGGGCGAGGCCGACGGCACCGACGAGACCGTCGTCGACGCGCCCGAGGGCGTCACCGTCGAGCAGGTCGGCCGGGACGATGAGCGTCTGGGCACCGCGGGTCTTCCCGTGGACCGCGTCATCGCACAGGCCTACAGCGCCTTCGAGCAGGCCACGGTCGTGACCGTGCCGCGCTCGCTGGTGGCCGACAAGGCGATCACGATCGACCGCAAGGGTCTGGGCGGCACCGCCTTCGAGCAGCTCGTCATCGACGTGCAGCCGATGGCCGAGGCCACCGTGATCATCACCAACACCGGTACCGGTGTGCGCGCGGGCAACCTCGACGTGCACGTCGGTGAGGGCGCCAAGCTCAACCTGGTCAGCCTCCAGGACTGGGACGACGACGCGGTCGAGGTCAGCCAGCACAACGCCCGGGTGGCCAAGGACGCGAGCTTCAAGTCGGTCATCGTCACCCTGGGCGGGGACGTGGTCCGCCTGTCGCCGCGCGTGTCCTACACGGGTCGCGGCGGCAACGCCGAGCTCTACGGACTCTACTTCGCCGGTGACAAGCAGCACCACGAGCACCGTTCGCTCATCGACCACAACCTGTCGCACACCCGCTCCCGGGTGGACTACAAGGGCGCGCTCAACGGTTCCGGGGCCCACACCGTCTGGATCGGTGACGTGATCATCGGCGAGGGCACCGAGGGCACCGACTCCTACGAGCACAACCGCAACCTGCAGCTCTCCGACGACACCCGTGTGGACTCCGTTCCGAACCTGGAGATCTTCACCGGTGAGGTCCAGGGCGCGGGCCACGCCAGCGCCAGTGGGCGTCTGGACGACGTGCACCTCTTCTACCTGCGTTCGCGCGGTATCCCGGAGGATGAGGCCCGCCGCCTGATCATCCGCGGCTACTTCCTGGACATCGTCAACCGCATCGACGACGAGGAACTGCGCGAGCGGGTCATGGAGAAGGTCGAGCGAAAGCTTGCCGCACATGAGTGATCAGGGCGGTTGGACCAAGGTCGCCGAACTCGACGAGATCCCCGAGGAGGGGGTCCTGGGGATCGAGACCGACGACGAGACGCCCATCGCGCTGGTGCGCTCCGAGGGTCAGGTCTTCGCGCTGCGAGACGTGTGCTCGCACGCGGAGGTCCGCCTCTCCGAGGGTGAGGTCGAGGACGGCACCATCGAGTGCTGGCTGCACGGTTCGTGCTTCGACCTGCGTTCGGGGGCGCCGATCAACCCGCCCGCGACCCAGCCGGTCCCCACCTATGACGTGAAGATCGACGGCGACGACGTGCTCGTGTCGCTGGCTGAGAAGAATTCCTGAGGCCTGAAATGACGAAGTTCGAAATCCGCGGTCTGCGCGCCGACGTCCTCATCGGTGAGGACGAGCGTCGCGAGATCCTCAAGGGCGTTGACCTGACGATCAACTCCGGTGAGACCCACGCCATCATGGGCCCCAACGGCTCCGGTAAGTCCACCCTCGCCTACGCGATCTCCGGTCACCCGCGCTACGAGATCACCGACGGCGAGGTCCTCCTCGACGGTGAGAACGTCCTCGACATGGAGGTCGACGAGCGGGCCCGCGCCGGCGTGTTCCTGGCCATGCAGTACCCGGTCGAGGTCCCGGGCGTGTCCATGTCCAACTTCCTGCGCAGCTCGGTCACCTCCATGCGCGGCGAGGCTCCCAAGCTCCGTCAGTTCTCCAAGGAACTGCAGGGCGCCATGAAGAACCTGGCCATCGACTCCTCCTTCGCCGCCCGCGGCGTCAACGAGGGCTTCTCCGGTGGTGAGAAGAAGCGGCACGAGATCCTCCAGCTGGAGCTGCTCAAGCCGAAGGTCGCCATCCTGGACGAGACCGACTCCGGCCTGGACGTCGACGCGCTCAAGATCGTCTCCGAGGGCATCAACCGCGCCCAGGGCGAGAACGACCTGGGTGTCATGCTCATCACGCACTACACCCGCATCCTGAACTACGTGAAGCCCGACTTCGTGCACGTCTTCGCCGAGGGGCGCATCGCCGAGTCCGGCGGCCCCGAGCTGGCGCAGGTGCTGGAGTCCGAGGGCTACGAGCGTTTTGTGAAGGCGGGCGCGTAGCACATGAGTGATCGCGAGCTGGGACCGCTCGACGTCGCGGCGATCCGGGAGGACTTCCCGATCCTCTCCCGGACCGTCCGTGACGAGCGCCCGTTGGTGTACCTCGACTCCGGGGCCACCTCGCAAAAACCCCGGCAGGTACTGGACGCCGAGCGTGAGTTCTACGAACGCCACAACGCGGCGGTGCACCGGGGAGCGCACCAGCTCGCGGAGGAGGCCACCGACGCCTACGAGTCGGCCCGAGAGACCATTGCGTCGTTCATCGGAGCCGACTCCGACGAGGTGGTGTTCACCAAGAACGCCACCGAGGCGGTCAACCTCGTCGCGTACGCGATGAGCAACGCCGCCACGGCCGAGGATGACCTCCGAAGGTTCCAGGTGGGTCCGGGCGACGAGATCGTCGTCACCGAGATGGAGCACCACGCCAACCTGGTGCCCTGGCAGCAGCTGTGTCAGCGCACCGGTGCGACGCTGCGCTGGTTCTCGGTGACCGACGAGGGTCGTCTGGACCTGTCGGACCTGAACGAGTTGGTCAACGAGCGCACGAAGCTGGTGGCGTTCGCGCACCAGTCCAACGTGGTGGGCACGGTCAACCCCGTCGCCACCATCACGGCGCGGGCCCGTGAGGTCGGTGCCCTGGTGTTGCTGGACGCGTGCCAGTCGGTGCCGCACATGCCGGTCGACGTCGCGGCGTTGGACGTCGACTTCCTGGCCTTCTCCGGACACAAGATGCTCGGTCCCAACGGGATCGGCGTGCTCTGGGGGCGCCGGGAGCTCCTCGCCGCCATGCCACCGTTCATCAGCGGTGGTTCGATGATCGGCGTGGTGCACATGACGCACTCCACCTGGGCCGATCCGCCTCAGCGATTCGAGGCCGGTGTGCCGATGGCCCCGCAGGCCGTCGGTCTGGCCGCGGCCTGTGACTACCTGTCGAAGGTGGGCATGGACCGGGTCGCCGCGCACGAGCACGAACTCACCGAGTACGCGCTCAAGCTGGTCGGCGCGATCGAGGGTGTGCGGATCGTCGGTCCCACGGAAGCCGTGGACCGGGGTGGCGCGGTGTCGTTCGTGGTGGAGGACATCCACCCGCACGACCTGGGCCAGGTCCTGGACGACCGGGGGGTCGAGGTGCGGGTGGGCCACCACTGCGCCTGGCCGCTGCACCGCAAGCTCGGTATCGTCGCGACCACGCGCGCGTCCTTCTACCTCTACAACACGTTGGAGGACGTGGAAGCGCTCGCGGAGGCCATCCGGGCCGCCCAGAGGTTCTTCGGGACCAGGGCCTAGCAACGAGGATTCTGCCTGACCATGCAGCTGGACGCGATGTACCAGGAGATCATCCTGGACCACTACCGGAACCCGCACCACAAGGGGCTGCGGGATCCGCACGACGCCGAGGCGCATCACATCAACCCCACCTGTGGGGACGAGGTGACGCTCCGCGTGGCGTTGACCCCTGCCCCCGACGGCGCGGGACTGGACGAGAAGGCGACCGTCACCGACGTCTCCTATGAGGGCATGGGCTGTTCGATCAGCCAGGCCAGCACCTCGGTGCTGACCGATCTCCTCATCGGGAAGTCGGTGGCCGAGGGGATGCGTACCCTGGACGCCTTCACCGAGTTGATGCAGTCCAAGGGCAAGGGTGAACCCGACGAGGACGTGCTGGAGGACGCTGTGGCGTTCGTCGGCGTGTCCAAGTACCCGGCCCGGATCAAGTGCGCCCTGCTGGGGTGGATGGCCTGGAAGGACGCGGTGTCGCAGTCCTTCGAGAAGGAAGGCGCCTGAATGAGCGAGAACGACAGCACGACGACCGAGACCGCCGAGAAGTCCGAGACGGCTCCGCTCACCCCTGAGCAGGAGGAGCTGTTCGAGGAGATCGGCGAGGCCCTCAAGGACGTGATCGACCCCGAGCTCGGGGTGAACATCGTCGACCTGGGTCTGCTGTACGGGGTGAACGCCGACGACAAGTCGATCACTCTGGACATGACCCTGACCAGCGCGGCCTGCCCGTTGACCGACGTCATCGAGGACCAGACCAACAGCGCCCTGGACGAGTTCGAGCGTGACGTCAAGATCAATTGGGTTTGGATGCCGCCGTGGGGTCCGGACAAGATCACCGACGATGGTCGGGACCAGCTGCGCATGCTGGGATTCAACGTCTGACCTGAGCGGACGTGCGAGCGGGCCGGGACCCTTCGGGGCCCCGGCCCGTCTTCGTGTGCGGGGGGCGGTGCGCTCAGTAGCGGTCGAGGGGAAGTCGGGCCAGTTCCTGGACCTGGTGGGCGACCTCGTGTGCGGTGCGCGCCGGGCGACGGAAGGGGATGCGCACGTCGTGGTCGCCCCCGGCGCTCTCCAGACGCAGACGCAGGCCGTAGCGGTCCACGCCCAGGGGACGTGGGCGACCGTCGGGCAGCGGTACTGGGCAGTGCTGGACGACCGCTTCGAGCAGGTCGCCGTGGTCCCGCTCCAGGTGGCGTAGCCATGGGCCCTCCCAACGGTCGAAGGGGGCGGGGCTCAGGGAGGTGAACCGCGCCGGCTCCAGCAGGTGACAGCCGTCGTGGTCGGAGTACACCACCAGGTGGGGTCGCAGGACGATCATGGTGCGTCCGTGGCCCAGGTCGAGGAGACGTTCGTCGGGGTCCCCCTCCAACACGGCCAGGGCGCGGTCGCGCGCCTCCGTGGCGGACGGCAGGCTCAGGTCGCCGTTGATCCACAGCAGGGAACGGGTCCGGTCGCGCAGGTCGACGGGGGCGGTGTCGGTGAACTCGATGGTGGCTTCGAGTCCGTCGGCGTCGATCTCGCCCAATACCCGGTGCTGGTCCGGCACGAGCAGGGTGATCTCCCCGTCGGTACCGGTGTGGCAGGCGGGGCCGGTCAGGTGTAGGGAGACGTCGGAGGTCGTGACGGTGGCGGGGTTGGGGCGCGCCAGGACCGAACGGGCGCTTTCGGCGGGGGTGGGCGCCAGGGTGTGCGTGAACAGCAGGATCACCTCAGCTCTCTTAGGTAAGGCTAACCTATATCCTCTCGGGGTGTCCTGTCACGTCGGGGACGTGGTGAAAGAGCCGCGAGGACGCCGGGCACGACGAAGGCCCACGGCCGGAAGGCGTCCGGTCCGTGGGCCTCGTGCGGTCGACGGTGGGTGTCAGTGCGCGGCGAACATGCCCGAACGCAATTCCCCGGCGATGTCCTCGTCCCCGCGTAGGGACAGGACGTCGAGCAGGGCCTGCGGGGCGGCCAGCGACTCGTCGCCGTTGTCGGTGATCCTGCGGGAGAGGATCTTGAGCGCCTCGTCCGTGGCGGCCGGTGCGGTGTAGCCGATCAGGTGCAGGGCCCGAGCGTAGGGGGAGTGACCGCTCAGGTCGCTCACCGGGAGCTTGCGCGCGTCCAACCTGTCGCCGGAGACCGTGATGAAGATGCGGTCGCCGGGCTGCGCGGCCTGCCTGCGGAGCAGCGGGCGCAACGAGTCGAAGGCCGGCTGATCGCGCCAGACCAGCACCAGCAGGTCCGCTCCGGGCGCGGTCAGGCACAGCAGACGTCCGGGTTGCAGTCCCAGGTGTGTGGCGTACCCGGCGGGCACGGCCACCGGGGCGCCGTTGAGATGGTCGGCGGTGATGTCGATGCGGTGCCACCAGCGGCCGTCCGGGGCACGGAAGCAGCGGGCCGACATCGCGGGTTCGCTCGCGCCGTGACGGGTCGGCGCCGGGGGCGCCAGCGGAGGCTGAGGCTGAGGCTGCTGCCCGAGGTGCGGTGTCATCGGCGCGGGCGGTGGTGCCACCTGTGGGAACGCGCCCGAGTCGGGTCTGTATCCGTGGGTCGGGGCGGGGGCCTCCACGGGGGAGTCCGCGGCGGTCTCCGGGCGGCGCCGGATCGGCAGGCCGTTCTCGGTGGTGCCCGAACCCTCGGGGGAGTGACCGCCGGTCGGAGCCTCCATGGGCACGGAGGTGTCCACCAGGACACGGCCCTCGCGCAGGTTCACACCCGGGGTGCTCAGCAGCCAGGCGCGCAGTTCCTGCTGGCGGATACCGATCCGGCCCAGCCGGATGCCGGCCTCGGTCAGGTCGGGTGTGTCACCGAGCATCTCCCGGGTCTGCCAGCGCAGTCGGTTGGGATCGTCGGCGATGAGCCAGCCGTTGTGCATGCGGCGGTCGGTGAACAGGGTGATGATCACCCGCCACAGCGGGGTGTGCAGGGTGGGCACGTCCACCGGGTGGTCCGGGTGCGCGTTGATGAGTCGGTCGATGGTGGTCGCCGAACCCAACTGGTCGGACAGCTCGCGCAGATGCTTGGTGATGGTGGCGCCCTCGGGGGAGGAGAGCCACTGCAACAGTCGCTCCTCCACCTTGCGCTGGGCGCCGCGGATCTCGGTGACGTCCACCGCGATCTGCTCGGAGAGCACCCGGATGCTGATGGGATCGGTGGCGAAGAGCCGTTCGGCCGCCACCGTCCGCTCCAGGTCGGGCCAGGAGCGGAACATCTCCTCGACCGCGTCCACCAAGGGGTGCTGCCCCAGCGCGGGGGCCGGACGTTCCTCGGGCTGTTCGGGGCGCAGCTTGGGACGGCTGAAGCTGGGACGACGCAGGGTACGGCCCGGGCCCAGCAGGGAACTGCGGAACTGCGAACGAAGGTCGCCCACATCGTTCTGCGCCTCGGGGGGCTCGGGGGCGCCCTCGGCGGCGTCACCGGGGATCATCGCGGCCGAACTCACCATGCCGCCCAGCGGGGTCTGCGAAGGCGGCGGAGTGGGGCTGGGGGTGGGCTCCATTCCCGCGGGGACGTGGACGTCGGCGGTGTCCGGCCGGCCCTCCTCGCGCTGGGCGCGTAGGGCCCGCAGGGTGCGGATGGCCCGCGTGGCCGGGGACTGGGGCGGTGTCGAGTCGGAACCGTTCACCGAGGAGCCGGGGGCCTCGTGCGCGCCGGTGGCCGCGTCGAGGTAGTCGAGCGCGTTGCGCACGTGATCGGGCGCGGACTCGGGAAGCCAGTGCGAGATGGTGCGCACGGCCTCCAACATCAGTGCCGGGGAGGGCGTGGGCCCGCCGGGAAGTTCGCAGCACGGTTGCAGGGCACGCCAGGCGACGGTGCTGACGATGTCGAGGACACCGCACTGGGCCGGTCCCCACTCCAGGATCTCGCGGGGGGTGGCCGAGACGAGTTTCTCCCAACTGCCGGCGGTGGTCGTGACCGCTTCGCGTACGGGTTCGGAGAGTTCGGCACAGTCCACCGCTTGGCCGCGCAGACTGGGCAGGAATTCCGTCAGGGGTACGTGGTCCCACTGCTCGACCGCGAGCCGGGCCAGGCCTTGGGCCAGCCAGGGTGGGCCGGCGATGTCCAGAACGCGGGTGATGGGCAGGGAGTGCCACCAACCGTCGATCAGCCGGTCGTGTCTGAGCAGGGATGCCACGTCCGGCGACCTCGACCAGCGCAGGGCGGGTGCGAGGTCGACGAGGCAGATCGGAGAGACGGCGTTCATCCGCTGGGGACCTCGACCTCCTGGTGTCTGCTCGTGAATTGAGGAGGAACCGCACGGGCCTTCGGTTCGATGCACCACAGTACGCGCCTCGGGCCATCAGGGGGACAGGCCCTTAGAGAACGCTCCGGCCCTGCTGTGAGAGGAAACGGGGGACCGAGGGACGGGGGTGCCGTGAGCACTTGACGCGATCGTACGTGGCCAGAGAGCACAAGGGTAGTCCCGATCCGTTTCAGCGGGCTCCGGTGAGGTTTCGCCACGGTGTGTGATCGCTGTGGTACTGGAGTTCCATGACGAAACCGTGAAATGAGATGTGAATTACCTCATATATGGCATGAGGCTCTTCTCTGCCATATCGGACGTTGTTCCCAGAGTCGTGGCCGGCGGGTGGCCGTGAGCGTTCGCACGCGAACGGTGTACCGAGGTGCCCTGGACATGAGGCGTGCCGGTAGGTGTCGGCCGAACCGAATCCGACATGTGAATGTCGGACGCGGGTATGCTGGATGGGCACTGTTCTCGCTCGAAGCGCCCACTTCGGCCGGGTGGCCGCAACCGCCCCCGGGGGCCACGGTGCTCGGACAACACGGGCCGGCGGCACACCGCGCCCCACCAAGACTTCCGTTTCCGCGCACCCCGGTGCTCGGCAGGCGTGGAACGGTCGATCCGGATGATTGGTTGACGTGACAGACCTTGAGATGAATCCCCCTGCCGCCGATGCCACGGACAGACCGGAACTCATCCGGTCCTACGTGGCCATCGGTGACAGCATCACCGAGGGGATGGAAGACGACAGTGGGCCGGGCGGCACCTACCGGGGCTTCGCGGACCGTCTCGCCGAACACCTGGGCACTCTGTCCCCGGACTTCCGATACGCCAATCTCGGTGTTCGTGGTCGACGGATGCAACACATCTTCGGTGAACAACTCGACCGAGCGCTGGAGTGGAAGCCCGACCTGGTCACCGTGCTGGCGGGCGGCAACGACGTGCTGCGGCCCGGCCACGACCCGGACGAACTCGCCGAACATTTCGAGTGGGGGGTGCGTCGGCTGCGCGACGCGGGCATCCGCGTGGTGATCCTGGCCGGCCACGACACCGGGTGGATCCCGGTCCTGCGTCTGTACCGCGGACGCATCGCGGTGTTCAGCATGCACATGCGCGCGGTCGCCGAACGTACCGGCACCGAGATCATCGACCTGTGGGCGCTCAACGCCCTCAACGACTCTCGTGCCTGGAGCGACGACCGGCTGCACCCCAACGGCGCCGGTCACCAGATCGTCGCGGCCCGCGTGGCCGACCTGCTCGGGTTCCCGATGGGCCCGCCCGAATCCTGGACGGACCCGTGGTCCACCCCGCCCCAGCAGCTCCCGCGGATCCTGCGACGCCGGGAGGGTCGTCGCTGGGCGCGTCAGTACCTCGTACCGTGGCTGCGTCGCCGCGCCATGGGCCGCTCCTCCGGGGACGGTCGGATGGCCCGCCGTCCCGAACTGGAATACCTGCACGACGAGGAGACCCGGGAGCGGCTGCGCCGACAGCTGCGCGAGGTCGGCGCCGACACCCACTACAACGGCTACCCGGCCGGTGACTCGATTCCCACCAGCAGCCCGTCGGGGACCAAAGGACCCGAACCCTCCAGGTGAGCGTCCATCACCCCGGCCACCCCGCACACGTTCGGCGGGGTGGCCGTTCCGTTCCCCGGGTCGGGGTTCACCGCCGGGACAGGGACTGGATCAGGTCGCTGACGTGCACCACTCCCAGGCACTGGCCGTAGGGATTGGTCACGATGAGGTCGTCGTAGACCCGTTCGCGGTCCTGACCCGCCACACGCAACGCCGCGATCGCCGACATCCACGCCGGTACCGTCCGCGGTGACTCCGCCAGGCGTAGGGCCGGACGTTTGGCGTGCAGCGCGTGCCCGTAGCGTCCGGTCACCGACAACAGGAATCGGGTCCGGTCGATCACCCCGGTGGGTCGCTCCCGGTGGTCGATCAGGACCACGCTGTTGAGGGCGGCGTCGGCGGTGAACGCCTCCAGCACGTGCTCGCCGGTCGACTCGGAGTCGAAGTCCAGCGGGGGCACCATGAACTCGGTGACCCGGGGCCCGGTGTCGGTGTCGCCCAGGGTGGTGGCCGCGGGTTCGGGTACGGGTGTCACCTTCTCGCCCGGACGCCAACCGGGGTCGGTGAAGAACGTTCCACTGCCCAGACGCACCCCGCACTCGCGCAGCCGCACGATCTCCTCGGCCCGGGTCACCCCCGCGCCGAGGGCGTACACGCCGCTGCTGCGACCGATCCGGGACAGCCCCTCGACGATGCCGCTGTGGCGCTGGTCGGAGTCGATCCCCGCCACCAGCTTCGGGTCCAACCGGATGAGGAAGGGGAGGGCCTCCAACACCATGTCCGGTCGGGCCATCCCGGTACCGAATCCGCACCGGAACCCCACCGAACGCAACCCCGAGACCCCGGCCATCACGATGTCCCTGGGCAGGTCCACCAGGTCGGGGGTGAGCATGAGGGTGACGTCGCGCGGACGTCGACCCGCCCGCCGCAACGCGCTCTCGGCCATCGCGGGAAGGCCTCCACCATCGGCCAACGCCACCGACGGCAGCGGAAGCACCAACGGCAGCAGGCTATCGGCTCCGCCCACCGAGCGAACCAGCGCCGACAGCCACTCGGCGACGAGCGTGGCCTCGCGGCCGGATCCGTCCGGGCGACCCAGACCCTCCGGTACCGGGGCGACGACCTCCACGGCCACCACCGCGCCGGAGTCCAGGTCCACTATGGGGCGAAAAGTCGGTCCCCGGCGCTTCTTCGACCCGTGTGCGGGGGCGCCGGGGGCCGGGAGTGTGTTTTGGGAGTGCAGGGTGGACACACCACCATGGTGGCCCGCGGAGAGGGCCGATCTGAAGCCCTTTACGCGCCTGTTCAGCCGTTCTTGAGCCGGGCGGTGCCGGTTGTTCACAGTGTTCGCGCATACGACTGTGGGCGCCACCGAGAGTGACGCCCACAATATGGATGGAACGGTCGGCCGCCCGCGCGGATCAGGCGCGGCGGAAGGCCACCGCGATGTTGTGCCCGCCGAACCCGAAGGACTCGTTGATGGCGGCCACGTCACCGGTCGGCATGTCCCGCGGCTTGTCGCGGACGATGTCCACGGCCACATCGGGGTCCAGCTCGGTGATGTTGATGGTCGGGGGGATCCGACCCTCGTGCAGCGCCAGGATCGTGGCGATCGACTCCACCGCGCCGGCGCCGCCCAGCAGGTGACCGGTCATGGACTTGGTGGAGGTCACCGCGACCTGGTCGGCGGCGGAGTCGCCCAGGGCCGCGCGGATCGCGCGGGTCTCACCGACATCACCGGCAGGGGTGGACGTGGCGTGCGCGTTGACGTGCACGATGTCGCTCGGCTTCAGGTCGGCGTCGGTCAGCGCCTGGGTGATGGCGCGGGCCTGCCCGGCGCCCTCGGGGTCGGGCATGACGATGTCGTGGGCGTCGTCGGTGTAGCCCACACCGGAGGCGTGCGCGTACACCTTCGCGCCGCGCTTGGCGGCGTGCTCGGCGGACTCCAGCACGAGGATGCCGGCGCCCTCGCCCATGACGAAGCCGTCTCGCTGGGCGTCCCAGGGGCGGGAGGCGCCCTGCGGGTCGTCGTTGCGGGTGGACAATGCGCGCATGGAGGCGAAGGAGGCGATGTTCAGCGGGTGGATGGCCGCCTCGGTCCCGCCCGCGATGACGATGTCGGCCCGCCCGGCACGGATCATGTCGACCGCGTTGGCGATGGCCTCTGCGCTGGAGGCGCAGGCGCTGACCGGGGCGTGGGCGCCGGCGCGCGCGGTGAACTCCAGGGCGACGGCCGCCGCGGGGCTGTTGGGCATGAGCATGGGCACGGTGAACGGGGAGACCCGCTTCCAGCCCTTCTCCCGGAAGGTGTCGTACTGCTCCAGGATGGTGAGGATGCCACCGATCCCGCTGGAGACGACCACACCCAGACGCAGGGGGTCGACCTCGGGCGCGCCGGCGTGGTCCCAGGCCTCCTGGGCGGCGATGAGCGCGAACTGCTGGGTGCGGTCCAGACGCCGCAGCCGGGGCCGCGGCAGCTTCTCGGAGGGCTCCTGCGCGATCTGCCCGGCGAAGTGCACCGGGAGCTTGTCGTGCCACTCCTCCGGCAGAGCGCTGATGCCGGAGCGGCCATCGAGGAGCGCGGACCATGTGGTCGCTACGTCACCCCCCAGGGGGGTGGTGGCGCCGAGGCCGGTGACGACGACATCGGTCTTAGGCATGATCCGATCGCCCTTCTCGTGGGTCGTTCCCGGCCGGGGCCGAGAGGCGTTGCGGATGAGGTCTGGTGTGCCCCCGGGTGAGGGCGGGGCCGCCGGGACGGGGTGTGTTCCGGCGGCCCGATGAGGCTACTTCTGGATGAAGTTCACGACGTCCTGGACCGTCTTGAGGTCCTTGAGCTGGTCGTCGGGGATCTCGACGCCGAACTTGTCCTGGGCGGCGACGGCGATCTCCACCATGGACAGCGAGTCGATGTCCAGGTCGTCCACGAAGTTCTTCTCGGGCGTGACCTCGGAGGGCTCGGTGCCGACGATCTCCTCGATGATCTCGCCGAGGCCGGCCAGGATCTCCTGCTCGCTGAGAGCCATGTCTTGTTTCTCCTTGTTCGACGTTCGATGTCGGGGAACGGCCCCGCGTACGCAAAGGTGGGTCCGTTCCCTCAGGGGATACGGATCACCTGAGCGGCGTAGACCAGACCCGCTCCGAAACCGAGGGTGAGCACGATGCTCCCCGACGGCAGTTCCCCCCTGCCGACCATGCGCGAGAGCGCGAGTGGGATCGACGCGGAGGAGGTGTTGCCGGCGGTGACGATATCGTGTGCCACGCGTGCCTGGGGAGCTCCCAGTTTGCGTGCGATCGACTCGACGATCCGCAGGTTGGCCTGATGGGGGACGAAGGCGGTCAGTTCGGAGGGCTCCACGCCCGCCCGCTCCAACGCCTCCAGGGCGACCTTGTACAACTCGGTGGTGGTCCACCGGAAGACGGCCTGCCCCTCCTGGTAGAGGTACTTGCCCTCACGCAGGAAGATCTTGTCGGCGCGCTCGCCGGAGGAACCCCACACCACGGGGCCGATGCCGTGCTCCTCAGAGGCCGAGACCACCGCCGCACCGGCACCGTCGGCGAAGATCACGCAGGTGGAACGGTCGTCCCAGTCCACCCAGTCGCTGAGCTTCTCCGAACCGATCACCAGCACGTTGCGGGAGCTGCCGGCCCTGACGCTGTCCGAGGCCAACCCGATCGCGTAGCAAAAGCCCGCGCAGGCGGCGTTGACGTCGAACGCGCCCGGGGCCACGACGCCGAGCCGGGCGGCGACGCTCGCCGCGGTGTTGGGGATCTGGTCCTGCACCGTGCAGGTCGCCACGATCACCAGGTCGATGTCCTCGGGGGACAGGCCGCTGGAGGCCAGGGCCTTTCCACCGGCGGCCACGGCCATGCTCAGGACGGTGTCCTCGGGGCCGGCGACCCGTCGCTCCCGGATCCCCACCCGGCTCTGGATCCACTCGTCGCTGGTCTCGACGCGTTCCGCCAGGTCGGCGTTGGTGACCACGTTGGAGGGCTGGAACTCGCCGAAGGAGCGGATCGCGGCGCCACCGGGCGTGCTCGGGACGTTGAACATGATCAGCCTTCCTGCTTGGAGTCCGCGGAAACGCCCGCGTGCTCCTTGATGAGGGTGCCGGCGCGATCGAGGTCGTCGGGGGTCTTCACCGCGAGGAGCTCGATACCGCGCAGGGCACGCTTGGCCAGCCCGGTGAGGGTACCGGCGGGGGTGAGCTCGATGAGGGCGGTCACGCCGAGGTCGGCGAGGGTCTGCGTGCAGGCGTCCCAGCGGACCGGGGAGGAGATCTGCGACACAAGACGGTCCAGGTACTCCGAGCCGCTCTCGACCACGGCGCCGTCGGCGTTGGAGAGCAGACGCACGGTGGGGTCGGACGGACTCGTCCTGGCGGCGGCCTCACGGACCCGCTCCACGGCCGGGGCCATGTGCTCGGTGTGGAAGGCTCCCGCGACCGACAGCGCACGCGTGCGGGCGCGCTGGGGCGGGTTCTCCGCGAAGGCGGCCAACTGCTCGGTGGTGCCCGCGGCCACGATCTGCCCGGAACCGTTGTCGTTGGCGGGGGTCAGCCCCGCGTCCTCGATCGCGGCCAGGACGTCCTCGCGGACACCGCCCAGGACCGCGGTCATACCGGTCTCGGTGCGGGCGGCGGCGTCGGCCATACCGCGACCGCGTGCGGCCACCAGCGTCAGCGCCTCCTTGGGCGAGAGCACGCCGGCGATCGCGGCGGCGGTGAACTCGCCGACACTGTGACCGGCGACGGCGTCCACGTAGGACGGGTCGGCGGGCAGCGGCGCCTCGGGGACCGACAACCGGCCCAGCATGGCGTTGGCGGTGGCCAGCCCCGCGGCGACCAGGAGGGGCTGGGCCACGGCGGTGTCACGGATCTCGTCCGCGTCCGCGGTGGTGCCGTAGCGCACGAGGTCGAGCCCGGCCACCTCCGACCACGAGGCGAACGTCTCGGCCATGCCGGGAAGTTCGAGCCACGGGGAGAGGAAACCGGGGACCTGGGCGCCTTGGCCGGGAGCAACGATTACAAGCACGACATCAACCTTGCCCTGTAGGAGATCGCCAGTTGGATGGGGAGGGACACGAAGTTCGCTCGAACTCGTTTGTAGGGGATCCACAAAACCGGGTCGGGGAGGTTCGCGAGAACCCGGAACCGGTGGAAGAGGTCACTGTTCTCCGACCGTACGCGCACTCTCCGAGTGCCGCACCGGCCGACTCCCGCCGAAGGGGTGACCGCCGACACGGGGGTGAGGCCGCGAACAGGTCGGTGCGGGATGCGAACCTAAGAGTGTGAACACCGAAGTCGGGCAACCCGAGGACCACCCAGAGGACGGCGCGGACACTCCGGCCGTCGTAGAACCGGACGAGATCCGTACGGAGACCGTGCGCCGCCTGGAGCGCTCCATGGGATCCCTGGGCACCGCCGCCGTGGCCCGCATGGAGGAACGGCTCGCCTGGTTCCGAAGGATGTCCGCCCAGGACCGATCCTGGATCGGGCTGGTCGCCCAGTCCGGGGTGGCCGCCTTCGTGGACTGGTTCCGCAACCCGCGACGAGGTCGCCCCGCCATCACCGTGGAGGTCTTCGGCACGGCCCCGCGCGAGCTCACCCGTTCGGTCTCCCTCCAACAGACCGTCGACATGATCCGGGTGGTCATCGAGGTGGTGGAGGGCGAGGTCGACGACCTGGCGGCCCCCGGCGGCGCACAACAACTACGCGAGGCGATCCTGCGTTACACGCGGGAGGTCGCGTTCAGCTCCGCGAAGGTCTACGCCCGAGCGGCCGAGGCCCGAGGTGCCTGGGACGCGCGCCTGGAGGCGCTCATCGTCGATGCCCTGCTGCACGGGGACCGCGAGGACGGACTGCAGACCTGGGGTTCGGCCCTGGGCTGGTCGCACACCCCGGTGATCGCGATCGTCGGCGACCTGGGTGACCGGGACGGTGGCAAGGCCATGGACGACCTGCGGGCCGCCGCTCGACGGCTGGGCCATGACGTGCTCGCCGGGCTGCAGGGGAGCCGCGTGGTCGTCGTCGTGGGCGTGGGCGATCGCTACCCGCCAGAGGACCTGCCCGCCGCGGGCGCCGAACCCCTGGCCGGGCTCTTCGGCCCCGGCCCGGTGGTGGTCGGTCCCGCCGTCCCCGATCTACGCTCGGCCGGAACGTCGGTGCGCGCCGCCGTCCAGGGGCTGCGCGCGGCGGTGGCCTGGCCCGACGCGCCCCGGCCGGTGCTCTCCGACGACCTGCTGCCCGAACGCGCCCTCGAAGGAGACACCGAAGCGCGCCGCCAGTTGGTGGAGGAGGTGTACCTGCCCTTGCAGGGAGCCGGTTCCCCACTGTTGGACACGCTCTCGGTATACCTGGAGCACGCGTCCTCACTGGAGGCCACCGCGCGCATGCTCTTCGTACACCCGAACACGGTGCGCTACCGCCTCAGCCGCATCGCCGAACTCACCGGACACATTCCATCGGACGGTCGAGGCTCCTTCGTCCTGCGTGTGGCGGTGGCCCTCGGAAGGTTGTCCGAAACCCGACCCTGACGCCTCCTACGACCGGAATCAGCCAAGGCCGAGACAGCGGTGGAGATCCGGCGTAACCTGATCGTTGCCTGGCAAATCGTTCCTCTTATGGAAGTTTCACCAGCGTCGGGTATGTCTGTTACTGACCGTGTGCGCCCGGGGACCACGCGAAAGAGATAGATTTGATACGGGCAGGTTGTGGGTCGAACCGAGAGGCGATGAAAACCCTCGGGCGAGGTTCCCCGCACCGCTCCGTCACGACGTTCTTGGGGGGTCCAACGCAGTGGTCGAGCGACCGAGGAAGAGGTTTCGGGTACTACGCCCGGTGATCGATTTCGTTCTGCAGCCGACACAAGAAGGCGAGCTTCGCAGACGGGTCCTGTTCTGGGTCCCGGCTCCGCTCCCTCTCCTGGGGCTGGTCTACCTCGTGGTGGGAGGTACCTTCTCCGCCGCCGGGTGGACGATCCTCCTGGCCGCGAGCGTGGGCGTGGCCTCGCTGTTGCTGGCCGCCGTCGTGCAGCCCACACCGTTGCCGGAGGGACTGGCTCCGCCGGTCTCGGCGCGGCGGTCCCTGCACCGGTTCCGTCAGTTCACCCAGCTCAGGCTGGCCCTGGCGCTGACCCCGATGGTCATCGGCGCGTGCGCGGCGATCATCGGCGGTGGCATGTACCCGCTGTTCGCCGCGCTGGCCCTGGCCTGGCCGCAGCTATTGCTGGCCATGCCCACCTTCTTCACCATCACGCGGGCGCGTCGTGCCATGGAGGCCTGGGGCACCACCGCCTACCTGTGGCACGCCCTGTCGCGTCCGGCCAAGGTGACCTGGCCCATCGCCACACCCCTGGCCCGTTCCTTCCGCGCCTGGCGCACCGAACGCGCCCGTCGCCTGGCCCAGCAGAAGATCCAGGACCAGGAGCAGGACAAGGCCTGGAAGAACGCCGTGGCGACCGAGCGGGCCAACCCGACCGAGCCGACCACGCCCGTCGTCGAGGACGACAAGGCCAAGCCCGAGGCCGGCACGCTACAGCGCACGCGCAAGCTGCGGGCGCTTCCGGAGGAGGACGCGGACAACGAGCCCACGGCCCTCATCCCGCACCTGGAGCGGGGCCGGGACGAGTCCGCCGAGGACGAGACCGCCGACGAACGGGCGAAGAAGGACGGGGACGACACCCCGGCCGAATCGACCGAGAACGACGTGACGGCGTCCTCCTCGGGCCCGGGTGCCACGGTGGGCCGGGCCGCCCGGCAGATCCTGGACCAGGGCGGTGCCCTCGGCCTGAGCGTGCGCAACCGCCGCCGTGGTCACGCCGGCCGCCGCCCGCCCTCGCACAAGCCCTGATGTCGCCTGTGGTGGTGTCCCGGTCCCGGGGCACCACCACACGTGTGTTCGGCCCCGGTCACAACTCCACCGAACGACGGACCTCGGGCAGAGCGGTGTCACCGCCCCGCGGGCAGTCGTACCAACGCGCCCACGCCTCACGGCCGTCGAAGTCCACCTCGCCGATGGTGTTGCCGAAGTAGGGCTTCTCGGCCAACCGCCACCGCAGCGGACCACGCCGGACCCCGGACAGCCCGCTCATGACCACGCCGGCCAGGTGGAAGGGCGCGCTCGCCGACAGGGCGGCCGCCCGGCGGAAGTTGACCGGCAACTGGTTGCACAGGGCGGAGGAGACCAACTGGGTCACCCGGGAGGTCGTCCTCCCCGAACGGGCGTGCGCCCGCGCCAGGTAGGAGAAGTGCACGTCCCCGCTGAGCAGGAGCACCGTGGCCGGGGCCGGGCCGCGCTCCCCGCGGGCCACCTCCAGCACCGCCTCGGCCAACCGGTGGAAGGAGTACTGGAAGGCGCCCCAGTGCTCCAGGTCCAGGGCCTGACGCAGCTTCTCCGCCGGCCCTCGCATGGCCGACCCCCACGCGCCGCCGCACACGGCCTCGTTCCAGGCCTCCAGATGGTGCACGGCGGGTGGTAGGAGCACGGGCACGGTGGAGGCCACCACGACGTGTTCCGGGCCGCCGGTGAGGTTCTCGTCCAACCAGGCGTGGCCCTGCGGGCCGAGGATCGACCGGGAGCCGTCCGAGGGGTCGCCCTCACCCAGCGCGCGGCCACAACGGGTGTCGGTCACCAACACCCGTACGTCGCCGATGTCGTGCCGGTGGCTCCACCGATAGGAGGAGGGTTCGGCGTGCGCGCGCCAGGCGAAGGAGTCGATCGCGTCGGCGGCGTCCTCCTCGCGCTCGGCGTGGTCCCTCAACTCGGCCAACAGGGGGTCCTTGGCCCTGGCCTCCGGGGAGAGATTACCCACGTGCTGATACACCCAGTAGGCGCCCAGCCCGCTCGTCACCCGAGTCCGCCACCACGGTCGCTCGTCCATGGATCGACGCCAGGCCGCGGAGGTGTTCCAGTCGTCGCGGATGTCGTGGTCGTCGAAGACCATCAGGGTGGGCACGGTCGACAACAGCCACCGCACCTGTGGATCCGACCAGGCCAGCCGATACAGCTCGGCGTACTCGTCGTAGCGCACCACCTCGTCGTCGGGGGCGTCGTCGGTGTCGTCTTCGCGCGCCCGTCGCAGGTAGGCGCGCATCGGCTCCTGGAGCTCGTCCGCGTACACCTGGTCCCCGATGAGCAACAGCACCAGGTTGCCCTCCACCGGCTCGGTGGCCAGACGCCGGGCGGTGGCGCGCAACAGGTCCGGGCCGTAGCGCACCAGCCCCTCGGGGGTATCGCCGGTGGGGGTGCGGCACGATCCATAGAGCAACCGGGTCCGCGCCGATCCGTCCAGGGTGCGTACGACGCTGGGCGGCATCGGGCTTTCGGGTTCGGGCCAGACCCGATCCTCATCGAGGAAGACCTCGTAGGACAGGGCGGCGCCCGAGGGCAGACCCTCGATTTCGCACACGGCGTAGTGGTGACCGTGGACCGTGAAGGTCCGTGCGGTGGAGACCAGACCGTTCTCCAACCGGACCCGCACGTCACAGGGGCCGTCGGTCTCCACCCACACCGTCGCCGTGGAGGTTCCCGCGTGCCGCAGCTGCGGTCCCAGACGTAACGAGACAGTCACCCTTGTCCCTTCTTTCGTTCATGTCCGTGCACGTTGACGACGAGTATGGCCCCTACGGGAGGGTCGCGTCATCCACAGGTTCACGGCGGATGGTTGCACCCGAGCCCGGGCTGCGCGAAGGTGGGCGCTATGCGGACACAGATCCTTGAGCTGCACACCGGTGGCTCGGAGAGCATCACCGACATCACAGGGCGGTGTGGAGACTTCGTCGCCGAGACCGGGGGCGACGGATTGCTCAACGTCTTCGTCCCGCACGCGACGGCGGGCGTGGCGATCATCGAACTGGGCGCGGGGTCCGACGACGACCTGCTCGCGTCCTTGGCCGACCTGCTTCCGGCGGACGACCGTTGGCGCCACAAGCACGGCACCGAGGGACACGGGCGATCGCACGTCATGCCTGCTTACGTCGCTCCTCAGACCACCGTCCCGGTGGTCGGGGGCAGACTCGAACTGGGTACTTGGCAGTCCATCGCCGTCGTCGACCTGAATGTGGACAACCCCGACCGCAAGGTCCGGCTGTCCTACCTCAACGCCGATTAGACGGCGCGGAGGGGCCCGAAGTGTGGCGTGATCGCCGGCGCGTTGACGCCAGAAGGCACTACCGTGTGAACTAGACCATCAGCGATGGTTACGGACCCACGCGACGGGCGGCGAAAAGCCCGACATCGTTATGACGACTGCTTCGGCAGGCGAGATTGATAAAAACCATCTGTGGAGGAGAACTTTCGTGAGCGCGACCGCGGGCCAGGCACAGAGCGAACGCGGCTTGGCTGACCGACTCGGATTCAAGCCGGGTCAGGTGGTGCAGGAATTCGGCTTCGACGACGATGTCGACGAGGGACTGCGCGCTTCCATCGCCGAACTCACCGGCGAGGCGCTGGTCGACGAGGACTACGACGGCGATGTCGACGCCGCACTTCTGTGGTGGCGGTCCGACGAGGAAGACGACCTCACCGACGCCCTGATGGACACGGTGACCACCATCGCCGACGGCGGGACCATCCTGGTCCTGACCCCGAAGGCGGGACGTGAACTGCACGTGTCCCCCAACGACGTCGCCGAGGCGGCCAACACCTCGGGGCTGTCCCAGACCAGTGCGGTCAGCATCGGTGAGGAGTGGTCGGGCACCCGCCTGGTCGTCCCCAAGCGGTAACGGGCCAAGACGTGGCAGGGCGCCCGCCGAGTGGCGGGCGCCGGCACCGACCTGCGCGCCGACCCGAACGAATGTGAACATGAGACACATCACCGAGGGCGACACCGCCCCCGCGTTCACCCTTCAAGACCAGTACGGCCAGGACACCACCCTGCCGTGGGGCGGACCCGCGCTGCTGGTCTTCTACCCGTTGGCCTTCTCCGGCGTCTGCTCGGGCGAACTCGCCGACCTGAAGGAGCACCACGCCGAGTTCGAGGAGCTCGGCGTCACCGTGCTGGCGGTCTCGGTGGACTCCACCTTCGCCCTGCGCACCTGGTCGGACCGGGAGGACTTCCCGTTCGCGCTGCTGTCGGACTTTTGGCCGCACGGTGCCACCGCCGAGGCCTACGGGGTGTTCGACCCCGAACGAGGAGTCGCCCGCCGAGGTACCTTCCTCATCGACTCCGAGGGTGCCGTCGTCTGGTCGGTTCTCACCCCGACCTGGCAGGCCAGGGACGTGACCGAGTACCTTGCGCGGGCTCGGTCCCTGAACGGATAAACCGGGCGCATCCGGCTCCGTGAAGCGGTATGATCACTCGCGAAGCAGCGGGCGCGTAGCTCAGTTGGTTAGAGCAATTGCCTTACAAGCAATAGGCCAGGGGTTCGAGTCCCTTCGCGCCCACTCCACTCCGGAACGACCTTGCTCGGCGGCCTTCGGCCGCCTCGCCGGGTCGTTTCGTCGTTTCCCCGGGGGGCGACCCCCGAGGCACCCCCTGCGGCCGGGCCCGGCGGGTGTCGGATCCATAGGCGGGATCTTCTCTGACATCGTGTGCAGCTGTGACGCCGGGATCTGGAGGCCTTCGGTCGCCTCACAGTGCCGTTATGTTGCTTCCCTGGAGAAATCCCCGGGGCCTGGTGTCCGGCTTCGCCGCGCGTCGTGTAGGCGGGGTCAGGTCAGTACTGCCGTCGCGGTGTGTGAGACTCCAGCGATCACGAATTGAGATTGAAGTAGTGTCGGCGATGCGACGTATGCTCTCCACATGTTCTTCGAGCTCGATGAGAACGGGCGGACGCGCCCAATGAGTCCCGATGCGCTTCGCGCACTCGCGAAAGCTGCGTTCAAGGAGGATCCAGAGAACCTTGCGGCCGAGTACCTTGACTGGCATATGGGCAGCCGGATCGAATGGCTCAGATTCGTCTCTAGGTTCTCTGCGGCTGTCTTCGCATATCGAGCGACGCAGCAAGTCTCCGCCGAGCGGGTGGAGGCGGCCCAGAAGGAACTCCGGGAGCGCGATGGCTGGTCTCAGGAGTGGGCCGGCGAGCTGGAGACGGTGGTCACAGAACGGCTCGGTTTCCTCGAAGACTCGGTCCGGATCGCGGCCTCTGCTGCGATTCTCGCCGCTACCGCTGCGGTCGAACTACTCATCGCGGAACTTACTGACGATCCAGACGGCTCAGGGGGCGGGTTGGCGCTTCGGCTCGGCAAGTTGCTGGAAGCCTTCGAACACGACTCCGCTACTGCTGAGGAGCTTCAAGCGATCAGTGGTCGAGTGAGAGCGCTCAGAAACTCGCTTGCCCATCGCCTCGACGGCTCCGATTGGGCGAGCACACAGGATCGCCCCGACCTCACGGGGGAAGGCATCGAGCGGGCATTCCGGGACGTGGGTCGGCTCGCGACCGGTATCTGCGCAATCGTTGAACCCCGTAAGCATGATCGCATCCTCGGTCTATTCAGCGGGGTCCGGCTCAGAGAGCAGGATGAAGGCGCTGGTGAAGAACCACAGGCTCCAGAAGCTGGGGAGTGATACCGCATAGTAGGGCGATTTTGAATGCCCACTTGCTTCAGAGGGCCTAGCTGTAGCCAGCTACATGTACTTCACAAGCGAGCTCATGCCGTCTGATGGCTTAGATGTAGCTCATCCACGAAGACCTGGGGTTTCGGGATAGGTGACATCTTGCCATCAGTTTGCCTTCGATCTCGCGCTTGTACTCATGCCGGGCTGTGAGATTCCAACGACGTTGACTTCTTTTATTCCAAACCAAGGTGGGAGACATGGCAGGTGGGTCTGGCGGGGTAGCGGCGGCGTTCGGGTTCCGCTATCAGTACCTTATTACGGTTGAGGAGCTTCTGGATCTCTTCGAGCATGCGCCTACATCGGACTGGCGTGTCGGTGTGGACCTGTACGGCCAGGACTCGGCTGACATCCTCGTCTACCCTCATTCCTTCGGGTCACCGTCGCGGGCTGTGCAGGTCAAGGCGTCGATGACGTCTTCTGTCACGAAGATGGATCTACCGACGGCGAAACGGTGCCTCGACGCGCTGGCCACCGAGCATTCTGGGGCGGCTGACCTGGTGCTGCTGACCAATCGGACACTTGGTGCGCACGCGGTGGAATACGCGGTGCAGCTGCGGAAACAGCGGACGAAGAGATCCCGCCGCAGGTCCATCGATGTGCGGCAAGAGGACGTGCACGACATCGTGTCGCGATTGCTCGACCGCATTGCGCGGATCCGGGCTCGTGGAAAGGGTGGGCTAGGTCAGCATTTGCATTACATTTTGCTCGCTCAGCTCATCGATCTCGTATTAGCACGTGGCTCGCAGACCGCAGAGCAGATCATCGATTACCGCCAGGTCGCGGACATCCTAGGCGAGTCGGCGGCGGTGCTTGCCGATGTGAGTGGGGCGCGTTCCTGGGGGCGAGCGTACGGGATGCCTCTGGGAGCGTACGTCCCGCGGCCGGCGGTTGTGGACTTCCTCGCGGAGCACCTGACCGAGGATGCTCTTTACGGAGGCACCCCGGGCGTGGCCGTACTGTCGGGGTTGTCGGGATCGGGTAAGTCGGCTGCAGTCGCATCTTGGGCATCTGCCCGTCGGGAGCACTATGCCGTCACTGTCTGGGTCGACGCAACGTCTGGCCAGGCTCTCGCTGAGCAGACCCCGGAACTCTTGGAATGGCTCGGGGCGGGCGAGGTGCCTAGCGACGACCCCGCGCAGATTTTCTGCGATGTGCTGGCGGAGCTGCCCGTTCCCTGGTTGCTCATCCTTGATGGTGCGCTTGATAGTGCAGAGTTGAGCGCGTGGATACCAGCATCCGGTTATGGCCATGTTGTCATCACCACCAGTCGCGGTGACTGGCCGATTGACATCGCACCGCAGAGGGCGGTCAAGGGCATGGAAGATGCGGATGCGATCGCGCTGATCCGGCAGCGGCTGCCCGCGCCGCAGGAAGCGGGAGGCGACGACGAGACTGCTCTGCGATTCGCCACCAGGCTAGGTCGGTGGCCACTGGCTATCGACCTAGCCTGTGCCTGGGTGCGCGGTCTCGGTGGTGACCATACACGTTTGCAGGAGTTCGTGGCGCGGCTCGACCGGCTGGACCTCCTGAAAGATGAGGCGCAATTGGGCAGCTACCCGAGAAACGTCTCAGGTGTGATCCGTGCACTGTGGGAAGGGCTCTCACCGGAGAGTCGTGCGGTGCTCGGCATCGTCATTATCAGTGGCGGTGCCCATGTCCCGCTCCTCGTGATCGACCGCTGGGCTGCTTCCTTGCGGACAGGCGGTGGTCTGGATATCGACCCAGGTGCGGTGCTGGACGAGCTAGCCGGGGCAGCGCTGATGACACGGCGCCTGCGGAGCGATGCGGGTAACATAAGCGGTATCGATGAGGCCCTCTATGTGCACGAGGGAATTCAGGCGATACTCTCAAAGGCCATCGCAACCGAGATCGGGCTTTTCTATCCATGGATGGAGACTTATGCCGACATCGTGAACGAACTTTTGAACGGTGCGAGACTTGTCGAGGCATCCGCCCTTCTTTCCGCCGCTGAAAAGCTCTTGATCTTCTTGATGACGGCACGTGCAGCAGAGGACACTGGCGATCAAGCACTGCAGATGATGAGAGTCATAGCGGCCACGATGATGCACAACCTCGGCACGCTCGCCACTCTAACAGGCCTATTGGACGTGGCATCAACGTGGCTGCGTCTCGCGGTCAACACACGCGAGGAGCTGGTTTCAGATCAGCAGCGCACGCCTGTTTTCGTAGCCACTCAGATCCAAACACTCGCAGCCCTGGCGCAAGTCGTTTTCCGGCAGAGTCACTTTGACGAGATCAAACCGATCGTTGAAGAGTCACTGCGACAGTTGAACGGCAGGTCGGTCGATGAGCTTGAAAATACAGGATTCCCGGTTTTGCCCTCACTGCGTGTCCTGGGTGAGGTGACACATTTCATGCCGGAAGATTCTACGCATTTGCGTGAGCAGATTGACGAGGCTTTGCAAGGGCATGAGCTGATTGGGTCTGAAGAGTCAACTCTGCAGCGGCGGCTTCTGAACTTTAACTCAGTCAACGAACGGGTGCACGTATACGCGATTACCGAACAGTGGACACGTGCCGTGGACAGCGTTCTCACCGGGGCGAACCAGGCTGTGAGCTCGGGCATGCTCGTACGTGATGCTGTCACAGCGGTCCTCAATACTGGTTTGGCGCTGATGCACTCGAGGCTCGTGCGCCCGCATTCGGCGCCGGCGGCCAGTTGGGCAGCTGCGATCAACCGTCTTGTGGAATGGGGAGAGGGGAACATCGATTCCTTTGACCCGTTGCAGTACCAGCAGCTGTCGATCCTCGTTCCGTGCGCTGAGCAAGACGTGTCGAAGCTGCGTGCGGTGCTCGACGAGATCCGCCGTGCCGGGATCGAGTCGCCTCAGTTGAAGGAGTGGGTCGACTTTGGTGAGGTCTCGCTCAAGGTGTTCACAGCACAGCAGCGGTTCGAGGGATTGCTGGGCGGCGAGGATGTCCCTGAAGGCGTGCGCCTGATTCGAACCATCGATGGCGGTGGCGAGGTCCGGTGGTGGCCGGTGATGATGGACGACGAACCTCTTCTCGCCTTCGTCACCGTGAGTGCGTCGATGTACGTCGGCGGGGAAGTGTCCGACCCGATGCGTGATGCCCTGATCGCTGCCGGGTTTCCTGGTGAATTGAACAAGGATGGTTGTCCACGGTTTGCAGTGCGGTGGAGAGTTATCGTCGATCAGGAAACCATTGTTTTGCAGGGTTCGCAGGGGGAGTGTTATTTAGAAGTAACCGTTGACCGGGACGATCCTCACATCAAAGAATGGTGGGCGTCTGTTAACCGTGCTAGGGTTCTGCGCGTTGTTTATCGGGACGCGGCTGATCTTACGGTTCGCGATATTCTTGCTACTAAGGAACAGGCTCTAATAAGGATATTGAGGTCGAAGCGTGGAAGGTCATGGTGGAGGCCTTGGAAGCGCGCTTGAGGTGGTGGTCAGATCAAGGTTGAGCGTCGTGGTTGGTGCGGGCCGTGTGATGCGCTTTTTCACCTACACCCTGCACAAATTGAAGTGCAGGGCCAAGCGTGAGCGCAGCATGTGTATCTTTCGTGTTGTCGTGGGCCTGTTCAGAGTGGACCGTTGAGTAGCGGGGCTTGACACCACGTTCCAGCAGTCGACTCCGTACCGTCCGGCTATCCACCCCGAAGTGCTGCCCGATCCGTGTCAGGGACCAACCTTGCTCGTAAAGCTGCATGGCTTGGGCGATCTCTTCCTCGCTCAAGCCGCGCTTGCGGATCTGGATGCCCTGGCGCTTGAGGATAGCGCTCACCGTTTGCCGGTTTGATCTTGCTTCGGTTCGGTAGACAGATGTCCACTTTCGGATAGTTTGCTACTGAATGAGGAGATTCAAGATGCCTAGGACCCGACCGGCCTACCCGCAGGAGTACCGCGAGCAAATCCTGTCGCTGGCTCGTATCGGACGCAGCGCCGAACAACTTGCGGCCGAGTTCGAACCCTCCGAGCAGACCATCCGCAACTGGATCCGCCAGGAACGTATCGACACCGGCAAACAACCCGGCATGACCAGCGATGACAAGTCCGAACTGGCCCGGTTGCGGCGGGAGAACGCTCAGCTGCGCGAGGAACGCGAGATCCTGCGTAAGGCCACGGCTTTCTTCGTCCGGGAGACCAGCAGGTGATCCACCGGCTGATCGACGAAGAAAAGGCGCACCACTCCGTCTCCCGTATGACCCGGCTGCTCGGTGTGTCGCGGCAGGGCTACTACCAGCACGTGCACCGATCCGAACGCGGCCTTGGGCCACGCGAGCGCTCCGACCAAGAACTGACTCAGCGGATCCGCTACCACCACGAGCAGTCCCGCGGCACCTACGGAGCCCCCCGGATCCAGGCCGACCTGGCCGAACTCGATGGGCTGCGGGCGGGCCGCAACCGCATCAACCGGCTCATGCGGCGCGAAGGTCTGGTGGGGGTGCACCGCCGCACCGGCCGCAAAAGCCTGACCGTCCAAGACCGGATGACCACCACACCCCCGGATCTGGTGGGCCGTGACTTCACCGCCCCGGCCCCGAACCTGAAATGGACGGCCGATATCACCTACGTGCCCACCGACCAGGGGTGGCTCTACCTCGCGGTGGTCATGGACCTGTTCTCTCGAAAGATCGTGGGTTGGGCGATGGCCGCTCATATGCGTGCCGAGCTGGTCTGTGACGCGTTGACCATGGCGATCGGTGCCCGACGTCCGGAGGCGGGCCTGGTCCATCATTCGGACAAGGGCTCTCAGTACACGAGTTTGGCGTTCGGTCGGCGGTGCGAGGAGGCCGGGGTCAGCCCTTCGACCGGGCGGACCGGGTCGTGTTTCGACAACGCCGTCACCGAGAGCTTCTTCGCGTCATTGGAGACCGAGCTGATCGACCGCACCCGCTTCCTCACCCGGATGGAGGCGCAGCGGGAGGTGTTCTCCTATATCGAGGGGTTCTACAATCCGTGGCGTCGGCATTCGGCGAATGGTCGGCTCAGCCCGGTCGAGTATGAACGTCGCCACACTGAGCGGGCCCGGAATGACTCCGCTGAACTGGCTGAAACCGCGTAAAACCCCAGTTCACAGGTGTCCACCGAACCGAAGCAACTTCAGTTGATGCCAAAGCGCTCGCCCAGCTTGTAGACGTTCGTGCCTGTCTTGTAGGCGGCGATCAGCTCGTCAACCTCGTGGGACTTGAGGCGTTTCGCGGTGCCCGGCTTCTTCGTCGGCTTCTTGCGCTGGGGGAGGGGCGCTGTCGGTGCGGGTAGCTCGCGCAGGAGTGCTTCGAGCTTGGCGGCGAGTTGCGCCGGGTTGTAGTTGGTCTGCCCAGGGTCCACTCCACTCTGAGACGACCCTGCTCGCGCGTGAACGCGCTCGCAGGGTCGTTTCGTCATTCCTGCCGGGGGAGATCCCCGAGCCCCCAGGAGACCTCCTCCGTCGCGGCGCGTCGTCGATGAGAGAGCCCAAGCGGTTGCAGGCTTCAGAGTGATCGATTCCGGAATCTGGTCGGATGCCCATGAAGTCGCAGTACACGGGCGTGATGGGAGGCCTGGGGATTCAGACTTCTTACAAACGGTTGCATTAACCCCCCTTGACACGGAAAGCGCTTTCTTTACTCTCGGGTGTAGAGCAGGTCAATGCTCATGCTCTACTACGAAGGGTGAGCAGTGAGACGATCAATCAAGAGTCGACTCGTGACGACGCTGGCCGTCGCGGCCGCCGCGGTCACGGTGGCGGCCGGTCTGGCCCTGCCGATGACCTCGGCGTCGGCACAGGTCGGTGAAGCCACGGGTTACGCGACCCAGAACGGTGGAACCACCGGCGGAGCGGGCGGACAGACGGTACGTGCCACCACGGGAACCCAGATCCACGAGGCCTTGTGCAATCGGTCCGGTACCGACACCCCGATCATCATCGAGGTGGAGGGAACCATCGACCACGGCAACACCTCCAAGGTGTCGGGCGACAGCTGCGACACCGCCGACGACGTGATCGAGCTCAAGAGGATCAGCAACGTCACGATCATCGGTACCGGCGGCGGAGCCGTTTTCGACCAGCTGGGCATCCACATCCGGGAGTCCAGCAACATCATCATCCAGAACGTGACCGTCCGGAACGTCAAGAAGTCCGGTTCTCCCACGTCCAACGGCGGCGACGCCATCGGTATGGAGAGTGGCGTACGCAACGTCTGGGTGGACCACGTCACCCTGGAGGCGTCGGGCGGGGAGTCGGAGGGTTACGACGGCCTCTTCGACCTGAAGAACAACACTCAGTACGTCACCCTCTCCTACAGCATCCTGCGTAATTCCGGCCGTGGCGGATTGGTCGGGTCCAGCGAGAGCGACCGCTCGAACGGCTACGTCACGTACCACCACAACCGGTACGAGAACATCGACTCGCGCGCCCCACTCCTGCGCGGCGGTACGGGGCACATGTACAACAACTACTACGTGGACCTGCACAAGTCCGGCATCAACTCCCGGGCCGGGGCCAGCGCGAAGGTGGAGAACAACCACTTCGAGGACTCCAAGGACGTCCTGGGCACCTTCTACACCGATGAGATGGGCTCCTGGGAGGTCGGCGGCAACATCTTCGACAACGTGACCTGGTCCAGCCAGGGCGACGAGAACCACCCCGCCGGGCCCGACCCGCAGTCCAACACCTCGGTGAGCATCCCCTACCCCTACGAACTCGACGACGCAGCCTGTGTGCTGGACGTGCTGAACCAGACCGCGGGCGCCGGCAAGGGCAACCGGACCTCGGACGGCAACTGCGAAGCGGAGGAACCGACCGACCCGGAGCCGACCGACCCCGAGCCGACAGACCCGGAGCCGACCGATCCCCCTGACGGGACCAACCTCAGCATCGGGGCCGGCGCAGACGGTTCCGGTAAGGCCGGTGGGACCAGCTACGGGAACGTCCTCGACGGCGACATGAACACCTACTGGTCACCGAGCGGCTCGACCGGTCGTATCTCGGTCAAGTGGGGCTCCGAAACCACGGTGTCCACGATCAACATCCGTGAGCAGGCCGGAGCCCAAGGCAACATCGGCTCGTGGAGGGTCACCGACCACGACACCGGTGCCGTCCTGGCCACCGGCAGTGGAGCGGGTGCCATCACCTTCGAACCGACGACGCTTCGAAAGATCGACTTCGAGATCACCGGCTCGAACGGCACGCCGCGCGTCGCCGAGTTCGAGACCTACACCGGCTAGTCACCGGATGGCGTAGGCGGCGGCGAGCCGGGCCGGGATATGGACGATTCACCCGGAATCCACTCTCCCCGGGACGGCCCCGTTGGAGGACCCGGTCCTCTTCGCGGGGTCGTCCCGTCGTTTCCCCTGGAAGTGGTCTTCCGTGCCTCGGTCAGGAATCGAGAAGCCCCGCTCGGCTCGGGTATCTACCGTGGGTACCACCACACGGTGAGTAGAGGCATGGGAGCAGTGATGAGCAGCGGCGAGAACAAGGACGCCTCCGCGGAGCAGGGGCTTTCCGAATGGGAGCGCGCCGCCCTGAAGGAACGGGTCGCGGAGAAGAAGACCGCCGCCCGCCGGGGCCGAGGCGCGGACAAGGCCGCAGCCGACGCGCGGGACGTGCGGGACAAGATCGCCTCGATGCCGGAAGGGGACCGGGAACTGGCCGAGCGGGTGCACACCCTCGTCACGACAGCAGCCCCGGACCTGGCCCCCAAACTCTGGTACGGCCAACCCGCCTACGCCAGGAAGGGGAAGGTCGTGTGCTACTTCCGCAGCGGCCGGATGGACAAGGAGCGCTACTCCACGTTCGGGTTCTCCGAACAGGCCGCCCTGGACGACGACAGCGGTCTGTGGCCGACGGCCTTCGCGTTGACCGAACTGAGTGAGGCGGCGGAGAAGCGGATCAGCGAGTTGGTCGAGCAGGCCGTGCGCTGAGAACGAAGGACCGGGGGACGCGGGCCACCCCGTCCGCGCCCCCTCGGCTCACTCCGCTTCGGGGGCCTCACCCAGGAAGAACGCGGTGGTGCGGTCCCGGGCGGCCTCGGCCTGTTCGCGAGGGGTGCCCGAGGCGATCCCCGCCTCGGCCCAGGCGGCGCTGCTGTCGGTGATGAACCTGCGGCCCTGCTTGGTGGTCTCCCAGCCGTCGGCCTCCACCGGGGAGTCGATGTCGGTGCCCAGGTGCGCGGCCAGACCGATGAACGCCAGGTCCCAGCCCACACCGGTCGCGCCCGGTCCGAACCGTTCCCAGAACGCCTCCACCTTCTCGGCGTCGGCGGTGTGTTCCAGGGTCAGACGCGCGCCCTCGCTGTCGGGATCGACCCGCACCGAGATCCAGCTGACGTCACCCCCGAACTCCCACGTGGCGTCGAAGGACCGGGGCGGCTCGCAGGCCTCGATGACGCCGCTCGCGTTGCCCTCGATCCGGTAGGCGCCGCCCAGACGCAGGTCGCCCGCGACCGGGGCGAACCAGCGGGGGAGGCGTTCGGTCGAGGTGCAGGCGTCCCACAGGTCCTCGACGGTCGTGTCGTAGCGCTGGGAGATCACCGACACCAGCGTTCGTCGGCCCTCCCGGTCACGGGTCTCCAACCCGCGCGTGACCGCCTCGATCTGAGCGTCCACGTCCAGGTCCTCGTACTCACCCATCGTCTTCCCCCTCCATACGGTGCTGTCGCTTGCCCCGGGCGATCTCGGTCTCCAGAGCGGCCAGCCGCGGCGCCCAGAAACGTCGGAACGGGTCCAACCAGGCGTCCACCGGGCGCAGGGCCTCGGTGTCGACCGCGTACAACCGCCGGGTGCCCTCGGCTCGCACGGTCGCCAGCCCGCTCTCCCGCAACACCCGCAGGTGCTGGGAGACGGCGGGCTGGCTGATCCCGAACTCCTCACGGACCACCTTGGTCAGCTCGCCCGAGCTGAGTTCCCCGTCGGCGAGCAGTTCCAGCAGGCGGCGCCTGACCGGATCCCCGAGTACGTCGAAGGCGTGCATAAGCGCATAATATCAACATGTGCTTATATAAGCGAGGGCTTAGATTGAGCGGAGGAAGTCCAACAGGGCCGCGTCGACTTCCTCGGGCCGCTCCTGCTGGGTCCAGTGGCCACAACCCGGCAGGGTGATGTCGTCGCGCAGCTTCGGCACGATGTGCGGCAGTGCCTCCCGCAGTTCCGGCACCCCCTTCAGGGCGGTGACCATGTCCCTGTCACCCACCATGTACAGCGCAGGCACCTCGATCCGCAGCCCCTGGAACGCCGCCATCAGCCCCTGGTTGCGGTCGATGTTGCGATACCAGTTCAGCGGCCCGGTGAAGGCGTCGGGCGCCGAGTAGTCCTCGGTGAAGACCGCCAGGTCCTCGGCGGTCAACCAGGCGGGCAGCTCGGAAGGTTCGGGCAGGGACTCCACCACGGTCGCCCCCTCGGGGACGATCCACGGCACGGGCTCGGGGGAGGGGCCGTCACCGGAGGCGGTGACCAGTATCCGGCGCAGCGTGGCGGCCGGGTCCGCGGCCAGTTCGGCGTCGGCACGGCCGGGCTCCTGGAAGTAGGCCTGGTAGTAACGGTCCCCGTAGATCGCACGGGAGGACTCGATCGATGGCATGCCCGCCGGCGGGAGCGGAGGGACGCTCAACCCGACCACGCCGCGCACCAGGTCGGGGCGGAGCAGGGCGGTGGTCCACGCGACCGGCGCGCCCCAGTCGTGTCCCACGACCACGGCGTCCTCGGCGCCCAACGCGGTGATCAGCGCGGTGACGTCCCCGACCAGGTGTGGCAGGGAGTATTCGTCCACGCTCGCGGCCCGGTCGCTGCGCGCGTAGCCGCGCTGGTCGGGGGCGGCCACCCGGTAACCGGCCTCCGCCAGCGGGGCGAACTGGTGTCGCCAGGAGTACCAGCTCTCCGGGAATCCGTGCAGCAGCAGGACCAGCGGTCCCTCACCCTGCTCGGCCACGTGCAACCGCAGCCCGTTCACCTCGACGTGGTGGTGCTTGAGGTCCATGTCGGTTCCTTTCGTGCCCTTGTGGTCGGCGGAGGTCGGTCAGCCCGGGACTCGCAGGCCCGCCAGGTAGCGCCGGTGGTTCTTTCTGTGACTTCGGTAGGCCAAGGCCAGGAACGTGTACACCGTGCTCAAGCTCATGACGGCTGCGCCAAGGGGATCCAGCCAGAACGAGAACACCGAGAAAGCGCTCGCGGTGAACAGGGACAGGGGCGCGGTCACCACGGTCACCAGGTCGCGGGCCCGAGATCGTCGTTCCGCGAGGGCCGCGGAGAGTACCCCGGCCGCAGCGGGACCCCAGAAAGCGGTACCGAGTAGGAGGCCGGGAAAGGCCCGAAGACTCAGCGGCCATCGTCGACGGGCCTTCGCGGTCAGCCACGGTAGGAGCGCCAGGGCTAGAGACAGTGATACACCGCCGGTAGTCAGGACGAACGTCTCGAATCGGATGGGAGCGGACATTAAGAAGAAGAGCGGGACGAAGCAGTGGACCAAGTTGAACGCGTAGGGCCCGAAGACCAGGCCGGTCTCGAACCCGACCGGGGCGTCCCGCCGGGGGACGAGGCTCGAGAAACAACTGTGCACGACCATGGGACGCAAGTCCCCACGTGCCTCCGTGGTCTCACACCAGTCCGACTCCAGGTCCCCGTCCGGGGTCAGCCCTCGTGTGAGCATGGTGCGCCAGTATTCCGGGTCGTCGCCACGCTCGATCCGGCGGTGGGCCAGGCCTCTCAAGATGGAGCCGCGACCTGTGGTGGCCCCGGCCCGGGCTATTCGTTCGGCCTCACGATGGTCCCCCTTTTCCTCTTCGAGATGGACGTAGTGCTCTAATAACGCGGCCGGCGCGGAGGCGTCGGGTGGGCCCTCGAGGCCGGCCGCGGCACGTAGGGCGGCGACTCGTTCCGGACCGGTGCCATGCCCGAGGGACAGCTCATGGAAACGGGCGGCGTTGGCCCAGTCGCCTTCGAGCTCCAACTCTTCGGCCTGTTCGGACCATGAGCCATAGCACTGGTGTTCACGTAACCACCGGACCGAGAGCAGGGCCAGGTCCGGGCGAGCGGCCTCCAAGAGCGGATCCACCGGGGATATGGCGTCGGACATGAACCGGATGTCCTGGGGGAACTCTGAGGCGGGGGTCTCGGCGAATGAATCGACGACGTCTTCGGCCAAGTGCATCGCACCCGCTCGCACCACGTGGACCAGAACGCGCTGGGCATGTCCTTGCGCGCGCCAATGGTAGGAGCGAAGGCGGGAGCGCAAGAGGGTCCTCGGCCTACCCCATGTGAATTCGGAACGTTCGAAGGCGCCCCTCAAGTCTGCGACTTCCGCACCGAGAAATCCCAGCAGGGCGGGCACCCTGGCGTGCTCTCCCGAGTTCAGGTATCCGCGCACCAGGGAAGGGACGGCCCCCGAGCCGCTGACGCGCAGCGACAACTCCTCCAACTCGTTGGCGGCCGCCGGCTCTCCTTGGTTCCGGTACAGGTGGGAGGTCCAGGCCAGGAGGATGCCCAGGTGTCCGTGGTGGTGTTCCTCTGTCCCGAACATGAACGTCCGGGGGTGGCCGGCAGGGCGGTCCGAGGCCGTCCCTACCCCGTGGGTGAAACCGGGGACACCACCGACCCGCGCGGCCAGGTGGCGGGCCAGAGTGATCGGTGTGCCGTCCCTGAGGTGACGGGCCAACTCCCCTGTTGTCTCCCGCTGGGAGTCCTCGCCTTCGCGCCCCTCTTCCCAGGACGCGGGTGGGGTGAAACGGTGCAGATAGCGCAGGAGCGCTTCGTCGATGAACTCACCATTCCGGGGCCACAGGACCCGGGCACGTTCGTCGTCTCCCGCGGCCTTCGCCGCCCATGCCAGGAAGCACAAGAGCGGCCCGTTCCACCAAGGGGCCCCGGGACGACGCATACGTTCCGCCGCCTCGACCGCCGCCGGTTCGGTCAGTAGGCAGCCGACGATCTCCTCCAACGCCACCTCATCGAGATCGTCGGCGGCCAGTACATCGATCGCCTCCGCACGGTACCCCTGCTCCGTGAGGATTTCCGCCAGGATGCGTACAACCTGTGGGTTCTCGTTATGCTCCACGGACCGGCGCGCCAGGTGTTCCGCGGTGGCCGTGTCCCCCCGACGTCTCAGGTATCGGATGAGGATCCTCTGAACCTCCGTGAGGTGGAGCCGGTCCTCACGGTCGGATGCCCCCGTGCCGCCTTCTGGGAACGCCAGGCGTTCGGCTCCCGCCAGGTCCCCACGGCGTAGGCGAAGACGCAGCGCGAGCTCTCGGGTCAGGGAGTCGTCGAGGTCATTCAGGAGTCGTTCGACCACCTCCGTGCGGCCGGAGACCGCCAGCGATTCCAAGCTCGAGAGGAGATCCCACACCCTGGTGCCGGCCTGGACGGCGAGTTCGAGGAAGCGGGCACCGGAGTCCAGGTCCTTGGCTGAGAGCGCGGCCTTGGTGATCTCGCGGAGGACTTCCGGATCCCCGGACTCGGCGAGGGCCTCGATGAATTCGGGATGCGTCGGCCATCCCTCGTAGGTGTGGGGACTACTCGGGCCCCGGAAGGGGGCCATCGGTTGCAGAATCGGTTCGATGAGCCCAGCGGACACGCATCGTCGGGCGATTTCACCCCGTAGCATCAGGTGCAGTGGATGGGATTCCTCCGACAACAGCTCGTTCAGAGGATCGAGGTAGAAGGCCTTCGCGTGTTCGATCGCCTGGCCGATCCGTCGATCCCGATCGGCTTCCCACACGGACTGCTCGGCTTCGGCGGTCTCGGCCTCGTCCGGATCGATGTGTTCCATGCACAGTCGGATCCCCGCTCGGTCACGGAGCGGTCGCAGTAGCTCGACCAGGGCCAATAGCCCATCGGCCCCCGCGCCCTGGTGGAGAGCTCCCACCAGGGCGCACTTCCCCTCCTCTGAAGCAGTGGGGAAGCGAAGGGTGATCTCCTCGACGACCCATTCGATGCCCTCGGTCTGTTGGAGTAGAACGAAGGCGGCCAGGGTGTATTCGGGGCGGTCTGTGGCATCGACCAGTTCCAGCAGGGCGTCGGGACGGCCGGATAGGGCGGCGTCTGTGGCCAGGCGTTCGGCGGTCGCGAGGTCGCCGGCGCGCGTGCGCAGTCGTGCCCGCCGCTCCAGCACCTCGCCTCGCTCTCTCGATATGAACCTTGTGGGTGTGTCGTTGCGGAGGATCGCGTCCGCGTGACGTAGGAGTAGTCGGTCCTCGGCCGCTTGCACGAATGGAGCGAGTTTGACGACGCTCTTGCCTTCGGGTCTGCTCAGCGCCTCCCACAGCGAGGTCGGTGGGCACAGGTGACGACGTTGCTTGAGCCCGTACTCACTCAGGTAGTCGGGAAGGACGAAAACTCTCTTCTTGATGCTCGACGGCATCAGCGGTCCGGGTGTTCCCGGTCCGCGCCTGGTCAGGCTCCTGAGCACGGTGGTGAACCAGTTCCGAGACAACCGTGAGCGTTCGGTGGGGGACAGGTACCCGGGGGCGGCGGCCCGGAGAAACCTCGGGGAGAGGTGGTAGACGTACTCGGTCGAGCGGGAGACGTCCATGGCGACCTCCAGGACCGCGCGTTCGGCCGGGGTGCCGTGCCGGTAACGGCGGAGCAGGTCCAGCGCACCGGAGAGCGCTTGGGTGACCTGTCCTTCGTCTCCTTCCCTGAGCGCCCAGAGCAGCCGACGGTCGGTACTGGAGAGATCCACATTGGCGTGGAGCTCGGCCGAGGTGAAGGAGCCCGGGACGATGATGTCGCGTGCCCGATCCAGCAGATGGCGGCCCTCCCTGCCGGTGGAGGCCTCGTCGTGCAGCTCCCGCCAGTACTCCGGCCACAGTGAACCCAGGACCAGGACGGGTCCGCGCGACGCGTCGGCGAGCAACCCCTGGAGCGCCTCCAGTACCTCCGGTTGACGTAGGTACAACTGGGCCTCGTTGAGCCACACCACCGTGTGGGGCGTGACCCGATCCGCCCGCAGGGCCTCCTGCAGGGCCTCGGTGCGGGTGGGCGTCAGTGGATGCCACAGCCGCCACTCCGCGGGGAGTTCGGCGTGGACCGCTTCCCAGCAGGCACGCGTCTTGCCCACCGACGAACCGCCCACCAGCAGCACCAGACCGCTCGTGTTCTGTGCATCGCGCACGGCCGCGCGTAGTGGGTCGTCGACGTCGGGGCGGTAAAGGTAGGGCGGCAGTGGTGGAAGCTCGTCGCCGCCGGTGGGATCTGCGACCTCGTGCACCTCGAAGGTGTGGGCGTCCGCGGGCGACAGGTCGCCCAGGGGCTTGCCGAGCGGGGGCTTCCTTGCCGCAACGGGGTGGTGGTAGTGGTGCTCCACCTTGCCGATGAGGTCGCGGCCGACCTCTGCGCCGCTCAGGTCGATGTGATCGCCGCCGTACTCACGGACCACCCCTGTCCCACCATCCTCGTGTCGACGCCTTAGCGGCCACAACCCTTGCCGTTCGGCCACTCTAGATGTTGAGACGAGGTGGAGGGAGGGCTTTCCCGGTCGGTGTGGGCGCACCGAACGGGAAAACAGCGGGGTCAGCGTTGGCGGTTGAACGCCCACACCGACAGTGGGGCGAACACCGCGATCAGCCCCGCCGACCAGGCCAGCGTCCAGGTGACGGTGTCCCCGACCGGCGTACCCGTCAGCAGGGCGCGGGCGGCGTCCATGACGTGGGTGACCGGGTTGATCCCCGCCCAGCTCCGCAGCCAGTCGGGCAGGGTCTCCACCGGCGCCGCCATGCTGGTGCCCAGGAGCAGCGGCAGGATCGCGATGAAGGTGAACGCCATGACAGCGGTCTCGTCGCGCATGAGCACCCCGAGGAACACCATCACCCAGCTCAGCGCGAACCCGAAGCCGATCGCCAGGGCGGAGGCGGCGATCGCCGAAACCGCGTCGGTCTCCACCCGGAAGCCCATGAGGAACCCGATGGCGAACAGGATCAGCACGGTGATCACGTACCGGACCAGGTCGGCCAGGACCGAACCGAGCAGTGGCGTGGAGCGACCGATGGGCAGGCTGCGGAACCGGTCGTAGACACCCTTCTTCATGTCGATGTTGATGGTGAGCCCGGAGGAGAGCATCCCGGCGATGCCCGCGCCCATCACCAGCACCCCGGGGAACAGGTATTGCAGATAGGCGTCGGTGGATCCGGACACCGAGCCGCCGAACAGGTACACGAACAGGACCATGAAGATCGCCGGGGTCATCACCCCGTTGACCAGGCTTCCCGGGTTGCGCAGGGACTTGGCCAGGCTCCGTCGGGCCAGCACGATGCCGTGGCGGAGCAGGGCGGCGGGCCGGGCCGGGGCGGCCGGTCGTCGGGGCATGGTGGGGGCGCTCATGCGGTCTCCTCCTCGTGGGTGTCGCGAGAGGCGCCGGTCAGGGCGAAGAACACCTCGTCCAGGCTCGGCAGGCGCAGGGAGAACTCGGTGACCCGTATGTCCGCCTCTCGCAGGGCACGGGCCAGTTCCCAGGCGGTGGCGTCGCCATCGACCGGGACGGTCAGGGTGTGGCCGCCCGTGTGGTCGGGCGCGCGTCCGGTGACCCGTTCCATGGCCAGGGCGGCGGTCGGAACCCGGGTGGGGTCGGTGGGGCGCAGCGAGACGGCCTGACCGCCGACCACGCGTTTGAGCTCGGCCGGGGTGCCGTCGGCGATCACCCGGCCGTGGTCGATCACGGCGATGGCGTCGGCCAGCGCGTCGGCCTCCTCCAAATACTGGGTGGTGAGCAGGACGGTGGTGCCCTCGGCGGTGAGTTCGCGGACCATGCGCCACAGTTCCTCGCGTTTACCCGGGTCCAGGCCGACCGAGGGTTCGTCGAGGAAGACCACGTGGGGTCGGCCCACGAGCGAGGCCGCCAGGTCCAGCCGGCGTCGCATCCCTCCGGAGTAGGTGGTGACCGGGCGCCGGGCGGCGTCGGTGAGTTCGAAGCGTTCGAGGAGTTGATGGGCCCGGTCGGTGGCCCCGGTCTTGCCCAGGTCCAGGAGTCGGCCGATCAGGACCAGGTTGGCCGTGCCGGTCAGCTCCTCGTCGAGCATGGAGCCCTGCCCGGTGAGCCCGATCAGTCGGCGCACTCGGGCCGCCTCGCGGACGACGTCGTGTCCGCCGACGGTGGCGGCGCCCTCGTCGGGGCGGGCGAGGGTGGCCAGGATCCGGATGGCGGTGGTCTTGCCCGCTCCGTTGGGGCCCAGGACGCCGAGGACCGAACCGGGGCGGGCGGACAGGTCCACCCCGGCCAGCGCGGTCGTCTTCCCGAACCGTTTCACCAGCCCCCGGGCTTGGAAGGCGTAGTCGGTCATGGTGTGCCTCACTCGCTTTCGCAGCAGTGTTCCACTTAAAATGATGTCATCATCTGGATGGTCAAGGTATCCGAGTGTTGGCGGTATCTCAACGTAGGATGGGTGGCACACCGCGGCTAGGAGGACGATGGTTCGGCTCAACAGGGCGCAGCAGCAGGAACACAATCGGGCGAAGGTGCTCGCCGCGGCCCGCGAGGAGTTCGCCGAACACGGCTTCCGTGGCACCGGCATCGACCGCATCGCCGCGCGCGCCGAACTCACCCGCGGGGCCGTCTACTCCAACTTCCCGGGTAAGCGCGCCCTGTACTTCGCCGCCTTGGCCCAGGCCGCCGAAGAGGCCCCGCCGGGGAAGGTCGACGCCACCACCATCGAACGGGCCCTGGGCGACTTCGCCCGCTCCTGGGTGGCCCGACTGCCCATCGGCGGCGACGAACGCGCGGGCGCCGACGCCATGGCCGAGATCACCGCCGACGCCCGGGTGAGCGCGACCTTCGCCCGTCTCACCATGCTGGAGTCGGTCCTGCTCGGTATCGCCCTGGAGCACCTGGACCCGGGCGGGCGCCGCGTCCGGGTGGCGCAGAGCGTGCTCACCACGCTGCACGGGGCCGAGCGGCTCGCCGCCGCGGCACCCGGCTTCACCGACCCCTTCACGGTCATCCGCGCCTGTGAGCACCTGGCCGGGCTCGCCCTGGAGGACGCCTGGCCGCTGCCGCACATCGCCCACGTCCCACCCGCCCGGGCCGCGAACGAGCCCTGGGAGGCCCCCACCGGGTTCGACCTGCTGACCCGCGCATCGGTGACGGTGGACACCGGGATCGTGGTGGTGCTCGGTCCGCACCGTCTGGAGGCGTTGGAGGAGGCCCTGCGCGCCGCGCCCGAGGGTGTGCCGGTCACCCTGGTCCCGGTCACCGATGATCCGGGCGAACTCCTGCCGCTGGTCCGGCTGGTCGTCGCCGAGTTGCGAGGTCACCTGTCCCGGGCCTTCCCTCTCCGGGCGTGGACCCGGGCGCGGATCGTGTTGGAGTCCGGCGTCGCCGCCGCGGCCGGCGTGGTCGATCCGGGCGAAGGGACCGAGTCCGCGCTGTCGGTCGAAGGCGGCCGGATCATCGCTCGGGCCGAGGGGCGGGGCGCGGGTCACGCGGTGGCCGCCTTCGCCGCCGACGTCGTGCGGGCGGGTGGGGCGACCGAGGGCTGAGCGAACGCTCATTCCGCGTGGTCCTCGTCGAACGAGCCCGGGTCCTCGTGTGGATCGTGGCCGGCGAAGGCGACGTTCATGATGTTCCCTTCCGGTGTCGGGGGTGGCCTCGAACCCCCTGTGAGTCAACTTAGGTTGACTTCGTCGAGAAGTCAATCAAGGTTGACTTCCTTCGGGGTGTACGCCTTTGAACCGCTCAAGGACACGCGATCGGGAACACCGGGTGACGAAACGTTCCGGTGTGACACTGAATGTTCCGGGAGGTGAAGGCGTGGACGATGTGATTCCGCTCGGCGAGGGCGAACTCCTCTTCGAGGAACTGGTCAGGTCCGTGCACGCGTGCGGGCCCATCGAAGTCCTGGAGATCGCGAACCGCTACGGCACCGCCATCGGGCTCGACAAGATCACCGTTCACCTCGTCGACCTGCAACAACACCTGCTGGTGCCGCTCACCGGCGGGCCCATCCTCGACATCGACACCACCGTCGCCGGGGAGGCCTACCGGAACGACACCCTGCGGCTGGCCGAGGGCGGGGAGGACCAACTCAGCCTCTGGCTTCCCCTCAAGGACGGCGCCGACCGCATCGGGGTCCTGCACGTCCGCACCTCCAGGCTGGACGAACCCACCCTCCGCCGCTGTCAGGCCCTGGCCGCGCTACTGGCCCTGGTCATCACGTCCAAGCGCGCCTACAGCGACACCTACGTCCGCCGCACACGAGCCCGGCCGGTGCGGTTGCGCACCGAGATGCTGCGCGCCTTCCTTCCACCGCGCACCCTCGGCACCGCACGCGGGGTCTCCACCGCGGTCCTCGAACCCGCCTACGAACTGGGCGGCGACGCCTTCGACCACTCCATCACCCGTGACACCCTGCACGCCGTCATCCTCGACGCGATGGGTCACGACCTCGCCTCCGGACTGACCGCGTCGGTGGCCATGGCCGGTGCTCGCAGCGCCCGCCGTAACGGAGCCGAGCCGGGCGAACTCACCGCCGGCGTGGAGAAGGCGCTCATCGACTGGCTGCCCGAACGATTCTGCACGGCGGTCTTCGCAGACCTGAATCTGTCCACCGGACTGTTCACCTGGGCCAACTGCGCGCACCCGGCCCCCTTGCTCATCCGGGGCAGGCGCCTGATCCCCGGGGCCATGGACCGTCCGCCCGAACTGCCGCTCGGTCTCAACGGGGTCGTCTCCGACAGCACTTCGCGCACCGTCCATCGGATGGCCCTGGAACCAGGAGACCAGGTGCTGCTCTACACCGACGGTGTCATCGAGGCGCACGCCACCGACGGGCGCATGTTCGGTCTGGAGCGCTTCGCCGACTTCGTCACCAGGGCGACCTCCGCCGACGAGCCCGCACCGGAGACGCTGCGCCGGTTGATCCATTCGATCCACACCCACCAGCGCGGTGGTTTCACCGACGACGCGACCATCATGCTGCTGGAGTGGACCCCCGATCCGAAGATCCCCGGACCCCGGAACTGAACGGTCGCGGGAACCGACCGTCCCGAGCCGATCGACCGTCTCACCACAGCGCGAGCACCCGGCTGGGCCCGCCCGAAGCGTCCAGACCGGGCAGCACCCCCACCGTGAGCGTCGCGCCCACGGGCGGCAACCGGTCCAACCCCGTCAGCGCCTCCAGCCCCCACCGGTCGGCGCGGCCGATCGCCTCGTGGGCGGGGAAGTCGGTCGAGTTCCCCGGGTCGCTGCTCAAGGTGTCCACCCCGAAACCGGCCACCGAGCGTCGCTCCACCAAGAACTCGCACACCTGTGGCGAGAAGCCGGGGAAGTGCCAGGCACCGTCCTCGTCCAGGCCCCGCACCGCCGCGTCGCCCTCGGCCCACCTGGAGCTCCACCCCGAACACATCAACACCGCCGTGCCCTCGGGGATCGGCCCGTGTTCGCGCTCGAACACGAGCACGTCGTCCACCCCCACCGTGGTGTCGGGATCCTCCGCCGCGCGCTCCCGGATGTCCAGCACCACCGCCGGCACGACGAGTTCCTCGGGTGCGATGTCGGGCACCAGTCGCCCGCCGCCGATCACGTGTCCGGGCGCGTCCAGGTGGGTCCCGGTGTGCTCGGTCAGGCTCCAACGCTGCAGGTAGAACCCGAACCCACCCTCCGGGGCGGGCGGGCTCAACGTCTCACGGGCCGGTTTCACCTCGTCCCAGGACGGCATGTCGGGGGAGATGGTGTGGCTGAGGTCCACCACCCGCCCGAACCCGCCGGGCCACGAACGCGCACCCGAGGGCCGCGTCGGCGTGGGGTCGGGCGCGGCCCCTCCCGTACGCGAACGAACGGTCTCACCGGTTCCGTGCAGACACATGGGTCCTCCTACCGCCTGAATGGTCTCGCCCGGGATATCCCCGGTGGGCCACCCGCTTCAACCGGATTCTCGTTCCGGGTGGCCGTTCCCCTCCCGTTCGGGCGGTCGGACCGATTGAATGGTCGCAACGTCCAGTGGGGGAGGAAGCCCATGCCCGAGGCCGGTGCCGAGTGGTGGAAGTCCAGCGTCGTCTACCAGATCTACCCGAGCAGCTTCAACGACAGCAACGGTGACGGGATCGGGGACCTGCCCGGGATCATCGACAGACTCGACTACCTGAAGCGGCTGGGGGTGGACGTGGTGTGGCTGTCCCCGGTGTATCCCTCCCCGTGGGACGACAACGGGTACGACATCAGCGACTACACCGACATCGACCCGCGATTCGGCACCCTCCAGGACTGGGACCGGCTCCGCGAGGGATTGCACGAGCGCGGCATGCGCCTGGTGATGGACCTGGTGGTCAACCACACCAGCGATCGGCACCCCTGGTTCGAGGCGTCCCGCGCCGGGGACCCCGGCAAGGACGACTTCTACCTCTGGCGTCCCGGGACCAAGGGCGGTCCGCCCAACAACTGGGGTTCGGTGTTCTCCGGGTCGGCCTGGACCCATGATCCGGGCCGTGACGAGTACTACCTGCACCTGTTCAGTCCCTCCCAACCCGACCTGAACTGGGAGAACCCGAAGGTGCGGTCGGCCGTGCACGAGGTCGCCCGGTGGTGGTTGGACCGAGGCGCCGACGGTTTCCGCATGGACGTCATCAACTTCGTCTCCAAGAACCCGAAGCTGCCCGACGGCCCGGTGATCGGCGACTACGGGATCTTCGCCGACCACGCCATCAACGGACCCCGCCTGCACGAGTTCCTGCACGAGATGCACCGGGAGGTGTTCGACGGCCGCGACGTGCTCACCGTCGGTGAGATGCCCGCGGTGAGCGTGGAACAGGCCCGTGTCCACACCAACCCCATCAACCGAGAACTGAACATGGTGTTCCAGTTCGAACACGTGGACCTCGACCACGGCCCCGGCGGCAAGTTCGATCCGCGTCCACTGGACCTGGTCGAGTTCAAGGCCTCACTGAGCCGCTGGCAGACCGGCCTGGGCGACGTGGGCTGGAACAGCCTCTACTTCAACAACCACGATCAGCCGCGGTCGGTCTCGCGTTACGGCGACGACGGGAAGTACCGGGTGGAGTCGGCCAAGGCCCTGGCCACTACCCTGCACATGATGCAGGGCACCCCGTACGTCTACCAGGGCGAGGAACTGGGCATGACCAACGCCCGCTTCTCCGACATCACCGACCACCGGGACCTGGAGACCCTCAACCACCACCGCACCATGGTGGCGACCGGGCGGGTCGACTCCGAGAAGGCGATGGCGGGGATCGCCCGGATGAGCCGGGACAACGCCCGCACCCCCATGCAGTGGGACGCCTCGGCGCAGGCCGGTTTCACCGACGGAACGCCGTGGATCGGGGTCAACGACAACCACACCGAGATCAACGCGGAGGCGGCCGTCGCCGACCCCGACTCGATCTTCCACCACTATCGGCGCCTGATCGAGCTGCGCAAGGAGCACCCGATCATCGTGCACGGTCGCTACACGCCGCTGCTGGAGGACGACCCCCGGGTGTTCGCCTACACCCGCACCCTCGACGGTCGGACCCTGCTGGTGTTGGCCAACTGGAGTGGGGAGACGGCCCCGGTGGAACTGTCGGAGGACGCTGTGGGCACCGGTGGGCGGATGCTCATCGGCAACCACCCCGAACCCGAACGGGTGCTCGCCCCGCTGCGTCCCTGGGAGGCGCGCGTCCACCTCTTCGACTGATCCTCGCCCGACGCCCCGTCCGCGGGCCGATCACCGGATCGTGATCGGCCCGTTCGTCGCCCACGCCCGATCCGTCAGTACGGTGTTGTAGGCCAAGCGAGCGGGTTGGGAGCTTTCATGAGGGTTGTCATCGTCGGAGCCGGTGTGGGCGGGCTCGCCCTGGCCCGCGGACTGCTCGACCAGGGTCACGAGGTCGAGGTGCACGAACGCGCGACGGGGCCGCGCACCGGCGGGGCCGGGCTGGGCCTGTACTCCAACGGTGTGGCCGCCCTGGCCGCGCTCGGGATCGACGTGTCCGGGATCGGCCGCCGTCTGGACGGCCTGGAGAACCGCGATCCCTCCGGGCGTGTGCGCTACACCCTGGACGTGGACGCGGCCCGCGAACACTACGGCTTCGAGACGCGCACCGTGCCCCGGCGGGACCTGCTGGCTCTGCTCGCCACCGGTCTGCCCGAGGGCACCATCCGCTACGGGCGGATCTGCACCCGGGTGCGGGTGAACCCGGACGGGTCGGTGAGCGCGCTGTTCGGCGACGGGGTCTCCGCCGACGGCGACGTGGTGGTGGGCGCCGACGGGGTGCGTTCGGCCGCCCGACGCGACCTGTGGGACGGCGACCCGGCCCGCCCCACCGGGTGGGCCAGTTGGCAGGCGCTGACCGAGGTGCCCATGGACGCCGCCGCGGGCACGCTCGCCGCGGTGGTCCAGGGCCGCCAGGGCATGTGCGGGATCATGCCGGCCGGGGACGGGCTGGCGCAGTGGTGGTTCGACGTGCGCTGGCGTTCGGGCATGCGGCGCCCGGTGTCCCCGGCGAGTGTGCTGCGCAGACTCTTCGGTGACTGGAAGGATCCCTGGGTGCGCGCGGTCCTGGAGCACGCCGCCGACGACGCACCAGAACTGTTCGAGCACGTCCGGCACCGGGTACCGAGGGTTTGGGGCGAGGGCGGGGCGACCCTGCTGGGCGACGCCGCGCACACGTTCCCGCCCTCCACCGCGCAGGGCGCCAACCAGGCCTTGGAGGACGCTTGGGCGCTCACCCGGGTGTTGGCGGAGGAGGGGGCCGAACGCGATCCCGCGCGGGCGCTGCGTCGGTACGAAAAGGCCCGCCGCGGCCCGGCCTCCCTCGCCTCGATGGCCTCCGGCGCGGAGGCGATCATGCGCTTCTCCCCACCACGTTTCCTGGGCCGCGAACGGCTCGGTGCCATGGCCACCCGGCGGTTCATCGGCTATCTGGGCGGCGTGAGCAACGTGCTGACCGACCGCACTCCCTGACCTGCATTCCAGCCCGGGGTGCTCGCGAATCCGAACGGGCACCCTTTTATGTGTGGGCCGAGTCCATTAGGGTTTTGTGGGTGGCATGAAGAAGTGAATGTCGGTGTGAGGCGGCCTGGAGTAGTCCTGGTTCTGGCTGTTCGTGGTGTTCTTTCCGTGCTGCGTGGACGGAAATCCCCCTGCGAATTCGAGAGTGGACACGGCATGGCTCATGGTTCTGCGCCCAACCCGATGATCACGCGCCCAGGTGTTCGGGAGGCCCTACGGGATCAGCTTCGTCCACTCCCTAAGAACTCTGCGCGCGACGCCAGGAAAATCGTTCTCCTGCATGGTGAGCGGGGTTCCGGCCGAAGCTCGGTCCTCGATTCACTGCGCGCCGAACTCGATGCTGAAACGGCTGTGGCCTGGCTCAACGCGGAGAATGCGCAATACCGTGGAGTTCCCGCCAAGTTGACGGTTCTGGCCAAACAACTCGCCGATCGCACCAAAGGACGCGAGAGCTTGTCCTTTCCCCGCCTGTTGGTGGGGCTCGCCGCGCTCCGAGCGGGGGAGGACGCGCGTTCCGAGTCCGAACGTCTCGGCCTTGAGCAGTCCGTAGTCCTCGGCGGTGAGCAGATCGAGGAAGCGTTGGACGGGATACATCGCGTGTCCCGCTGGGGGCGGGTGGTGTCGGAGACCATCGGTGGCGTCGAGTTGCGGGTGGACCTGGGCGTGGTGGCCATGGAGGGCGTCAAACTGCCCATCGTGTCGATCGGCGGCCTGGTCAAGCGGGCGGCCCTGCGCCCCTTCGTCGAGTGGTACGCCGAGTCCGCGGGCTCGAACAAGGGCAAATCGAACACGGGCAAGGGGACCGGGGTCCTCGCCGATCTGGCCCGCGACGATCGGGACCCCTCCGGGCGGGACATGGACGTCGCGCTGTGCGAGGCGTTCCTGGCCGACCTGCGCCACTCCCGTCGTGGCCGGGGGCGCCATCCGGCCCCGGTGGTACTGCTGGACAACGCCGACGCCGTCGACCCGGACGAATCGACCGAGGCGGGGACGTCCTCGCGCACGGCGGGCAGGTCGTTCCTGCGGCTGTTGAAGGACTCCCGTCCCATCCGGTCCGAGGACGCCGGCACTAACGAATTCGTCCTTCCCGTGGCGGTGGTCGCCACCGCCCGAAAGCCCCGCCCGGACCACCCCCTTCTGAAGCAGCTGAGGCTGCCGACCTTCGGCGTGGACGACTGCGGCAAGCTCATGTCGTGGCGTGGTCGCAGGCCGGAGGTGGTCGACTCCGAGACCGCTCGCTTGGTCCACGAGTTCTCCGGGGGCAACCCCTCGGTGGCCGCCGAGGTGGTGCGTGTGAGCGCCGAGCACCCGGAGGACGGGGGTGTCCTGAACCGGGTACTGGGACGGGACGACCTCGAGTCGAGGCTGTTGGACCGGCTGCTCGACTGGTCAGGGGCGCCCGAGAGCGAACGTGCCGCGTTGGAGATCTGTGCCCTGTCCCGTGACCTGGAGTGCGCGGAACAGCTCGCCAGGGAGGAGGGGCATCGCCTGAACCGGGTCGCCCCCCTGTTCTTCGGCGACGACGTCCCCGACTGGACGACCCCCTTGCGTCACCTCCTGGTGCGGCGCTTCGCCCGTGACGACACCGGTGGGGAGCGCTGGGTGCGCTACCACGAGGCCCTGGCCGGATACTGTGAGCGCTCAGGTGACCCCACCGGGGCCCTCTACCACCGGTTGGCGTTGGGAGGCCTGGGAACGGTCGCCGACGAACTCCTCACCGTCTTGACCGACGAAGGGGCCACGGACTCGTGGGAGGTCATGCTCGACGAGGTCACCCGTGCTCCGTGTCAGCACGTCGAGCACTGGGGTGAGGCCCCCGACGAACGCTTCGTTCGGCTGGAGCGGGAGTCCGTCGGGACCGGAATGGAACCCCACCGTGGTGAGGCCCGGCGTCTGGTCGCCGCACTGTGGTCCCTGTCCGACCCCTTCGGCGGACCCGAACGGGTGGACGCGCAGGATCAGGCCGCCTACGCCCTGATCGTGCTGCGCGGCCGGGTCACGAACACGGGTGTGCTCTCCAAACGGGAGGCCCGACACCGTAGGATCGCCGACGAACTTCGTCGACGAGACGTCACCTACCGCAGGTCCGCGCAGGACGACTCCCTCGTGCCGCCGAGACCGCGAGGCCGCGGACTCCTGGTCGTCTCCCTGGTGGTGGCCCTGGTTGTGGGAGGCGCGGTGGCCTTCGGGCCGGACCTGGTCTGTGGGGGCCCACTCTCCGGCCTGGTCCGGGTGGAGGGCGAGTGCGTCGGGGTCAACGATGGATCACACGTGTTCGACCCCGCCTTCACCGAGGTCCAGGGCCTGATCGAGCGGGAGAACACCCGGGTGGCCGGCGTCGCGGAGGAGGACGGTACCCCCGTGGCCCGGATCGCGCTGATGACGACGCTCACCCCCGACGGGCGCAGCCCTTTGGACACCGATCGGGTCCGGGCCGCCATGGAAGGGGCGCACGTCGCCCAGGTTCGGGCCAACCAGGACCAGACCTTCCACGGCGATCGTCCCCTGATCCAGCTGTACCTGGCCAATGAGGGCAGTCGTCAGCAGCACTGGCGGTACGCCGTCGACCGGCTGGTGTCGTTGTCCGAGGACGACGTTCCGCTGTTGGCGGTGGCGGGTCCGGGTCTGAGCAGCGACAGCGCCGAGCGGGCCGCCCTGGAACTGTCCGGTCACCGGATCCCCATGGTCAGTGGCATCGTCACCGCCGACGGTCTGGACGCCTCCACCGCCCCGGGTCTGATGCGCGCTTCGCCGACCAACTCCGAGTACGTCGCCTCACTGGTGGACCACGTCGAGTCCGAGCACCCCACCGCCGCGGGGATCCTGCTCTACGACAACACCGAGGACGACACCTACACCGCGACGTTGCGCGAGGCCTACGCCGAGCAGTTCGCGGACCACCTACCCCGTAACGAGCTGGAGTTCACCGGGAGGGCCATGGGACAGACCGCTCCCACGGCGTTCGCCAGCGCGGTCAACCACATCTGCTCCCAACAGCAGGGCCTGGACCTGGTGTTCTTCGCCGGGCGTGAGGACGACCTGGACGTGTTCGTCAATGCCTTGGCGGGGGAGAGGTGCGTTCCGGAGGACCCGCTGACCATCGTGTACGCCGCGACCGGGGTCACCGGTGGTGCCGAGCTCCATCGGGACCTCGACGACGGCAACCTCGACCTGGCCATGGCCTCCTCCACACACCCGGGGTGGGGCAGGGGCGACGTGGCGTCCCCGGCCGGGTTCGACGGGTTCCACGAGGTGTTCGTCGAACGGATCGACGCCGACCCCGCCAGGCTCGACGACGGGTACGCGATCATGCACCATGACGCCGTGGCGGTGACCGTGCACGCGGTGCGTCTGGCGTTGGAGGAGGTCGGGGGCGAACGGTTGCCCACTCCGGAGGAGGTCCGGAACCAGCTCTACTACCTGCACGGCGCGATGGCGGTCTCCGGGGCGGGAGGGGACCTGGAGTACGTGGCCGGCAGGGAGGGCAACCCCGTGGGCAAGCCGGTACCGGTCGTCCTGTTGGGCCACAGCCATGGTGGGGTCGTGGAGGAGGCTGGGAGCCCTCCGGGTGAGCCCTACCTCACCGGGGAACCGGAGGTTCCCTGAGCCTCGAAGCGGGTCCGGGCAAGGGTTCGGATTTTTTGGAATCGGGCCAAGTGAGGTTAGACTAACCTTGGTTGCGGTCGGGTTCGTCCTGATCCGCCCGGCTTTCGTGCTGCCCATACTCGGGCGCTCCCCATGTACGAAACGGCCCGCCGAGTACGACGAGGTCGCCTCCCGTGACGAAGAAAGCAGTGAGCATGAACCCCACTCTGCGCCGTTTCAGCGGTCTCGGCCTCACCGCCGCCCTGGCACTGGGCCTGGTCGCCTGCGGTACCGACGACAGCGGAGGTGACGGCGACGCGGCCTCCGCCGACGGCACCTTCCCGATCGAGATGGAGAGCGCGCTGGGGACCGCCGAGATCCCCGAGCAGCCCGAACGCGTGGTCACCCTCGGCCAGGGATCGGCCGAGACCTCCATCGCCCTGGGCGTGGTCCCGGTGGGTATCGAGAGCTACGAGTGGGGCGCCGACGACACCGGCTACCTGCCCTGGATCCACGAGGCCGTCACCGAGTCCGGCGAGGAACTCCCCGAACAGTTCGCGGGCGCCGCCGACATCGACTTCGAGGCGATCATCGAACTCGCCCCCGACGTCATCCTCGCCCCCTGGTCCGGCATCACCCAGGAGGACTTCGACATCCTCAACGACATCGCCCCCACGGTCGCCTACCCCGACCTGCCGTGGAGCACCGATTGGGACCAGCAGATCGAGATCATCGGTGAGGCGCTCGGGAAGCCGGAGGAGGCCACCGGCCTCGTCACCGAGATCGAGGACACCTTCGAGCAGGCCGCCGCGGACCACCCCGAGTTCGCCGACCTGTCCTTCTCCTACATCTACACCGACGGCCCCGGCACCCTCGGCGTCTTCCTGCCCGACGAGCAGCGCGTGGCCATGGTCCGCGGCCTGGGCCTGGAGGTCGACCCGATCGTCGAGACCTTCCCCGAGACCGAGGGCACCGACTCCGCCCTCATCGGGTTGGAGAACGCCGACCAGCTCTCCGACAGCGACCTGATCTTCACCTTCTACAGCGACCCCGAGTCGCGCGCCGAGATCGAGGAGCAGGAGCTGTACGCGGCCATCCCCGCGATCGAGAACGGTGCGGTGGTCGCCAGTGAGGACAACTCCTTCGTCACCGCCTCCTCCCTGATCAACCCGCTCACCGTCCCCTGGACCATCGACCGGTACGTGCCCCTCATCGAAGAGGCCGCCGCCGAGATCGACGACTGACCCATCACCAGGTGAACGTGAAGACACGCACGACGGCACCGCCCAAGGCCGGGCCCGTCCGCGCCACGCTCATGTTGGGCGTGGGCGTGGCGGCCCTGGCCGGCGCGGTTCTGCTCAGCCTGGTCGCGGGCAGCAAGCCCACGCCTCCGTTGGAGGTGCTGCGGGTGTTCACCGGCGGCGCCGACCCCTACACCGTCACCGTGGTGGAGAGCCGGATCCCCCGGACGATCGTCGGTGTGCTGGCCGGTGCCGCCCTGGCGCTGGCCGGCACGCTCATGCAGGGCGTCACCCGCAACCCGCTGGCCGACCCCGGCCTACTGGGCGTGAACGCGGGTGCCGCGGCGGCGGTGGTGACCGCCACCGCGCTGCTCGGGCCCACCTCGGTCACCGGAACGGTCTGGTGGGCGCTGCCCGGTGCCCTGCTGGCCGGGCTGGCGGCCTACACCGTGGGAACCCGCGGCGGCGACGGGGGCATGGTGCGTCTGCTACTGGCCGGGGCGGTCGTCTCGGCCATCCTCACCGCCTACGTACAGGCGGTGGCGCTCAGCATGCCCGACGTCTTCGACAGCTACCGCTACTGGGTGGTGGGCTCCCTGGCCGGGCGCGGCATGGACGTGGTCCTCGCGGTCCTGCCCGTCCTCTGTCTGGGGCTGGTCCTGGCCCTGTTCGTCATGGGCGGCCTCAACGCCCTGGCCCTGGGGGACGAGGCGGCCGTGGCCACCGGGGCCAACGTCACCGCCACCCGGGCCGGTGGTCTGGTCGCCGGGGTGCTGCTGGCCTCCGGAGCGACCGCCGCGGCGGGCCCCATCGCCTTCGTCGGCCTGGCCGTGCCACACGTGGTGCGCTCCCTGGTGGGGGTGGACTTCCGTGTCCAGGTGCCCTTCGCGGCGTTGGTCGGACCGACCCTGCTGCTGGTGGCCGACGTGGTGGGACGCACGGTGGTGCGGCCCATGGAACTCATGGTCGGCGTCGTCACCGCGTTCGTGGGCGCCCCGGTACTGCTGTACGTGCTGCGCAGGACGAAGGGGGCCTCATGAGCCGCACGATTTCCGAGCCCGCGTCGCGCCTGACCGCCCTCGCGGAGTCTCCCGAACCCACGCAAAGGGTGCTGCGGGTCGGGCGGTTGCTCGCCTTTCCCATCCACCCGCGTTCCCTCATCATCGGCTCGGCGCTGCTGGCGGTGCTGCTCGTGGCGGCCGCGGCCACCCTCAGCCTCGGCCGTCTGGGCATCCCCCTCGCCCAGATCCCCGCCGCGCTCGGCGGGCAAGGTGAGGCGACCCACCTGTTCGCCCTCGAACGCCTGCGCGGCCCCCGTCTGGTCGTCGCCGCCGGCACCGGCGTGGCCCTGGGGCTGGCCGGCGCCCTGTTCCAGTCGGTCACCCGAAACCCCCTCGGCAGCCCCGACGTGATCGGGCTCGCCGCCGGCGCCGGGGCCGGCGCTTCCGTCGCCGCGCTCGCGCTGCCCGGGATCGTCCCCGTCCCCTTGGGGGCACTGGCCGGAGCGTCGCTGGCCATCGTGATCGTGTACCTGGTGACCGGAACGGGGTTGCGCGACCCGGGCCGCCTCATCATCGCCGGGATCGGCGTGGCCGCCATGGCCACCGCCCTCACCCACTTCGTGGTGTCGGTGATGGCCCGCGACCAGGCAAGTGTGCTCGCCTCCTACGTCAACGGCAGCCTGTCCGCCAGGTCCTGGGACCACGCCGCCACCATCTGGGTGGCCGTGGCCCTGGCCGTACCGTTCGTGCTGGCGTTGGCCGGCCCCATCACCGTCAACGAGATGGGTGACGAACTCGCCGACTCCCTCGGGGCCGGCGCCACCACCACGCGCACCGGAGCGGTCGTGCTGTCGGTGGTGTTGTCGGCGGCCGCGGTGAGCGTCGCCGGACCCATCGCGTTCATCTCCCTGACCGCGCCCCAGATCGCCCGCCGGCTCAGCGCCGCGCCCGGACCCAACCTGGTGCTGTCCGCGGTGGTGGGCGCACTGCTCCTGGTCTGCGCCGACCTGGCCGTGCAACAGTCACCGGTCGGTGACGGGCTGCCGGTCGGTGTGTTCACCATGGCCCTGGGCGGCGTGTACCTGGGCCACCTGCTCATCCGCGAATGGCGAAAGGGAACCCTTTGAACGGCGAAACCACCCCGGTGCTCTCCGCTCGGAGTCTCACCCTCGGCTACGGGAGCGACCCCGTCGTGTCCGACCTGGACATGAAGGTCGACGAGGGCGAGTTCGTGGTGATCGTGGGCCCCAACGGCTGCGGGAAGTCGACCCTGCTCAAGGCGCTGGGACGGGTGAACCGGCCGGTCCGGGGCAAGGTCCTGCTGCACGGGGACGACGTGCGCTCCCAGCGCGCCAAGGCGGTCGCCCGCAAGCTCGCGCTGCTGCCGCAGAGCCCGCTGGCCCCGGAGGGCATCACCGTGCGGGCGCTGGCCGCCCGCGGGCGTTTCCCGCACCACACGCTGTTGCGCCAGTGGAGCCCCGAGGACGAGGTCGCCATCGCCGCGGCCCTGGAACTCACCGGACTGACCGACCTGGCCGACACCCAGGTGGGTTCACTGTCGGGCGGCCAGCGCCAACGCGCCTGGGTGTCGATGGTGCTGGCCCAGGACAGCCCCACCCTGCTGCTCGACGAACCCACCACGTTCCTGGACATCGCCCACCAGTACGACCTGCTGGAGCTGTTCGCCGAACTGCACCGGCAGGGCCGAACCGTCGTGGCGGTCCTGCACGACCTGGCGCAGGCGGCCCGGTTCGCCACCCGCCTGGTGATGATGCGCGACGGGGAGATCGTGGCCGACGGGTCGCCCGCCGAGGTGGTCACCGCCGATCGGGTGCGCACCGTGTTCGGGCTGGACTGCGACGTGATACCCGACCCGCGCACCCGGACCCCACTGGTCATCCCGCACGAGCGGGCCGTACCGGAGGGGCCGCGCGAGCCCGAGGGATCCGACCACGCCCGAGTGGGTTAGTCGCCGTCTCGTCGACCCCGGGGGTCACCCGTTCGGATGCCGAAGGTTCCCGACGACCTTCGGGTGTGCGCGAGGGGTACCATCCGGTCGGTATGCTGGCTCGGATCAACAGTCGACTCGCCACCGGGGGACGGGGGCAAGAGGTGGTACGGGACATGCGCGGTGCACAGCGGACGGCCGATGGGGACACCCCACGAGGCACGGTGCCCGAACGACTGCTGAGCGCGGCCACACGGCTCTTCGCCGAACGCGGCTTCGAGGGCACCTCGGTACAGGAGGTCGTGGCCGCCGCGGGCGTCACCAAGGGCGCCATGTACCACTACTTCGGTTCCAAGGACGACCTGCTCTACGAGGTCTACGCCCGGGTGCTGCGTATGCAGACCGAGCACCTGCAGGAGATCTCCGCCCGGGACGAGCCCGTCACCGAACGGGTGCACGCGGCCGCCGCCGACGTCATCGTCACCACCGTCGCCAACCTCGACGACAGCACCATCTTCTTCCGCTCCATGCACCAGCTCGCCCCGGAGAAGCAGCGCAGCGTGCGCGCCGAGCGTCGCAAGTACCACGAGTTGTTCCGGTCCATGATCGAACAGGGGCAGAAGGAGGGCGTCTTCCGCGCCGACGTCCCCGCCGACCTGGTCATCGACTACTACTTCGGCTCCGTGCACCACCTGAGCACCTGGTATCGCCACGACGGCGCCCTGACCGGTCAGGACGTGGGCGGGCACTTCGCCGACCTGCTCCTGGCCGGCCTGCGCCCCCAGGGCTGACCCCCGCACAAGTGGCGAGGGCCGGGGACCCGCCCCGGCCCCGGCCCTTCCGCGACGCGCGAGACTCTACGCGTACTTGCGCAGTTCCGCGCGGCCCAGCGAACGCAGGTGCACCTCGTCCGGCCCGTCGGCCAGGCGCAGCGAACGCACCCCCGCCTGCCAGGCGGCGATCGGCACGTCCTGGCTGACCCCGGCCGCGCCGTGCGCCTGCACGCACTTGTCGAGGATCCACTCCACGGTGCGCGGGGTGGCGATCTTGATCGCCTGGATCTCGGTGTGGGCGCCCTTGTTGCCCACCGTGTCCATCAGGTAGGCGGTCTTGAGCACCAGCAGACGCAGTTGCTCGATCTGCACCCGTGCCTCGGCGATCCACTCGCGCACCACGCCCTGCTCGGCCAGCGGGCGGCCGAACGCCACCCGATCCAGCACACGCCGGCAGGTGATCTCCAGGGCACGCTCGGCCATGCCCAGGGCGCGCATGCAGTGGTGGATCCGCCCCGGGCCCAGACGGGCCTGGGCGACGGCGAAGCCCTCCCCCTCGGCGCCGACGAGGTTCTCCGCCGGTACCCGCACGTTCTCGAACAGCACCTCGGCGTGGCCGCCGTGGTCGCTGTCGTCGTAGCCGAACACCGTCATGCCCCGCTCGACGGTCAACCCGGGGGTGTCGCGCGGCACCAGCACCATGCTCTGCTGCTTGTGTCGGTCGGCTTCGGGGGCGGTCTTGCCCATCACGATGAAGATCTCGCAGGCGGGGTTGAGCGCCCCGGTGATGAACCACTTGCGGCCGTTGATCACGTACTCGTCGCCCTCACGGACGATGCTCGTGGTGATGTTGGTGGCGTCGGAGGAGGCCACCGCGGGCTCGGTCATCGCGAACGCGGACCGGATCCGCGCGTCCAACAACGGCTCCAACCAGCGCTTCTTCTGGTCGGGGGTACCGAACATCGTCAGCACCTCCATGTTGCCGGTGTCGGGCGCGGCGCAGTTGAGGGCGGCCGGGGCCAGACGGGGGCTGCGCCCGGTGATCTCCGCCAGCGGGGCGTACCGGAGGTTGGGCAGCCCGCCGTGCTCGGGATGCCCGGCCAGGAACAGGTTCCACAGACCCCGCTTCCTGGCCTCGGCCTGGAGTTCGCCCACGATCGGCGGGATCGCCCAGGGGTCGTCGCGTTCGGCGAGTTGGGTCTCCATCACCGGTTCGGCCGGATAGACGTGTTCTTCCATGAAGGCGAGGAGCCGCTGCCGCGACTCCTCGGTCTCGGCGTCGTAGGCGAAGTCCATCATTTCTCCTTGAGCATGGTGTGTGCGCGTTCCACCAGCGGCGCGACCACGTCGCCGATGCCGTCGAAACCCGCTCCGACGGTCAGCCCCCGGGTGTGCCGGAAGTGGATGCCCTCGGCGATCACCGCGAGCTTGAAGCAGCCGAAGGCCACGTACCAGCCGAGTCGGGACACGTCGCGACCGGTGGTGGCGGCGTACATCCGCACGAGCTCCTCGGAGGACGGGAAACCCTCGGCGGAGGTGGCGGGGTGGTCCCCGCCGGTGACCGGGCGTTCCCGGTAGACGAGCATCAGGCCCAGGTCCACGAGCGGATCGCCCAGGGTGGCCATCTCCCAGTCGAGTACCGCTGTGAGCTCGCCGTCGTCGGTGACCAGCACGTTGTCGAGCCGGTAGTCGCCGTGCACGATCGCGGGCGCGGACGATTCCGGGATGGACCGCGCCAACCGGTCGCGGAGTTCGTCGATACCGGGGATGTCCCGGCTGCGCGAGGCCTCCAGCTGCTTGCTCCACCGGCGCACCTGGCGCTCCAGGAACCCGTCCGGGCGACCGAAGTCGGCCAGGCCCACCGTGGCGGGGTCGATGGCGTGCAGCCGGCCCAGGGTGGTGACCAGTCGTTCGGCGACCGCGTGGACGCCGTCGGGGCCCAGCGGCGCGATCTCCTCCTGGGTGCGAAAGGCGGTCCCGCCCACGTACTCCATGACGTAGAACGGGGCGCCCAACACCTCGGTGTCCTCGCACAGGTGGTGGGTGCGCGGAACCGGCACGTCGGTCTCGCGCAGCGCCGTCATCACCCGGTATTCGCGCGACATGTCGTGCGCGGTGGCCAGCACGTGCCCCAGGGGCGGGCGGCGCACCACCCACGTCCCGGTGCCGTCGGTGACCACGTAGGTCAGGTTCGACCTGCCGCCGGTGACCACCCGACCGGTGAGCGGACCCGACACCAGGCCGGGGACCTCCCGGTCCAGGTAGGAGCGCAACCGGTCCAGGTCCAGGCCGGGGAGTCCCCCCTCGTTCCCGTCGCTCATTCGGTCTCCTCCTCGGCGAACACCTTGGCCTGGATACGGCGCATCCCCACCAGCCAGGCGTCGGTGTCGGTGGCTCGGGCCGCGTAGTAGTCGGCGGCCTCCGGGTGCGGCAGGATCAGGAACCGGCCATCGCTCAGGGCCACCAGCACGGTGTCGGCGACCTCCTCGGGCGTGATCGCCCCGGGGGAGAGGATGGCCTGACCCTGGTCACCGGCGTCGTCGAGCATGCCGGTACGCACGCCCAGCGGGCACAGGCACTGCACGGTGATCCCGCGGTCCCCGTAGGTGGCCGACAGCCACTCGCTGAAGGACAGGGCGGCGTGCTTGGTCACCGAGTACGGCGCGCTGCCCAGCATGGTGAGCAGACCCGCCCCGGAGGCGGTGGTGACGAAGTGACCCCGGCCGCGCTCCAACCAACCGGGCAGGAGTTCACGGGCGGCGCGCACGTGCGACATCACGTTGACCTGCCAGGAGGCCTCCCAGTCGGATTCGAGGGCCTCCGGGCCGCCGCTGCGGGCGATCCCCGCGTTGGCCATGTACAGGTCGATGCCGCCCAGGTGGGCGTCGGCCTCGGCGATGAGTGCGGTGACCCCAGCCTCGGAGGCCGCGTCACCGGGCACGGCGATCCCGCCGATCTCACCGGCCACGGCCTCGGCCGCGGAGGCGTCCAGGTCGTTGACGACCACCCGGGCCCCGGCGGAGGCCAACCGGCGGGCCACGGCCGCGCCGATACCGTTACCGGCGCCGGTGACGACCACTCCGGCGTTCTTGGGGTCCAGCGGCATCAAACACCCCCGGTGAGGGTCATGCCGCCGTCGAGGACGAGGGTGCGGCCGGTGATCCAGGAGGCGTCTTCGGAGAGCAGGAACGCGACCGCGCCGGCGACGTCCTCGGGCACGCCGAGCCGCTTCAACGGGTACTGGGAGGAGACCTCTTCCTCGCGCCCGTCGTACAGCGCCTCGGCGAAGCGGGTCTTGACCACGGCGGGGGCGACCCCGTTCACCCGGATGTCGGGGCCGAGCTCGACCGCGAACTCCTCGGTGATGTGTCGGAGCATCGCCTTGGAGGCGCCGTAGAAGCCGATCCCGGGGGCGGGCTTGAGACCGGCCACGGAGGAGACGTTGACGATCGAGCCACCGTGCTCGGCCATGCCGGCCCGGTACACCTTCTGCACCCAGGAGACCGCCGAGAGCGCGTTCACCTCGAAGATCTTGCGGGCCGCGTCCAGGTCCAGGTCGACCATGCGTCCGTAGACCGGGTTGATCCCGGTGTTGTTGACGAACATGTCGACCGCGCCGAACGCCTCCTTGGTGGCGGCGATGGCCTCGTCCTGGTGTTCGGGGTCGTCGCCGCGCCCGGGGACCCCGATGGCGTGTTCGGGGCCGCCCAGGGCCTCGACCGCCTCCTTGAGGGGATCGGGCTTGCGCGCGGTGACGCACACGCGGGCTCCCTCGGAGATGAGGCGTTGGGCGATGGCCAGGCCGATACCGCGACTGGCACCGGTGATGATGGCGGTGCGGCCGCCGAACCGCGAAGTCATGCGTACTCCTTAGACCGACTGGTCGGTATGTCAAGGCGACCCTATGTCCACGGGGCGCGCGCCGCAAGGGGTGGAGGCTCCCCGGTAAGGGTGACAATGGGGTCGCACGGGAACATAGGTGCCCGTGCGGGACCCCCGGGTTCCAACACCCGTTCCCGACATCTCCCGACATCGAAAGGGATCCCGTGGCTACCGAGGTCAAGGACGTTCCGGAGAACAACCGCTATGTGATCACCTCCGACGGAGAGGAGGCGGGCTTCGCCGAGTACATCCTCACCGACACCATGATCACCTTCACCCACACCGAGGTCGATCCCGCCTTCGAGGGCAAGGGCATCGGCGGCGCCCTCGTTCGTGAGGCCCTCGACGACGTGCGCACCCGTGACCTGTCCGTGCTGCCCATGTGCCCGTTCGTCAAGGGCTGGATCGAACGACACCCCGAGTACACCGACCTCGTCTATCGCTGAGCGTGTGGTCACCTCCCGACCGGGCAGGACCGCAGGGCAGCCGAGAACCAGGAGGCGTGAACGTTGGGCATCGACTACGGACGTGACATCGAATTCGGGGTCTTCCCCTCGCCGGAGACCGCGAAGCTGGACCGCACCTGGGCGGTGATCGACGCGGCCGAACGGGGCGGGCTGGACTTCGTGGGCATCCAGGACCACCCCTACCAACGCCGGCACCTGGACACCTGGGCGCTGATGGCCACGGTCCTGGCCCGCACCGAGCGCCTGCGGGTCTTCCCGGACGTGGCCAACCTGCCGCTGCGGTCACCCGCCATCATCGCCAAGAACTCCGCGAGCCTGGACGTGCTCTCCGGTGGCCGCTTCGAACTGGGGCTGGGCGCCGGCGGGTTCTGGGAGGCGATCGAGGCCATGGGCGGGCCCCGACGCAGCCCACGCGAGGCCGCCGACGCCCTGCTGGAGGCGGTCGAGGTGATCCGCCTGCTGTGGTCGGACCAGCGCTCGGTGCGCTTCGAGGGCGAGCACTATCGCCTGGCCGGGGTCAAACCCGGCCCGCCACCCGCCCACGACATCGGCATCTGGCTGGGCGTGCTGGGTCCCCGTCTGCTCAAAGCGGTCGGCAGGGTCGCCGACGGCTGGGTGCCCTCCCACGCCTACGCGGGCACCGACAAGCTTCCCGGCATGCATGCGCGCATCGACGAGGGCGCCGCCGAGGCCGGCCGCGACCCGGCCGACATCCGCCGCGTGTACAACCTGTGGGGCACCATCGGCGATTCGGCCGGCTCCTCCGGTGGCGGCTTGGATGGTCCGGTCGACCAGTGGGTGGAGCGCATCACCGAGTTCGCCGTGGAGTACGGGATGGACACATTCGTCCTGGGGCCGGTGGAGGAGTCCCCGGAGCAGGTGGAGCTGTTCGCCGCCGAGGTCGCCCCTGCGGTGCGAGAGGCCGTGCGCCATGCCCGAGGCTGAGTGAGTGGTGAGGGGTGGGGTGGGTGTGTAGGTGGGGCGCTCGTAGGGCGCCTGAGGTTGGGAGCTTTGGGGTTGTTGGGCGTTGTTCGGGTGGTTGGGGGCGCCTCGGGTCGGGAGTCTTGGGGTTGTTGGGCGGGGTGGGGGTGGGGGTGGGTTCTCCCTCCTTCCCCGCCGCGTGATTGTTGCCGCCCGCACCGCACGCGTCAAGGCAACGTCGAGTCCTGTAGCGATCGGGCTGGTGGCCTTGACCCGCACGGTGCGGGCGGCGGTTTGGCGGCTATCGGGGAAGGGGGGAGAGTGGTTGAGGTCCCAAAGGGCCCTGTGGGCCTTCGGCCCACTCCGGCCGCAGCCGGCCGGATCCCTTCCCCTCCCTCTGGTGTTCTCGTTGAGCGCGTCGCCACTACGTGACGGGTCCGGTCACGAAGGACCCGCTACAGGTGGGGTTCGGGGCGGGGCGCGTCCCCGCGGTGGCCGGCTCTGGTCTTCACAGCGATGATCTTGCTCGTAGCGCCATGTTGGGCGCCCAACATGGCGCTACGGACAAGATCGTTTCCATTCAGAGCCCCTTCCCTCGAATTCGCCAGGAGTATCTCCGTGATAGACGGATCCGACCAAAGCGAAAAGGGGTTGCGGGTAACCCGAAACAGGGGTCCTCGTATGGTATGAATGCTGGCCCCAGAATTCGGTCAATAAACTCGCGGGTAGGCCTGCCGTTCTTGGGGGTGTTCGCATATAATCAGAGTATGAGCTTTCCTCCCCACGCACCGCGCCCGGCCGGGAACACCCCGGTCGATAAGGCGATGGCGGGTGCGCGGGAGATCGCGGTGGAATTCTCCGGCCGGGATATCCCGTTCGGGTGCGAGGGCGATGTGCTCGCACAGTTTCGCCGGCTCAACCAGGAAACAGACCGGATCCGCTACGGGATGTTGCCCGCCCTGGCCCGTATGGAGGCCACCGGTTCTCTGTTGGAAGAGGGTGGCCAGCGCAGTATCCAGGCGTGGATCACCCACCAGTGGGGGACCTCCCCGGCCGAGGCCAAGAGCCTCGCCACCCTCGCCCGAGCGTTGTACAAGCAGCAACTGCCCTTGGTGGAAGAAGCCTTCCAGGGTGAGGTCTTGTCGCTGGGTGAGGCGTGCGCCATCGCGACCTCCACCGAAAAGGCTGTGGGTGAGTGGGCGAAAGTCCTGGAAACGGCGGATGAGGAATTCCGTGCCCAGCGTCCTTCGGTGGAGGGGTTTCGGGCCCGGTTGGAACTCGGGTTGATCGGTTTCAAGGCCGAGTGCCCGCAGGCTTCGGTGCGCCAGTTGCGGGACGCGGCGAAATGGTTCGTCGCCCGCCTGGACCCCGACAAAGCCGACCGGGACTACGATGAAACGTTCGAGAACCGGGGCGCCCAGTTCTCGCCCACGTTCGAGGGTGGGTTCCTGCTACGGATGTGGGGGCCGGGGGCCGATAACGAGCTGATCCAGGCCGCCCTGGAGGCTTACACCGAGCCGTATGGGCCGGAGAACGCCGCCGTGCCGAAGCACCAGCGCACCTATGACGCGATGATGCGGATCTTCGAGACCGCTCTGGGCCACCGGGGTTGCTCCAGCCTGAGCCGCCAACCGTTGGCGACCCTCAACATCACCGTGCCGCTGAAGCGCTTCCTCGGTGATGGGTCGACTGAGCCGGCCACCACCGAGGATGGTGTGGTGTTGCCCGATCAGATGGTGGCCCGCTTGGCCCCCGAGAGTTGGTTGCGTCGGTTCGTGACCGACGCCCAGGGTCGGACTCTGTTGGATGTGGGGCGTAAGCAGCGGTGTGCTCCGGATCCGGTGCGCCAGGCGGCGGGGTTCAAGAAGCCCTACTGTGAGTGGCACGAGGGTTGTGACGTGCCGCGTAGCTGGTCGCAGTACGACCACATCGTTCCGTTCTCCCACGGCGGGGCCACGAGTGCGGACAACATGCAGATCTTGTGCTCGACCCATAACCGGCTCAAGCACCGGTTGCAGGCGAAGGTGAACCGGCAGATCTGGGAACACCACCACGCCCAGAACCGCCAGGAAGCGGGAAAGGAAGCCGGGTCCGGGGATGGGGAGGGGGAGCCAGCCCCAGCCACTGTCCTCTAACCACCACCATCCGCTTCCGCCACCCGTTTCCGCCAGGTGGAACACCACCCCCGCGAGAACACCCCCGGTTGGGTGTCAGACCCCAAGGGCCCGTGCCCTGTGGGGATATCAGCATGCCCCCACCCCGAACCCCCGCCCAGAGCCACATTCCGGGCACGGAGTGGCTCTCATCGGGGGTGTCGGCACCACTTCCACCCCCGGTACCGGCTCCCGCCCCAGGTACCGGCCCACCGGCACCACCAACCCCGTGTTGTCTCTCCATCATGATGATCTTGTCCGTAGCGCCATGTTGGGCGCCCAACATGGCGCTACGAGCAAGATCATCGCTGAGAAGACCAGAGCCGGCTACCGCTGGGACGCGCCCGGCCCCGTGTCCGGCCTGTAGCGGGTACTTCGTGACCGGACCCGTCACGTAGTGGCGACGCGCTCAACGAGGACACCAGAGGGAAGGGAAGGCATCCGGCCGCCTGCGGCCGGACCGGGCGAAGCCCGGGGCCGTTGGGACCTCAACCACTCTCCCCCCTTCCCCGATAGCCGCCAAACCGCCGCCCGTGCCGTGCGGGTCAAGGCCACCAGCACCGCTGCCAGAGCACCCGACATTGCCTTGACGTGTGCGGTGCGGGCGGCAACAATCACGCGGCGGGGAAGGAGGGAGAACCCACCCCCACCCCGCCCAACAACCGGCAGATTCTCTAGCCAAGGCGCCCCACCAACCCACCCCACACAACGCCCAACAGCCGGAAGACTCGCGACCTTAAGCGCCCCACCACCCACCACCCACCACCCACCCGACACCCCCAGACACCCAAGCCGCCAAGCCACGATGCCCCGAACTCGCTCGGCTACGGCTCTCTGCTCTGCCGCATCACCGGACGGGCAGAAGGATCAGGGTGTAGGACGGCTGAAGGGCGGCTGAAGGCGTCAGGGCATCGCGCTGCGGGCCCCGGACGAGACCGGAGCCGGCGTGGTGGTCGGCGGAGAGGCTACGAGAGATCTACATCGTCAAGGTGATGCGATCATGCGCTTGATTGTGGCCGATGCGATTGATTCACGAACGTCCTGGTCTCCAGAAGTCCCGAAGAGTCGGTCCGAAAAGTTCCAGACGCGCGTATCCACTCCCCACGTCGAGGCCGCGAACCACCGGCCCCGACGTGGACACAGGGTGAGAGCGCGAACTCAGGCGGAGGTGTCCAGGGTCAGCTTGCCGGTGGTGGCCCGTGAACGAAGGTCCTCGTGGGCCCGACGGGCCTCAGACAGCGGGTAGCTCCGGCCCTGGATCGGGCGCAGTTTCCCCTCGGTGACCAGGGCGAAGAGCTCTCGCATGGCGGTGCCGACCACGTCTCCGGGAAGCATCCAGGCGTGCGGCAGCCACATGCCGGCGACCGTGGTGGAGAAGCGCATGAGGTTGGCCGGCTGGACCGGCTTGGGCGCCTCACGGGAGGCCATGCCGTAGAACGCCAGGCGCCCGAACGGCGCCAGGGCGCGCACGCTCTCGTCTGTGACGCGCCCGCCCACCATGTCGAGTACGACGTCCACGCGGCGGCCCTCGTTGGCCTCGATGAGTGCGGCGGTCATGTCGGGCGCGGCGGAGTCCACCACCGCGTCGGCGCCCAGTTCCAGGGCCAGTGCGCGCTTGTCCTCGCTGCTCGCCACCGCGATCACCCGGCCGGCGCCGAAGTGCGCGGCCAGCTGCACCGCGAGGGTGCCCACGCCTCCGGCGGCGGCGTGCACCACCACGGACTCTCCGGGTTCCATGCGCACGCTCTTGCGCAGCAGGACCCAGGCGGTGGCGCCTTGGACGATGAGGGCGAGGGCGGCTTCGTCGGAGACGCCCTCGGGGATCTCGTAGGTCATGTTCGGGTCGGCCACGGCCTTCTGGGCGTAGCCGCCGCCCCCGTTGAGCAGGCCCACGACGCGGCGGCCGTCGGCGGTGCGTCCGGCGATCTCGGCGCCGGGGACCATCGGCAGTGTGGAGGGGGCCAGATAGCTGTTCTCGGCTTGATGGGTGTCGGCGAAGTTCACGCCGCTGTGGGTGACGTCCACGAGGAGTCGTCCCGGGCCTGGCTCGGGGTCGGGCAGTTCGGTGGGGACGAGGACCTCGGGTCCGCCGAACTCGGTGATCTGGATGGCGCGCATGAGGGGTCCTTCCATCGGGGAGGCATACCGACCAGATGGTATGACATGGGGAGAGTGATGGCGTGGGCGCCCCGCCTGGGTCCTTCCTGGGTCGCCGCGGACACTCGGCCCAGGGTCGCGGCGTCCGGCCTGGTGAAGGCGTCGGAGTGGTTCGGGGCTTGCGCGGACAAACCTAACGTTGTTAGGTGGGGTGGACGCCGCGAACCCCCGAGGAGACCCCCACATGGACGCCGAGCAGATCGTGACGACCGTGAACGGACCCGTTCGCGGCACACCCTCGACCCGGGCCGAAGGGGTCACGGTCCATCGCGGCATCCCCTACGCCGCCGCGCCCTTCGGCGAGCACCGCTTCGCCGCCCCCGCCCCGGCCCCCCTCTGGGACGGGGTACGCGACTGTTCGGGGTTCGGCCCGCCCCCGCCCCAGGGCGAACAGCTCATCGGTGCCGCGCACTGGGACCCCGACACCTCGCTGGACTGCCTGGTCCTGAACGTGTGGACCGCCGCCTCTCCCGACTCCCCGGCCCCGGTCCTGGTGTGGATCCACGGCGGCGCCTACATCGTCGGATCCGGCGCCGAGGGCACCTACGAGGGCTCCCACCTGGCCGCCGAGGGAACGGTGGTGGTGAGCGTCAACTACCGGCTGGGCTTCGAGGGCTTCGGACACGTGCCCGGACGCCCCGACAACCGGGGACTGCTCGACCAGGCCGCCGCCCTGCGCTGGGTGCGCGACAACATCGCGGCGTTCGGCGGCGACCCCGACAACGTCACCATCGCGGGTGAGTCCGCCGGTGCCGGGTCCGTCATCGGCCTCATGGCCATGCCCGACGCCCACGGTCTGTTCCGGCGCGCCATCGCCCACAGCGTCCCCGCTGACACGATCACCGTCGGCACCGCCCGACGGGTGTCGGAATCGGTGGCCAAGGCCGCCGGGGTGCCGTTGGAGGCCGAGGCGTTGGCCGTGCTGGCCCCGGAGGAGATCCTGGCGGCCACCGACGTGGTCCTGTCGGGCAGCGGTACGTCGAGCAGGGGAGTGCGCACCAAGGCGTTCACCTGCTATGCGCCGGTGGTCGGCGGCCCCGAGCTCCCCGAGGAGCCGCTGGCGGCCATCGCCCGCGGCGACGCCACCGGCGTCGACCTGCTCGTCGGTCACAACACGGAGGAGTACCGTCTGTTCACCGAGCTCGGCCAGTCGGTGGAGATCGACGGTGAGGAGGCCTTGGCGGCCACCGCCGCCCATCTGGGATTGGGCGAGGACGCCGTGGGCGTCTACCGGTCGGTGTACCCCGACGTCTCACTACGCGGACTGTTCAACGAGATCCGTGGCGACGCCATGTTCTGTGAGTACTCGGTGCGTGTGGCCGAGGCGCAGGCCCGGGCCGGGGGCCGTGCGCACTTCTTCCGTTTCGCCGCCCAGAGCCGCACGATGGAGGGCAGACTGGGCGCCTGCCACGCTTTCGACCTGCCGTTCGCCTTCGGTAACCTCGACAGTGACCTGGCGGTCTTCCTGTGCGACGGCGAGCCCGACGAGGCGCTGCGAGCGCTGTCGGCGCGGATGGTCGCGGCCTGGCGTGACTTCGCCGCCACCGGTGATCCGGGATGGTCCGCGGTGCGACCGGAGAGCACCGTGGTGCGGGTGTGGGACGTGACCGACTCCGTGCGGGAGGGCGATGACTCCCCGCTCCGAGGGCTGTGGTCGAAGGTGGACTTCGCGCCGCGCTAGGTGCCCGCCGGCACCGGCCCCGGTGGCTTCGGCGCCGTCCACGGCACCGATGTATAACATGCGATCAGGGGGTCCATGGTGTCCGAGGGGACTGTTGTGGTGGAAGAGGTATCGGATGCGTTGTCGGAGGCGCGCGAGGACGTCACACGCTTCCTGCTGTCCTACAAGTTCGCCATCGACACCCTGATGGCGAAGGTGAACATCCTCAACGAGGAGTTCCGCTACACCAACGACCACAATCCGATCGAACACGTGGACTCTCGGCTCAAGTCACCGGCCAGCATCCTGGAGAAGGCGCGCCGGCGCGGCGTATCGCTGGACCTGGAGAGCATCGCCAGGGAGATCTTGGACATCGCCGGGATCCGGGTGACGTGCAGTTTCGTCTCCGACACCTATGCGATCCGGGACATGCTGTCAGGACACGAGGACATCCAGGTCATGGAGGAGCGGGACTACGTCCGCTCTCCCAAGGCCAACGGCTACCGGAGTCTGCACCTGTTGGTGCGCACCCCGGTCCGGATGTCGGACCGGACCGTCGAGGTTCCGGTGGAGATCCAGATCCGCACCATCGCGATGGACTTCTGGGCGAGTCTGGAGCACAAGATCTACTACAAGTACGCCAAGTCGGTGCCCCAGGAGTTGTTGGACGAGCTGCGGACGGCGGCCGAGACCGCGAATCGGTTGGACCAGACGATGGAGCGGTTGCACAGCGAGGTGCGTGAACTGGGCGACCGTGCTCAGGTGCCGCTGCCGGGGCCGGAGGAGCTGCGCAGGATCCCGATCGCCGACGAGTTGTTGGACGCCCTGGCCGAGAGGGTCAACGCGCGCCGTACCGATTGATCCCGGCCCGCCCGGCAAGAGCCGGTAAAACCTGGTGGCTCGACACGTTCCGACCGTTTGGCCGGTGCTCTGTGCGGTAACCCGTGGGGACGGGACCCGTCCGCTCTGGGGAGGAACCGGCCTTGGACACCACGATCACTTTGACGGTGGACGGTGAGCGCCGCGAGCTCACCGTCGACACCCGCACCACACTGCTGGACGCGTTGCGCGACGGTTTGGGGGTGTACTCGCCGAAGAAGGGCTGCGACCACGGCCAATGCGGCGCCTGTACCATCCTCCTGGCGGGGCGGCGCGTCCTGGCCTGCCTGGCCCTGGCCGTCGCTCACGACGGCGCGGAGGTGACCACGGCCGCGGGGCTCGGTCGGGGTGACGAGTTGCATCCGGTCGCGCGGGCGTTCCTGGACCACGACGGTTTCCAGTGCGGTTACTGCACGCCGGGGCAGATCTGTTCGGCGGTGGGCATGCTGGCCGAGGCCGAGCGGGAGTGGCCCAGCCACGTCACCGAGGACCTGGACGCTCCGGTGCAGATGGACGAAGCCGAGATCCGGGAGCGCATGAGCGGCAACATCTGTCGTTGCGGCGCCTATCCGGGCATCGTCGGCGCGATCGGGGAGGTCCTTCGATGATCCCGTTCGCCTACTCCCGTCCCGGTGACGCGGCCGAGGCGGTCGCGGCCGTCGCCGACGACCCCGGCGCGTCCTTCCTGGCCGGCGGCACCAACCTGGTCGACCACATGAAGCTGGGGATCACCTCGCCCACCGCCCTGGTGGACGTGCGGGAGGTGGTCGGCGACGGCGTCGAGGAACTGCCCGGGGGTGGGGCCCGGATCGGTGCGGGGACGACCAACAGCGAGTTGGCCGCCCATCCGTTGATCCGCCGCCGCTATCCGTTGCTCTCCTCGGCCCTGCTGGCCGGGGCTTCGGGGCAACTGCGCAACATGGCCACGACCGGCGGGAACCTGCTCCAGCGCACCCGTTGCGTCTACTTCCAGGACGTCACGACCCCCTGCAACAAACGTGAACCGGGCAGTGGTTGTTCGGCCCTGGAGGGGCATGGGCGCGATAACGCCGTTCTGGGCGCCTCGGAACAGTGTGTGGCCACCCACCCCTCCGACATGGCGGTGGCGATGCTGGCCTTGGACGCGCAGGTGCGTGTGCTGGGCCCGTCGGGCGAACGTCGGGTGCCGCTGGCCGAATTCCACCGTCTGCCGGGGGTCGAACCCGAGCGCGACACCGTTCTCGAACACGGCGAACTCATCACCGCGGTGGAACTGCCGGCGCCGGAGGAAGGAGCCCGGTCGGCCTACCGCAAGGTACGTGAACGGGCCTCCTACGCGTTCGCGCTGGTCTCGGTGGCCGCGCTGGTGCGTGTGCGGGGCGGACAGATCACGGACACGCGGATCGCCTTCGGTGGCGTGGCCCACGCCCCATGGCGGGCCCGGCGGGCCGAGGAGGTGTTGCGGGGTCGACCGGTGACCGAGATGGCGTTCCGGGTGGCGGCCGAGGCCGAGTTCGCCGAGGCGCGTACCGGCCGGGACAACGCCTTCAAGGTGCCGTTGGCGATCAACACGTGCGCGGCGGTGCTGCGCTCTTTGACGGGGGTGAACGGGTGAGTGGCGAGATGACGGGCGCGAGGACCGGGGCCATCGGTGTGCCGATGGAACGGTTGGAGGGGCGGGCCAAGGTGACGGGCACCGCCCCCTATGCCTATGAGCACTCCTTCGAGGGCGCCCTGTACCTGCATCCGGTGCTCTCGACCGTGGCCCGGGGGCGGGTGCGTTCGATGGACACGGCGCGGGCCGAGGCGGTCGAGGGGGTGCGGGCGGTCCTGACCCCGTGGAACGCTCCGCGCCTGGCTCGGACCGACGACCGCGAGTTCACCGTTCTGCAGGACGGTGAGGTGTACTTCCGCGGCCAGTTCGTCGCCGCCGTGGTCGCCGACGGTCCCGAGGCCGCGCGTCTGGCGGCCGATCTGGTGGTCGTGGACTACGAGGTCCACCACCACCAGGTGGATCCGTCGGTGCCCGGCCGGGAGACCTATCGGCCGAGTGCGGACGACACCGGGGTGGAGGCCGACACCGAACAGGGCGACGTGGAGAGCGCCCTGACCGAGGCCATGGTGCGGATCGACCGGACCTACCTGACGCCGCGCGAGTACAACAATCCGATGGAACCGCACACCACGATCGCGCTGTGGGAGGAGGGTCCCGATCGGCTCACGCTGTACGACTCCACGCAGGGTGTGCACGTGGTGCGCGGGACCGTCGCGGAGGTCTTCGGGCTCGCATCCGAGCGGGTGCGGGTGATCTCCCCGCACGTGGGTGGCGGGTTCGGTTCCAAGGGGTCGGCCCACGCCCACAACGTCGTGGCGGTGTTGGCCGCGCGCGCCCTGCCCGGGCGTCCGGTGAAGTTCGCGCTGACGCGACGGCACATGTTCTCGTTGGTGGGGTACCGCCCGGACACGCGGCAGCGGATCCGGTTGGGCGCCTCGGCGGACGGCCGGCTCGGTGTGCTCGTCCACGACGTGGTGGAGGCGACTTCCCGGGCCAAGGAGTACGCGGAGATGAGCGGTGCGTGCTCGCGGATGATGTACGCGTCGCCCGCTCGTCGAACGTCGCACCGGTTGATCCCCTTGGACACGCCGATCCCGTTCTGGATGCGTGCGCCCGGGGAGGCGCCGGGGATGTTCGCGCTGGAGACGGCGATGGACGAACTCTCCTACGCCTGTGGTCTGGACCCCATCGAGTTGAGGATGCGCAACGAACCGGAGCGGGATCCCGAGAGTGGTCTGCCCTGGTCGGGACGGAACCTGGTGGAGTGCCTGCGTCGGGGCGCGGAGCGGTTCGGCTGGTGGGATCGGGATCCTCGGCCCCGGGCGCATCGGGACGGCGATCGGTGGGTGGGCACCGGGATGGCCGCCGCCACCTATCCGAGACTGATCATGCCGGGGTCGGAGGCCGAGATCGTCCACGAATCGGATGGGCGTTACACGGTCTCCATCGGGGCCGCCGACCTGGGCACCGGAACCTGGACGGCCCTCACCCAGATCGCCGCCGACGCACTGGGGTGCGACACCGCGCGCGTGCGGTTGCGGATCGGGGACACGGATCTGCCCTCGGCCAGTGTGGCGGGTGGTTCGTCGGGGATCTCCTCGTGGGGTTCGGCCCTGGTGGCGGCGGCTCGTGTCTTTCACGAGGAGCACGGGAACGATCCGGCCGTCGGGGCACGGTCGCGGGCCGGTACACCGCAGGACCCGGATCGGGAGAGGTACGCACTGCATTCGTTCGGTGCCCACTTCGCCGAGGTGCGGGTCGACGTGGACACCGGTGAGGTGCGCGTGCCGCGGATGTTGGGGGTCTTCTCCGTGGGGCGGATCATCAATCCGAGGACCGCGAAGTCGCAGTTCGTGGGCGGCATGGTGATGGGGATGTCGATGGCCCTGCACGAGCAGGGCGTGGTGGATCCTCGGTTCGGCCACGTGGTCAACGGTGACCTGGCCGAGTACCACGTGCCCGTGAACGCGGACGTGGGTCGGGTGGATGCGGAGTGGCTGGAGGAGTCGGATCCGCATGTGAACGCCCTGGGTGCGGCGGGGGTCGGTGAGATCGGGATCGTCGGTAGCGCGGCGGCGGTGGCCAACGCCGCCTTCCACGCGACGGGCACCCGGGTGCGTGAGTTGCCGTTGACTCCGGACCGGTTCCTGGTGTGAGCGTGGCGGGTCGTGCCGGCGAGCACATCGTCTACACGGTTCGGCAGGCCTGGCGTATGGAGCGGGGTGGAGGAGGGGCCGGGGAGGTGTGTCCTCCCCGGCCCCTCGTGTGCCTCGTGGTGCTACTCGCTACTCGCTACTTGCTCAGGCCGGCACGGCGCAGGGCGTCGGCCATGGCGCCCGAGGGGGCAGGGGCGTTGTCGCGTCCGCCTCGACGGTCGCCGCCGTTGCCGCCTCGACGGTCGCCGCCGTTGCCGCCTCGCTTGTCGCCACGGCCCTTGCCGCCGCCGCCGCCGTTGCCGTTGCCGCGACGGCGTTCGCCGCCGCGTCCGTCGCGCTCACCTCGCTCACCACGGTCGCCGCGGCCGCCGCCCTGCGGGGCCTCGTCGTCCAGGCGCATGGTCAGCGAGATGCGTTTGCGCGGGATGTCCACGTCCTGCACCTTGACCTTGACGATGTCACCGGGCTTGACGATGTCGCGTGGGTCTTCCACGAACTTGTTGGACAGCGCCGACACGTGCACCAGACCGTCCTGGTGCACGCCCACGTCCACGAACGCGCCGAAGGCGGCCACGTTGGTGACCACGCCTTCCAGGATCATGCCCTGTTCGAGGTCGCCCAGCTTCTCCACGCCCTCCTTGAAGGTGGCGGTGGCGAAGGCCGGTCGAGGGTCGCGGCCGGGCTTGTCCAGCTCGCTGAGGATGTCGGTGACGGTCGGCAGACCGAACTTGTCATCGACGAAGTCCTCGGGGCGGATGTTTCCGAGCGCCTTCTTGTTCCCGATCAGCGTGGACAGGTCGCCGCCGGTCGAGTCCAGCATGCGTCGGACCACCGGGTAGGCCTCGGGGTGGACCGCGGAGGCGTCCAGCGGGTCGTCGCCGCCTGGAACCCGGAGGAAGCCCGCGCACTGTTCGAAGGCCTTGGGGCCCAGGCGCGGCACCGAACGCAGCGCCTCTCGGGTGCGGAAGGGGCCGTTGGCGTCACGGTGGGCGACGATGTTGCGGGCCAGGGTGGAGGTCACCCCGGACACTCGGGTCAGCAGCGGTACCGAGGCGGTGTTGACGTCCACGCCCACACCGTTCACGCAGTCCTCGACCACCGCGTCCAGTGAACGCGAGAGCTTGGCCTCGGCCAGGTCGTGCTGGTACTGGCCCACGCCGATGGACTTGGGGTCGATCTTGACCAGCTCGGCCAGGGGGTCCTGCAGACGGCGCGCGATGGAGGCGGCGCCGCGCAGGGACACGTCCAGGTCGGGCAGTTCCTCGGAGGCGTAGGCGGAGGCCGAGTACACCGACGCGCCGGCCTCGGAGACCATCACCTTGGTGAGCTTCAGGTCGGGGTGAAGCTTGATGAGGTCACCGGCGAGCTTGTCGGTCTCTCGGGAGGCGGTGCCGTTGCCGATCGCCACCAGTTCCACGTTGAACGCGGCGCACAGTTCGGCCAGGCGGCCGATGGAGCCGTCCCAGTCACGGCGTGGGGCGTGCGGGAAGATCGTGTCGGTGGCCACGACCTTGCCGGTAGAGTCGGTGACGGCGACCTTCACGCCGGTGCGCAGGCCCGGGTCCAGGCCCAGTGTGGAACGGGTTCCGGCCGGGGCGGCCAGCAGCAGGTCGCGCAGGTTGGCGGCGAAGACGTTCACGCCGTCGTCCTCGGCCTGTTGCCATAGGCGCATGCGCACGTCGATGTCCAGCCGGACCAGGACGCGGGTGCGCCAGGCCCAGCGCACGGTGTCCTGTAGCCATCGGTCGGCCGGTCGGCCCCGGTCGACGATGTCGAAGTGGGAGGCGATGGCGTTCTCGTAGCCGCTGCGCGGCACGGTGCCGTCGGGGCCCGGGTCGGGGGTCTCCTCCGGCTCCAGGTTGAGGGTGAGGATCTCCTCCTTCTCGCCCCGGTACATGGCCAGCACGCGGTGGGAGGGCAGCGCGGTGAGGGGTTCGGAGAAGTCGAAGTAGTCGGCGAACTTGGCGCCGGCCTCCTCCTTGCCCTCACGGACGGTCGAGCCCAATCGACCCTTCTCCCAGAGGCGTTCGCGCAGGTGGCCGGTGAGGTCGGCGTCCTCGGCGAAGCGTTCCACCAGGATGGAGCGGGCGCCGTCCAGGGCGGCCTTGGTGTCGGCCACGCCCTTGTCGGCGTCCACGTAGGAGGCCGCGACCTGCTGCGGGTCCTGGGTGGGGTCGTCGAACAGTCCGTCGGCCAGGGGTTCGAGACCGGCCTCGCGGGCGATCTGCGCCTTGGTGCGGCGCTTGGGCTTGTAGGGGAGGTAGATGTCCTCCAGACGGGCCTTGGAGTCCGCCGCGTTGATGCGGGCCTCCAGCTCGTCGTCCAACTTGCCCTGGGAACGGATCGACTCCAGGATCGCGGCTCGACGTTCGCCCAGTTCACGTAGGTAACGCAGGCGTTCCTCAAGTTCGCGCAGTTGGGCGTCGTCCAGCGCGCCGGTGACCTCCTTGCGGTACCGGGCGATGAAGGGCACGGTCGACCCGCCGTCGAGGAGCTCGACGGTGGCACGGACCTGGTGCGTGCCCACGCCGAGTTCCTCGGCGATGCGCTGGTCGATCGTGGGTGTCACAGGGGTCGTCACTTGGTCAAGTCCACTCTTCGGCTGTTCGGTGCGCGGACATTCTCGCGGCGCGCGGGGGTGTTGTCATCCCGGCACGTCGTCGGTTCGTCACTCCCAGGTTCCCGCATCCGTGGAGGTGGTCGGTCCCGGGAGGTGTCAGGAGCCGTTGCCTTCGAGGAAGTCGGGGGCGTAGTACTCGTCGACGGGTGTGGGTCCGCGGTAGCCCTGGCACATGCACTGGCGGTAGGTGGAGTCGGCCTGTCCCGTCCAGCGGCCGGGGATGACCACCTGGGTCAGGCAGCGCTTGGTCTCCTGATCGTGGAAGACGAGGTTGTGACCGCAACCGCAGATGGGCTGGGGGTTGGCGGGTCGGCCCTGGCCGCCGTGGAGGGCGCGGGGGTCCTGGTGGGGGTGGAACTGTCGGGTGATCTGCCGCTTGGTGGTGGCCCGGCCCGCGAGGTATCCACCGACCGCGATGGCCACTCCGATGACCATGGAAACCGGATCCATGCGGTGACACGCTCCTTTGTCCTGAAACTCTTGCGCCTCGGCTCGCGCTCGACGTGCGCTCGCTCCCATTGTCACCCATACGACGGTGGCTGACGAGGAGGAGGTTCCTTCCTCGGGGGAGCGGTTCCCCGAAGTTTCCCAAAGAAAATTCTGCAAAGGTATTTTTGCAAAGGTATCTTTGGGATACGGTTTCGGTATGAGCGAGGAACCCGAATCCACCCCACCCCGGCCCCTCGACGTCGGTGCCGAGGCCCTGCGCGGCCTGGCCCACCCGCTGCGTGCCCGCATCCTGGACCGGCTGCAGCTCCATGGTCCCGCCACCGCCACCATCCTGGGTGAACATCTGGGGGAGAGCAGCGGCTCCACCAGCTACCACCTGCGCCAACTGGCCCGGTTCGGGTTCGTGGAGAACGACCCCGGACACACGGGCAAACGGGATCGTTGGTGGCGGATCCGCCCGGGCGGCTGGCGTTTCAACGGAATCGACCACCTGCGCGACCCGGCCACCCGCGAGGCCGCCGAGATCGTCCTGGACCGCTACTACGGCGGGCGTCGGGAACGGCTCGACCGGTGGCACGCCTTGACTCGGGAACGGCCCGACGAACCGGCGGTGCGCCGCTGGCTGCAGGCCATGCAGGACTCGGTCTCCCACGCGCGGATGACCCCGCGGGAGACCGAGGAGTTCGCCGGTGCGCTACAGGAGTTCATCCGCTCCTGGACCCGCCGTTTCGATGGCCGAACGGCCCGAAGCCACCCCGACACCGAGGCGGTGGAGTTGCAGACCGACCTGTTCCCCGACCTCGTCGAGGAGGACGTCGAACCCGACGAGCGGTAGAGCCACCTGAGATTCCACCCCCCATCAGGAGCCACACCATGACCACCGCACCCACCACCACGAACACCACCCGCACCGAGCGTCTGGGCGCCGACTTCCACCGTTTCTGGGGCGCCGGCGTGTTCACCAACCTGGCCGACGGCATGCTCGTCGTGGCGTTGCCGCTGATCGCCGTGTCACTCACCCAGGACCCGCTGCTCATCTCCGGGTTGACCGCCGTGCGGTTCCTGCCCTGGCTGCTGTTGGCCCCGTTGTCGGGGGTGCTCATCGACCGAGTGCACAGGATGCGCGCCATGGTCGTGTCCAACACCCTGGCCACCCTGGTCATGGTCGCCCTGTTGCTGTCCCTGGTGACCGGGAACCTGACGATCTGGGTGCTGTACGCGGCGATCTTCGCGGTCATCACCTGTGAGACCGTCACCGACCCCGCGAGTCGTATCGCGGTGGTCCGGCTGGTTCTCCCACGCCTACTGGACCGGGCCAACAGCCGGGTGGAAGGGGGCCGGCTGGTCGCCCAGGACTGCCTGGGGCGGCCGGTGGCCGGCTTCCTGTTCGCGGCCGGCGCGGCTGCGCCCCTGCTGGGCATCGCCGGTTCCTACGCCCTGTGCGTGGTGCTGTTGTGCGCCATCCCGATGGTGTGGCGCCGCTCCGTCCCGGCCGGCGAAGAGGACTCGCGTACCGAGTCCGAGGGGTTCTGGCGCTCGACCGGGGAAGGGTTCCGACAGGTCTTCGGCGACCGGATCCTGCGCGGCAACATGCTCTGCAACGCCGGGATGATGATCGGCGCGAACATGGGCGGCGCCGTGCTGGTGCTCTACGCCCAGGGCGACCTGGGGGTCTCGGCCGCCTACTTCGGGGCCTTCACCATGTCCTCGGCGGTCGGTGGTGTGCTCGCCACGCTGGTGACGGACCGACTGATCGTCCGTCTGGGACGGCGCACGGTCGTCCTCGGCGGTTACCTGGGGGTGGCCGCGGCGTCGGTGGCGGTGGCCCTGGCCCCTGGTGCCTCCACGGCCTTCGTCTTCCTGGTCGGACTCGGATTCTGCATCGTGGCCTCCAACATCGCGGCGAGCCCCTACTACCAGACCGTGGTCCCCGACCGTGTGCGCGGGCGGGTCAACGGGGCGAGCAAGATGATCGGTTGGGGCATCACCCCGATCGGAGCGCTGCTGGGCGGGACACTCGGGCGCGTCGACCTCGCGTTGCCGTTCCTCGTCGGTGGGGTGATCATGGCCGGCACCGCGCTCCTCGCCAGGAAGGTCATCGCGGAGACGGCCCGCCGGGCCGACCTGGCCCTGTCCGAGGAGGCTCGGCAGGGGTGAAGGAGACGGGCCCGCCGAATCGGGAAGATCCGGTGGGCCCGGCGGGCGATGCCGTCTCAGGCCTGCTCGCGCAGCTTCTTGAGGGTGGTCACGTCCTCGGCGTGGGGACCCTCCGGCCCGGGGGTCTCCAGGATGATGGGGACCCCGGCGGTCACCGGGTGGCGGAACAGCTCGGCGAAGGGTTCGGCGCCGATGTGGCCCTTGCCGATGTTCTCGTGCCGGTCCTTGTTGCTGCCGCACGGCGCCTTGGAGTCGTTGCAGTGGATGAGTTTGAGCCGGTCGGCGCCCACCACCTCGCCGAAACGGTCCAGCGCCTCGCGCATGCCCTCCACCGTGGAGATGTCGTGCCCGGCCGCGAACAGGTGCGCGGTGTCCAGGCACACACCCACGTTGGGGTGCCAGTCCAGGGCCTCGAAGTAGGGGACCAGGTCGTCGACGGTGGCGCACAGCACCTGACCCTGCCCGGCCATGGGCTCCAACAGCAGCGGGGGCACGTCCCCGCCCAGCCGTTCCAGCATCGGCAGCAGGCGCTCGCGGGCACGGGCCAACCCGTCCTCACGGGTGCCCGAGACGGCCGAACCGGTGTGCATGACCGCGCCCAGCGCGCCGATCCGCGCGCTTCGCCGCAGTGCGTGCTCCATCGAGGTGATCGACTTGGCGGCGGTCTCCTCGCTGGGGGTGCCCGGATTGATCAGGTAGGGGGCGTGCACGAACACGGGCAGGTCGGCGCGCTCGCGCATCATCGCGTCCTGGGCGGGGTCGCCGTCGTTGGTGGCCCACCCGCGGGGGTTGGACACGAACACCTGGACGGTCTCGGCGCCGATCTTCTCCGCGTAGGCCAGGCCCTTGGTGGCCATGCCGCCCGCGACCGGGACGTGCGCGCCGATCGGGGACTGAGGTCTTTGTTCGGTGTTGTTCATCGTCGAACCACCTTAGGCCGTGCGGCCGCTCACACGGGCGGTGGCCCTCAGCGACGTTCGCGCAGTTCGGTGAGCATCCCGGGGAGTTCCCACAGCACGGTGACGTGGCCGTGGTCGGGCAGCATGCGCAGTTCGGTCCCGGGTACGAGCCCGGCGGTGTGCGTGGCGTGCGCCAGGGGCACCACGGTGTCCTGGTCGCCGTGGGCCACCAGGAACGAAGAGGCGACGGTCGAGGGATCGAAGGTCCAGGGGCGGCCCTGGACCCAGGCGTCCTGGGTGTAGCCGCCGACCCCTTGGGCGAAGGCCTCCTTGGCCGAGGCGGCCAGGTGCGGGACGTGTCGGGTGGCGAACAGCCTCCGGTCCGGTTCGGGCCACTCGGAGGGGCCTTCGCCGAGGTTGCGCTCGCCCCATTCCAGGGCGGCCCTCTCGTCGGGCAGCCGCATCATGGCGCACTCGTCCGGTGAGTAGCCCTCCCACGCCGGTGCCCAGGAGAAGTCGGTGACCCCGCCCAGGACGACCGTGCCGTGCACCCGGTCGGGCAGCAGGGCGGCGGTGACCACGCCGTAGGGGCCGCCGGAGGAGTGCGCGGCCACCAGGAACCGGTCCAGGCCGAGGGCGTCGGCGAAGGCGGCCATGTCCTCGGCCCAGTCGGTGAGGGTTCGCCCCGGGGCGGGGGCCGAACCACCGTAGCCGGGCCGGTCCGGGGTGAGCACCCGCAGACCGGCCGACCTGAACTCGGCGTGCTGGTCGCCCAGGTTCCGGCGACTCATCGGGGCGCCGTGGAAGAACAGGACGGGGGTGCCGTCGGGGTCGCCGATGTCGGTGTAGGCGACCTGACGTCCCTGGAGCTCGACCGTGGTGTCCCGCATGCAGTTTGCGCCTCCCGCTCGGTGGTGCCCGCACTCTAGGCGGCGCCCTCTCCGGCGGCAAACAGGGGACACGCCTTGTGGCCCCTCACCGTCGCGGGGTCAGGGGCCGGTTGGTGTGGACGCGGCCGTGCGGGTCCACTCGGTCCCGGATCGCGACGAGCCGGGCCAGGGCGTCGGGTTCGTACATGCGTGCCACGTCCGAGGTGGGGACCGGACCGAAGTTGAGGTTGCTCGCGAGCCCCAGGGTGTGTTCGGTCAACAGGCCGGTGGCCCGCGCGCGCAGATCCGCCATGGCGTCGGTGTCGTGCGGGGTGGCGAAGGTGAGCACGCCCAGGGCGTGGGTGGCGGCACGGTGGCTCACCGCGGCCGGGACCTTCGGCGGCCGTGACATGGCCCCGCCCAGGTGACGCAGCGACACCAGGCTCATGAAGGGGCGGTCGGCCGCCATCAGCTTCGACAACGCGGTCATCGCGTCCTCGCCCGGGTCGGTGAGCATCATCGCGCGGCCTCGGTAGGGCGCCGGGTCGTCGTGGTCGTCGAAGACCGTCTCGGACTCGGCGTAGGGCAGGACGCGCGTGGTGTCCCTGAGGACGGGAGCGATGGACCGCAGCGGCTCCACCCACGTCGGGCCCTGCGCCAGGGGGCCGCACCAGGCCACGGACAGCTGGACCACCATCCGTCCGCGCATGGGCTCGGGTACGCCCTCCACATCGGGGTAGACCAGGGCGCAGGCCCCGGAGGTCATCTCCTCGGGCACCGTGGCGGTCCAGCGCAGCCACGCGGCCAGGGCCTCGGGTATGTCGGTGGCGTCCAGGTACAGGCTGCCGCCGTACAGGTGGGAGACCGGGAACAGCGCGAACTCCATCCCGGTGACCAGGCCGAACGATCCTCCGCCGCCGCGCAGTGCCCAGAACAGGTCGGGTTCGGTCTCGGCCGTCACCCGATGGGTCTCACCGTCGGCGGCGACCAGGTCCAATGCGTGCACGTGGTCGGCGGCGTATCCGTGCCGGCGGCCCATCAACGACATTCCACCGCCCAAGGTGTAGGAGACCGCGCCGACCGCGGGCGCGCTGCCCGACAGGGGTGCGAGCCCGTGCGGGGCGGCGGCGTCGATGACGTCCCGCCAGATCGCCCCGGCCCCGACCCGGGCGGTGCGGCGCCGGGGGTCCACCTCCACGGTGTCCAGGGCGGTGGTGTCCACCAGGATTCCGCCGCTCGCCCCGGTGCCGCGGCCGTGCCCGGTGCGTTGCGCGGCCACGGGTACGCCCAGTTCGGCGGCGGTGCGTACGGCGGTGCGCACGTCCTCGGTGTCGGTGGCGCGCAGTACGGCGTCGGGTGTGTGCGGGGACAGGGATTGGGCGCCGGAGCGGGCCCGCTCGAACCCCTCGGAGCCGGGTGCGTACACCCGATCCCTGTGCGCCTGTCCCAGGCGCGCTCGCAGTGTCCTCGTCACGTCGTTCGTGTGCTTCTGATCGCTCATGTGGTCACGGTAGAGACCAATGCGGTCACATCATGGCCGCGATGGCCGGCAGGATGATGGGCATGGTCGAGACCGAGTCGGTCCGCGCGGGATTGCCGCAGCGGCTGTTGCGCCTGTTGTCCCTACTTCAGGTGCGCCGGGAGTGGAGCGGGGCCGAACTCACCGAACGGCTCGGTGTCAGTGCTCGAACCCTGCGCCGTGACGTGGAACGCCTGCGCGACCTGGACTACCGCGTCGAGGGCACCCCCGGGGTGGCGGGCGGCTATCGGCTGGTCTCCGGCTCGGACCTGCCTCCGTTGCTGCTGGACGACGACGAGGCCGTGGCCATCGCCATGGGATTGACGACCGTGCAGGGTGTGGGTGAGAGCGCGCTGCGTGCCCTGGCCAAACTCGAACGGCTACTGCCCGCCCGCCTGCGCCCCCGGTTGTCGGCGGTGGCCGGGGCGACCTCGACCGTGCCCCACCCCGACACCCCGGGCGTGGACCCCACGGTCCTGGGGATGCTGGCCGCCAACAGCCGCGATCGGGTGGTCACCGACCTGGTCCACCGTTCCCGTTCCGGGGAGCGCACCGAACGTCGCGTCGAACCCCACCACCTGGTCCTGCACGGTGGGCACTGGTACCTCATCGCCCACGACACCGACCGTGCGGACTGGCGGACCTTTCGGGTCGACCGGATGAGCGACCCGCGGCCCACCCATGGGCGCTTCGAGCCCCGCGAGCTGACCGCGCCCGACCCCGCGACCTTCCTCACCCGCCACTTCGCGCGCGGCGAGTACCGCTACACCGCCACGCTCACCCTGGGGCTGCCCGCGGAGGAGGTGCGTCGGCGCGTGTACGGGCCCCTGCCCGGCTCCCTCACCCCGTTGGACGAGGGGCGTTGTCGGGCACGGCTCAGCGCCGACACCGTCGACCTGGTGTGTCAGTACGTCGCGGTGTTGTCGGCCCTGGGCGCCGAGTTCACGCTGGAGGCCCCACCGGAGGTCACCGACCGTCTCCACGCTCTGGGTACCCGGCTCGGCCGATGAGGCGTTCGAGTACGTGCGCGGTGCCACGGAACGTTAGTCTCGTGCCCGTGAGCACCTCGACCACGCCCTCGGCCACCCTTTCCGACGTCGTCACCGCCTTCGAGGAGGTCTACCCGCCATCGTGGGCCGCCTCCTGGGACGCGGTCGGCCTGGTCTGCGGAGACCCGGAACAACCGGTGGATAAGATCCTGTTCGCGGTCGATCCGGTGGACGCCGTCGTCGACGAGGCCCTCACCCGGGGCGCCGACCTGATCATCACGCACCATCCGCTCATGCTGCGCGGGGTCACCAGCGTGGCCGCGGACACCCCCAAGGGTCGGATCGTGCACCGGCTCATCCGTTCGGGTGTGGCCTTGTACACCGCACATACCAACGCCGACACCGCCTCACCGGGGGTCTCCGACGCCTTGGCGCGCGCCGTCGGGCTCACCGGACAGCTGCGCCCGCTGGACCCCGACACCACCGACCCCGAGGGACGGCGTGGAATCGGGCGCATCGGTGAACTGCCCGCCCCGCTCGTGCTGGGCGACTTCGCCGACCAGGTCGCCCGAGGGCTGCCGGCCACCGCCGCGGGCATTCGGGTCGCCGGAGACCTGGACCGCCTGATCAGCACCGTGGCCGTCTCCGGTGGCGCCGGGGACTCCCTGTTGGGCGCGGCCCGCGCCGCCGAGGTGGACGTCTACGTCACCTCCGACCTGCGCCACCACCCGGCCTCGGAGTTCGTCGAGCGGGCCGGTGGTCCCGCCCTGATCGACACCGCGCACTTCGCCAGTGAATGGCCGTGGTTGGCCGACGGTGCGAGCCACCTGGGCGAGGCGCTCGGGCGTTCGGTCGGCCCGAATGGGGCTAACGTGGAGATCCACGTGTCGACCACCGTGACGGACGCCTGGTCACGGACCTTCCAACACGTGTAGAACCCGCAGTACCGAAGACCACAACTGCACAGAGCGCGGGCGGCCCTCGAAGGCCTCCCCACCGCGATCCTCAGGAGACCCCAAGTGAAAGCCGAACCCGCCGCGCAGGCCAGACTCCTCGACCTTCAGAGCCTGGACTCCGAACTCCAGCTTCTGGAACACCGTCTCCACACCCTGCCCGAGATCGCCGAGGCGGCCCGGCTCAAGCAGCGGGCCGACGCCCTGGAGGCCGATCTGATGGCGGCCCAGACCAAGGCCTCCGACATCCAACGCCACCAGCGCAAGGCCGAGAGCGACGTCGAGCAGGTGCGAGCCCGTGCCGACCGTGACGCCAAGCGTTTGGAGTCGGGTGCGATCACCAACGCCAAGGACCTGCAGAACCTGCAGTCGGAGATCGAGTCGTTGGGGCGTCGCCAGTCCGAGCTGGAGGAGATCGTCCTGGAGGTCATGGAGGAGGCCGAGACGATCAACGCCGACGTCGTCCGTCTGGGTGAGGAGCGCGAGGCCGCGGTGGCCGAGGTCACCGAGGTCACCGCCCGCCGTGACACCGCCGCCGCGGAGATCCAGTGGGACCGAACCCGCCTCGGTCAGGACCGTGAGCGGGTGGCCGGTGAGATCCCCGACGACCTGATGAAGCTCTACGACAAGCTGCGCGGCCAGTACGACGGTGTGGCCGTCGCCCCGCTGCGCTATGGCCGCTGCAACGGTTGCAAGTTGGCGTTGAGCACCATGGAACTCAACGAGATCCGGGCCGCGGCGGCCGACGAGATCGTCCGCTGTGAGGACTGCCGACGCATCCTGGTGCGCACCGAGGAATCGGGCCTGCACGCCCCCGTCGCGGAGTGAGCCGCGCCTGGGGTGCTCCCGACACCGAACCGACCCGGCTGCTCCTGCTCCGGCATGGGCGGACCCCGCTGTCCGTCGAACGGCGCTTCGCCGGACGCGGTGACATCTCCCTTACGGAGACCGGTCACGCCCAGGCCGAGGCGGCCGCGCGCCGTGCGGCCGAAATCGGTGTGGACGTGATCGTGTCCTCGCCGCTCGCGCGTACCCGGCTGACCGCCGGGTACGCGGCCGACCTGCTGGGACTTCCGGTGGAGTTGGACGAGGGGTTCGTGGAGACCGACTTCGGGACCTGGGAGGGGTTGACCTTCGCCCAGGCGCGCGAACGCGACGCCGAGCACGTGGACCGTTGGCTGTCCGACCCCGAGACGGGGCCGCCCGGGGGAGAGAGTTTCGCCCGGGTGGCCGAACGCGTCGCGAAGGCCCGCGATGCCCTGCTGGAACGCCACCGGGGCCGTCGGGTGCTGCTGGTCGGCCACGTCACCCCGATCAAGGTCATCGTCCAGCAGGCGATGCTCGCCCCCATCGAGGCGTTGTACCGCATGCACCTGGACACCGGGTGCCTGACCGAGGTGGACTGTTACGCGGATGGCCCACAGGTGGTGCGCTCCCTCAACGACACCGCCCATTTGAAGGGGCTAGACTGACCCTCGGAGGGGGAGTCGGCCAGACGGTCGCGGATCCGCGTTCGGCGCGGGTTCGAGGAAAGTCCGGACTCCACAGGGCAGGGTGGTCGGTAACACCGACCCGGGGTGACCCGCGGGACAGTGCCACAGAAAGCAGACCGCCACCGTTCGCGGTGGTAAGGGTGAAACGGTGGTGTAAGAGACCACCAGCGGCCGGAGTGATCCGGGCGGCTAGGTAAACCCCACCCGGAGCAAGGTCAAAAAGAGAACCTTCGGGTTCTCGCGCGGATGTTCGAGGGCGGCCCGCCCGAGTCCGCGGGTAGACCGCACCGAGGTCGTCGGTAACGACGGCCCCAGATGGATGACCGTCCGGTCCGTCAGGACCCGACAGAATCCGGCTTACCGGCCGACTCCCTCCTCTCTTAGCGTCCGGCCTGTGAATACCTCGCCCATGGCCACCTCGATGGCCCACGAACCCGTCGATACGGCGTCGGTGGCCGCGCCCCTGTGATTGGTCTCGATCTCCCGCGCCGATGACCCCCGGTGCCCGACCGAACCCCGTCCCGCGGCGCGTATCGGTGTGGGGCCGGATACGCCGGGGATACGGGGATACCGCTTCGTGGTGATGGTCCGAACCCCTGTGGCACCGGTAGATTGACCCATGCGCTCCGGTCCCCCGGGGCACGAACGCCCGCGGGCCCGATGGGGTCGGGCCGACGGGCATCCGCGTTCATGGGAATGGGTGACTCTCGTTGGACTCCACCGCCGTCTGGGTGGTCCTCTTCGGCCTGCCGATCCTGGCGATCGTGGCGATCATCCTGCTCGCCATGTACCAGGCATCAGGCGTTCAGCAGGACGGGCGTGACGACGCCCCGGACGACGATTCCGCCGGCTGAGGCGGCGGGACCGGTTCGGACCCGCCCCCGACACCCTGGACCGGATCGAAGCCGCCGGTCGCGGGGTCCAACAGGTGCACCCTCGCCGACTCCAGGTCGTAGTACATGCCCGAAAGGGTCAGCTCGCCCGACTCCAGTTTCTCGCGGACCGTCGGGTGCCTTTCGAGGTTGTCGAGCTGCTCGACCACGTTGGCCTGGGCCAGGCGACGTAGCGCCTCGGCGGTGGGCAGCGCGGTGAGCTCGGCGTGTTCGGCGTGGGCCCGTCGCAGGCTCGCGTCGCCCTTGGCCAACCAGCGGCGGATGTGCGTGGTCGCCACTTCCTCGGGCTCTCGGTGGGTCCGGTCCAGGAGTGCCTGCATGGCCCCACAGCGAGAGTGACCGCACACCACGATGGAGGGCACCCGCAACACGTTGATCGCGTACTCGATCGCGGCGCCCACGGAACCGTCGGGGTCGTCGGGGGCGGGCACCAGGTTGCCCACGTTGCGCACCGTGTACAGGTCGCCGGGTCCGCTGGCGGTGATCAGGTTGGGCACCACCCTGGCGTCGGCGCAGGTGATGAACAGCGCGGTGGGACGGTGGCCGTGTTCCAGTCGGCTCATCACCGAACGCATCCGGTCGGCGGTGCTCGCGTGGTACTCCCGGGCTCCGGCGGTGAGCAGACCGATCGGGTGGGCCTCCTCCTCGGTCCGGGCGCGGTCGCGCATGTCCCAGGGCGCCCACCAACGGCCCTTGGGCACGGTCTTGGCGGCCGGGGCGGAACGGGTGGAGCTGCGCGCGTACCACTGCTCGTGCACCTCGTCGATGTCCACGCTTCCACCGGTGCGTTCGTGGTCCACCCGCCAGGCGTGGATGGCCTCGAAGGCGGCGTGGTCCATGAAGTCCACGTGCAGGTCCAGGTCCACGCGGGTTCCCGTCGGGACGGTGCGCAGCACGTGCGTGAGGCGGGGCACCCCCAGGAACGTGAGTGAGCCGTCCACCGTCACGTGCACGCGACCGTCGTGTTCCTCGGTGGTCACGGTGAGCCTGGTCAGCCGTCGCAGGGACATGATCATGGCGAGCGCGAACCCGATGCACACCCCTTCCAACAGTCCCAGGAACACCACGGTGGACAGGGTGATCAGGTAGACGGCGGCCTCGTGGTGGCGGCGCAGGTCGCGCAGGTGCGCCAGGGACACCATCTGTGTGCCGATGAACACCAACAGCGCGGCCAACGCCGCCATCGGGATCAGTTCGACCACGTGTGCGAAGAACGCCACGAACAGCAGGATCCACACCCCGTGCAGGATCGTGGAGAGCGGGCTTCGGGCCCCGGCGCGCACGTTGGCGGTGCTGCGCACGATCACCCCCGCGACGGGCAGCCCACCGAGGGCGCCACTGACGGTGTTGGCGGCGCCCTGGCCGCACAGTTCGCGGTTGAGTCGGACGCGGCGGCCACTGTGCAGGCGGTCCACGGCGATGGCGGCCAGGAGCGATTCGACACTGGCGACCATGGCCACGGCCGCCACCGCCAGGGCGATTCCGTGCCACTGGCCGGACTCGGGCAGGGCGGGTCCGTTCCACGCCTGGGCCAGGGAGGCGGGCAACGTGACGGTCTCGACCTCCCAACGTCCCAGGGTCGCGATGACGGTGGCGGTGCCGACCGCGACCAGCGCGGCCGGGATCACGCCCGGTCGGACCCCGGCGATGGCGGGCAGCCGGTTCCAACCGAACATGATGGCGATGGTGACGACCCCGACCAGGACCGCCGCGGTGTGGTTCTGCGCGACCTGTCGAGGCAGGTCGGCGATGTTGGCCAGGGCGGAGCTCTGGGGCGCGCCGCCCAGGACCACGTGGAGTTGGGCCAGGGCGATGGTCACGCCCACCCCGGCGAGCATGCCGTGGACGACGGCGGGGGAGACGGCCAGGGCGGCGCGCGCGATGCGGAACGCGCCCAGGGCCAGTTGGACCAGGCCCGCCAACAGCGTGATCAGGCAGGTGACCCGCCAGCCGTAGGTCAGGATCAGGTCGGCGACGATGATGGTGAGTCCGGCGGCGGGGCCGCTGACCTGGACCACCGAACCGCCGACCAGGCCGGCGACGATGCCGCCCACGACGGCGGCGATGATGCCCGCGATGAGGGGCGCGCCGGAGGCGACGGCGATCCCCAGGGACAAGGGGACGGCGACCAGGAAGACCACGAGGGAGGCGCCGATGTCGGCGGCCGGTCCCTTGCGGTCCGGGTGGGTTTCCGGCGGCGGGGAGGTCTCTCCTCGCCGCCCGGGTAGTGCTCCCTGGACGTCGTTGCGCATGGTTGCTCCGTTCGGGTCGAACCGGGCGGGTGCGCGCGAGGGCGCACGTGGACGGGGGTGTGCGGCGGTGCGCCTGACAGCGGGGACACCCCGATGAGTGCATGTTCAATCACTCATTGTAGTCAATATTCATGACACCGAGTGACGAATCATCGCGGTTCCGGTGACCGCTCTCGTCACTGGGGGCGTCGGGGGAAACGAACGGGACATAAGAAAACCGAGGTGGCGGGGTTTCCGCCACCTCGGTGGGGTGAGGCGATGAATCCGATGTCGTTCCCGCGGGGCCGGGTCGATGTCACGCTCGGTCGCCCGAGGCCGGTCCCGGCCATACGGTCACCGGAAGCGCCCGTCCTCGTAACCGCCCTCGTAGTAGTCCTGGCCGTAACCGGGGCGGGGCTCCTCGTCGTAGGGTCCCTGGCCCGGCCGCGGGGCGGGGCCACCGTACCGCGGGCCCGCGCCGGGTCGTTCGCCCTCGGGGTGCCGGTCGTCCACCTGCGGGTAGCCGTAGTCCGAGGGTGGGAAGCCCCCGCCCAGCATGTCCGAGTAACCGCCCTGGCCACCGGGGCTCTGCGGGGGCCCGCCCTGGCCCAGCGGTCGTCCGAACCGATCGGTCTGTGGTGGCCGCTGCTCGCTGTAGGGCAGGCCGCTGAACTGGCCGCTCTGGTAGGTGCCGTACCCGGGGTCGGTGGGGTATCCGCCGGTCGGATACGGGGCGGATCGACCCGGCCCGTCCTGTCCGCCGGGTCCACCGGGCATCTGCGTGGGCCCACCGGACCCCCCGTAACCGGGTCCCTGCGGGGCGTCCCACAGGGGGGCGTTGCCTCCGTGGCCCGTGCCGGGGGCCCCGGGCATCGTGGGCCCGCCCGGTGCCATCGGACCACTGGGGACCCCGGGTCCACCGGGCACGCCCAGGGCGCCCGATGCGCCGGGAGTGTCGAACCGGCCGAGGTCACCCTGGCCGGTCGGTCCGCCCAGGTGGCTCGGCCGGGTGTGGGTGCCGCTGTCGTAGGGGTTGCGTTGGTGGGTTCCGGTGTCGTACTCGGGTCGGGTGAAGGAGTCGGTGTCGTAGG
>NZ_JBSHJJ010000007.1:0-203814 GCF_053619415.1 Nocardiopsis sp. NPDC055551 | reverse complement strand
ATTCGGGGCGGGGTGGTGTGAGCCCGCCTTGGTGGCTCGGCCGGGTGTGGGTGCCGCTGTCGTAGGGGTTGCGTTGGTGGGTTCCGGTGTCGTACTCGGGTCGGGTGAAGGAGTCGGTGTCGTAGGTGGGGCGGCTGTGTTGGCCGGTGTCGTATTCGGGGCGGGGTGGTGTGAGCCCGCCTTGGTGGCTCGGCCGGGTGTGGGTGCCGCTGTCGTAGGGGTTGCGTTGGTGGGTTCCGGTGTCGTACTCCGGCCGGCCGAAGGAGTTGGTGTCGGCGAGGTCGGGAGCGTAGGGCCCACCCTGGAACGCCCCGGACGGGTAACCGCCGGTCAGCGGATCCGAACCCGGCCCGGGGGCCGGGTGGCCGGGCACGTTCGGGCCGCCCATGGGTTGACCGGGCGCGGGCATGGCGCCCGAGGGGCCACCGAGACCGGACCCACTCGGTGTGCTCGGCGTACCGGGCATGCCGTAGCCGTTCAGGTCGGAGCGCTGGTGGGCGCCGGTGTCCATGCTGGACCAGATCGGCGACCTGAAGTCTTCGCCGGGGTTGGGCCGGAAACCCGGGTCGAGCGGGTCGGAGGAACCCGACCCCGTCCCCAGGGGGGTGCGGTCCGAGCCGTAGGGGTCGGGAACGTCGCCCCCCTCGTTCAACCCGAGCCGCTCGGACTGGGTGAGGGGCTCACGCCCCTCGAAGGGGTCCCCCGTCGAAGGCGGTGGTGGGGTCCAACCGGTGCCCAGCGGATCGTCGGCGCGCACCCCGGAGTCGATGGGCGTGGTCGGCTGCGACGGGGGCAACCCCTGCGTGGGCGGAAGCGCCGACGGAGTGGGGCCCGAGTCCAGGGCGGCGGGACTGTGCCGCGGCTCCGGGTGTCGTGGTTCGGGGCGCTGGGGCGGCGGGGCGCTCGGGGGTTCACTGTGTCCGAGGCCGGCCAGCATGGCCAGGTCCGAGGCGCTTCCGCGCGGGGCCCGGTCCTCGACCGGGGCGTCGACCATCGTGGGTGGGCCCTGATCCGGGTGGCCACCGCGCACGGGTTCGTCGTCGTAGTCCTCATAGCCGTCGACGTCCCCCGCGTCGTAGGCGTCGTCCCGGTCCCGGTCCCGGGGGCTCGTCTGCGCGGGCCCCTCGTCGTTCAGACTCGACCAGAAGTCGTTGTCGGAGAGCCCGTCGGAGTCGTCCTCCCAGTCGACCTCGCGTTGCCGCCGCCCCTTGGGCCGTCGCTCCGGCCTGCTCGGCCGGCGACCACGGTCCCCCTCGTCATCGCCGTCGAGGTCGGCCCGCCCTCGACCCCGGCCTCGGGCGGGCCGGTCGTCGCGATCGTCCTGGACGTCGTCGTCGTAGTCGTCGTCATAGTCGTCGTTCGAGCCGAGGCTGAGCGCCCGCATCCCCAGTAGGAGGAGCACCAGCACGGCGAGCACGACGATGACGGCGATGATGATGATGGTGACGGTCATGGTGTACGCACTACCTTGGGGAGGTCTGCCGCGTCCGGGGCGCACCGGGTGTCGGTCGGATGAGGACCGGCCGGGGGAGGGTGGCGCACTGGTTCCGGCCGATCGCGGGGTCGCGGACCCACTCCGCCTTCGCGAAGTGGGCGCCGAAGCCCCGCTGCGGTCTCGAACCGGGATACCGCGCGGCGGGTGGGCGGAAATCGGTCATCTGAAAAGGGGCGGGGGACACAGCCCTACTGTATGTGCTGTCGTGCGCTGTGTGCAGAGGGCAACGGGAGCTTCCTCGGTTCGTTCCCGGGCCGCTGGGGGGAAGGCGAGGCCGGGTGTGAAATGGCCGGTATGAGCTATTTCACCCGCTGTTGGTGATGAGGGAGCCCCTGGCCACGGCCTGCGCGGCGATGTTCTCCAGCGTCAGGTCCAGTGCCGCGCCCTCGGGCAGATCGAGGGGTTCGTTCAACGCGTACACCGTGAACCGGTAGGAATGCGTGTCGTCCTCCGCGGGGCAGGGCGCCCCGTAGGCGGCCTCTCCCGAGCTGTTCTGACCGATCTTGGCGTCGGCCGGCACGGTGTTCTGTCGAAGCTCCACCAGCTGCGGGTCCAGGTCGGTGACGACCCAGAACACGAAGGCGGCCTCGGGATCGTCGACCACCAGCGCGATGGAACCCACGTCGTCGGGCAGGCCCGACCAGCTCAACGGCGGGGAGACCGACTCACCCTCGGCTTCGCAGGTGTAACTGGCGGGCAGAGGTTGTCCCTCCTGCATCATCGGACTGATCACGTTGATGTCGGTGGGCATCTCGCCGCTCAGTTCCGTGTTGAGCACGCCACAACCGGTCGACGCGAGCAGGGCGGCCCCCGCTACGACGGCACCCGCACGGGCATCGGGACGGGTGCGGGGGGCGCCGCGTTCGGCGACGGTCCGGGTGAAAGGCAAGACCGGGAACAAAATGGGGCTCCTGCTGGACTTTCGGGCCATAAGGCGAGACTCGCTGTGCACCGGACCCGGCACACGGGAGGTAGGCCCCGGTACCCGTCACGGTGGAACCGTGCGCGCGAGGGCCGTATCCGGCGCCGTCACACGGTCCTGAGCGAACCCTACTGTGGTCCGGCGAGCCCCGGTGACTCTCGGGAGCGGGTGCCGGGCCGGTCGATGGGGCCGGGACCGGGACCCCCATGGCCGATGGGCCTGTGGATAACCGAAGGCGTCGGTCCGGGGGATCGGTCATCATGAAGCCGTGTGGTTCTCCATTCTCGGTCCCCTTCAGGTGCTCGACTCCTCGGGCGAGCCCGTCGCCGTGGGCGGCGCCCGCCTGCGTACCCTGCTGGTGCTGCTCCTGCTCCGGCCGGGGCGCCCATCGGCCGTGGAGGAACTCACCGACGCCATCTGGGGCGAGGCCGTCCCCAACTCGGCGGGCAACGCCCTGCAGGCCCTGGCCTCACGCCTGCGCCGTGCCCTGGGCGAGGGGATCGGCCTGTTCGGTGACGGCGGAGGATACCGGTTGGACGTCACCCCCGAACAGGTGGACCTGCACGTCTTCGAGGACCTGGCCGGACGAGGCCGGGCCGACCTGACGGCCGGTCGATACGAACGGGCCGAACTCTCCCTGGACGGTGCCCTGGAACTGTGGCGCGGGCCCGCCCTGCCCGACCTCACCTCCCATGGTCTGGCGGAGGAGGTCGCCCTGCGCCTCGGGGAGTCCCATCGCACGGCGGTCGAGGACCTTCTGGAGGCCCGGGTCGCCCTCGGTCGGGCGACGGAGGCCCTGCCCAGGGCCGAGGCGTTGGCGTCCGGGGACCCGCACCGTGAACGCCCCGTCGAACTGCTCATGCGCGCCCTGGCCGGGAGCGGGCGCACCGCCGACGCGCTCGCCTGCTACGAGACCTTCCGGAGCCGATTGGCCGACGAACTGGGGTTGGATCCCTCATCCCGGCTGCGACGGGTGCACCTGGACCTGCTGCGCGGAGAATCGACCCCGCCGCGCCCCGAGGGGGCCGCCGCTCGCGGGGCCCCCGACTCCGCGCCCGGAGGTGACCAACCGGGAACCGGGCCGCTGCCGCCGCTCCGGCTGCCCCACCACCTGACCGAGTTCGTCGCGCGCGAGACCGAGGTCGAGGCGGCCGTCGACCGGCTCACCACCACCCGCGTGGTCACCCTCACCGGCCCCGGGGGCGCGGGCAAGACCCGCCTGGCCACCGAGGCCGCCGCGACCCTGGTCGAACGGTCACCCTCTCTGGTGGGCGAAGGAGTGTGGTGGGTCGAACTCGCACCGGTACGACAGGGGCAGGAACTGCCCGAGGCCGTCGCCGCCGCCCTCGAACTGCGCGAACTCAACGTCATCACGGCGCGCACCGGAGCCTCGCAGGTCACGCCGACGGACCGGATCGCCGCACGCCTGGGCCAACGTCCCTGCCTGGTGGTGCTGGACAACTGTGAGCACCTGATCGAGGAAGCCGCACGATTCGTCCGGACCCTCCTGGCCCGCTGCCCGGGTCTGCGAGTGCTGGCCACCTCTCGGGAGCCGCTCGGCCTGCCGGGTGAGGCCCTCCTTCCGGTCCCCTCGCTCGACCTGCCACCGGAAGGGGCCGACGTCGACCGGGCCCTGGACTGCTCGGCGGTGGAACTGTTCGTCGCCCGCGCGCAGGCGGCACACCCGGGGTTCGGCCTCACCCCCGGCAACGTCGACCACGTCGTGCGCATCACCCGTGAATTGGACGGTATGCCGCTGGCCCTGGAACTGGCCGCCGCCCGCCTTCGGGTGATGAGCCCCGGGCAGCTCGCCGAACGCCTCACCGACCGGTTCCGTCTGCTCACCAACGGAAGCAGGGCGGCGCTGCCCCGTCACCGCACCCTGCGGGCGGTGGTCGACTGGAGCTGGGAGCTGCTGGACGAGGCCGAACGTCGACTGTTGCGCAGGCTCGCCGTCTTCCCCGGCGGCGCCGCCCTGGAAGCGATCGAACGGGTGGTGGCCGACCCCGACGGGGAACCGGGCCGGCTCGCCGGACAGGACGTGTGGACGGTTCTGTTCGCGCTGGTGGACAAGTCCCTCGTGATCGCGGAGAGACGCGCCGACGACGACGCGCCGCCCGCCTACCGGCAGCTGGAGACGGTCCGGGCCTACGGGTGGGAGCGCCTGGTGGAGTCCGGGGAGGAGACGCGGGTCCGCGACGCCCACGCCCTGCACGTGTTGGAACTGTGGCGGCGGGCCGACCCCGGCTTGCGCGGACCCGAACAGGTCCTCTGGCTGGACCGGCTCAGGGGCGAGGTGGACGACTGCACCACCGCCTTCCACTGGGCGTTGGAGAGCGGTGACGCCGAACTGGCCCTGGACCTGGTGGAGTACACCCAGTGGTACTGGACACTGGACGGGGCCTGGCGGCAGATCCATCGCTGGTCCGAGCAGGTACTGGAGCTGGTGGGGGAGAAGGTGCCGCCGGGGAGGGAGGTCGCCTACGCCGGTTGTCTGTTCCACAAGGCGGGAGAGATGGTCTCGGGACGCGCGGTCCTGCTGGAACGCCTGGCCCGGGTGGAGGAGGTGTGCGAGGCCGGTGGGACGAAGGTCGATCGGCATCCGGTGCTCATCTCCTGCCTGGTCTACCGGGCGATGACCGAGGGCGACCCCGACGGCCCCGCCCGGGCACGGGCGGAGATGGCTCTCCAAGGGCAGGAGGATCCCTGGACCCGGGCGATGGTGTATCTGTCGCTGTCGATGCTCGACGCGGTCTTCGGTGACGCCGCCCGCTCTCGCGCACGGGCGGAGATCGCCCTGTCGACGATGCGCGAGTGCGGGGACGTGTGGGGACAGTGCAACGCCCTGGCCCAGCTCGTGGACGCGACGATGGCCACCGACCTGCAACGCTCCCGTGCATTGCTCCGGGAGGGCATCGACCTGGCCGAGGGCTCCGGGCTGAATGGGCTCGGCGGTCTCTTCCGCACTCTCATGGCCCAGATCCTGGTCGAACTCGGCGACACGGACGGCGCCGCCCTCGAACTCGAAAGGATTCAAGCCGAAACGGCACAGGACGAGCACCGGGTCACCCATCACATGATCAGGATCCACTGGATGCAGGCCACCGGGGACCTGGCGGGGGCCCGACGGTTGCTGGAACGTACAGACCCCCTGGTTCGTGGTCTGGGCGGGTTCGCGCCGGTCTACATCGAACCCACCTGGCGCACCCTGTCCGCCGAACTCGCCTGGGCCGAGGGGGACGTCGAACGGGCCTGGGCCGAGGCGGGGCGGGCGTGGTGGCTCTCCCGCAACGGGTCCGACATGTCCGGGTTGGGCGCGTTGGAGATCCTCTCCCGGCTGACCGAGGACACCGATCCCCGATGGGCCGCGGAGCTGTTGGGGTACAGCGCGGGATTGCGCGGGGTCCTCAGAACCGCCTCCGCCAGGATCGGGGCCCTGCGTTCGCGCCTGGCCCGCACGTTGGGAGAGGCCGAGGTGGAGCGGTTGATCACCCGGGGGCGCGAGACGCCCAGAGCGTGGATCCTGGAGAAGACGGCGCGGTGGCTGGAGCCGATCGTGCCCGACGACGTCGACGCCGGAGACTGGCGCCGCTGAGCCCTGAGCCCCGAATGTCCCGGTGGGCGGGACGTTCGGGTGGACACGGTGGTCCCTCAGGTGCGGCGCCGGTAGGCCCACACCGCCAGTGGGAAGAAGATCGCCGTGATGATGACCGACCACACCAGGGTCCAGGTCACCGGTCCGGCGACGTCGCCACCGATCATCAGCGCGCGCATGGCGTCCACCACGTGGGTGACCGGGTTGTTCGCGGCGATGGGCGCGAGCCAGCCCGGCATGTCGTCGGGTGCGACGAACGCGGAACTACCGAAGGTCAGTGGGAACAACAGGATCATCGCGAAGGACTGTACGGCCATGGGGGTGCGGGCGAGCATCCCCACGAAGGCCGACATCCAGCACAGCGCGAAGGCGAACAGCAGGATCAGGGCGGCGGCGACCAGCACACCGACCACCCCGCCCTCTGGTCGGAACCCGATGGCCAGTCCGACCAGCAGCACCATGACGACCGTGATGGCGTAACGGACGAGGTCGCCCAGGATCGCACCGATCAGTGGCGCCGAACGGGCGATGGGCAGCGAGCGGAAGCGGTCGAAGATCCCCTTCTCCACGTCCTGGCTCAGGCTGAAACCGGTGCCCATGGTCGCGAAGATGACCGACTGCGCGATGATGCCGGGCATCAGGAAGTCCCGGTAGGTCTGCCAGTCGCCCATCATCGCCTGACCGAAGACGAAGACGAACAGGGTCACGAACATGACCGGCTGCAGCATCAGCCCGAAGACCTCTTCGGGGTTGGCCTTGATCTTCAGCACGCTGCGCCAGGTGAGTTGGAGCCCGTTCTGCACGGTCACCAGCGGGCTGATCCGCTGTGGGATGTGCGGTACGGGTCCGGAGGAGGCGGCCGATGGCCGGATGGTCACGGTGCTCACGGGCGAGCTCCCTCGGGGTCGTTGTCGGTCTCCGTGGCCTCGGCGGTGTGCCCGGTCAGGGCCAGGAACACCTCGTCCAGGCTGGGTTTGCGCAGGGACAGTTCACCCACGGCCACGCCCTGTTCGTCCAGGCGACGGACCACCTCGGGCAGGATGGAGGCGTCGTTGACCGGCACACCGGCCACCAGTCCGTCGCTGTTGACGGGGGCGCTCGTGACCGCCTCGATGATCTTGGTTGCCAGGGGCAGCTGAGCGCTGTCCACCGTGCGCAGCTCCAGGACCTGGTCGCCGGCCTGGTTCTTGAGTTCCTCGGGTGTCCCTTGGCTGATCACCTTGCCGTGGTCCAGCACCATGATGTCGTCGGCCAGTTGGTCGGCCTCTTCCAGGTACTGGGTGGTGAGCAGCACGGTCACCCCGTCTCCCACCAGGTCACGGACCACGGCCCACAGGCCGTTGCGGCTGTGCGGGTCCAGACCGGTGGTCGGTTCGTCCAGGTACAGCAGCGCCGGGCGCCCGACCAGGCTCGCGGCCAGGTCCAGTCGGCGGCGCATGCCTCCCGAGTAGGTCTTGGCCGCGCGCCCGCCGGCGTCGGCGAGCCCGAAGCGCTCCAGCAGTTCGGCGGACCGGGTCCGGGCCTGGGCCCGATCGAAGCCCAACAGGCGGGCGATGAGCACCAGGTTCTGGGTCCCGGTCAGCTCGGCGTCCACGGCGGCGTACTGGCCGGTCAGGCCGATCTGTCGGCGTACCTCGTGGGGTTGGCGCACCACGTCGAACCCGCCGACGGTGGCGTATCCGCCGTCGGGGCGCAACAGCGTCGACAGGATGCGTACGGTCGTGGTCTTCCCGGATCCGTTGGGTCCCAGGACGCCCAGCACGGCCCCCGTCCTGGCGGTCAGGTCTACTCCGTCCAGGGCACGGGCGCCCTTGAACTCCTTGACCAGACCTTCCGCGCGAATGGCGTCGGTCATCAGGTTCCTCCGTTTCAGCGTCTGTCCTCAGTGTGCCGACCGGTGCTGACAGAACGCTGATATGTGCGTTCGTTCCTGACGCCCTGAAATGTCAGCTCCGGGTGTCAGGAGGTGCAGGTGTCCCGCTGTGGAAGGAACACCGGACCGGAACGAGCCCTTCCCCACGTCCCCTGCTTTCTCGGAGGACCTGGTGAGGGCGCCGGCCGATGGAATAGGGCGCGTGCCGGGGCCGGGGCCCAGCGGAGGCCTTGAAGATACGGCCTAGACTCGGGCGGGTGACGAACTTCCCGCCCCACGACGCCGTACCCCGGCCGGGGGAGACACCCGACCCAGCGGACCCGGGGACGGGCGTGGCCCGACTACGCCCGCCACTACGGAGGGTGAGCAGCCGGTCGATCGGGGTGTGGACGTTGCGCATGGCCTTCGGAGCGCTGTTCAACCTGGCCCTGATCAGCGCCGCGGCCTGGGCCCTGGGCAACTTCGCCTGGGGCTGGGTGCCGACGTGGGCGCACGAGAACGCCTGGGTCTTTCCCTCCGTCTACGTCCTGTACGCCCTGCTCAAGATCGCCATCGTGCCCTCATGGCGTTACCGGGTGCACAGGTGGGAGGTCAACGAGGACGTCATCTACACCCGCGCCGGCTGGATCAGCCGGGCCTGGCAGCTGGTGCCGGTCAACCGGTTGCAGACGGTCGACCATACCCAGGGCTGGTTGGAGCGGATCTTCGACGTGGCCACGCTCCAGGTACGCACCGCCTCCTACGCCGGTTCTTCGACCATCGAAGGTCTGGACGCCGAGGAGGCGCGCCGGCTCAGTGAGGAACTCGCGGTGCGCGCCGGGGCGCTTCGGGACGACGCCACCTGATGGATCCACGACACGACCCCCACGAGCACCCCGAGACCCATCGACCCGAGACCGGGTCCGGTGGTTGGGTCGCGCCCGGCAGTACCTCCGGCACCCCTGAGTCCTCCGGGCCCGGCACACCTCCCTCGGGCCCGTACGCCCCCGTCGAGGGGCAGAGCCACTGGTGGCCCGCGCCCCCCGGAGCCCCCACCTTCGCCGAACCCGCCGGACCCACCGAACCAGGGGAAGAGGCTCCCCGTTCCTGGTGGGGTGAGGATCCCGCCGGCCAAGGCTCGCCCTTCGGAGCGGAGACCGCCCGCAGGCTCAGCCCGCGCACCCTGGTTGTCGGACCCATCATCCAGATCCGGGGCCTGCTGTTGCCGATCGCCGCCGGTCTGGTGGTCGGCGGGTTCAACCCCTGGATCCTGACCGCCACCCTGCTCGCGGTCTTGGGACTGCTCATCGGCGGGTTCGTCACCTGGAAGACCTTCCGCTACGAGATCGGCGAGGAACGCCTGGAGATCCGCAGCGGTCTGATCAGACGCTCCCGGCGCACCATCCCCCTGGAACGGGTGCGCGGGGTCGACGTCACCAGCAGCCTGCTGCACCGCGTGCTGGGTGTGGCCGTGGTGCGCATCGAGGCCGCGTCGGGGGCGGGCGAGACCGAGGACGGCAAACTCGACGCGGTGGACGCCACCGAGGCCGAACGTCTGCGCACGGTCCTGCTGCACCGCAAGGCCGTGCTCAGCGGACGGAGCGAGGAGGCGGCCACCGTGGGGGAGGACGGCATCGCCTCCGCCACCGCCGCCACCGCCGGGGCGGGAGCCTCCGGGCCCGTGGCCGCGTCGGGCGAGGACACGGTCACCTACTTCCGGATGCCCCGGAGCTGGTACCTGTTCGGGGCGCTCAGCGTGGGCCACCTGGTGACCCCGTTCGTGCTCCTGGCCACCCTGTTCGGCATGGTCCAACAGTCCGCCGGGCAGATGGCCACCGACTTCCTCGTGGACTGGGTGACCAGTACCGATCGAGGCTTCCTGGTGGTGTTCGCCGCGGTGTCCGCGGGTGTGCTGGTGTTGTTGATGCCGGTCTTCGCGGTGGTCTCCTACGCCCTCACCCACTGGGGGTTCACGCTCCGGGGTCGGGACGGCTCCCTGGTGGCCGAACGCGGTCTGTTCACCCGCCGCAGCGTCACCCTGGAACGGCGCCGTATCCGCGGGTACGAGCTACGGGACAACCCTCTCGAACGCACCCGTGGCGCGGTGCGACTGCGCGCCATCGTCACCGGGCTGGGAGACACCGCCAACCGTGCGGTCCTGCTGCCCATCGGACCCCGCCCCAAGGTGGAGGCGGTGGTCGACCGCGCCCTGGACCTGTTCGGAGGCCGGCTCACCCGTCACCCGCGGGCGGCCCTGTACCGGCGTTTCACGCGCGCCGTGCTGCCGTTCGTCGTGGTGGCGGCGGTGGCCCTCTACCTGGACCTGGTCTGGTTGACGGTCGCGGCCGGGGTGCTCGCGCTGCTAGGGGTGCCCTTGGCGGTGGACCGGTACCGGTCTTTGGGCCACGGCTATGACGGGGAACGGGTGAGCGTGCGCTCGGGTTCGTTGCAGCGCGGCCAGGCCACGGTGGAGCGGTCGGCGGTGATCGGGTGGACCTGGACCCAGACGCTGTTCCAACGTCGCTCGGGGCTGGCCGACCTCCAGGTGACCGTGGGTGCCGGAGCGGGCGGTTACACGGCCCAGGACGCCTCGTTGGAGGAGTCGGTCGACTTCGCCGGGCGCATCACCCCGGAGATGGTGCGGCCCTTCCTGGTGGACGACCAGGGTCCACACCGGGACACCACCTGAGGCGCGGGCTCCACGAGCCGGGAGGACCCCGGACGGGAACGAGGGGGCGATCACCGGTCGGTGATCGCCCCCTCGCCTCGGCGGGTGGCGCCTACTCGTTCTTCTTCGAACCGAACATGATCTCGTCCCAGGAGGGAACCGAGGCGCGGCGTCCTCGCCCCTTGCGCTTGGGAGCGGCACTGTTCCCGGCGTTGGCCCCGGTGGCCCCGTTGGTGCCACCCGCGGCGGCCGGGACCGGGGGCTGTTCGTCCACGGCCCGTCGTGGGGTGCCCTTGTCGTTGAGGTCGATGGTGGCGCGACGTCGACGCGGTCGCTCGGGTTCGGCCGCGGGCGGGGCCGGCTCGGGATCGGGAGCCGGTGCCGGCGCCGGACGCGCGTCCAGCCAGTCCGGGGTTCCCGGGGAATCGGGACGGCCACGCGTCTCGGACAGGTATCGGGGTTCGGGCTCCGGTTCGTCGAACACGGCCGAGGGGCGCACCGGTTCGGGCTCCTCGTAGCGTTCGGTCCGCTCCATGGGGTGCTCGACCGGGCGTTCCACCGGACGTTCGGCGGTCCGCTCGGGTCGCGTGGGCGGCTCCGCCATGGGGTGGCGCCGCGGTGGCTCGTTCCGCGAGAAACCGGGCATCGGGGCGGCGGGTGGTGCCTCCTGAGGTGTGTGCTCCGACCCGCGTTCGGGAGCCCGCTCCGCGGGGCGTTCGGTCACCCGCTCGGGCCGCTGACGCGTCGGGTGCCCGGGCTCCTCGCGGATCGGCACCCCGAACTGGTCCGTCTGCGGGGCCGGGCGCAGGGGCTCGTCCAACGGCGTGTCCTGCGCGGACGACAGGCGACGCGGAGCGATGTGCCCAGGGCGGCGCTCGGCGGCGGACTGTGCGTCCAGGCGGGGCAGGTCGGTGGTGGCCTCGTTGCGGCGCGGGGCGAACGGGGTGACGTTGGCCGCGGGCGAGGCCGGCGAGGGCTCCTCGAAGGAGAACCTGGCGGCCTCCTCGTCGGCCGGAGCGACGGAGTTGTGTCTGGGCTCGTACAGCCAGTGGGCGACACGCTCGTCGCCACCCTGCAGGAAGACGAGCTTGAGTTGCCAGGTGCGATCCTCGCGCTTCCAGGAGTCCCACACGGCGTCGCCGGTCTCCAACTGGTGGGCGCCGATCCGCTTGGTGACGATCTCTTCCAGGGAGGGACCGGGTACGGCGTCGCCCTGGGCGCGCACGGTGGCGCGTTGGGCCTGTTGCGCGATGTACTCGCGCTCCTGGAGCACGGGTCCTTCGAACCAACGCACCCGTTCGATGGGTATCCCGGAGATCTCGGAGATGGCCTCCGCGGTCTCGCCGGACCGGATGCGGGCCTGGATTTCCTTGGGGCGCAACGGATTCTCCACTTCGATCTCGTACTGGCCGAGCCGGGAGAACTGGCCGCGTACGGCGGCTCGCAGGCGGTCGTCGACGGGCAGCATGAATCGGGTTCCACGACCGGTGCTGGCCAGCACCAGGTAGGTGCCGTCCTCGCTCACGGCCACGAGGCGAAGCTCGTGCATCGCCCTCCCTTTCACGTCCCGTCGAGGGTCGGTATAGACCGTCCCTCGCGTTCTCCAAGTCTGGTCGGCCGACAACTGTTCGGCCAGTACCGCGCCCGGCATGTCCGAACTGTGCCCGCCTCCCGGCCCGTGGTGGTCACCACGGTGGGAGTCGACCCCGGGTGCCCGGGGCCCTCACGGTCGCTTCCGTTGCCAATCTTGACACGGTGAGCCTTGCGCGACCGGGAGCGATCGTCGATGAATGTCGCCGATCCCGTACGAAGGCTCCGCGGTGATGGTATCCCGCGTACCTCGAATCACCCCAGGCCTGGGAAAAACTCCGATCTCGGGCGAAGTGGAGACATCACCCATCTTATGATTCGCAACTCGACACGCCGATGGACGCCAGATGGTGATGCTTCTTATTTGATGGCGTTATCAGAGGCCTGCCCCCCTTAAGGTGAGGCATCCATCTATGGGCGTTATGTGAACTTTGGGGCCTACGGGGATGTCTGCCCCACCACACGCCCATCCCATGACATGACGAGTGTCCCGCCGCGCCCACGCGCGGCCGACGGAGGGGGACCGCACACCATGCCCAGACCGGAGTACGGGGGTGGGCCGAACGAGCGGGGTCGATCGACCGGCCGGGCCCATCGCGCGGACCATGACACGGAGGACGCCCGGGACGATCGACGCGGCGAGGACGACAAGGACGACAAGGGCAAGCGCATCGACCTGAGCGTGGCCCAGGTCGTGGGGGCCGGCATGGCCACCCTGACCGCGGCGACCGCCGCCTCCTACCTGAACGTCTACGGAACCGTCATCGGCACCGCCGTCATGGCCGTGCTCAGCACCAGCGCCACACCGGTGATCCAGCACTGGATCACCCGCAGCGGAGAACGGGCCAAGGGACTGGCGGGGAAGGCCAAACATCCCCATGACGCTCCTTTCGCGGAACGGCCGGAATCGGCCATCGAGAGGGACGACCTCGGCGCCACGGCCGCCTTCCGGGCCCCCGCGGTCTTCCAGGACCCCGAAGACGCCACCCGGACCATGGCCATGCCCTCCCTGGGGCACGATCTGCCCGGTCGGACCCTGGCACACGGATTCGGAAATCCCGCCGACCCGGATCGGCCCCATGACCCGGTCCCGGGCGAGCCGACCGAACTCCTGCCCTCGGTAGGGCCCCGCGACCGCTCCGGCGCCGTGGCTTCGGACACGACCGGGGAAGGGGGAACACGCCCCAAGCGTGGCCTGCGCGCCGTCCTCATCCCCGCCGGAGTGGTGTTCGTCCTGGTCATGCTGATCGTCCTGGCCTTCGAGTTGCTCACCGGACGCTCCCTGACCGCCTGGACCCAGGGCCAGGACGAGCCGACCTCGCCCTCCCTGCTGGGTGGTCAGTCCGCCCCGGCCCACCCCGGGGAGGACGACGAGGACGACGAGGACACCGACACCTCCGAGAGCGGCCAGGAGCCACAGGAGGAGGGGACGGACACCGCCCCCGGAACGGGGACCGAGGAGCCGGCCGAACCCGGAACGACCCCGGGCGACCAGGGCACCGACACCCCGACCGTGCCCACCGACCCGGCCGAACCGCCGGCGGAGGAACCCGAACCGGAACTGCCCGAGGAGCCGGCCGAACCCGGACCGGGCGACGGCGGCCAGGGAGGGGACGCCCCGCAGGACGGCGCTCCCCAGAACGGCGCCCGGGGCGAGTCCGCGCCCACGGGCTGATCACCCGCCGACCACGGGTCAGCCGAACACCCGGTCCAGGTAGGCGTTGCCGAAACGGCGGTGCGGGTCCACTCGATCCCGCACCGCCAGGGCGTCGCCCAACCGCGGGTAGACCCCCTCCAGATAGGCACGGTCGCGGGTGTGCAACTTGCCCCAGTGCGGGCGTCCGCCCACCGACGTGAACAGCGCCTCCAGGTCCGCGAAGTACTCCCGGTAGGGCGTCCCCTGGTACATGTGCACGGCCACGTAGGCGCTCTCGCGCTCATGGGCGGTCGACAGCCACACGTCGTCGGCGGGGGCGAAGCGCACCTCCACGGGGAAGCTCACCCGATGGTCGCCGCGATCCACGATCGAACGCGCCTCGCGCAGGACGTCCGCCACGTGTTCGGCGGGGATCGCGTACTCCATCTCCACGAAGCGTACGTTGCGCACCGAGGCGAACACCTTGTGCGAGACGTCGGTGTAGGAGCGCGCCGACAGTGCCCGGGAGCTGATCTGGTTGACCGTGGGGACCGTCGCCGGGAAGCGACGGCACACCCGGTTGACCCGTTCGAAGACCCGGTTGGACAGGAACTCGTCGTCCAACCACGCCTTGAACGGAGCCAGGGGCCGGGGCGGGCCTTCGCTGATGTTGTTGCGCTTGGTGTTGGTGTTGCCCGTGTGCGGGAACCAGAAGAACTCGAAGTGGTCGTTGTCGGCGCGTAGCTCCGGCAACCGCTCCAACACCTCGTCCAAGGGCATGGGCACCTCCTCGGCCCGCAACAGGAAGGCCGGGCGCACCGCGAAGGTCAACGCCGTGACGACGCCGAACGCGCCCAACCCCACCCGGGCCGCGTGGAACAGGTCCGGTTCGTGTTCGGCCGAGCACTCCACCACCGAACCGTCGGCCAGGACTATCTCCATACCGACCACCTGGCTCGCCAGGCCGCCCGCGTCCCGCCCGGTGCCGTGCGTCCCCGTCTGGACCGCGCCCGAGGCGGTCTGAACGGCGATGTCGCCCATGTTGGCCAGTGCCAGACCCCGCTCGGCCAGGGCGTCGTTGAAATCGCACAGGGGCGTGCCCGCGGCCACGGTGGCGGTACCGGCCACGGGGTCGACCGAACGCAATCCGGTCAGGGAGGTGGGGGAGAGCAGTAGCCCGTCGGTGATGGCCACGTCCGTGAAGGAATGACCCGTACCGACCATACGGACCCGCAGGTCCTCGGCCGCCGCGGTGATCACCGCCGCCGCGACCTCCTCGGTGCCGCCGGGGGTCGTCGTCCGACGGGGGCGGGCCTGGTAGGTGTCGGCCCAGGTGTGCCACAACACATCAGTCATGCGGCGACATTACCGACCGGTCACTTATGTGACCAGAGTCTTGAGTGGAGCTGGTCACTTCCAGGCCGCAAGTCCCACGACATGGGGTGGGGGCGGATCCGGGCGGGCCTCGGAAACTGGTTACATGAACAGCATGAGGCCTTACGACGCGTTTTTGCTGATCTCCTTCGGTGGACCGGAGGGCGAGGACGAGGTCATCCCGTTCCTGGAGAACGTCACCCGCGGGCGCAACATCCCCCGCGAAAGGTTGGCGGAGGTCGGTGAGCACTACTTCCTGTTCAAGGGAGTGAGCCCGATCAACCAGCAGTGCCGGGACCTGCTCGCCGCCATCACCACCGACTTCACCGAACAGGGCATCGACCTGCCCATCTACTGGGGCAACCGGTTCTGGGCGCCGATGCTCACCGACACCCTGGCGCGGATGAGGAAGGACGGTATCCGCCGCATCCTGGCGATGCCGACCTCCGCGTACTGCAACTGGTCCAGCCGGGCCGCCTACCACGAGGACATCGAGCGAGCCTTGGCCGACCTCGGCCCGGACGCCCCCGAGGTCGAGCTGATCCGTCCCTTCTACGACCACCCCGGGTTCATCGAACCCCTGGTCGAACACGCTCGCGCCGCCCTGGAGGAGCTGCCCGCCGACAAGCGTGCGAGCGCGCACCTGCTGTTCTCGGCGCACTCCATCCCCATGACCATGGCCGAGGCCAGTGGCGGTCCAGGGCAGACCTTTGGGCCGGAGGGCGCTTACGGCGCCCAGTTGGCCGCGGTGGCCCGCCTGGTCGCCGAACGGGTCGGTGGGGACCACCCCTATGAGGTCGTCTACCAGTCCCGCAGCGGTCCGCCCGGTCAACCCTGGCTGGAGCCGGACATCAACGACCGGCTGCGGGAACTGGCCGACGAGGGCGTGGGCGCGGTGGCGGTCATTCCGCACGGATTCGTCTCCGACCACATGGAGGTCAAGTTCGACCTCGACGTCGAGGCGCGTGAGACGGCCGAGGAACTCGGCGTGGACTACGCGCGCGCTCTCAGCCCGGGTACGCACCCGGCGTTCGTGTCGATGGTCTCCGACCTGGTGCGCGAGTACACCGAGCAGGGCGAGGAACGGCGGCTCACCTCCCTGCCGCGCTGCAACGAGGGCGGTGGCCGGTGCTGTGAGCGGCACTGACCCTCACGGTGTCGGCCGGGGTCAGGTCCCAAGTGCGAGGTAGTCCTCGGTCCGGACGATCTCCTCGCGCTCGGCGAACGACGCCAGTTCGTCCGCGACGGCCGAGCTGTCGCCGTCCCGGACGATGGCCTCCAAGGTGCGCTGGGCGGCCCTGATCACCGCCCGCTGGAGGTCGGAGGGGATGATGACGAGGCGGTACCCCAGCTCGGCCAGGCGCCGCTTGGACACGAGCGGGGTCCTGCCCCCGTGGAACATGTTGATCAGCTTGGGCTCGGGGATCTCCCCGGCGATCAGCTCGATCTGCTCCACGCTCTCCGGAGCCTCCACGAAGATGACGTCGGCCCCGGCCTCCAGGTAGGCGCGCGAACGTTCCAGCGCGGCCTCCACGCCCTCCGAGGCGATCGCGTCGGTACGGGCGATCACGACCAGGTCGGGGTCGGTCCGCGCGTCCAGCACCGCGCGTAGTTTGCCGACCATCTCGGCGGTGGGGACCAGTGACTTGTCGTCGAGGTGCCCGCAGCGCTTGGGGAAGGTCTGGTCCTCCAGATGGAGCCCGGCCACCCCCGCGCGCTCGAACAGTCCCACCGTGCGGACCGCGTTGACGGCGTTGCCGAATCCGGTGTCGGCGTCGGCGATGACCGGCAGCGAGGTCACCGCCGTGACCTGGGCCAGCCGGTCCGCGACCTCCGTGACCCCCAGTAGCCCGATGTCGGGCACCCCGTGGCCGCGCGCGATCGCGCCGCCACTGGCGTAGAGCAGCTCGGCCCCGCTCTGTTCGGCCAGTCGGGCGGTGAGCCCGTCGAAAACCCCCGGGGCGACGTGGGTGCCGTCCCCGTCGAGCAGTGCTCGCAGCCGTGTGGTCGCTCTCATCCTCGGGCCCTTCTCAGCGATTCGGTACCGGCATGGCGGGCCTGGTGATCGACCCGCCCATGGGCTGGATACCGTTTGTATACAATCCGGGAAGAGCTTGGCGGCCCACGTGGAACGATGTCAAGCGGCACGGCGATGGTGGATCTCGGGAACGGGGAGCACGGGTGGGACAGGGCGATCTGGTGTACGAGCGGCTGCGCGAGGAGATCGTGGAGTGGGAGCTGGCCCCGGGCACACACCTGAACGAGACCCGGCTGGCCGAGCGCCTGGGCGTGTCCAGGACGCCCTTGCGCGAGGCTCTGCGTCGCCTCACCAGGGACGACCTGGTACGGATCAGTCCGGGCCGGGGCGCCTTCGTCACCGAGATCGCGCTCCAGGACATCGTGCACCAGTTCCAGATGCGCGAGGCGCTGGAGACCTACGCCGTACGGCTGTGCGCCCGCGCCTGGGAGCGCTCGGTGTTCGCGGAACTGGCGGGGGACTTCCGCGAGTGGGAGACCCGCTTGGAACAGGCCGGCGAGGGCGTCGACGACACCGACTACTACGCGCTCACCGACCGCCTGGACACCGCGGTCTCCGAGAACGCCGCCAACCCCTACCTGGCGGACTCGCTCACCTCCGTCCGCCGGCACCTGCGGCGGCTACGCCGACTCGCGCGCCGTACGCCCGAGCGGATGGTGCTCAGCGCCCGTGAGCACGCCCGGATCTGCCGCGCCGTCCACGAGGGGGCCGAGGACGCCGCGGCCCGGGCCGCGGCGGAGCACGTCGACAACAGCCTGCGCCACATCCTCGGGGTCATGGGCGGCGTCGCGTCGGGTGGTGCGACCGTACCGTCCTGAGGGTGTGGGTCAACGATGTTGACCACCTCTGAGGTGGGAAGACGGGAAACCCGGTGGTGATGCGGGTCACCGCGGACGATAGGGTCGTCCCCGACCACAAGTCGACGGTTTCAGGAGTATCTGTCTTGGTTCGTTCCTGGTATGAACTGCCGGAGTACGTCCGTCTACGCCGCGTGAACGGGCTGCGCCTGTCCCCGGACGGCACCCGCCTCGTCGCGCCCGTGAGCGACATCGCCCCGGACGCAAAGTCCTTCCGCAGCGCGCTGTGGGAGATCGACGTCGCTCCGGAGTCCGAGGGCGCGGGCGCGCCCAGACGACTGACCCGTTCCACCAAGGGCGAGTCGAGTGCGGAGTTCCTCCCCGACGGTTCGGTGCTCTTCGGTACCGGACGTCCCGACCCCGAGTCCGCCTCCGAGGACAAACCCAAGGCGGCGCTGTGGCTGTTGCCCGCCGACGGTGGCGAGGCCCGTCAGGTCGCCTCGACCCACGGTGGCGTCGGTGCCTTCGGGATCGCCCGGGACAGCGGCCTGGTCGCCTTCACCGGCCGGGTGCTGCCTCGCTCACAGGACCAGGAGGCCGACTCCGAGGCCCGCAAGGCGCGAGAGGAGGCCGGGGTCACCGCGATCCTGCACGAGGCCCTTCCGGTGCGCTCCTGGGACAGCGACGTCGGTCCCGACCACCCCCGCCTGTTCACCGCCACCCCGCCCGAGGACGAGGACTCCCGCCTGGGCGAGCCCCGGGACCTCACCCCCGACGCCGGCATGGCCCTGTTGGGCTCGGCCCCGGAGGTGTCGCCCGACGGCTCCACCGTGTACGTGACCTGGTCGGTGCCCACCTCCAAGGGAGCCGGCCGCAGCGAGGTCGTGGCCATCGACACCGCCACCGGACGACGCCGCACCATCGCCGGTGGCCCCGACGAGGCACTGGAGTTCGGGTCCCCCTCCATCTCCCCGGACGGCGCCCGTCTGTTGGTGTACGCCGACTCCGGGGGCGAGTACCACGGAGAGCCCCGTGACGCCACCCTCTGGATCGTCGACCCGGCCACCGGCGAAGGTCGTGACCTGCTGGAAGGCCACGAACTCTGGCCGCGGGACTACGCTTGGTCCGCCGACTCGAACACGGTCTTCCTCGTCGCCGACCAGAACGGCCGCCGCCCCGTGTTCCGCGTGGACGTGGCCTCGGGCGAGCTGACTCGTCTGACCGGCGACCACGGCGCCTACAGCGAACTCAACCCCTCCCCGGACGGCCGCCACGTCTTCGCCATGCGCGACGCCTGGGACCACCCGCCCGCGCCGGTACGCCTGGACGCCGACGTCACCGACGGCGAACCCACCTACCTGCGCACCCCGGGTTCGGAGTTGTCCATGCCGGGCACGCTCACCGAGATCGAGACCACCGCCGACGACGGCACCCGGATCCGCTCCTGGCTGGTGCTGCCGGAGGAGGCCTCCGCCGACTCGCCCGCCCCGCTCATGCTCTGGGTCCACGGCGGCCCGTACATGAGCTTCAACGGGTGGAGCTGGCGTTGGAACCCGTGGCTGCTCGCCGCTCGAGGCTACGCCGTGCTGCTCCCGGACCCCGCCCTGTCCACCGGTTACGGCCAGGACATGCTGCGCCGCGCCTGGGGCAAGTGGGGGCCGCGCACCCACGCCGACGTCATGGCCATCACCGACGCCGCCGAGGCGCGCGAGGACATCGACGCCGAGCGCACCGCCATGATGGGCGGTTCCTTCGGCGGTTACATGGCCAACTGGATCGCCGGGCACACCGACCGGTTCAAGGCCATCGTCTCCCACGCGTCCCTGTGGCAGCTGGACGGTTTCAGCGGCACCACGGACTACCCGCCGGTCTGGGAGAGCGAGTTCGGTACGCCGCTGGATCGACCGGAGCGTTACGAGCTCAACTCCCCGCACCTGCACGCGGACAAGATCCGCACGCCCATGCTCGTCATCCACGGCGACAAGGACTACCGGGTGCCCATCGGTGAGGGCCTGAAGCTGTGGCGCGACCTCCTCCTGCACGAGGTCGAGGCCAAGTTCCTGTACTTCCCCGACGAGAACCACTGGATCCTCAGCCCGGGCAACGCACAGGTCTGGTACGAGACGATCTTCGCCTTCCTGGACCACCACGTCCACGGCAAGGAGTGGGTCAAGCCCGACCTGCTCTGACCCTGCTCGCCAGGGCCGGGTGAACGACCGGCGGGGCCCGGTGGACGGAGAGTCCACCGGGCCCCGCTTCGATGTTCCAACGGTGTTCCAATGGTGCCCGGGGCCGGAGGATCCTCGCCGCGTAGGGTGCCAGGAGAGTGCCCGGACAGCCGCGTTCGGGGCCCAGAACGGAAGAGGGCAGCAGTGAGCACCAGCCAGTCCCCACACGACCGAGGGAAGCTGCGGGACCTGGCCGTGGCCGTGGCCGCGGAGGCCGGGGAACTCGCGGCCAAGGGACAGGAGGGCATCACCGTCCTGGACACCAAGTCCAGCCCGACCGACGTCGTCACCGAGATGGACCGGGCCACCGAGGAACTCATCCGCGACCGTTTGCTCGCGGTCAGGCCGCACGACGCGATCCTGGGTGAGGAGGGCGGTGGTGTCGAGGGCACCAGCGGGGTGCGCTGGGTGGTGGACCCCATCGACGGCACCGTCAACTACCTGTACGGCTCCCCGGACTGGGGCGTGGCGATCGCCGCCGAGATCGACGGGGTGGTCGTGGCCGCGGCGGTCGGCGTCCCCTCCCGCGGGCAGATGTTCGAGGCGGTCCTGGGCGGAGGGGCGCGGCTGGACGGTCGCGCGTTGCGCGCCCCGGACGCGGTGCCGCTGGACCAGGCCCTGGTGGCCACCGGGTTCGGGTACTCGGCGGGCCGACGGGTCCACCAGGCGCGGGTGCTGACCGAGGTGGTGGGGCACGTGCGCGACATCCGACGGATCGGAGCGGCCTCTATCGACCTCACCGGCCTGGCGGTGGGGCGCTGCAACGCCTACTACGAGCGGGGCCTGAACCTGTGGGACTGGGCGGCGCCCGGTCTGGTCGCCACCGAGGCGGGCGTGCGCCTGGGAGGTCCCGGGGGCGGGCCGCCCTCCGAAGACCTGGTGATCGCCGCCCGACCCGGCCTGTACGAGCGGCTCGACGCGCTCTTGGCGCCGTTGGGCGCCGACACCGACGGCTGACGGCCGACGGTCCTCACCGGACACAAGGGACCCCGGGCGGATCACGCCCGGGGTCGAAATGTTCGTGGGCGGGCGCGGCCGACCCGGGTCCGCCGCCCCGCCTTGTTCCGGCTAGTGCAGAGTGTCGACGCCGTTTCGGGCGGCGATGCGGTACAGGTCCTCGAGTTCCGACGCATGTGTGTCGGCGAGGAAGTCGTCCCCGGCGGCCTGCGCCGACTGGAGCGACCGGTAGGTCTCGTTGATACGGACCTTGATCTCCGCCATGAACTCGCCCATTGCACCTCTTCCAGGGGTAGGCACCGGAGCATGGTGGCGCACCGGTGCACATGCGTGTGCCCACGCTGTTCACGTGGCACGAACCGAAGTCGTCACGACCCTGTGACATGAACGCCCGTCGCGGTCCGGGCAGGGCCCGGTGTCCACGCGTGCGTTTCCTACGTCTACCTCACTGTGACCCAGGTCAAACCTCCACCCCCCGCACGGTGATGTTTCCGTGATTCAGATCCAGATTCCGCAAAGCGGAAATCCGCCCGTCAGTGGCGACCATGGTCCGCCGAGTGGTCCCGCGAGGAAGGGGGTCGTGGCACCGAGTGAAGTCGTGGAAAAGAGTGTCCCAAGACACATTTTTCGGCAGTGGCCAGTGCTTACTCATTTCTTATTGTTGATGTGTCAGATTTGAGATGTGCGGGGTTGAGTCGTCGCCGGCGGTTGGGGGATTCGCCGGCGGCGACCACTCCGCGCACAGGGGTCGTACAGACTCCCGGCCCAGCGCCCGTGACACACGGGGGTAGAGGACGAGCGGAACACTTCACAGTGTTCCCCGAACGGGTTTACCGTGTCCTTACCCCGATCGTGGGAGAACGGTTGACGCGGTCGGGACCGAGAACGCCGCTGCCGGTGTGTTGGGGGATGCGCCGGCAGCGGCCCCCTTTTTTGTTTCCCGACCCCCCTGAAGGACAACGTTGCGAGTACTCGTGGTCGAAGACGAACGGGTCCTGGCCGACGCCGTGGCCGTTGGACTACGGCGGGAGTCCATGGCGGTGGACGTGGTCTACGACGGCGACACGGCCCTGGAACACACCGCGGTCAACGAGTACGACGTCGTCGTCCTCGACCGCGATCTCCCCGGAATCCATGGCGACGAGGTCGCCCGCACCCTGGTCGCGGAGGCCTACAACGGCCGCATCCTGATGCTCACCGCCTCCGACGGGGTCCAGGACAGGGTCGACGGGCTCACCCTGGGCGCCGACGACTACCTCCCCAAACCCTTCGCCTTCCCCGAACTGATCGCCCGGGTGCACGCCCTGGGCCGCCGTTCGGCGCCGCCGCTGCCACCGGTACTGGAACGCCACGGCATCACCCTGGACCCGGCCAACCACCGAGTGCACCGTGAGGGCCGCGAGATCGGCCTCACACCCAAGGAGTTCGCGGTCCTGCAGGTGCTCATGCGCGCGCAGGGCACCGTGGTCAGCGCCGAGGGCCTGTTGGAGAAGGCCTGGGACGAGAACGCCGATCCCTTCACCAACGTCGTCCGGGTCACCGTCATGACCCTGCGCAAGAAGCTCGGCAGCCCACAGGTCATCCAGACGGTTCCCGGCGCCGGGTACCGACTGTGAGACCGGGCGAGCGTCCCGAACCCGGACAGGTGGAGGCCACTCGCCCCGGGGACACCGGGACGTGGCGCAGCCTGAACTCGGTGGCGCCCGGTGGGGAGAGCACCGAACGCTCGGCCGCCCACTCCACGGTTCATCGCTTCACCGACAACCTCAGCCTGCGGGCCCGCCTCACCCTCATCTACGGGATGCTCTTCTTCGCGGCGGGCTCCGTGCTGGTCCTGGTCAACTACCTGGTCGTCGCGGTCCTGCTCAACGCGCTCCTGGCCGAGGAGAGCCTGGCCGAGCTCATCGAGCACAGCCACCACATCGAACAGGTCCTCACCCACGTCACCCGCTTCTCGTTGCTGGCGCTGTTCCTGGTCGGGTTGCTCGCGGTGGCGCTGGGGTACGCGGTGGCCGGGCGGGCGCTCTCGCCGTTGCAGAAGATCACCCGCATAGCCCGACGGCTGTCCGAACGTTCCCTGCACGAACGCATCGCGCTGTCCGGACCCGACGACGAGATCCGTGAGCTCGCCGACACCTTCGACGGCATGCTGGAACGTCTGGACCGTGCCTTCGACGGGCAACGGCGCTTCGTCGCCAACGCCTCACACGAACTGCGCACGCCGTTGGCCATCAACCGCACCCTGCTCGAAGTGGCGTTGAGCGCCCCGGACGTGTCCGCCGACCTCAAGAGCGTCGGGCACACCCTCCTGGAGACCAACGCCCGCCACGAACGCCTCATCGACGGGTTGCTGTTCCTGGCCAAGACCGACCGCGAACTGGAGGTCAAGGCCAAGGTCGACCTGGGCGAGGTCGCCGGCACCGTGCTCAGCCAACTGTCCGGGGGCATCGACTCCTCCGGTCTCTCCCTGCGTCAGGACCTGCGTCCCGCCCTGGTGGTGGGCGACCCCGTCCTACTGGAACGACTGGTCGCCAACCTGGTGGAGAACGCCCTCAAGTACAACGTCGAGGACGGTGAGATCACCGTGCGCAGCGGCATGTACGAGGGCATGCCCGCGGTCCAGGTGGAGAACTCCGGCAAGGTCATCCCCGCCTACGAGATCGAGGGTCTCTTCGAACCGTTCCGGCGCGGCTCCGGCGACCGTGTGGGTTCGGGCCGCAGTGCCGGTCTGGGACTGTCCATCGTGCGCTCGGTGGTGCGCGCCCACGAGGGCGTGGTCACCGCCTGGCCCCGCGCCGGCGGCGGTCTGGTCGTCACCGTGTGTCTGCCGCCCTCACCCGGGCAGGGCGGCGAGAGCGCCGACCGCCGTTGAGGAAACGGCGGGTTCCACCTTCCGAAGCACCCATCGGAAAAAGAGGGGCGCACCGTCCCCACGCTTCCAAAGCTGCGCCCGTCCACGCTTCGTGGTATTTATACGTGTCCGAAGACACGCCCACCCCTGTCACGAGCCACGAGCCGGGGTGGGTATGCTTCCCCGGGCGTGGACACGGAGGGAATCCCTCCTGACATGGGCATGTCTTGGTTATCGCCCCGGCCCGGGGGAGTGTTCCATACTTGCCCTTCCTGTGGGCGCGTACGTGTTTTCCGGTCTACGAGACGCTCGACGTTGGGTAGTACACGAGAACGACCAGTGCAGGGGCCATCGATTATTGGCCGCCTCCGGTCACGATTTCGTGAAAATGCTACTGACCTGTGGAAGGTGACCCGGGAGGGGGCACCGAACACGGACTTCGGGAAAACTCATTGGCCGATTCGGGCACAACCAAGGTCTCTCAAGCGTTACACCCGCGCGATGAGGCACTAAACGAGGGGGATGGAGTTAGCAGAGATGGCCACCGACTACGACAGCCCGCGCAAGACTGACGAGGACATCAACGAGGACAGCCTCCAGGAGCTGCAGGCGCGGCGCGTGGACAAGGGCACCGGCACCATCGACGTCGACCCCGACGAGGTGGCCGAGGGCATGGAATTGCCCGGTGCGGACCTGTCGGGCGAAGAACTCGCGGTCCGGGTACTGCCCCGCCAAGCCGATGAGTTCACCTGCTCGCGCTGCTTCCTGGTGCACCACCGCAGTCAGCTCGCCGAGCAGCGCGCCGGCCAGCTGGTCTGCAAGGAGTGCGCCTGATCGATCGGCGGGTCCCCCGACCCCCGATGGTCCCGGGAACCCGACGGGACCGGGGAACGGACCCGTGACGGTCACCCCTGGGTGACCGGGCCGCCGCCTCCGCGTGAACGGGGGTCCCGCACGGCGGTGGGCGCGACGACGGCGGGCGGTGGACGGCCGACTCCAGACGGGGAGGATCCCGATGGGGTGAGCCGTCCACCGCCACCCGTTCGTCGAGGTGGGGCGGGCCCCACACGCGCCGTGGTCGGATCCGCGGTCAGATCTCCAGGTCGCGTCCGCCGGACCCGACCAACCGCTTTCGGGTGGCGCGTACGGCCAGGACCCGGGCCACCTCCACGCCCACACCCGCGACCACGGCCCAGCTCAGGGCGCGTCCCAGGCTCACGTCGGGGGACTCCAGGTCCGTCGGAGGTTCCTCGCCCGTCGCGCGCGTCCAGGCGAAGGTCAGCGCCTTGCGAGTGACGAACTCGGCCGCGAAACCGGCGACCATCCCGAGGACGACCGGTGCGACCTCACCGTCCTTCTTAGCCATGTGAATCGTTCACCGTTTCCTTGTGCGTACGATGGTGCGCGCACAAGCGCACCGTCTGCGGTGAAAGTCTTTCACGCCAAGGCCGTCCCGCGCAGCGCGGCGTGCTCCCACATCCCCGCGCGTTCGAGGCACGGATCACGTTCCCTGGGCGGTCAGGGGCCTGGAAACCCGGAGCGAAGTGGCTCTCGGGAGCATTACCATTGCCCCCATGACCAACCGCTCTCATTCCTTCCGCATGCCCGACAAGCCTTCGCTGGACGGTATCGAGGCGAAGTGGGTGGACGTATGGGATGAGTCCGGCGTCTACCATTTCGACCGTAGCCGCAGCCGCGAGGACGTCTACTCGATCGACACCCCACCACCCACGGTCTCTGGTTCGCTGCACATCGGCCACGTGTTCTCCTACACGCACACCGACACCGTCGCGCGTTTCCAGCGCATGAACGGCAAGGCCGTCTTCTACCCGATGGGTTGGGACGACAACGGCCTGCCCACCGAGCGTCGTGTCCAGAACTACTACGGTGTGCGCTGCGACCCGTCGATCCCCTACGAGCCGGACTTCGAGCCGCCGGCCAAGCCCGACCCCAAGCGGCAGGTCCCCGTCTCCCGGGGCAACTTCATCGAGCTGTGCGACAAGCTCACCATCGAGGACGAGAAGGTCTTCGAGTCGATCTGGCGTCGCCTGGGGCTGAGCGTCGACTGGCGGCACACCTACGCCACCATCGACGACAACTCCCGCACGGCCGCCCAGCGCGCCTTCCTGCGCAACCTCTCCCGCGGCGAGGCCTACATGGCCGAGGCGCCCACCCTGTGGGACGTCACCTTCCGTACCGCGGTGGCCCAGGCCGAGCTGGAGGACCGCGAGCGTCCCAGCGCCTACCACAAGGTCGCCTTCCACAAGCCCGACGGCACCCCGGTCCACATCGAGACCACCCGCCCCGAGCTGTTGGCCGCCTGCGTCGCCCTGGTCGCCCACCCCGACGACGAGCGTTACCAGGACCTGTTCGGCACCACCGTGACCAGCCCGGTCTTCGGTGTCGAGGTCCCGGTCAAGGCCCATCGCCTGGCCGACCCCGAGAAGGGGTCCGGCATCGCCATGATCTGCACCTTCGGTGACACCACCGACGTCACCTGGTGGCGCGAGCTGCAGCTGGAGACCCGCCCCATCATCGGCTGGGACGGCCGCATCATCGCCGACCCGCCCAGGGGTCTGGGGTCCGAGGCCGGACGCGAGGCCTACGCGCGACTGGTCGGCGCCACCGTCCACACCGCGCGCGAGCGCACCGTGGAGCTGCTGCGCGAGAGCGGCGCCCTGGTCGGCGAACCCACGCCCATCACCCACCCGGTGAAGTTCTTCGAGAAGGGCGACAAGCCCCTGGAGATCGTCACCACCCGCCAGTGGTACATCCGTAACGGCGGTCGGGACGAGGACATCCGCGCCCGGCTCATCGAGCGCGGCCGTGAGCTCACCTGGCACCCGGCGCACATGCGGCAGCGCTACGAGAACTGGGTCCAGGGCCTCAACGGCGACTGGCTGATCAGCCGTCAGCGCTTCTTCGGCGTGCCCTTCCCGGTCTGGTATCCGCTGGACGCCGACGGCAACCCGAACTACGACGAGCCGCTGCTGCCCACCGAGGAGCAGCTGCCCATCGACCCCAGCTCCCAGGCGCCCGCCGGGTACACCGAGGAACAGCGCGGGCAGGCCGGCGGGTTCATGGGCGACCCCGACGTCATGGACACCTGGGCGACCTCCTCGCTGTCACCGCAGATCGCCTCCGGTTGGGAACGAGACCAGGACCTGTTCGAGCGGGTCTTCCCGATGGACTACCGCCCCCAGGGCCAGGACATCATCCGCACCTGGCTGTTCTCCACGGTGGTCCGCGCCGACTTCGAGAACGGCACCCTGCCCTGGAACACCACCGGGATCTCCGGCTGGATCCTGGACCCGGACCGCAAGAAGATGTCCAAGTCCAAGGGCAACGTCGTCACCCCGGTCGCGCTGTTGGAGAAGTACAGCTCCGACGCGGTCCGGTACTGGGCGGCCAGCGGCCGTCTGGGCACCGACACCGCCATGGACGAGGGCCAGATGAAGATCGGCCGCCGGCTGTCCATCAAGGTCCTCAACGCCAGCAAGTTCGTCATGTCGGTCGCGGGCGAGGACGCCTCCAGCGACCCGACCAAGGTCACCGAACCCCTGGACCGGGCGATGCTGGCGGCACTGGCCGAGGTGGTCGAAGAGGCCACCACCGCCTTCGTCGACTACGACCACACCCGGGCACTGGAGCGCACCGAGCGTTTCTTCTGGGACTTCTGCGACGACTACCTGGAACTGGTCAAGACCCGGGCCTACGACACCGAGTCCACCGAGGGCGCCTCGGCCCGTGCCGCGCTGCTCATCGCCCTGGGTGCCCTGCACAAGCTGTTCGCGCCCTTCGTCCCCTTCGTCACCGAAGAGGTCTGGAGCTGGTGGCGGGAGGGTTCGGTGCACGCCCAGGCCTGGCCCGAGGCCGCCGAGTACCGTTCCGCCGCCGCGGGCGGCGACCCGGCCGTCCTCGCCGCCACCGCCGAGGTGCTGCGCGAGGTCCGCAAGGCCAAGTCCGAGGCGAAGCTGTCCATGCGCGCCGAGGTCGAGCACGTGAAGGTCTCCGGTAAGCAGGTCGAGGCCGCCCGCGCAGCCAAGGCCGACATCGCGGCCGCCGGTCGCGCCACCGCGATCGGCTTCCAGGCCACCGACGACGCCGAGCTCACCGTCGAGGTCACCATGCCCCCGGCCGAGGAGCCGGCCGCCGAGTAACGATTCGGCGAGAACACGCGAGGGCGGGGCGGCACCGGGAACACATCCGGGGCCGCCCCGCCCTCGTTCATCCTCGGGTCACCTCGTGGAACGCTTCGCCACGACCCGGCGCATCACACGGTCGGGCCACCCGGGCAACGCCCGGGGAACGATAGGCTCGGCAGATGTGAGTACCTCATCCCTGGAAGGCACCCGGGTGCCCGTCACGGTCCGTCGTCTGGACCCCGGGCTGCCCCTGCCCGCCTACGCCCACCCCGGTGACGCGGGCGCGGATCTGTACACCGCCACCGACGTGGTCCTGGCCCCGGGGGAGCGCGCCACAGTGCCCACCGGCCTGGCGATCGCCCTGCCCGACGGCTACGCGGCCTTCGTGCATCCCCGTTCGGGGTTGGCCGCCCGCTGCGGGCTGACGGTCGTCAACGCTCCGGGGACCGTGGACGCCGGCTACCGGGGCGAGATCAGGGTGACCCTGCTCAACACCGACTCCCATACCCCGGTGGAGCTCGCGCGCGGTGACCGGATCGCCCAACTGGTGATCCAACGCGTGGAGCGCGCGGCGTTCGTCGAGGCGGACACGTTGCCGGACTCGGTGCGGGGATCGGGTGGTTTCGGTTCGACCGGGGGCCACGCCGCACGGTGATGACGTCCCCGACTCCCCGGTGTGATTCCGGGACCCACGAAGAAGCGAAGAGGTGAAGGCGTGTTCGGACGCCGCCGTAAGAAGCGGGACCAGGAGACCGAGAGAGCAGCGGAGGAGACCCGTCCGAAGGAGCGACGTGGAGCCGCCGGGGCCGTCTCGTTCGACAACGAGGTGGAACCGGAGCGCCCCTCGGCGCAGCCCGACAAGGACGAGGACCGTTACCGGGTCGGCGGCCCTTGGGACTCCACCGAGGGTGCTCCCGAGACCAAGCGGATGGACCTGGGCAGCATGCTCCTGCCCACGGAGCAGGGTGCCGAGATCCAGGTGAACGTCGCCCAGGACGGCAAGGGCAAGCAGAAGATCATCGGGGTGACCCTGGTGCGCGGCAAGACCGCCCTGCAGGTGCAGCCCTTCGCCGCGCCCAAGTCCTCCGGGTTGTGGGAAGAGATGCGCGAGGAGCTGCGCGAACAGGTCACGCAGCAGGGCGGCAAGGTCGAGGACCACGAGGGCACCTTCGGCCCGGAGTTGCGGGCCGTCATCCCGATCAAGGGCAAGACGACCGAGGACGGTCGTCAACTGGGCCAGCGGGTGCGGTTCATCGGCGTGGACGGGCCGCGTTGGGTGCTGCGCGGTGTCATCCGCGGCGAAGGCGCCTCCAAGCCCGAGGTGATGTCGGAGATCGAGCAGGTGTTCTCCGACATCGTGGTGGTGCGCGGGGACCAGCCGGCGCCGCCCAGCGAACTGCTGCCGATCACCGTGCCCAAGGAGATCCAGGAGAAGATGGCCGCCGCGGCCAAGCAGCGCGCCGCCCAGCAGTCGGCGCAGCACGGCAACTCCGGCCGCTCGCCCAACGGTTCGGCCGAGGGGCCCGGCACCGGTGGTCCGGTGCAGGCCTGAGGTAGGCACGGCCCCGAGGAACCGGGAAAGGTTCCGGTTCCGAGGAAACGGCCTGTGGACAACGGTCCCGGGGGCGTTTGTTTTCGTAGTGTGTCCCCATGGACGAGACAACGCGAAACAGCGCCCCCCGGCCGTTCCCGGAGGACTGGCAGCGTGCCCTGGCGGTGGTGGCCCACCCCGACGACCTGGAGTTCGGCGTCTCCTCGGCGATCCACCGGTGGACCTCGCAGGGCAAGGACGTCGTCGAACTGTTGGTGACCAAGGGCGAGGCGGGGATCGACTCGCTGGATCCGGGCGCCTGCGCCCCGGTGCGCATGGCCGAGCAGCACGCCTCGGCGGAGGCGGTCGGTGCCGGCACCGTGGAGTTCCTGGACTTTCCCGACGGCATGTTGGAGTACGGGCTGCCACTGCGGCGAGCCCTGGCCGAGGCGATCCGCCGGCATCGCCCCGACGTGATCGTGTCCATCAACTTCCGGGAGCACTTCGCCGGTGGTGGCGGGTTCAACCACGCCGACCACCGTGTGTTGGGACCGGCGCTGTTGGACGCGGTGCGCGACGCCGCGAACCGGTGGGTCTTCCCCGAACAGCCGGCGGAGGGGAACCGGCCATGGCCCGGGGTGCGGATGGTGGCTTTCGGGGCGGCGCCGGAGTCGACACACTACGTGGAACTGAGCGAGGAGAACCTGGCCGCGGGAATCACCTCACTGGACGCGCACGAGGTGTACCTGGGCGATCTGGACGGGTTCGACCAGAAGACCTTCCTGCGCGAGGGAGCCGTGCGGGCGGGGGAGCAGGTGGGGGTGGCGCTGGCCACCTCCTTCGAGGTGTTCGAGGTCTGAGGACCGCCGGGAGGGTTCGATGGGCAAGGCCGTGGTGAGCGGATCCCGTTTGAGAAGGGTCCTGTCGTGGTTCCTGGCCACGGTGGTGGTGCTGTCGCTCGTGGTGACCGCGGCCTTCTTCGGCTGGGCGCTCACCCCGCATCGGGCCGAGCCCGAAGCGCTGCGACGAGCGCAGGAGAACCCGGACGTGGAGGTGATCCGGGGCCAGGACCGGATCCTGCTGTCCCCGGCCGGGGAGCCATCGGGTACCGGGGTCGTGTTCTACCCGGGTGCCCGGGTGGAGCCCGACGCCTACGTGGCGACCTGGGCCCCGATCGTCGCCGCCACCGGGGTCACCGTGGTGGTACCGGACATGCGCCTGAACCTGGCCCTGTTCGACCAGGACCGCGCCGAGGACGTGGTGACCGAACTGCCGGAGGTGGACACCTGGTACCTGGGCGGACACTCCATGGGCGGTGCCTTCGCCGCCCAACACGTGGGCACCGGTGACACCGACGTCGACTGGGCCGGGCTGGTGCTGTGGGCCTCCTACGCGGTGGAGGCCGCGGACCTGGCCGACCGTGACGATCTACGGGTGCTCTCGGTCGCCGGCGACCGAGACGGGGTCCTGCCCCTGACCGAGATCGCGGAACGAAGATCGTCCCTGCCGGTCGACACCGTCACCGTGACCGTGGAGGGTATGAACCACGCCCAGTTCGGTGCCTACGGAGCCCAGGCCGGTGACGAGGAACCGGAACTGGGCGAGGAGGAGGCCCACGAGAGGCTGGCCGAGGCCACCTCGCCGTTCCTGACCCCCTGAACGCGCACGGTCGGTCAGGACGGCGAGGAGAGGACCCGGGACAGGGCGTCCAGGGCCGGACCCTTCCAGGTGGGTTCACCGCCGGGGAAGATCGGTCTCCTCGGCATGACCGATCTCCGTGCTCACGATCCCGATCGGGCGGGGCCGGGGTCGACGGGGTCGGTGACGTGCCCGGTGAACAGCAGGGCGGGGCCGCGACGCAGGGCGACGTGGAAGGGGCGGTCCACGGTGAACCTCTTCGGCTTTGGGGGGAAGCCGGCCGCCATCGTCATCACCGCGGCGGTGGCGGCCGCGCCCTCGGCGCCGCGCTCGTCCACGCGCAGTACCGACTGATGCACGATCGCGTCGACCTTGAGCGGTTCCTCGCTGATCCCCGAGAAGTCGGCGTTGTCGGTGGCCAGAGCACGCACCGGGGCGGTGGTGGCGGCCAAGGGGTCGAGCAGGGCGATGTCGCTGTCGACGGTGAACCGGGGCAGCGCCAATTCGACCTGTTCCCCTCGACGTTTCCGGTACAGGGCGCTCAGGGTCCGGTCATCCGGTGGACCGTCCTCACCCAGGAACACGTCCAAGGTGAGTCCGTGTTCTCCCGGCAGGCTCACCATCCGCCAACCGTCGTGCTCGGCGTGGACCATGCGTCCGGTGCGACGCATGGTGGGCACCTTGCGCTCGCCTCCGGGCGCGTGGAAGACACGGTCCCGGGTCCGGCCCACCTCGAAGGGATCGAGCCAGACCATCTTCACCCACAGGGCGTTGACCAGCAGCATCCGCACGTCGGGGTCGATGGTGCCGGGGGAGAGGAGTTCGTCGATCAGCCCCTGGGTGACCTCGCCGACGCGCGCGTTGACCTTCCGGCGCACCCCCTCGGCGTCGCCTCGGAAATCGACCAGGTCCACCTCCGCGCCGGCCCGAGTCCGGACCCGTTCCTCGAAGTCGGCGCGCACCGGAAGGTCGGCGGGCACGTACAGCCCGTTCAGCACCGCCAGGTCCAACCCCTCGGCGGCCGCCACCGCCTCGTCCAGGGCCCTCACGTGTTCCGCCAGGTCCCCGCCCGGGGCCAGAAGGTCTGTGAGTTCGCTTCGGGTCCGGCCGGCGGCGCCCTCGGCCAGCAGGGTGAGCACCGAGCCGACCGAGTACGGCGACCAGATGTGGGAGGTACCGGCGTCCCACAGTTCCCGTTCCAAGACGGCGGCGAAGCGTGCGTGGTCCTCCTGGGGTGGACGGTCCTGTCCGGTGGTGCTCAAACGGGCCTCCTCGGCGCGTGCGGGTGGGCCGTCAGATTACGGAACGACGGCGACGTGACGCCAGGGCCCGCCGCGTTCCGTGGCGTATAAAGAGCCGGTGACAAGTCGCATGAGACAAGCCGTGACGAAGGTGGGCAAGGCCGGTCGATCCACCCCTGCGGTCGCCGAGAACACCGAACCCGCCCGGTGTCCACTCGCGTAGGGTGGTGCATCATGGCCGGCGGCCCTAGGGGTCCAGATGCGGGAGCGGGATGACTGAGCAGCAACGGGCCTCCGAAGAGGCGGCCCAGGAGGCGGAACGGGCGGAGGCCGCCACCATCACCGAGGGCACGGTGGAGGCCCTGGTCCGCAGCAAACTCGCCGAGGCCCTCGGCGGCAAGCGCGGCATGGTCGAGGCGGCCATCCCCACGCTGACCTTCACCATCTCCTACATCATCGGCTCGGAGTTGCGACTGTCGATCATCCTCGGTGTGGTCGCCGCGCTGCTGCTGGGCGTGGTCCGCCTGGTGCAGCGCTCCTCGGTGCAGTACGTCGTCACCAGCCTGTTCGGCATCGGTATCGCCGCGCTGTTCGCCATGCGCAGCGGCAACGCCGCCGACGCGTTCCTGCCCGGTGTCATCTACAACGCCGTGTACGCGTTGGTGCTGAGTCTCTCGGTCCTGGTGCGCTGGCCGGCGATCGGGCTGATGATCGGCCCGTTCATCGGGCACAAGGAGGACTTCACCTCCTGGCGGAGCAACCCCGCCGTGGTCAAGCTGGCCTCCCGGTTGACCTGGCTGCTGGTGCTGCCGTGCGTCATCCGCGTCCTGGTCCAGTATCCGTTGTGGCTCGCCGACAACCAGGGCTGGGCCGACACCTTCGCGATCCTCGGCTTCTCCAAGGTCGCCATGGGCTGGCCCCTGCAGGTGGCCGCCTTCACCGGCATGGTGTGGGTACTGGCCCGTGGCCGTACCCCGCTGGACCAGGATCGAGAGCGCTCCGAACAGGACACGGCCTCGGCCCCCGACCGCGACTAGACCTTCGGCCCGCCCACCGTCCCCGTCGAACGGGCCGGTGGGCGCCTGTCCCACCGTCTTGGGGCAGCCCCTAGTCGATGGCGGCCGGGTCGGCTTCGTCGACCGGTCCCAAGACCTCTTCCAAGGGTCCGAGGGAGTCCGGTTCGGCCAGGAACACCACGGTGTTGCCCACCGCGAGGGTGCGTTCGGGGTCCGGTGGGCGCACTCCGCCCGGGCCCAGGACCGCCACCAGCGCCACGCCTTCGGGAAGCGCCCCGGTGAGCTCGGACTCGGTGCGATCCACGAAGGGGCTGCCCGCGTGCAGCACCGACTCGGCGACCTCCGCGCCCGGCAGCGGCGGCAGGGTGCCCTCCTCCTCCGGGTAGTCCTCCTCGCCGGGCATGTCCTCGACCAGGTCGGCGATCAACCGTGGAGGTGAGACCGCCAGGTCGACGCCCCAGGAGTCGTTGAACAGCCACTCGTTGTCGGGGTGGTTGATGCGGGCGATCACCCGCTCCACCTCGAACTCGGTCTTGGCCAGCAGGGAGACCACCAGGTTGACCTTGTCGTCGCTGCTGGCGGCGATGACCACGTCGAAGTCGCCCAGCCGGGCGTCCTCCAGGGTGGCCAGCTCGCAGGCGTCGGCGAGCAACCACTCCACCTGGGGCAGGTCGTCCACACCGATCGCCCGGGTGTCCCGGTCGATCAACAACACGTCGTGTCCGCTGCCCGCCAGTTCCGTGGCGATGGAACGGCCCACGCTTCCGGCTCCGGCGATGGCGATCCGCATCTCACCCACGCCCCGTCTCGTCCTCGCGCGGCTTGCCCAACCGCTCGGTCAGCTCACCCATGTCGCGGCCCTGCGCCACCACGTGCAGCACGTCGCCCTCGACCAACGTCTCGCCTGAGGCGGCGAGTGTGATCCGGCCCCGGCGCACCAGGTACACCAATCGAAGGGGGACGGACTCCTCCAGTTCGGCGACGGTCGACCCCGCCCACCCCGCGGGCAGCGGCATCTCTCGCATCGCCAGGGTGCCCGAGGCGTCCTGCCACTCGGGGGCCGTGTCGAGCCCGCCGTCACCGGGCAGCACCCGGCGCAGGATCGAGTCCGCGGTCCAACTGACCGTCGCCACCGTGGGGATCCCGAGGCGCTGGTACACCTCGGCCCGGCGCGGGTCGTAGATGCGCGCCACCACGTTCTCCACCCCGAACGCCTCGCGGGCCACCCGCGCCGCGATGATGTTGGAGTTGTCACCGTTGCTGACCGCGGCGAACGCGGACGCGCGGTCCACACCGGCCGACAACAGCACCTCACGGTCATGACCAACGCCGCGCACCGCGTGTTTGGCCACCGAGCCGCGCAACCGTCGGAACGAGTCCGGGTCCTGGTCGATCACCGCCACCGTGTGGCCCAGATCCACCAGCGTGTGCGCCAGGGTGGAACCCACCCGTCCGCACCCCATGATCACGATGTGCACCTCGTCAGCACTCCCCGTCCACCTTCGGGAGGCACGGCTCCGGTCCCGTGGCCCGATGGTTCCACCTTGGCACACATCCGTGTGACACGTGCGACCACCCCGGCGGGCAATGCCGGATCCAGTCCGCGAACCCGAAAAGGCCCGGTAGATTGGGGCGGATGGGTGGCTGTGCGCGCAGGGTCACCGTAGGACCCGAACACCGAAGGACACCACCATGACCCTTGTAGGTACCGAGATCGAACTGGACGTCGACGACGTCGCCCATGGCGGCTGGTGCGTGGGACGCCACGGCGAACAGGTCGTCTTCGTCCGCCACGCCCTGCCCGGCGAGCGCGTCCGGGTCAAGGTCACCGAACAGACCACCCGTTTCCTGCGAGGCGAGGCCGTAGAGGTCCTCACCGCCTCACCCGACCGCGTCGAGGCGCCCTGTGAGTTCGCCGGGCCCGGCATGTGCGGCGGTTGCGACTGGCAGCACGCCTCCCTGGAAGCCCAGCGCCGCCTCAAGGGCAAGGTCGTCGCCGACCAGCTCAGCCGGATCGCCGGCATCGACATGGCGGTCGACGTGGAGGAACTGCCCGGCACCCCCGATGGCCTGGGCTGGCGCACCCGCGTGCGCTTCTCCGTCGACGAGGACGGCCAGGCCGGCCTGCGCCGTCACCGCTCCCACGACATCGAGCCCGTCGACCGCTGCCTGATCGCCCACCCCGGCGTCAACGAACTCGGTGTCACCGACGTGACCTGGAAGGACGTGAGGGAGGTGGAGGCGGTCGCCTCGGCGACCCGCGCCGACCGTGCCATCGTCGTCACCCCCACCACTGCCAAGCTCGGAGACCTGCCCGAGCTCAAGGCCTCCAGCGCGGTACTGCGTCGCTTCAAGGGCGGTCGGGTGCAGTCGGTGCGCGGCCGTAAGGGTGTGCGCGAGGACGTCGCGGGCCGTGAGTACCGGGTCGGCGCCGGCGGGTTCTGGCAGGTCCACCCGGCCGCGGGCGAGACGCTCTCCGCCGCGGTCCTGGAGGCGCTGGAGCCCAAGCCGGGCGAGACGGCCCTGGACCTGTACTGCGGCGCCGGCCTGTTCACCGGTGCGCTCGCCGAGGCCGTGGGCCCCGAGGGCCGGGTGATGGGGGTGGAGAACGGGGAGAACGCCGTTCGCGACGCCCAGTACAACCTCAAGGACCAGCCGCAGGTGCGCGTCGAACGCGCCGACGTGGCCAAGCAGATGCGTGAGTGGGCCGACGTGCGCGCCGACGTGGTCACCCTGGACCCGCCGCGCGCCGGACTGGGCAAGGAGGTCGTGCGCAAGGTGGCGGGCATGAAGCCGCGCCGTGTCGCCTACGTCTCCTGTGACCCGGCCACGCTCGCCCGTGACCTGGCCGACTTCGAGCGCTCCGGCTACCAGCTGGTGGGATTGCGCGCCTTCGACGCCTTCCCCATGACCCACCATGTGGAGTGCGTCGCGGTGCTGGAGCCGGTCAAGCTCGCCCGTCGTCACCGTGAGGACCAGGACTGACGAGAAACGCCGCGGGGCCGGTCCGGACACGTTCCGGGCCGGCCCCGCCGCCGTTACAGACCGGAGCAGTCTCCGGAGACCGCCCCCGTGACATCGTTGGCCGCGCCGAAGTCGGTCACGTCCGGACCGTTGCCGGAGCAGGAGAGCGAACCGCGCACGCTGGAGCCCGCCACGACGGGGCCGTACCCGTCCTCACCGGTCCAGGTGTCGGCCGGCACCTGGGTGTTGTCGTGCAGGGACACCGAACCGGTCAGTGCCGTGCCCAGGATGGTCACCTCGGACGTGGTGCCGGTGATGGAGACCGCGCCGCGCACGTCGGCGTCGGTCAGTCGCACCGTGTCGGCGCCCGTGGCGGACAGGCCACCGCGCAGGGCGCCGCCCTCGATCACCAGGGACGCGCCCTCGGCGACGGTGACCGGGCCGCGCACGTTCACGTCGTCGAGGCAGACCACGCCCTCGTCGACGGTCAACCCGCCGAAGACGTCGTCGGTGACGGTCTCGGTGCACTCCAGGTCGGCCCCGGGCACGACCGTGGCGCGGAAGTCGTCGGGCGTGCCGATGTTGCCGGCGGAGTCGATCGCGCGGTGCTCCACGGTGTGGGTGCCCCAGCCGCTCTCGTGTCCGTCCACCTCGAAGACCGCCATGGACAGGCCACCGCTGCCCAGGCTGCCGTAGACGAGGTCGTCGACGTTGATCCCGTCGGGGGTGAACCGGAACGGGGCCTCGGAGTCCTGGGGCCAGCCGTAGTAGTGGTGCCAGCCGTCGCCGTCGACCCGGAACTCGCCGACCACGTGCCCGTTGCGGTCGTCCTCGGGTGTCAGTTTCATCGAGAACTCGTTGAGGAACAGGTGGTGCTCCTCGCCGGTCACCGTGGCGGCCGGCGTCGACAGCTCGCGCGGAGCCTCGGGGTCGGTCGCGTCCACGGTCCAGGTGAGCGTCTGTGAGCCGGACCCCTCGGGGTCGGTGACCGTGGCGGTCAGCGTGTGGTCGCCCGCCTCGTGTTCGAACGCGCCCAGGTCCAGGGTGCGTCCGTCGGTCGCGGTGGACACGGGTTCTCCGTCCAGCTCCCAGGCCACGTCGAGCACCCGGTCGGTGGGACGGGTGGTCTCGACATAGACGACCTCTTCGGCGGCCACGGCCCGTTCGGTGTCGCGGTGCTTGTCGAAGGCGACCTCCGTCTCGACCGGCTCCAGGGGCTCACCGACCGTCCAGGTGAGCGTGCGGGTCATCGCCTCGGACCCGCGGATGGCCGGGTCACGGACGAACTCGGTGGGGTCCTGCACGGTCACCGACACCTCGGCGCCCTCGGCCGGGTCCAGTTCGTCCAGCGCCAGGTGGTGTGCCCCGGCGGCCTCGGCCACCTCCTCGCCGTCGACCGACCAGGTGTACTCCAGCTCGTGGAAGACCGGGTGCGGACCCTCGACCCACAGCACGTCCTCGGCGCCGACCTCGCCTTCGGGGGTGGCGGAGACCGGCATGGACGCCTGGTCGCGCAGGCCGGAGATCCGGTGCGTCATGACCTCCCGGCCGACCTGGTCGAAGTAGTAGCCCAGGGTCTTGAGCATGGAGTGGGCACTGGGCCGCCACACACCCTCGGAGTGGTACAGGCCGCCTTCGTGCCCGTCGGGATCGGCCGCCCGGATGGTTCCGCCGGCCTCGCTCTCCTCACCCAGCCAGCGCCACCATCGGGCCTCCTCCTCGATCATCTCCTCGGAGGTCATCAGCGTGTGGTGGGCCGAGTCGGGTTCCTCCCCCTCATAGCGGCCCAGGCTGGTGTCACGGAAGTAGTAGGGGTACTCGTCCTGGAGTTCGCCCAGGGAGTGGGCGAGTTCGTGCGGGCTGATCAGCGCCGAGAGCGCGTTGCCCGAGGACGCCGTCGCCAGGCGCCCGCCGGCCCCGCCGTAGGTCTCGCTGTTGGCCAGGGCCAGGATCTGCCGGTTGTCGTCGGTCACACCGGGGACCATGTCCGCGGCGGCCTCGGCCGCCTCGGAGTCCACGGTCAACAGCCGCTCCAGCGCGTCCTCGTCGCAACCGTTGAAGAAGCCCATGCCCAGGGCGGTGTCGCGCTGCTCCCAACCGTCGGCGGGGTCGCAGTCCACACCGGACTCGACCGAGGGGGTCTGCACCACATACACGTTGAAGTAGTGCCGGTAGGAGCGGAACGGCTCGATGCTCCACTGCACGTTGAGGTGCTGTTCGACCTGCTCGTGGTACAGGTCCATCTCGTCCTCGGTGTAGCCGTCGCCCAACAGGACGAGGTTGAACCGTTCGGAGGGGTCACCGGTGACCTGGACCGGCACCACCGTGGCCTCGTCCAGGGGCGCGGCCTCGGCGGGGCGGTCGGGGGCCGAGAGCACGGCGGTCGTGGACAGCAGGGACAGGGCGGCCAGGGCCGCCGCGGGTCTGCGCACAGGGGGATCCTTTTGATCGGGGGAGACGTGTCGCGCAGCGTACTGATGTTCGTATCGCGGCCACCAGGGGAAGGGCTATAGGGATTTCGATAACCCGCCGAAGGGCGGGGGCCGTTACCGGTGAGAGGGGACACGCCCATGGCACAGCGCGAACCGGGGGAGGACCATCCCATCACCGTCGAACCCACCGGAGCGCCCGTGACGGTGCGAGTGGACGGCAAGGTGATCGCCCGGACCACGTCCGCGCTCACCCTGAGCGAGGCGAAGTACCGACCGGTCCAGTACGTCCCGATCTCCGACGTGGACCCCACGGTCCTGCGTCGCGCCGAGACCACCACCTACTGCCCGTACAAGGGCACCGCCGCCTACTACGGCCTGGACCTGGGCGGGGAGGAACTCGCCGACGCGGTGTGGACCTACGAGCGGCCCTACGAGGGGGTCGCCGCAATCGCCGACCACGTCGCCTTCTACCCGGGACGGGTGAAGATCGAGGTGGAGGGGCGAGACGAGGACTGAGGCGGGCGCCCCGCACCCGTGCGGGCACGGGGCGCCCGGCACTATCGGCGTGCTCGAAGCTTCCGGGGAGAGGGGGCCTTCAGCACGGCCAGGCCCAGTGCGAGGACGACCAACCCCGACCAGGACACCCACGGCAGACGCTCACCCACCAGGGCCACGCCCAGTACCGCGGCGACGGCCGGTTCGGCCAGGCTGAGCGTGGTGGCGGTGGAGGCCGAGGTGTGCCGCAGCCCGTGCCCGAACAGCCGATAGGCGAGGAACACGGTGAACAGCGCCAGGTGCAGGGCCACCAGCGCGCCCTCCACCGTGGCCAGCCACGCCGTCCCGGTGGCCACCACCACCGGCAGCACCAGGACGCCACCGCCCGCGAACATCGTCCCCATCACCGCGCCGGAGGTTTGCCCCCGGCGGATCAGCCGTTCGGCGATGATCGTGTACAGCGCGTAGGAGAACCCGGCCACCAGGGCCAGGAGCACCCCCGAAGGACGCACCGAGGTGGGGCTGCCGACCAGATCGGGCCCCAGGACGAGCACGGCGCAGCCGATCACGGCCGCGACGGTGGCCACCGTCCAGCGCCGGTCGGGGCGCACCCGCTCCAGTCGCCAGGCCAGCAGCCCGGCGAACACCGGGGCGCTGCCCAGGGTGATCACGGTTCCCACCGCCACACCGGCGTGGGCGACCGCAGGATAGAAGGAGAGTGGATATCCGGCGACCGCGATCGCGCCCAGCAGCAGGATCGCCCGAGTACGCCCATCGGAGCGGGTGAGCAGGGCGAATGATCCCCGGCCGGTGAGGAACAGCAGGATTCCGCCCAGGACCAGCCCGGCCGAGCCGATGGCGGCGGGGTGGGCGCCGTCGGGGGCGAAGGAGCTCGCGGTGCCGGTGGTGCCCCACAGCACCGCGGCGCCCAGGATCGGCAGGGGGCCGCCGGTGAGTCGGGGCGGGGCGGGGTTCTTTCGGTTCACCGATGTGGGGGAGGTGTGTTCTGGCACGTTCGTACTTTCCGTCTCGACGCCTGAAGGGCAACCGCGGGGCGCACGACGGACGGGCCGCTCACCGTGTGGGTGGGGCCTTCGCGTGGAGGAGTGGTCGGCCGGTGCGCCCGGTCAGGCGCTCAGCGGCGGCAGGACCTTGTGCCAGTGGTAGTTCATCCTCCTCACGGTAGCGCCCGGGGTGTGACCGGGGTGGTCCGGGGCAGGGCGAACGTCAGGTGCCGGCCGGTGGTGTGTTCTGGCCGTCGATGAACTCCGGATCGAGGGTGGAGCGATCCCAGTCGGGTTCGGGGATCGCTTCGGGCCCGGTCAGCGACAACCCGAGCAGCTCGGCGAGGGTGGCGAGGTCCGTGGCCGAAGACGTCAGGACGTCCCAGTGCTCGTGCACCACCGCCGCCACCCGTTCCTCTGGCAGGGCGAGCAACGCGTGGGTCAGCCGCAGGTCGTCCCGGCCGGGTGAGAAGTCCGTCAGGAACCATTCGGCGGCCTCCACCCCCTCGCCCTCGACCGACACCAACCAGGCACCGACCACGGTTCGGGCCTGCCCGGTACCCACGTATCCCATGTCGTCGGTTCGGCCCATGCCCAGCACGTGTGAGACCAGGTCGGAGCGCAACCGGGCACGGTGGGTCTCTTCGTCGGGTCGCCAGTACTCGGTCAGCACGATGCCGTCGTCGGGCGGGTGGATCAGGACGTCCGCGCGCAGGGTGGGGTTGGCCTGCCACACCGTGGGTCGGTGAACGTCCTCGGGAAGGGTGCGCAGCACCGGTTCCAGGTCCGCGTGCCAGAACACCACCCACGACTCGTAACCGGGCAGCGGGCAGTAGGTCATGCCGTCCAACCCCTGGCAGGAACCGGTCGACGGGGTCCGGGGCCGGGCGTTGGCGCTCAGGGCGTCGTAGGAGTACTCGCGCTGGGCGTGGACGTGCAGCGCGGCCATCCCGACCAAGACCACGGCGGTGACGGCCAGGCCGACCGGCCGCAGGAACCGGGTGTCGCGGCGCGCGGCCAGGGTGAGCAGACCGGCGCAGAGCACCATCGACACGGTGTGCGCCAGGTAGAACAGGGCGGTCGTGGCGGTGTCGGGGTAGGAGACCGGCAGCGGTTGAAACGCCATGCTGAGCAGGCTGCCCATACGGGAGACGATGACGTCCGTACGGGTGCCGAGGGCCAGCAGCGAGGACGACAGGTACAGGGGCAACAGCAGGGTGAGCGCGATCAGTGGGGCGTAGGACCGGGTCCAGGCGACCGAGGCCACCGCGCCCATCGGCCCGGCCCAGCCGAGGACGACGACGCCCACGAACGCCGCCGGCTGCGGTGTCCCGGCGATGGGGGCCGGCGCGGTCACCACGAACACCGTCAAGAAGGCGCACATCAGCGCGGTGGTGAGGGTGATCGAGGCCAGGGCCAACGACGCCAGCCGGGCCCCCGGGGACAGGGGCAGGGCCATCGACCGGGAGTGCCGTACTTCGCGCAGGGCCGGGAAGGTCGTGACCGCGAACATGGCGGCACCCACCCCGGCGGCGCACAGCACGGCCTCGTTGAAGAGCTCGCCCATGGTCGGCAGCCCGGAGGCGTGGGAGGTCAGCCACACCAGGGCCATCACGGCCGGGACCAGGAGCAGGAAGAGCGGGCTCGTTGACAGGTGGCGCAGGTTGAACCCGGTCAGTCGTACGAAGGTGACGGCGTTCGACCACCGTACGGTCCGAACGGGGCCGCTCAACGGGGGACCGATCCGGTCAGGAGCAGGTAGGCGTCCTCCAACGACGGTTCCACCGGGACCCGGTCCACGGCGTCGGGTACGTCGGACTCCGCCGGACCCAGGACCCGATAGCGGCCGTCGGCCAGCCGCCACGACGTCACCCCGGCGGGTGGACGTGATCCCTGTTCCCACACCCGGCCCCGGGCGCGGGCGACCAACTCGGCGGGGGCTCCGTCGAAGATCATCCGCCCCTGGTCCAGGACCAGTACCCGACGGCACAGCGCCGCCACGTCCTCGATCTGGTGGGTGGACAGCAGCACCGTGCTATGCACCGCGAGCTCGGAGACCAGGTCGCGGAAGCGGATGCGCTGTTCGGGGTCGAGCCCGATGGTGGGTTCGTCGAGCAGGAGCAACCGGGGGTCGCCGATCAGGGCGGCGGCCAGCCCCAACCGTTGTCGCATCCCGCCGGACAGTCGCCGGATCCGGGTGTGCCTGCGGTCGTACAGGTCCACTCCGCGCAGCGCGCGCCGTACCTCCTCGTGGCGCTCCCGACGCCCGCCCCTTTCCTTCAGGACCGCCATGTAGTCGAGCAACCCGAACGCGGTGAAGTGCGGGTAGAACGACGGGTTCTGCGGCAGGTAGCCGAGCCGGCGGCGGATCGCGGTGCGTTCGCCCGAACGTTCCGGGTCCAGTCCCAGGACGCTCAGTTCTCCGAGGGTGGCCTCCAGGTCGGTGGCCAGACAGCGCAGGAGGGTGGTCTTGCCCGCGCCGTTGCGGCCGAGCAGCCCGGTCACCCCGGGGCCCAGGTCGAGGTCGATCCCGGCCAGGGCCCTGCGGGTGCCGTAGGTGCGGACCAGGCCGCGGGCGCGGACCCCGCCCGTGAGCCCGGTCGGTTCGGCCGTCGTGGTCATGCCGTCCTCATCCTCAGCGCGACGATGGCGGCCAACAGGGCCAGGGCGGTGGCCCAACCGGCCTGTGCCAGGGGCGAGAACAGTTGGAACGGGTCGGCGCCCTCCATGAGCGCGAACATGGCCATGAGCAGCAGCCAGCCCCCGCCGATGAGTCCGCCGGCCGCGCTCAGGTGCAGCCAGCGGCCCAGGATCAGGCAGCCGGCGACCATGGCCAGGGCGGGCAGTAGCCAGAACACGGCCTCGTACGCGGTGGCGACGGAGGGCATCAGCGCGGACGCCACCGTGCACAGGGTCAACGCCGGTGCCAGCACCGCGCAGGTGCGCAGGAGCAGTAGTCGGGGTCCGGCCCAGGGGGTGACCGAGGCCAGGCTGTGCGCGGGGTCCACCCCGCGTCCGTAGGCGAGGGCGACCCCGGCCAGCGGGATCACCGGGACGGTGAAGGAGAACAGCAGGGTGCCGCGCGGGATCTCGTGGGCCAGGACCAGGGTGGTGGCCAGCACGATCACCATGGCCACCAACCAGGCCCGGTAGAGGGTCGGTGTGGCCGCCAGCAGTTTGGCGGTGCCCTCGCGTAGTCCCAGCGTGCCCAACAGGCGTTCGAGTGGGGAGAGGCGGGGGCGGTCCACGACGTCGCGCAGGTTCGCCCAGCTGCGATCCAGCCAGGCCTCGTCGGTGGGCAGTCGGTCGCGGCAGTGGGCGCAGTGGGTCAGGTGGGCCTCCGCCGACATGGCGGTGACGTCGTCGGCGGTGTGGGTCGCGTAGCGGTGGAGTTGGTCGTGGGTCAAGTGCCAGCTCATGTGGTCAGTGCCTCCCGTAGCCGCGCCTTGGCGCGCATGACCCGTGTCTTGACGGTTCCCTCGGGTATGCGGAGGATCTCCGCGGCCTCGCGGACGGTGAGGCCGTCGAGCACGGTCGCCTGGATGGCCGAACGCAGCTCGGGGGAGAGTTCGTGCAGGGCGGCGCCCAGAGGGCCGTGCTCGATGTTGAGGAGCACGGTGTCCTCGGCGGAGGCGTCGCCGATGGTCTCGTACGGTTCGGGTTCGGTCTCGGCGATCCAGCGGTTGGCGCGTTTGCGCAGCTGCGAGATGAGCTGGCGGATCGCGATGGTCCACAGCCACGCTCCGGCGTCGGTGTCGCCGGGGCGTGGTCGGAAGGAACCGGCGTTGCGCCACACGGCCAGGAAGGTCTCCTGGAGTGCGGCGTCGAGCTGGTCTGTGTCCGAACAGCGGTAACGCAGACGAAGACGCAGCCACGGGGCGTGTCTTCGGTGCAGGATCTCCAGGGCGTCGGTCTCCCCTGCGGCCACGGCGGACAGCAGCACCGGGTCGGGGCTGTCCGGTCCGTATTCGGGGGCGCGCTGTCGGGCACGGCGGAGGAACTTCACGTGAAGGGCTATCGCGGTGGGGAGGGGGAACGGTTCTGGTGGATCCGGTTCTGGTGGATCCCGGTGGTCTGACCACGCCTTTTCGACGATACCCGCGCGGCGGGTTCGGTATCGGTGCCGGGGGTGGGAGAAACTGGGGCGTATGCGTCTGAGGATCTTCCTTGAGCCCCAACAGGGGGCCACCTACGAGGACCAGCTCGCCGTCGCCAGGGCCGCAGAGGACCTGGGGTTCGACGCCCTGTTCCGTTCCGATCACTACCTCCACATGGGCGACCACCTGAACGGGCTCCCCGGCCCGACGGACGCCTGGATCACCCTGGCCGGACTGGCTCGTGACACCTCCCGTATCCGCCTCGGCACCCTCATGACCGCGGCGACCTTTCGCCACCCCGGCCCCCTCGCCATCTCCGTCGCCCAGGTCGACCGCATGAGCGGTGGTCGGGTCGAGTTCGGCTTCGGCGCGGGATGGTTCGAGCAGGAGCACGCCGCCTACGGCATCCCCTTCCCCGCGGCGGCCCGTGAGCGCTTCGAGCGCTACGAGGAACAGTTGGACATCATCACGGGGTTGTGGACGACCCCGGTGGGGGAGACCTTCCGATACGAGGGCAGGCACTACCGTCTGGCGGAGGGGCCGGCACTGCCCAAACCGCAGCAAGGGCCGCGTCCACCGGTGATCATCGGTGGCACCGGGCTCAAGCGGACCCCGCGTCTGGCGGCCAAGTTCGCCGACGAGTACAACGTTCCGTTCGCCTCGTTGGAGGACACCGAGGCGGCCTTCGACCGCACGACCGAGGCGGTCCGGGTCTCCGGGCGCGGTGCGCCCATGGTCTACTCGGCGGCCCAGGTGCTGTGCGTGGGGCGTGACGACGCGGAGGTGGCCGAGCGGGCCGCCGCCATCGGGCGCGAGCCCGACGAGCTGCGTCGTAACGGTCTGGCCGGCAGCCCGGAGGAGGTGGTGGACAAGATCGGTCGGTTCGGTGCCGTGGGTTCGGAGAGGATCTACCTGCAGGTCCTGGACATGGCCGACCTGGACCACCTGGAGTTGGTGGCCTCGGCGGTGGCGCCGCGGCTGGACTAGCGGTTCGTTGGTCGGGGGTGCCCGTGAGGGCCGGGGGAGCACCCGATAACTTGATATCGAGATACAAGTTAGATACCTTGACGTCAAGATATAGCGGGGCTCCCCCCGACCCGCTCCCGGTTCGGGCGTGTGAGGTCGACCGCTTTTCGACGTCGCGCTCCGAACGAGGGGGCGTCCGCGGCCGATGGGTCGCACTACCGGCGACGATGTGGCGTCGTCGCAGGTCAAAGCGGCCCTGAGGGATTCCAGGGGTGGCAGGGCACCGGACAGTGTCCACCGCCCTCGGGGAATTCGGTCAGGGCGGCCTCAGTAGGTCCCGCGTCCTTCCCATGCGGCAGGATGCTGGGGACAAAGTGGCGAGATCAGGAGGCATACACCGTGTCCGCGAACAGCTTCGGTGCCCGTGACACGTTGCGCGTCGGCGACGAGTCGTACGAGATCTTCCGGCTGGACACCGTCGAAGGTGCCGGCCGACTTCCCTACAGCCTGAAGGTGTTGCTGGAGAACCTCCTGCGCACCGAGGACGGCAAGAACGTCACCGCCGAGCACATCAGGGCCCTGGGTAACTGGGACCCCAAGGCGCAGCCCGATCAGGAGATCCAGTTCACCCCCGCGCGGGTGATCATGCAGGACTTCACCGGCGTCCCCTGTGTCGTCGACCTCGCCACCATGCGCGAGGCCGTCCGCGACCTCGGTGGCGACCCGGACAAGATCAACCCGCTCGCCCCCGCCGAACTGGTGATCGACCACTCCGTCGTGGTCGACCTCTTCGGTCGTCCCGACGCCTTCGAGCGCAACGTCGAGATCGAGTACGAGCGCAACTACGAGCGTTACAAGTTCCTGCGCTGGGGCCAGACCGCCTTCGACGAGTTCAAGGTCGTCCCGCCCGGCACCGGCATCGTGCACCAGGCCAACATCGAGCACCTGGCGCGCGTGACCATGTCCCGTGGGGGCCAGGCCTACCCCGACACCTGTGTCGGCACCGACTCGCACACCACCATGCAGAACGGCCTGGGCATCCTTGGCTGGGGCGTCGGTGGCATCGAGGCCGAGGCCGCCATGCTCGGCCAGCCGATCTCCATGCTCATCCCGCGCGTGGTCGGCTTCAAGCTGAACGGCGAGCTCCAGCCCGGCACCACCGCGACCGACCTGGTGCTCACCATCACCGAGAAGCTCCGTGAGCACGGTGTGGTCGGCAAGTTCGTCGAGTTCTACGGCGAGGGTGTCGCGGCCGTGCCGCTGGCCAACCGCGCCACCATCGGCAACATGAGCCCGGAGTTCGGTTCCACCGCCGCGATCTTCCCGATCGACGACGAGACCATCCGTTACATGCGCCTGACCGGCCGCTCCGAGGACCAGGTCGCCCTGACCGAGGCCTACGCCAAGGCCAACGGCTTCTGGCACGACCCGTCCCAGGAGCCGGAGTTCTCCGAGTACCTGGAGCTCGACCTCGCCGAGGTCGTCCCCTCCATCGCCGGCCCCAAGCGCCCGCAGGACCGCATCGCGCTGTCCGCCGCCAAGCGCACCTGGCGCCACGACGTCAGCGACTACGTCTCCGACGAGGCCGACCAGGCGGGCGAGGAGTCCTTCCCGGCCTCTGACGCCCCGGCCCAGGTCGCCAACGGTGACCGTCCGCACCGCCCGATCCCGGTCACCATGGCCGACGGCACCGAGACCGAGGTCGACCACGGCGCCGTCGTGATCGCCGCGATCACCTCCTGCACCAACACCTCCAACCCCTCGGTCATGCTCGGCGCCGCCCTGCTGGCCAAGAAGGCGGTGGAGAAGGGCCTGTCCCGCAAGCCGTGGGTCAAGACCTCCATGGCTCCGGGCTCCAAGGTCGTCACCGACTACTACGAGCGCTCCGGCCTGACCCCGTACCTGGACAAGCTGGGCTTCAACCTGGTCGGCTACGGCTGCACCACCTGCATCGGCAACTCGGGTCCGCTGCCCGAGGAGATCTCCAAGGCGGTCCAGGACAACGACCTCGCGGTCTCCGCGGTCCTGTCCGGCAACCGTAACTTCGAGGGCCGGATCAACCCGGACGTGAAGATGAACTACCTGGCCTCGCCGCCGCTGGTGGTCGCCTACGCGCTGGCCGGGTCGATGGACATCGACATCACCACCGAGCCCCTGGGCACGGACAAGGACGGCGAGCCGGTCTACCTGGCCGACATCTGGCCGACCGCCGAGGAGATCCAGGAGGTCATGGACTCCGCGATCGCCTCCGACATGTACGAGTCGGCGTACTCGGACGTGTTCGCCGGTGACGACCGCTGGCGCGAGCTGCCCACCCCGACCGGCAACATCTTCGAGTGGGAGGGTGAGTCGACCTACGTCCGCAAGCCCCCGTACTTCGACGGGATGGGTCAGGACCCCGAGCCGGTCACCGACATCTCCGGCGCGCGTGTCCTGGCCAAGCTGGGCGACTCGGTCACCACCGACCACATCTCCCCGGCCGGCGCCATCAAGCCGGGCACCCCGGCGGCCGAGTACCTCAAGTCCAACGGTGTGGAGCGTCGCGACTTCAACTCCTACGGTTCGCGTCGCGGCAACCACGAGGTGATGATCCGCGGTACGTTCGCCAACATCCGCCTGCGCAACCAGATCGCGCCGGGCACCGAGGGCGGCTACACCCGCGACTTCACCCAGTCCGGTGGCCCGGTGTCGTTCATCTACGACGCCGCGCAGAACTACGCGAAGCAGGACACTCCGCTGGTCGTCCTGGGCGGCAAGGAGTACGGTTCCGGTTCCTCGCGTGACTGGGCGGCCAAGGGCACCAGCCTGCTGGGCGTGCGCGCGGTCATCACCGAGTCCTACGAGCGCATCCACCGTTCCAACCTGATCGGCATGGGCGTCCTGCCGCTGCAGTTCCCGGAGGGGCAGTCCACCACCTCCCTCGGTCTGACCGGCGAGGAGACCTTCTCCATCACCGGTGTGACCGAGCTCAACGAGGGCCGCATCCCCGCCACGGTGAGGGTCACCACCGAGACCGGCGTCGAGTTCGACGCCGTGGTGCGGATCGACACCCCGGGTGAGGCCGACTACTACCGCAACGGCGGCATCCTGCAGTTCGTGCTGCGCCAGCTGATCGCGAAGTAGTCCCACCGAGCTCCGCTCCGTGCCCACAGGCACGACGCGCGGTTCACCGGGCCGCCACCGTTCACACGACGGTGGCGGCCCTTCTTCGTGTTCGGGTTCCGAACCCGGCCGGGACCGTCGGCGAACGGGTGCCCGTGTTTCGGCAGGTACGCGACGTCCGGATATGCTCACTTCGTGTCGGTTCCACTCGCGGAGTGGCCCCGACCACCCCTTGCCCCCGGCGCCCCACGTTCCCCAAGTCCCGAAGACCCCCGGCGGCGAGCCGAGACAGGAAGATCGGATGTATCCCCACCGCCTCAGCGCGTCCCGCCGCGCTTCGTGGTTCCTCTCGGTGCCCTTGCTGGCGATCCTCGTGTTGTCGGGGGCCTCATCGGCCCAGGCCGATTCCGAGCGGTCCGTCGAGGATCGAGTGGGGCCCGCCGAGTACTACGCGGGCCTGCTGACCGAGGAACCCGAGGGCGAGGCCGTCATCGTCGACGACTCGATCGCCGGTCTCTACGACCTGGACGAGTTGGAGACGGACCTGCACGAGGCGTTCGCCCCGCTGGACGTTCCGTACTACGTCGTGGCCGGCGCCCTGCCCGGACACTCCACCATGCCCCTGGACTTCCTGGCCGCGGTACAGGACCGGGTCGGTCGACCCGGCCTGTACGTCTACCTGCGACCCGGGTCGGCCGAGGTGACCGCGGTGTCCAGGGAGGTGGGTCTGCCCGTGGAGAGGGCCAACAGGGTGCTCCTGAACGAGGAGAACCTCGTCACCTACCTGCCCATCGACACCAGTGCCGAACTCTTCGCGCGGACCCTGGTCGCCCCCGACCTCGATGAGAGGTTCGAGGAAGGGTGGGGTTCGCCCTGGCAGCGACTCGGGCCGCTCTATTGGTGGGCGGAGTCGCACCTGCGCCCGCTGCGCATGGAGACCTACGACTCGCCGGAACGACTCGGTGAGGCCACAGCCCTCACGGTGGGGGTGACCATCACCCTGGCGCTGGCGTTCGGGGTGATGCGTTCGGGTCGCCGTCGACGGGCCGCCGAGGCCGGTCACACCGGTCGGCTCCGAGGCGACCGGGCCCTGATGGTGGGCATGGTCGTGGCCACCGCCACCGGCGTCGTGGTCGTGGCCGCGTCCCTGGTCCAGCTCGACCGGGGGACCCTGCCCGAGGACGTCGAGAAGGTGGCCCCCGTGCCGCCGGAGACGGCACCCTACGTGGTGGACACCGTTCGTCTGGAACGTGTCGCCGAGGCGCTGCGCGAGGACCCCATCTACGTGGATCCACAGGCGCAGGTGGACACCGAGGGACTGGACCGGATCGTCGAGCGAGGACTGCCCGAGAACGTTCCCGTCCACGTCGCGGTGATGCCGATGAACCCGCACGACGAGTCGGGCGGCGACGGGGAGGTCTTCGTCCACGCCCTGCACCACGTCATGGACGAGGACGGGTTCTACGTCGTCGTGTCCGGCGAGGCCGGGGTCTCGACCCGGGTGGAAACGGCCCGCTTCGGCGTGGACTACTCGGACGGCGAACGCGACTGGACACACCTGGAGGGGGTCACCGGATATCTCGACGGCTCCACCCCGGCCCAGGCCCTGGACGGCCTGTTGGGCGTGGTGGAGGAGGAGGTGGAACGCGCCCCGGGCCAGGCCTCGGAGGTGCCCTACACGGTGGAGTCTCGGGCCGACCCCAGACCGGAACCCTCACGGATCTCCCGGTTCTTCTCCGGTGACTTCCTCACGTCGTTGTTCCTGATCGGCCCGATCGTCGCCGGTGTGCTCCTGACGTTGGCCTGGTGCGCGAACCGTCTGGTGAACCGGGCGCGGGCCGTTCCCGGCCGCGCCCTGCGTCCGCGTGCCGACCGCGCGGTACGTCGGATGGCCAAGGCGCTCCAGACCGCCCCGGCAGCCCACCCCGGACGGGACAAGGCCCTGAGGGAGTCCGACATGGCCCTGACCGTCCTGGGTGCGCACCCGGACGAACTCGACCTCGTAGGGGTCACGGTGCTGGCCGACCGGGCCGTCCTTCGTCTCGACCCGGACCCGGAGACCGCGGCCCGGGCCGAGGAACCCGTGTGCGCGGTCAACCCCCTGCACGGGACCTCCATCCGTCAAGGGGCCGTGCGTGGGAAGGGGAGGAAGCGGAACGTGGTGCTGCCACAACCCCTCTGCCGGTCTTGTTCGACTCTGACGGAATCCCAGCGGCGGGCCCGTACCCTCCTGGTCGCCGGACCGGGCGGCGGCCGTGTCCCCTACCTGGAACTGGACCGGGAGTGGAACCGCGGTGGATACGGGACCAAGTACCGGCTCAACGTGGAAGACCTGCTGAAGGAGTCCGATGTCCACTGACCACCGAACGGTGAGGACCCGTCCTGTCGTGGTCGCCGCCGCGCTCTCGGCCGTGTTCCTCACGACCGCCTTCCCCGGGATCGCCACGGCCGATACCGAGACGGATACGGTGAGCCCGACCGAACGGGTCGTGGCCGAACTGGAGGAGTCCCCGGTCCACGTCGATCCCGCCTTCTCCTCCGCCCTGCCCGAGGAACGGGCGGACGCGCTGGAGGAGCAGATCGAGGGTTCGGACGTGCCGCTTCGGGTGCTGGCCGTGCCGCTGATCGAGGGCGGCGACTGGTCCGGTCAGGCCGACCAGATGGTCGCGGCGGTGCACGACAGGATCGGCGGCGAGGCGCACTACCTGGTGATGGACGGCAGGAGCGTCTCGGGCCACGACTTCGGTACGGGAAACGACGAGTCGGGTTCGCGGGCCTTCTACTCCGCTCTCACCGTCTCCTACGAATTCGAGTACGACTCCCCGGCCGTGGACAAGTTGGAACGGTCGGTGGAGATCGCCTTGTCCGAGGACCCGAAGGCGCTCTACGACGAGGCGGTGGAGTCCCAGGAGAGGGGACCGATCGACTGGTTCTACTCCCTCGGCCCGTGGGGGTACTCGTTGGTCACGATCCTGCCCTGGGTCGTCGCCGTACTCGCCCTGGTCGGACTCGGGTTCGGGGTGCACCGGTGGCGCAGGCCCCGCGCCGTGCCCACCGTGCCCCAGCACGCCGCCTTCGACAACGCCAACCTGGCCCGTCGGGGCGAGCTGGTGCGCAAGGCCGAACGCGAACTCGTGGAGCTCGGCGAACGCGTGGGTTCGGCCCGAACCTCGCCCGACGACTCCGGGGCGACCGAGGCGCTGGGCCGGGCCCTGGACGCGCACGCGGCGGCCCGGAACGTCTTCGACGGGCTTCCCGACGAGGGAGCGATGGAGGACATCGCCGGCGTTCTCGTGCTGTTGGACATGGCGGAGGACCACATGGCCCGAGCCGTGCTCCCCGCCCAGAAGCGGGGTTCGGCGCGTACGCGTTCGCACTGTTACGCGAACCCGCTGCACGGGACCGACGTCAAGGTGACGCGTTGGCGTGAGTTCGGTGGGTCCGCGGACATCCGGGTGCCCTTGTGCGCCGTGTGCGCCAAGGCCGTCCGGGACCGGGTCCGACCCACGGTGATGGCCGCCCGGTACCAAGGGCGGGAGGTGCCCTACTACGAGGTGCCCGCCGAGGAGAGCGTGTGGGCGGCCACCGGTTACGGGGCGTTGCGCGACGACCTCGTCGAGCGGGTCCTTCGGGGAGATCACCGGCGCTGACCAGGGGAGATCGTCTCGGTCGTGGGGGGCCGGGTTAATATCGGAGCATGCCTGTATCCCCACGGGTCCTTCGGTCCCCCTCCCGCGTCTCCCGGATCCCGGCCCTGCTCGTGGGGGCGCTGTTCCTCCTGTTCGCGTCGTCGCCCGCCGCGATGGCCGAACCCGCACCCGATTCCGCCGCGGCGTACGAGAACCCGCCCACCATGGCCGAGCACTACGCCGGGCTGCTGTCCGAGCAGCCCGAGGGCGCGGCCGTGGTGGTGGACGACGCGGTGGGCGGGGCGACCCCGCACGAGGAATTGGCCGAGGAACTGCACGCGGCCTTCGAACCCCTCGGGGCGCCCTACCACGTGGTGGTCTCCCCGTTCGTCGGTGCCGGTACGCCCGGCGGCATGGACGAGATCATGCCGGCCGTGCACGATCGGCTCGGTGCCGACGGTGTGTACGTACTCCTGCCTCCCAAGGGTCTGCCCACCGAGCTCCAGGTGTACGGGGTGGATCTCTCGGTGCGGGGAGCCACCGACGCCCTGCGTGACGCCGAGCTGTACATCGCCCCGGTGGGGGACGTGGCGCCGGTTCTGGCGGCCGGGTTGGCCGGCGAGGAACCGCCGGCGGTCGACCTGGAGCGGCGGCCCGAGGGGTTCCTCGGAGAGGTCGATCCGAACGGCTTCAACGGTCCCGCCAACCTCGGCCTGCTGGTGGGTACGGTCGGAGCGGCCGTGGTGATCGTCGGGGGCTGGGCGGCCTGGTATTGGGTGCGTCAGGACCGGCGCGTGCTCCCCGTGGTCGCCGTCGTGGCGGCGCTGGCCGTCTCCGGGACGACGGTGGCGGTCGGCTACGTGTACACGATGAGCGCGCCCGTCGGTGGCGCGGAGGTCGCCGATCCCGAGGATCTGGTGCGCCTGGAGGCCCCCTACGTGACCGACCCCGGACGGGCCGAGCGCCTGGCCGCGGAGCTGGCCGAGGACCCCCTGTACGTCGATCCGTTGTCCTCGCTGTCCCGCGAGGGGCTGGCGGAGGTACGCGAGACGCTCACCGACTCCTCCGTTCCCGTCTACGCGGCCGTGGTGCCCCTGGCTACCGACGACGAGGTCGAGGGCGAGGCCGAGGTCTTGGCCGCGGCCCTGGCGTCGGTGGCCGAGGAGGACGGTGTCTACGTGGTCATCGGACCCGGGATCGAGGAACCCGTCGTCGGAGCCGCCCCGAGCGGACTGGAGATCGATGCGTTCGGTTTGTGGTCGCCCCTGAGCCGTGTCGAGGAACCGACCCCGGCGGCGGCCCTGGAACGGACGGTAGCCGACCTGGCGGAGCTTGAGTTCACGCCCGGCGACGGTTTCACGCCGCTCTTCGCCGACGACGAGCCGAACCTGCCCGAGCCCCGTGGTGAGCGCTTCTGGGGCGGAGAGGGCTTCCTTCCCGGGGCGCTGTTCCTGGGGCCGTTGCTCGCGGCCCTGGTGATCGGGCTGACCTACCTGGGTGCCTTCTTCCGAGAGCGGTATCGCGGCGGTGGCCTGGTGACCGTCGTGGGGACCGGTCGGCTGCGCCGCCTGGCGGTCAAGGAGGCGGGTCGGGTGCGCGGGCTGCTCGACCGTGACCCGGAGGGCATCCCGCCCCGGTACATGCCGCAGGCGGAGGCGGTGCTGATGCTCGTCGACCGGGACCTGGAGGTACTGGACCTATTGGGCGTCGTGGTGCTCGCCCGCCGGGTCCTGGCCGTGGCCGAGGACCCGGACGCGGCCACCGATCCCTGCGCGGTCAACCCGCTGCACCCGTTCTCCGGGAAGAGACGCCGCACCCGGGTCGCCGGAGGGAACGCCCACCTGTGCGAGGGCTGTGGCGTGCTCGATGAGAACCAGCGCGCCATCAGACTGTTGAAGCTACGCATCGAGAGCTCGGCGCACTCCTACCGGAAGGCGCCGGAGAACGCCTGGATCCGGTACTCGTTCGGCGCCAAGAGGCCTGAACGGATGATCGAAGAACTCCTTGAGGTGAATCGTGTCCACTGAACCGCGTACCCGGGACCGGAGCCCGTGGGCAGCGCTGCGGGCATTGGTTCCCGTCCTGACGCTGGCCCTTTCCGTGGCCTTCGCGCCCGCGGCCTTGGCCGACCCCGCCGAGGGGACCGGCCCCACAGAGGGGACCGACCCGGGCGAGGTGACCCCCGCGCAGGCCATCGCCGAGAGCCTGACGGAGTCGCCCGTCCACGTCGACCCCGCCTACGAGGACGCCTTCTCCACCGAAGCGCGCGAACGCGTCGCCGAACGGATCGCGGGCAGCGACCTCGACCTGTACGTCATCGTCGTCCCCCTCGTAGAGGGCGGCACCTGGAACGGCGAGAGCGAGGCCATGGCCTCGGCGGTGCACGACCGCCTGGGCGAAGGCGAGCGGCACTACCTGGTCTACAACAGTTCGGGCGATCTGGAAGGCCACGACCTGGGCACCGCCCCCGACGACTGGAGCCGGCCCGCCTTCTACGGGGCGCTCGCCGCGAGATACGAGACGATGATCGGCCAGAGCCTCATCCCCACCGAGGTGGAGGCCGCGATCGAGGCGGCCCTGTCGGATGACCCCGAGGCCGCGTACGAGGCCGCGATGGACGCCTACCACGAGGAGAGCGGCACGGGCGGCTTCACCAACCCCGTATCGACCATGGATCCGGCCCTCCGGGACCTGGGCGTGGTCGTCCTGGTGGGGCTGGTCGGGGTCGGACTCTGCCTGTTCTACGTCCGTACACGGCGGCGATCGGCCGTGCCCGTCGCACAGCACGCCGCGTTCGACAACGCCGACCGTGCTCGCCTGGAGTCCGTCGTCGAGAGCGGCGCGCACGACCTCATCGAACTGGGTGAGCGACTCCAGGCCGCCGACCTGATCGACGCACAGAACCTGTCCCGTGCCCTGGACGCCCGGGACGCCGCCGCCCGGGTCCACGACCGCATGGTCGCCGAAGGTCCCACCCTGCCCGACGCGGTGGGCGTACTCGTCCTGCTGGACCTGGCCGAGGACGCCCTGGTGGGGCGGCGCACCCCGCGCCGGCCGTGCTACGCCAACCCTCTGCACGGAACCGGCACCAAAACCACCCAGTGGCGCGAATTCGGCGGTTCCCGTACGATCCGGGTGCCCCTGTGCGCAGAGTGCGCCCGCGCCGTGCGCGGCCGTGTCCGACCCACGGTGCTGCCCGCTCATCACGACGGGGTGGAGATCCCCTACTTCGAGGTGCCGGCGCAGGAGAGCGTGTGGGCGGCCACCGGCTACGGCACCCTCCGGGACGACCTGGTGGAACGGGTCCTGCGCGGCGACCACGCCGGGCGACGGTAACGTCCCGACATCGATTCGGGCCCGGAGGGGAACCCGAGCGGGGCCTGGACGGTCCCACCCCTGTGACACCCTGTCGGGGGAAGGCCCCGCGGGGCCTGTGGGAGACACGACGAGCAAGAGACGGGGCAGGCTGTGGACGACCTCCGGAGCCAGGACGCGCACCAAAGCGTGATCGGTGGTTACCGGCTGCTGAGGTCCCTGGGGCGTGGTGGATTCGGTGAGGTGTTCCTTGGTGAGACCGCGGACGGTTCTCGTGCTGCGGTCAAGTTGTTGCACGTCGGCTGGGCCGGTGACCAGGACATGCGGCGGCGTTTCGCCGCGGAGGTGGAGCAGGCGCGCCGGGTGAGCGAGTTCTGCGTGGCGCGGATCCTGGACGCCGACCTGGAGGCCGAGCGGCCCTGGATCGCCTCGGAGTTCATCGACGGGCCGACGCTGCAGGACGCCGTGCAGGATGAGGGCCCGCGCTCGGGCAGCGAACTGCACCGGTTGGCGGTGTCCACGGCCACGGCGCTCGCGGCGATCCACTCCGCCGGTGTGGTGCACCGTGACCTCAAGCCCGACAACATCATGCTCGCGGCGGACGGCCCGCGGGTGATCGACTTCGGTATCGCCCGTGCGGTGGAGGCCACCTCGGTGACCGCCAGCGGAGTGGTCGGCACCATCGGCTACATGGCGCCCGAACAGTTGGAGGGCGCCCGCCTGACCGCCGCCGTCGACGTGTTCTCCTGGGCCGCGGTGATGGTGTTCGCCGCCACCGGCCGGGAGGCGTTCCCGGCACCCACCCAGGCCTCACGCATCGCGCGCATCCTCGGCGGGGCACCGGACCTGGACGGAGTGGCGCGTCCCCTCGTGGACGTCCTCGCCGACTGTCTGAACAAGGACGCCGACGCCCGCCCGGACGCCCCCGAGCTGTTGCGGCGGCTGATCGCCGGTCCGACCGGCGCAACCCCGTCCCCCGCCGCCCGACCGGTGCCCCCGGAACCCGTCGAGGGGCTGGACGCCACCACGGTCACACCCACGCCGGACGCGATGACCCGCGTCGGTGTGGACCGGACCCGGGTGGCCGAGCATTCACCCACCGGCATCGCGCCGGTCGATCCCACCGGAGTGGCCCGAGTCGACCCCACCCGGGTCGCGCGGGTCGACTCCACGCGGGTCGCCGGTACGGACTCCGCCGGCACGGCCGGCACCCACCCGGCGGGTTCGGCCGTCTCCGCCGCGCACGCCCAGGGAGCGATCACCTCCTCCCGGAACCCGAGCGCCCCCCTCCGGGCCCCGTCAACACCACCACCCTCGGGTTTCGCCCCGCCGTACCACTTCTCCGGTGCCCGCTTCCAGGACGTGGGCACCCTGGCCGAGGCCATGCAACGTGACTGGGCCGCCGCGGTCCGGGTCTTCAACGACCCCGCCGAACGCTCCGTCCTGGGCGCCTGGATCATGGACGACCTGGGCGACACCACGATCGACCGGTCCCTGTTCCGCCGCCAGGTGGGCGACGCGAACCTGGCCGTGGCCTCCTTCGTCTCCCAGCTGCGCCCCGACCTGCCCCCGGTCTTCCGTGGGCGTGCCGCCGCCATGAGCGACCTGCGTTCCCTGTTCGCCGACCCGCGCCCCCTGCTCACGGGTGCCCCGCAGGCCAACGAGATGGTTCTGCTGGCCCGCCCCGAGCTGCTGCGGATCCTCGACGCGCACCGCGGTCCCGAACCCGGGGCCCACCGCGATCTGGCCGAGAACCTGGACCGGGCCGAACGCGTCGGCAACTCACTGTGCGCCCGCCTGGCCCAGGAACTCGATGGCTGGCGCTCGACCAGGGTCACCGTCAACCCGGCGCTGGTCATGGCCTTCATGCTCAACCCCGACCGGATGACCCCGCCCGGTGACGGCCGCGACGGCGCGGTGGCGGACTGGGTGGACATCCTGTGGCGGTCCGTGATCGGCGCCGAGCTTCCCGACTCCGCCGGATACGCCGCCGCCGTCCACGCCGCCATGCCCACCGTCCACGCGCTGGCACGTCAGCGCCGCTACTGGGAGGGCCGCTACTCGGAGGTCTCCGCGACGCACGAGGCCCTGGAGGACAAGGTGACGTTCCAGCGGCGGATGCACGGGGCCGCCCAGGCGTGCAAGTACGGGATCGTGGCCCTGCCGGTCGGTTTCGTACTCGGGTTGGCCGACGGGGGAGGGTTCGCCGAGTTCCTGTTCGGGCTCGGTGTGCTCGCCCTGGTGGGCGCCCTCGGTGTGAACCTCACCAACCGGGTGATGTGCGGTGGTGCCGCCCGCCGGGCCCAACGGGTCATGGAACTCCAGCACTCACGTCAACAACTGCCCCAGTTGACCACCGGGGTGGGCCGGATCCGCTCCGACCTGGAACGGGCCCGGCAGATCACCTCGGGCTGACCCGATCGTGTAAGCCACACGTACCGTAACGAACGATCCAAGAGAGGCTGCTTCGTGAGCGAGGCCACGGAGAAGGTCGACCCCGAACATACGGTCGGCCGATACCGGCTGGTCAGACGGCTGGGCAGAGGCGGATTCGGTGAGGTCTTCCTCGGTGAGGCGCAGGACGGGACCCGTGCGGCGGTCAAACTGCTGCACGCGACCTGGTCCGGTGACCAGGAGATGCGGCGGCGCTTCGCGGCGGAGGTGGAGCAGGCGCGCAGCGTCGGTGGCTCCTACGTCGCCGAGATCCTCGACGCCGCCCCCGACGCGGACCGACCCTGGATCGCCACCGAGTACATCGACGGCCCCACCCTGCAACGGGCGGTCTTCGAGGACGGCCCCCGCACCGGTACCGACATGCACCGGTTGGCGGTGTCCACGGCCACGGCGCTCGCGGAGATCCACTCCGCGGGTGTGGTGCACCGGGACCTGAAACCGGACAACATCATGCTGGGGTCGGACGGCCCCCGGGTGATCGACTTCGGTATCGCGCGGGCCATCGAGGCCACGTCGGTGACCGCCAGCGGCATCGTCGGGACGGTCGGGTACATGGCCCCCGAACAGCTGGAGGGCACGCGCATCGGTACCTCGGTGGACGTGTTCTCCTGGGCCGCGGTGATGGTGTTCGCCGGCACCGGAAAGGACGCGTTCCCGGGGCCCAGCCAGGCCGCCCGCATCGCCCGGGTCCTGGGCGGGAAGCCCGACACCGGTGACCTGTCCGGGCCGCTGCTGGAGACCATCCTGGCCTGCCTGGCCAAGAGACCCGGGGACCGTCCCGACGCGCGGACCCTGCTGCGGCACCTGGTGGAGGGCACTTCCCCCGGTCGGACCACTCCGGCGAAGGGGCGGTCCGAGGACACCCCGGCCCCGCCCGTCGCCCACACGGCCGGTACACACGTGACCCCCTATCACTTCGCCGGTGCCCGCTTCACGAACGTGGAGGACCTGGCCGCCGCCTTTCAACGACAGTGGCCGGACGCACTGCGGCTCTTCGCCGACCGCGGGGAGTTCGAGGCCCTGGGCTCCTGGATGATGCGGGACCTGGGCGACACCAAGGTCGATCGTGCCCTGTTCCGCAGGGAGACGCGCGACGTCAACCTCGCCCTGGCCACCTTCATCGCGGAGGCGAACCCGGCGCTGCCGCCCCGCTTCCGTGACCACGACGCGTCCATCGCCGGACTGTCCGGGCTCTTCCACGACCCTCGACCCCTGGCCACCGGCGACCCGGTCGACAACGAACTCCTCCTGCTCGCCCGCCCCGAAGTGCTGCGGATCATGGCACGGCACGAGGGAGAGGACTCCGCCCGGCTGAGCTCGCTGGCCGAGGAGCTGGCCCGGGCCGAACGGGCGGGTACGGGCATCCTTCGCGAACTCACCGAGAACCTCACCGGCTGGGGAAGTCTTCGCTCCCAGGTCGATCCCGCGCTGGCCCTGGTCTTCCTGCTGCACCCCACGGCGCTGGCCGCCCCGGACCCCGGGTCGAGCCCCTGGGCCCGCGAGTGGTTCGGGATCCTCTGGATCCGGGTGATGGCGAGCACGGGCGCGGAGCGTGCCGGGGTGGGAGCCGCCGTCCATGGCTCCTCCAGCACGGTGGCGACCCTGGCCGCCGAACGGCACCGCTGGGAGAACGGACTCTCCACGCACCGGGCCGCGTCCCCGGAGGAGGACGGCCGCAAGGCGGCTCGTTGGGGCATGCTGTGGATCGTGTCGTTGGCGCTGACCTTCTCCCTGGTCTCCTGTGTGTCGGGGGCCGTCGCGAACGTGGGACCCGCCATCGCCCTCGGGACCCTGGCGTTCGGAGCGTTCGTGCTGCTGCTGGCGGGTTGGGCGATCACGGAGTTCCGCTCCCACTCACAAGGCCAGGACCTGGAGAAGCGGAACTCGTCCGCGCGAGAGCACTACGACCGGGGCCTGCGGATGATGGACCAGGACCTGGCGCGGGCGCGACGGATCTGTTCGGGACCTCCCGCGCGGCGCTGATCCGGACCCGACGTTCGATCCGGCCGCACGCGGATCAGGGGTTGTCCACCACCAGGTCCGCGCGTTCGCGCGGATGGTCGCGGGAGTACAGCGACTCCTCCTGACGGGCCCACAGAGCACGGAAGGGCGCGTACAGGTCGGCGTCCTCGCGTGCGTCCAACCGTGCCCGGCGCAGACGGTCGGGGGCGGCCACCCACACCAGGACGTCGATCGAGTCGCGCACGACGCCCGCTCCGGACCCGCACCCCTCCACCAACAAGGTCCCGCCGTCGTCGAGCCCCTCGGGCAGGGACCGCCACCGCTCCTCGAAGACGCCGCGTTCCCAGTCGTAGCGCCGCCACGCGGCCGACCGCCCTTCGGCGAGGGGCTCCAGTACCCAGGTGCGCAGCAGTTCGGGGGCCTGTTCGAGCCCCTCCCAACCCGGATAGAGGTCCTCCATCGTCAGTGTCGCCACCGGTTCGCCGATCGCGGCCAGCTCGCGCCGTACACGCTCGGCCACCGTGCTCTTCCCCGAACCCGAGTGCCCCTCCACCGACACGACGCGCACCCGCCGTCCCCGTCGTGGCGCCGCGGAGATCCTTCGCGCCACCCGAGCCGCCCAGCCCGCCTCGCCCGTTCCCACCCGAACCATCATTCCGATCCCGAACTCCCCACGCCTGCGGGTGACCAGGCGTCCCCGCCCGTCTTTAAGGCTTGTAACATTCCATCGAGCATCAGTGCCGAGCACAGTCGACCACAAAAGGGGTACGCGGTGACCGAGGCCGACACGACCCCCGGGTCGCAGTCAGCGCTGCGTCAGGCCAACGAGCGCCGTGTGGTCGAGGTTCTGCGACGTGACGGGACCCGAACCCAGGCCGAACTGGCACGTGCCACCGGGTTGTCCGCGGCGAGCGTCTCCAACATCGTGCGCGGACTGCGCTCGGCGGGCGCGGTCTCGGTGAGCAATACCTCCTCGAACGGTCGCCGCGCGCGTGCGGTCACGCTTTTGCGCCCACCGGGAACGGTGGTCGCCCTCGCCTTCACGGTCGACCGGATCTCCGTCGCGGTGGGGGACAGCGACGGCAACCCCTTGGCCGGCGAACAGATCGAGTACGACGTGCCGGCCGATCCCGAGCGCGCGGTGCGCCGGGCCGCCTGGCTGGCCGAGACCACCCTGCTCCGTGCCCGGATCGATCCGGGTCGGATCGGGGCGGTCGTGGCCTCGGTGCCCGCGCCCATCGATCCGCGCACCGGAGTGGTCGGGGACATCTCCTGCGTGCCCCGTTGGGCCGGGTTCCGGCCCGGTCCGGCCCTGTCGGAACGGCTGGGTTCGCCCGTACTGGTGGAGAACGACGCCAACCTCGCGGTGACGGCCGAGCGCGCCTCGGGCGTGGCCCAAGGCGTCGACCACGTGATCCAACTGGTACTCGACGTGGGGGTCGGCGCGGGCATCGTCATGTCGGGGCGGCTCTTCCGAGGAGCCGGCGGAACCGCGGGCGAGGTCGGGCACATCGGCCTGGACCAGCGGGGGCCGGTGTGTCGTTGCGGCAACCGCGGCTGTCTGGAGACCTTCGTCGGGACCGAGTACCTGATGCACATGCTGCCGCGTGACTCCTTCCGCGGACCGAGCCCCGGAACGGCCGTTCTGACGGATGTGGTCGGTGCCGCGTTGGAGGGCGACCCGGGCAGCCGCCGGGTGATCGCCGAGGCCGGGACGGCCCTGGGACAGGGAACGGCGATCATCGCGAACCTGTTCAACCCGGAGATGATCGTGGTCGGCGGGGAGCTGGCGGCGGCCGGCGACCTCCTGCTCGATCCGATGCGCAGGGCGATGGAGCTGGGCACGCTGGGCAGCGCGCTGTCCGACCTTCGGGTGGTGGCCAGTACCCAAGGCGCCGACGCGGCGCTACGTGGCGCCCTGATCACGGCCTCTCACTCCCTGTCGTGAACCCAAGGGCACCCGTCATCGTGAACTGAACGGTTCGGTCGGGTTCCTGATCGGCGTTAACAGATGATCACATACCCTCAAAGCGGCATTGACCTGCCCATATATTGCCTTCATGTGGTGAACCTAATGTCCGTGACGTATCGGTTATGTGTTCACTAGTTGACGGCAAGGCCTACGCGGGGTTCTACTTCACACCAGCACTCGCGAGTTCCCACCCCGTACAGGCATCCTTGAGAGGTAACGCGTCGTGAACACACAACGCCTCCACCCCCGACGCGCGGTCGCCCTATGGCTGACCGCGGCCGGCGCAGCCCTGGCCCTGCTCACCTCGGCCTGCGGTTCGCTCACCACCGATGGTTCCGAGACCGAGGTGGAGGAGCAGACCTTGGAGGAGGGCTTCCACGTCGGACTCCTCCTGCCCGAGCTGCAGACCGCCCGATACGAGGCCTTCGACCGGCCCTACTTCGAGGAAGCGCTCGGAGAGCTCTGCCCCAACTGCGAGTTCTCCTACGCCAACGCCGACCAGGACGTCGACGAGCAGCAGACGCAGGCCCAGGCGATGCTGACCGACGGTGTCGACGTGCTCGTCCTCGGCGCCGTCGACTCCGAGGCCGCCGCGGGCACCGTCAACGAGGCCCAGTCCCAGGGCGTGCCGGTCGTGGCCTACGACCGTCTGGCCCAGGGCGGCGCCGACATGTACGTCTCCTTCGACAACGTCCGGGTCGGCCAGGTCCAGGCCGAGGCGCTGATCGGCGCCCTGGAGGAGGAGGGCACCGCCGGCGACGGTTCCATCGTCATGATCAACGGCTCGCCCAGCGACCCCAACGCGGGCGACTTCAAGGCCGGCGCCCACGAGATCTTCGAGGGCCAGGTCGAGATCGGTCAGGAGTTCGACACCCCCGACTGGTCGCCGGACGAGGCCAACAGCCAGATGGAGGGCGCCATCACCTCCCTGGGACTGGACGAGATCGTGGGCGTGTACTCCGCCAACGACGGCATGGCCGCGGGCATCGTCTCCGCGCTGCGCAGCGCCGGAGTCTCGGTGGAGGACCTGCCCCCGGTCACCGGTCAGGACGCCGAACTGCACGGCATCCAGCGCATCATCTCCGGTGAGCAGTACATGACCGTCTACAAGGCCATCCGGCCCGAGGCCGAGCTCGCCGCCGCCATGGCCGTCTCCCTGGCCACCGGCGAGGAGCTCGAATCGGGCGAGCACGTGGTCACCGACGTCGAGGACGCCGACGGCGAGATGGTCCCGTCGGTCTTGCTGGAGCCCGTCGCGGTCACTGAGGAGAACATCGGCGACACGGTCGTCTCCGATGGCTTCTACAGCATCGAGGAGATCTGCACCTCCGACTACGAGGACACCGATTTCTGCCAGGAAGCCCTCTAAGGACCGGGTAACCCGGGCCGGCCCCGGCCCGTGCCGTCGGGGCCGGTCCCTCGGGGGACGCCCCGGCGGGGAGGCGCGACCTCCCCGCCGGGACGAGAGAAGAGACGAAAAAGCATGAGCACACCCATCCTGGAACTGTCCGGGATCTCCAAGACCTTCGGGGCCGTACGCGCCCTCAGCGAGGTCGACTTCCAAGTCGACGCCGGAGAGGTCGTCGCCCTGCTCGGCGACAACGGCGCGGGCAAGTCCACATTGGTCAAGGTCATCGCGGGCGCGCACCCCGCGGACAGCGGCGGCGTCATCTCCTGGGACGGTGCGCCGGTCGGCATCGGAACCCCGGCCGACGCCCAGCGCCTGGGCATCGCCACCATCTACCAGGACCTCGCCCTGTGCGACAACCTCGACATCGTCGGGAACCTGTTCCTGGGCAACGAGCGACTGCACTTCCCCGGCACCCTCGACGAGGTCGAGATGGAGCGCCGCGCGGTGGAGCTCCTCGACTCCCTGTCGGTGAGCATCCCGAGCCTGCGGGTCCCCGTCGCGGCCCTGTCCGGTGGTCAGCGACAGATCATCGCCATCGCCCGCTCCCTGCTGGGGCAGCCCCGCGTGGTCATGTTGGACGAACCGACCGCCGCCCTGGGCGTGGCCCAGACCGCGCAGGTGCTCGACCTCATCGAGCGGTTGCGCGACCAGGGCCTGGGCGTGGTCCTGATCAGCCACAACATGGCCGACGTCCGCGCTGTCGCCGACCGCGCGGTGGTCCTGCGCCTGGGGCGCAACGCCGGGGACTTCCCCATCGCGGACACCTCCTACGAGGAGATCGTGGCCGCCATCACGGGCGCCTCGGACAATCCGGTGTCCCGCCGTTCCACCCGCACCGGCTCATCGGCCACGGCCACGAAGGACAAGGAATGAGCCAGCAGACTCATGAAACGGAAGGCGTCGAGGTGAGCGAGGAGAACACCGCGGCCCGACGCGACCCTCGCCTGCTGGCCACGGTGGCCTCGCCCCGCGGGTGGTGGGACGCGGTCAAGCGCAGTCTCAAAGGAGGCGAGCTCGGGCCCGTCCCGGTCGTCGTCGGCCTCATCCTGATCGGCATCGTCTTCCAGTCGATGAACGACCGGTTCCTGTCGCCGCAGAACCTGTCGAACCTGACCGTCCAGATCGCCGCGGTGGGTCTCATGACCACCGGTGTGATCATGGTGCTGTTGCTGGGCGAGATCGACCTGTCGATCGGTTCGGTCGCGGGTCTGTCCGCCGGTGTCCTGGCGGTCCTGGCGGTCCGCCACGGTGTCTCGGAGTGGGTCGCGATCGGAGTGGCCGTGGGCATCGGCCTGCTGGTCGGTCTGCTCCACGGTTTCGTCTTCGCGAAGATGGGCGTTCCCGCCTTCGTCGTCACCCTCGCCGGCCTGTTGGGCTGGCAGGGGCTGCACCTGAACCTCATGGGCAGCGACGGCAGCATCAACACCAGCGCCACCGGTCCCATCGCGATGCTGACCCAGACCTACTTCGTTCCGGTCGTGGGTTGGTTCCTGGTCATCGTGGCCCTGCTCGCCTACCTGGTGTCCGTTCTGGCGGCCGAGCGTCGTCGTGGGCAGGCGGGCCTGCCCTACAAGCCGCTCGCAGAGGTGCTCTTCCGCGCCGCCCTGCTGGCCGTGCCGCTCGTGGGCGGCGTGTGGATCCTCAACCAGTACAAGGGTGTGCCGCTGGCCTTCCTGATCTTCGTGGGCTTCGTGGTCGTCCTCGACCTGGTCCTGCGCAAGACCCGTTACGGGCGCATGGTCTACGCCGTGGGCGGTAACTCCGAGGCGGCCCGGCGCGCCGGCATCAGGGTCGACTTCATCCGGATCACGGTGTTCGGCATCGCCTCGACGCTCGCGGCCATCGGAGGCATCATGCTCGTCTCCCGTAACTTCGCGGCGAGCGTTTCCACCGGTGGTGGCGCGGAGCTCATGATGGCCATCGCCGCGGCCGTCATCGGTGGCACCAGCCTCTTCGGTGGCCGTGGCAACGCCTACTCGGCGCTGCTGGGCGGCCTGGTCCTCGGCGCGATCACCTCGGGCCTGCTCTTGTTGCAGATGGACACCTCCGTGCGGTTCATGATCACCGCCGCGGTGTTGCTGATCGCGGTCATCCTCGACGCCGTCTCCCGCCGTGGGCGCAAGACCCACGCCCGGGGCGGCGGCTGAGGGACCACCTCGGGGCGACGCTCTCGCGTCGCCCGCAAGACCTCTCCCGGAGGATGAGAAGGACCGGTTCACCCCGGACCGTCCTTCCAGGCCCGGGCCGGCCACACTCCCACCGGCCCGGGCCTTCGTCGTGTCCGCCGGCGGAAGGGGTGGTCGGGAAGGGGGGCGGTGTGAACTGCGTCCCTTTCCCGGGCGAGGGGGATCGGGGCGTTCAACGCGCGCGGCGGCCGTCGTGCCCGACACCGAGTTCGGGGCGCCGAACTTCGTGGTGAACACCGGATGAACCCCTGTGGTCGCTCTGACCTGTGGCGATGCGGAGGCGCGTGCCGGATGAGCGGTTCCGCGGCCACATGCCCGCCATGGCCCGCCCGGGGGATCCATTGGTCCCACCGCGATAGGGGAGAAGGTCCCATGCCCTGGGGCGCCGTGGTGGCCGACGCGAGCGCTGCTAGCTTCCATCGGTGAAGCCACCTGCCGTTGCGGGGACGTCGCCCACCATGACGACGTGCCCCGCCCGGTCGTGCCCGAGACCCGGGCTTGGAGACCACCCTGCCCCGTGACCTCTCCGGCGCGCGGGTGTGAAGGAGAAAGATGCGCAAGATCCTCGTCGTCGGTGCCGGACAGTCCGGGCTCCAGTTGGCCATCGGCCTGCTCTCGGAGGACTACGACGTGACCCTGGTGGACCCCCGGAGCCCCGACCAGATCAGGGCGGGTCGTGTGATGTCCACACAGTGTCTCTTCGGGCCGGCGCTGCGCCGTGAACGCCGCCACGGACTCGCCTTCTGGGACGACGAGGCGCCCGAGGTGACCGGTGTCGGAGTGCGGGTGGCGGAGCGGCGGGGCGGTCCCGTCCCGGAGGTGGACTGGGTCGGACGCTTGGACGAACCCGCCCGATCGGTCGATCAGCGGATCAAACTCGCATCCTGGCTGGAACTGTTCGTCCAGGGCGGCGGCCGGTTCCTGCGCCACCGCGTGAGCCGGGAGGAGCTGGAGGCGCTCGGCGCCGAGTACGACCTCGTGGTGGTCGCCGCGGGTCGGGGCGAGCTCGCCGAGATCTTTCCCCGCGACACACGACGCTTCCACTTCAAGGGACCCCAGCGGCGGCTGGCGCTGGCCTACGTGAGCGGGGGCGAGGAACACCCGGGCGGGGGAGTCCTCTCGCGCACCGTGGTCCCCGGCGCTGGTGAGGCCTTCACCCTGCCCACCCTGTCGCTGAACGGCCCCTGTCACGCGGTGATGGTGGAGGCGGTGCCCGGTGGACCACTCGATCGCCCCCTGGCCGAGGGCGCCACCGGAGACGACGTGCTCGCCGGCCTGCTGGACGTGCTGCGCCGTTACGCGCCCTGGGAGTACGAACGCTTCTCCCGTGCTCACCTGGCCGACCCCATGGCCGCCCTGTACGGCGGCTACGCTCCGGTGGTCCGCGACCCCGTCGCCCGAACGCCGGGCGGGGCGCTCGTGTGGGGCATGGCCGACTCCGTGGTCGCCAACGATCCCATCACCGCCCAGGGGGCCAACATGGCGTCGCTGTGCGCCGACGTGTACCGGCGCGCCATCGTCGACCACGGAGGCCGCCCCTTCGACGAGGCGTTCATGCGCGGGGCCTTCGGCACCTACTGGCACAGCGCCCGCCAGGTCACCGCCTGGAGTCGGGTGATGTTGTCCGGGCCGCCCCACGTGTGGGAGCTGTACCGTTTGGCCGAGCGGCACCAACCCACGGCCGACCGGTTCGCCAACTCCTTCAGTGACCCCACCGGGCTCATCGACTGGTTCCTGCACCCCGAACGGGCGCTGGAGTACGTGGACGGGGTCCGGCGCGGCACCGATCTTTCGTCCCATCTTCCTACCACGTGATCCCGATCGGGTGAGGGGAGATATAGCTTCGCCTCCTAATGCTCGATGAACTCCTCACACCCACCACCCACGCACTGTTCGGCCAGGTCGACGCGTGGGTCTTCCTCCTCCTGGCGGCGGCCGCGGTCATGGTCGGGGCCGCCGTCCAGAGCATGGTCGGACTCGGTCTCGGCCTGGTCGCCGCCCCCGTCATCTCCTTCCTCGACCCCACGCTCATGCCGGGGGCCCTCCTGATCAGCGCGAGCGTCCTTCCGGTGCTCACCCTCCTCCAGGAGTGGCGTCAGGTGGACTGGCGCGGCATGGCGTGGGGGCTCCCGGCCCGTGTTCCGGGCACCCTGGTGGCCGTATGGGTCGTGGCCCTGCTCGAACCCCGGGCCCTGGCCGCGTTCGTCGGGGTGATGGTCCTGGTGGCCGTCGCGCTGACCGTGCGTTCCTTCAAGGTCCGTGTCACCCCGCTCTCGTTGGTGGTCGCGGGAACGCTCTCGGGCTTCTCCAGCACCACCACCTCCGTGGGCGGCCCACCGATGGCGTTGGTCTACCAGAACGAACCGCCGGAGAGGGTCCGCGCCACCCTGGCCGTGTTCTTCCTGTTCGGCGGACTGTTCTCCCTGGGAGCCCTGGCGGTGGGCGGGCAGATCGACGCCCGGACCACGGTCGTCGGCTTGTCCGTGATCCCCTTCATCGCCCTCGGGTTCCTCATCGGGAACCGGCTGCGCCGCCGGGTGAACCCGGCCCGGACGCGCACCGTCCTACTCATAGTGGTGTCCATCTCCGCCGTGGGCCTTCTCGTGCAGGCCGCGCTCGGATAGCCTCGGCACGCGTGGCCCCGATCTCGGCGCCCCCGCTCCGGCGTCCCGGGGCGAAGGTGGTGGCGAAACCGAGTAATCTACGCCGCAACCGGTGTGAGGGCGGAGCCCATCGTGACGCGTCACGAAAGGACGCCATCGTGTTTGCCACGGGTGGCGTCGGATCCCTGACTTCGGGGGTTCCGGGCGGAACCCATGGACGATGGCCCATAAACTCGGGTATGTATACCTGCCGGTAGCCAAGGCCGTCCCAAGTCAGGGGACGCTTCTGGCAAACGTAAGCGGACACGCGGGACGAGGGGACTGACGAGACAGTGACACTGTTCGAGTCGATACAGAATCCGGAAGCGCTCAAGAGGCTTTCGGCCGATCAGCTCCCTGTGCTGGCCCGGGAGATCCGGGAGTTCCTGATCCGGTCGTGCGCCGAGACCGGCGGACACCTGGGCCCCAGCCTGGGCGTCGTCGAGTTGAGCATCGCACTGCACAGGGTTTTCGAATCACCCGATGACCCGATCCTCTTCGACACCGGCCACCAGGCCTACGCGCACAAGGTCCTCACCGGCCGGCACGACTTCAGCGACCTCAAGTCCGAGGGCGGACTGTCGGGCTACCCGTCCCGGGCCGAGTCCGAGCACGACTTCATCGAGAACTCCCACGCCTCCACCTCCCTGTCCTACGCCGACGGCATGGCCAAGGCCAACGAGGTCCGGGGCCGCACCGACCGGACCGTCGTCGCCGTCATCGGTGACGGCGCGCTCACCGGCGGAATGTCCTGGGAGGCCCTCAACAACATCGCGGAGAAGAAGAACCGCCGCCTGGTCATCGTCGTCAACGACAACGGCCGCTCCTACTCGCCCACCACGGGCGGTATCGCCGACCACCTGGCCTCGCTGCGCATGACCCCCGGCTACGAGCAGGCCCTCGACCTCGCCAAGAGCACCCTCAACCGCACTCCGGTGGTCGGCCAGCCCATCTACGAGGCCCTCCACGGTCTCAAGAAGGGCCTCAAGGACACCATCCAGCCACAGATGATGTTCGAGGACCTGGGTCTGAAGTACCTCGGCCCCATCGACGGTCACGACGAACAGGCCCTGGAGAAGGCGCTGCGCCGCGCCCGCGACTTCGGCGGACCGGTGATCGTCCACGTCCTCACCCAGAAGGGCAAGGGATACGCCCCGGCCGAGAACCACGTCGAGGACCAGTTCCACGCCCCCGGGCCCTTCGACATCGACACCGGCAAGTCCAAACCCGGACCCAAGGTGGAGAAGTGGACCGGTGTCTTCGCCGAGACCATGGTCGAACTGGGCGCCGAACGTGAGGACATCGTCGGCATCACCGCCGCGATGCTCCACCCCACCGGCCTCAACAAGTTCGCCGACGCCTACCCCGACCGCGTCTTCGACGTCGGCATCGCCGAACAGCACGCCGCCACCGCCGCCACCGGCATGGCGATGAACGGGCTGCACCCGGTGGTCGCCGTCTACGCGACCTTCCTCAACCGCTGCTTCGACCAGGTCCTGATGGACGCCGCCCTGCACCGCCAGGGCGTCACCTTCTGCCTGGACCGCGCCGGCGTCACCGGCAATGACGGCGCCAGCCACAACGGCATGTGGGACATGTCGATCCTCCAGGTCGTGCCCGGGCTGCGTCTGGCCGCTCCGCGCGACGCCACCCGTCTGCGCACCCTGCTGCGCGAGGCCGTGGCCGTGGAGGACGCGCCCACCGTCGTGCGCTACCCCAAGGGCGCCGTCGCCGAGGAACTGCCCGAGATCGGCAAGGTCGGTTCCATGGACCTGCTGCGCCGCGCCACCGACAGCGGTCACACCAAGGACCTGCTCATCGTGGGCGTGGGCACCATGGCCCAGGTCGCCTGTGAGGTCGCCGACCGCATGGCCGACCAGGGCATCGGCGTCACCGTCGTCGACCCGCTCTGGGTCAAGCCTCTGGACGAGGCCCTGGTGGCCGAGGCCGCCGCGCACTCCGTCGTCGCCGTCGTGGAGGACAACGGCCGCACCGGTGCCGTGGGCGACGCCGTGGCCCGCCTGCTGCGCGACCACGAGGTGGACGTGCCCGTGCGCACCTTCGGCATCGAGCAGGAGTTCCTGGACCACGCCAAGCGCGACCGGATCCTCCAGCAGCAGGGCCTGACCCCGCAGGAACTGTCCCGCAAACTCACCGAGACGGTCTCCCGTCGCGGCGAGGGGGCCGGGGCCGCTCGCGAACTGGCCGACGAAACCGCCTGACCTCGGGCTCTGGCAGCACCGGACGGAAGCTCCGGTGCTGCCAGAATGGGACCATGACCTCTTCCGAACCCGAGCAGAACCTCGAATCGCCCGAACCGGAGGAGGCCGCCCCGCTCAGGGTGGCCGTGATCGGCTCCGGCCCCGCGGGCATCTACACCGCCGACGCGCTCACCCGCCAGCGTCGGGTACCCGTCCGCGTGGACGTCCTCGACCGGCTGTACACCCCCTACGGGCTGGTCCGCCACGGTGTGGCCCCCGACCACACCAAGATCAAGGGCGTGGCCAGGACACTGCGGCGGGTCCTGGAGCACCCCGACGTCACCTTCGTCGGTGGGGTCGAGTTCGGTTCCGACCTGACCCGCGCGGACCTGTCCCGCACCCACCACGCCGTCGTGTACGCCACTGGAGCCGCTGTCGACCGGCGCATGGGGATCCCCGGCGAGGACCTGCCCGGCAGCGTGGCCGCCACCGACTTCGTCAACTGGTACTGCGGCCACCCCGACAGCGAGCTCGAACGGTTCGTCCTGGACGCCGAGGAGGTCGCCGTGGTCGGGGCCGGCAACGTCGCCCTGGACGTGGCCCGCATCCTGGCCAAGACCGCCGAGGAGCTACGCCACACCGACATCCCCCAACCCGCCCTGGACGTCCTCTCTCGAAGCCGCGTGCGCACAGTGCACGTGCTCGCCCGGCGCGGGCCCCTCCAGGCCAGGTTCACCGCGCCCGAGCTGCGCGATCTGATGAGGCTGCCCGGCGTGGACGTGCTCGTGCGTCCCGAACAGGTCGACATCGACCTCGCCGACGTGGGCACCGACCGGCCCGGGTTCCGTGAGGTCGCCAAAGCCTCCCGCACCAACCTCAAGCTGCTGCGCGAACAGGCGGAGCGTGCGCCGCGGGGACGCCCACGGCGCATCGAGTTCCACTTCTGGACCCGCCCCGAGCGGATCGTGGGCGCGGAGGGGGTGGAGGGGCTGCGCGTGGAGCGCACCCGCCTGGACGAACGGGAACGGTTGGTGGACACCGGGGTGGGTTCGACGTTGGACGTGGGAATGGTGCTGCGTTCGGTCGGCTACGCCGGTGTGCCCTTGACCGGTGTGCCCTTCGACGAGCGCGGACGCACCGTGCCCCAGGAGGAGGGGCGGGTGCTGAACGGCGGTGGCGTCGTGCGGGGTGACTACGTCGCCGGATGGATCAAGCGCGGCGCCACCGGGGTGATCGGCACCAACAAGTCCGACGCCGCCGCGACCGTGCGTTCCCTGTTGGCCGACGCCGACGTTCTGCGCGCCGGGGTGCCCGAACCGGTGGGGCTGGTCGACGTCCTGGCCGAACGGGGACTGACCGTCGGCGACTACGAGGGTTGGCTGCGCATCGACGAGGCCGAGGAGGGGCTCGCCACCGAGCTCGACCGGGGCGCACGGGTCAAACTCGGCGGATGGGAGGCCTACCGCAAGGCGTTGGGCCGCGGGTGAGCCTCAGCCGACCTGGTCCGCCTCGGCGCCGTAGGTGTTGCAACCGGCCACGGTGCCGCCGTCCCAACCCGCCTCCAACCACTGGGCGCGGCTGGTGGCACTGCCGTGGGTGTCCAGGTCGCCGCCGTCGTTGAAGTGCCGGTTGACCACGTCGAGGGCGTCGCCCCGGGGGTCGACGATCCCGCGCAGCGCGATCCCGGCCATGCACTCGGCCTGGAGCTCGGTACGGCGCAGCGTGTCGAGTTCGTCGTCCTCGCTGCCCGCGCTCCGGCGCAGGTCGTGGGAGATACGCAGGATACCGGTGGAGTTCTGGACGTGGTGGGCGTACTCGTGGCCCATCAGGGCCAGCCACACGACCTCGCGTTCGTCCGCGGGGATGACCTGGGACACCTCGCGCACGTTGGGCAGGACCACGGTGATGGTGGCGACGTCGCTCTCGTAGTAGGCCAGGGTGAAGGCCTCCTCCGTGTCGCTGTCCAGGCCCTGGTCGGTGACGGTGACGTCGGGCAGGTGGGGGGCGAGCCGAAGTTCGTCCATCACCGGTGCCCACAGCTCGTCCAGGCAGTCACCGGCCTCCCGGGAGAAGCCCTCCCAGGAGTCGTCGGAGTCCACGTCCAGGTCGGGCAGGTCGCAGTCGATCGGCGGTGGCGTGCTCATGTCGTACAGCGGGTGGTCGACCAGGTCGATCTCCGCGGGCGCCGGCCGGGCGAGCAGCTCCTGGTCCCGGAAGGCGGAGAGGTCGGCGCCACCGGGGGAGGACTGCTGCTGTGGTGTGTTGACCACGACCACCACGCCGGCGATGAGGGCGACCAGGGCCATCGACGCGGCGGCGAAGGCCGCGATGAGCATGCCCTTGCCCCGGTCCGCCCGTCGAGGCGGTGGATACCACGTCCGTGGCGGCCCCCAATAGGGATGCCACGGTGGACCCTGCGGGGGCGCCCATCCCGATCGAGGGTGCGCCCCGGGGAACGCCTGTGGCGGCCAAGGGGGCCGGGGGCCCTGCGGGACCGGAACGTGGGGTCCTCGCGCCGCCCACATCCCCTGCGGGGGACCCCCGGGCGCACCCCGTGGCCGCGCGTCGCCCGGAGCGTTCGTCGCGGGGCTTCCCCCGGGAGTCCCTGGGACGCCTGTGGCATGGGTGGCGCCGGGTACCCGAGGTTCACCCGGGGCGTGACGCGTACGCGTCACCTCGGGCCCTTGTGGTGCCCGGGGCGGTCCCATGGTGTCCGGCCCCCGCGGAGCCTCCGGTGACGGGGTGGTGCCGGGAACCCGTGTGGTGCCCGGGGCGTGCGTGCCGTCGGGCGTCTGTGGGGCCGGGGCGGCCTCTCGGGGCGTGTGGGACGGCGGCTCCGCTCCCGGGGTGTCTCCGGGGTGGGTGCCGTGCCGGTCGGTCCGGGGGAGGTCCCCGGGAGCCTCGTCTCCGGTTCGGTTGTCCACGGGGCCATCCTCGTCATCGCGCCGCCAGGGAAAGGGCATGTCCGTTTTGTACCCATGAAACGGACAACTGCCCCATGCCCCCAGTATGGGTCAACCGGGGGTGTCCGTGACGGGCTTCCCCAGGCGCTCGATGGGGAGATACCGGACACCGAGGCCGGTCATCAGGTTCTGAAGCTCGGACTCGAAGAAAGGTTCCATGTCGTTTACGGCGAATCCCAGGTGCTGGAACACCTCCATGCACACCACCCCGTAGATGCGGATCCAGCACCGGGTGAGCATCAGGGCCGCTCCCGTGGGCATGGCGTGCGCGGACAGACCCACGGTGTCGACGAAGGAACTCAGCTCGGCGGTGAGTTCGGGTCCGATCTCCTCGTCCGCGGGTAGCGGGATGTCCTTCTCCTTGATCAGGCGATCGCACAGGGCGAAGAAGGTGGACGCGAAGCGCCTGCCGGTCTCCAGGGCCGGGGTGAGGTCGGCGTCCAATTCGAGTCGCCTGCTCGGCCCGAACATCACGGAGAACTCGGCGGGATGGGTGATGGCCCAGGTTCGCAGCGCCCGTAGCGCGACGTGCAGGCGCAGTTCGGTGTCCTCGGCCGGGACCGAGGTGTCGGCGGCGGCGACGGTGTCGGCCAACTCGTCGAACAAGTCTGCGGTGATCGCCACCAGTAGCGCGTCGATGCCCGGCACATAGCGGTACAGTCCCGGCGCGGTCATGCCCATCTCGCGGGCGATCGCGCGCAGGGAGACCCCGGCGACACCGTGCTCCACGAGATGTCTGCGCGCGATCGACTTGATCTCCGTGAGTGTGGCTTCTCGCACACGATCGCGGCGACTGAGTACGGCCTCGGATCGCGGCTCGCTCGTGACCGGCGGTTTCGTCATGTTCAGTGGTCCACCCCGTCTCGGCGCCGATTCCGCGGCACCGCTCTGTTCGGTCGACGACGTTGACATCGTAACTGGTGCACGCTTGAGTGAACGCCGTTAGCAAACGGCGTTAACGGACATGATTCGTGTTCGCGCGAAGGAGCGGGAATGTCGACGAAAACGGGGTTCTTCGGCCGACTGGGGCTCGGAGCCCACCGCGGGAGATGGTGGGTCATCGCCGTGACCGGCCTGTTCGCGGTGCTCTCCGTGTTCTGGGGACTCGGGGTCTTCCAGGACGTCAGCGAGAGCGGTTTCGAGGACCCCGGAGCCGAGTCCTCCCGGGCCATGGACCTCATCGAGGACGAACTGGGCCACGCCGACATCGACATCATCGCGGTGTTCCGCAGTGACGAGATCAAGGTCGACAACCCCACCTTCGCCCAGGCGGTACAGCGCGTCTCCGACGATCTGCCCGAGGACGTCGTCGCCGACCACGACGTCTACCTCGACGAGGAACTCACCGACATCGAACGCGGCATGCTCGTGTCCGAGGACATGCACGCCACGTACATACCGGTCACCCTCACCGGCCAGAGCCACCAGGAACGACTCGACCAGTACGAGGAGGCGGCCGCCGTGTTGGAGGCGGGTCCCCTCGAAACCCACCTCGGTGGCCCCATCGCGGTCGAACACGAACTCTCCGAGACCGCCGAGAGCGACATCGTCCGCGCCGAGATGTTCACCCTGCCCGTGCTGTTGCTCCTGCTGGTCCTGATCTTCGGCGGCCTCGTCGCGGGCCTGATGCCCCTCGCCGTCGGAGGTCTGGCCATCCTCGGTTCCCTCACCGTGCTACGGGCCCTCACCCACGTCACCGAGGTCTCCGTCTTCGCCATCAACGTGGCCACCCTCCTCGGGCTGGGGTTGGCGATCGACTACGGGCTGTTCATGGTCAGCCGCTTCCGCGAGGAACTGAACAAGGGCCGCGACGTACGTGAGGCGGTCGGCCGGACCGTGGACACCGCGGGACGCACCGTCGCCTTCTCCGGCGTCACCGTCGGCATCGCCTTCGCCGGGTTGCTCTTCTTCCCCCAACCCATCCTGCAGTCCATCGGTTGGGGCGGCATCGCCGTCGTCGCCTTCGACCTCGTCGCCGCGCTCGTCTTCCTGCCCGCCCTACTGTCCGTGGTGGGCCACCGGATCGACCGAATGAAGCTGCCACTGCCGCGCCGCACCGTCGCCGGGACCCTCGACGAGAACGCCGGCACCTGGGCCCGCCTGGCCCGTACCGTCATGCGGGGCCCCGCCGTCTCACTGGTCGCGGTCGCCTGCGTCCTGGTGGCCTTCGGCTCCGGGCTGGCCTCGACCGACCTGGGCACCACCGACCAGCGTTACCTGCCGGCCGATGCCGACTCCCGGATCGCGACCGAGACGGTGGGGGAGGACTTTCCCGCCGGTCGGATCGGCCGTCTGCACGTGGCCGTGACGGGAGACCCCACCGAGAAGGACCTCGACGAGTACGTCGAACGCCTGGAGGCCCTGCCCGGCGCCGCGCTGGTCACCGTGGCACGCACCGGTGACGGCATCGCCCACGTCGAGGTGGGCTACCAAGGGGCCACCGACTCGACCGAGGTCCAAGAACTCGTGGAGGACGTACGCGCCGAAGCGGCCCCCGTAGGCGCCGAGGAGGCCCTCGTGGGCGGTGTGGCCGCCATGCAGCTGGATAACCTCGACGCCATCGTCGACAACGCGCCCACCACCATCGCCTTCATCATCGTGTCCACGATGGTCCTGCTCTTCTTGGCCTTCGGGTCGCTCGTGCTGCCGATCAAGGCGGTGCTCATGGGCGCGCTGTCCCTGAGCGCGTCACTCGGCGTGGTGATCTGGGGCTTCCAAGAGGGGCACTTCTCGGCCCTGCTGGGCTTCGACGCGGTCGGCACCATCGACCCCACCTACCTGGTGCTGGTCACCATCGTGGCCTTCGGTCTGGCGATGGACTACGAGCTGTTCCTGCTCAGCCGGGTCCGGGAGGAGTATCTGCGCAGTGGCGACAACATCCGGTCGGTGGCGCTGGGCCTGCAACGCACCGGGCGCATCATCACCAGCGCCGCGCTGTTGCTGGGCGTGGTGTTGCTGGCGATGGGCACCTCCGGACTGCTCTTCCTGAAGATCATCGGGGTGGGCCTGGCGATCGCGGTCCTGGTGGACGCCACCCTGGTGCGGGCGATCATGGCGCCCGCCACCATGCGCCTGCTCGGCGGCTGGAACTGGTGGCTGCCGCGCCCGCTGCGTTGGCTGCACGACCGCGTCGGCATCTCCGAGGGCGGCGAGGAGGAGGAATCGACTCCGATCGGAGTCGACCCCGAACGGTCGCGCGTGGGCGTGTGAGTTCTCGCGGAGATCGGGCCGATGGTCGCCGAATTCGACCATCGGCCCGACCCGACTTCACTCGGCGAGGAGCTCGTCGACGTGGGTGATGGTGGTGTTGAAGACCTTGTCGGCCCAGGCTTCGATCTGCTTCGGGTCGGTGATCGCCGGAATGCGATTTGAGAATGGTTTCCGGGTAATGCCATGGAAGACATGAAACGGGCCCGGCCTCCGTTGGAGACCGGGCCCGTTCGGGCACTACGGGTGAGACCTCAGACGGCCTGCGGGGCACCCTCGTGGAAGGGCTTGCCGTTCACCTCGGTGGACACGCCGACCTTGTCCAGGTACGGGGTGATACCACCGGTGTGGAAGGGCCAACCGGCGCCCGTGATCAGGCACAGGTCGATGTCGGCGGCCTCGGCCACCACGCCCTCGTCCAGCATGATCCGGATCTCCTTGGCCAGGGCGCGCAGGGCCCGGTCCAGGATCTCCTGCTCCTCGGACGGGCTGTCGCCGCCCTTGAGGAGCTCCTTCACCTCGGGGTCGATGGTGAAGTCCGGGGCGAAGATCTCCGACTTGCCGGCCTCGACCACGGCCTCCAGTTGCGGGGAGACCGCGAAGCGCTCGGGGAACGCCTCGTTCAGGGTCTCCGCGACGTGCAGACCGACGGCCGGGCCGACCAGCTGCAGCAGCATCAGCGGCGACATCGGCAGACCCAGCGGCGCGACCGCGCGGTCGGCGACCTCGGGCTCGGTGCCCTCGCCCACGGCGGCCAGGACCTCACCCATGAACAGGGTGAGCAGGCGGTTGACGACGAACGCCGGGGCGTCCTTGCACAGCACCGACGTCTTCTTCAGCTTCTTGGAGACGGCGAAGGCCGTCGCCAGGGAGGCGTCGTCGGTCTTCTCGCCGCGGACGATCTCCAGCAGCGGGAGGACGGCGACCGGGTTGAAGAAGTGGAAGCCCACGACCCGCTCGGGGTGCTTGAGCTCCGACGCCATCTCGGTGATCGAGAGGGAGGAGGTGTTGGTGGCCAGGATCGCCTCGGGGGAGACCACGGCCTCCACCTCGGCGAAGACCTGCTTCTTGATCTCCATCTTCTCGAAGACGGCCTCGATGACGAAGTCGGCGTCGGAGAAGGCGTCCTTGGTCAGCGAGCCGGTGACCAGGGCCTTGAGGTGGTTGGCCTTGTCCTGGTTGACGCGCCCCTTCTTCAGGAGCTTGTCGACCTCGCCGTGGACGTAGGCCACGCCCTTGTCCAGGCGACCCTGGTCCAGGTCGGTCATGACGACCGGAACGTCCAAACGACGCGCGAACAGCAGGGCCAGCTGACCGGCCATCAGACCGGCGCCGACGACACCGACCTTGGTGACCTTGCGGGCCAGCGACTTGTCCGGGGCGCCAGCGGGACGCTTGGCGCGCTTTTGGACCAGATCGAAGGCGTAGAGGCCGGCCTTGAGCTCGGGGCTCATGATGAGTTCGGCGAGCGCCTCATCCTCGGCCGCGAAGCCCTCGTCACGGGTGGCGGTCTTGGCGGCGGCGACCAGCTCGACGGCGCGGGCCGGGGCCGGTGCGGCGCCGTGCAGCTTGCCCTCGACCACGAAGCGGCTCATGTTGACCGCGTTGTCCCAGGCCTCACCCTTGTCGACCTCGGGGCGCTCCACCTGGACGTCGCCCTTGAGGACCTGGGCGGCCCAGCGCAGGGACTCCTCGACGAAGTCGGCCGGCTCGAAGATGGCGTCGGCGATGCCCATCTTGAAGACCTGCTTGCCCTTGATGACCTTGTTCTGGGCGAGCGGGTTGTCGATGATGATCTTGAGGGCCTTCTCGGCGCCGATCAGGTTGGGCAGCAGGTAGGTGCCGCCCCAACCCGGGACGAGGCCGAGGAAGGTCTCGGGCAGGGAGAAGGCCGGTACGCCGGAGGAGATGGTGCGGTAGGTGCAGTGCAGACCCACCTCGACGCCGCCGCCCATGGCCGCGCCGTTGATCAGCGCGAAGGTCGGTACGTCCAGCTCGCCGAGCTTGCGGAACACGTCGTGCCCGAGCTTGCCGATGGCCTTGGCCTGATCGAGGGTCTGGATGGCGGGAACGCCGGTGAGGTCGGCGCCGACCGCGAAGATGAACGGCTTGCCGGTGACGGCGACCGCGACGATGTCGGTGCGCGCCTTGGCGGCCTCGATCGCGGCGTCCAGGCTGAGCAGACCACCGGGGCCGAAGGTGTTCGGCTTGGTGTGGTCGTGCCCGTTGTCCAGGGTGATCAGGACGGCCTTGCCGGCCCCGTAGGGGAGCTCGATGTCACGGGAGAGCGCCTTGGTGACGACCTCGTCCTTGAACAGTTCGGAGATATCACTGGAACGCATCGCGTTCTCCTTTGAGGGTGGTGGTGGGCGACGGGCGGGCTTGTTCGATCGCGGTGCTCACTTGCCCCCCTCGTAGTTGGTGTTCTCCCAAAGGATGGTTCCGCCCATGCCCAGGCCCACGCACATGGTGGTGATGCCGTAGCGGACGTCGGGGCGCTCGGCGAACTGGCGCGCGAGCTGCATCATCAGACGGCCGCCGGAAGAGGCCAGCGGGTGACCGACGGCGATGGCGCCGCCCCACGGGTTGACGCGGGCGTCGTCGTCGGCGATACCGAAGTGTTCGAGGAAGGCCAGCACCTGGACGGCGAAGGCCTCGTTGATCTCGATCAGACCGATGTCGTCGATCGAGATGCCCTGGCGGGCGAAGAGCTTCTCGGTGGCCGGGACGGGGCCCACACCCATGACCTCGGGCTCGACACCGGTGAAGGAGAAGTCGACCAGACGCATCTTGGCGTCCAGGCCCAGCTCCTCGGCGACCTCCTCGGCCATCAGCAGGGTGCCGGTGGCGCCGTCGTTGAGACCGGCGGCGTTACCGGGCGTCACGTTGCCGTGCGCGCGGAACGGGGTCTTCAGGGTGGCCAGCGTTTCCATGGTGGTGCCGGGGCGCGGCGGCTCGTCCTGCGTGGCCAGACCGAAGCCCTGCTCCGCGGAACGGACCAGGGTCTCGACCAGGTCGGGCTGGATCTTGCCGTCGGCGTAGGCCTTGGCGACCTTCTCCTGGCTGCGCACCGCGTAGGAGTCGGCGCGCTCCTTGGTGATGGTCGGGTACCGGTCGTGCAGGTTCTCGGCGGTGTTGCCCATGACCAGCGCGGACGGGTCGACGAGCTTCTCGGAGATGATCCGGGGGTTGGGGTCGACACCCTCGCCCATGGGGTGCCGGCCCATGTGCTCGACGCCGCCGGCGATCACGACGTCGTAGGCACCGAAGGAGATGCCCGCGCCGGCGGTGGTCGCGGCGGTGAGCGCGCCGGCGCACATGCGGTCGATGGAGTAACCGGGGACGCTCTTGGGCAACCCGGCCAGGATCGCGGCGGTGCGCCCGAGGGTCAGACCCTGGTCGCCGATCTGGGTGGTGGCGGCGATGGCGACCTCGTCGACGCGCTCCGGGGGCAGGCCCGGGTTGCGGCGCATCAGTTCGCGGATCACGCGGACGATGAGGTCGTCGGCGCGCGTCTCGGCGTAGAGGCCCTTGCCTGACTTGCCGAACGGGGTGCGGACCCCGTCGACGAACACGACTTCGCGGGCGGTTCGCGGCACGATGGCCCCTCCTTCTTCAAGCGATGGGTGGACTGTTGAGGTCATGCTACTCGCCAGTAACAAATAGTGCGAGCGGCGGGGCCGGTCATGTCGGAAGTATGGAAGGAACCCGACCTTCGGTGATCGTGGCCGATTCGGTCGCCACGATCAGACGATCCGCCGAGGGTGGGCGAGCCCGCCTGAACTCAGCCCCGGCCGTCGAGGAATCGGGTCACGAAGCGATCGATGTTGAGGCGCAGGCGCTGGATCCGTTCCTCCCGACCGATCGTCTCCGCCGGCTGGATCAACGAGGATTCCCGCTTGCCCCGCGCGTACAGCGGGCAGGCCAGGTCGGAGCACACGTACAGGCCCACGGTGTCGCCCTGTCGGCCGGCCTTGCCGGGTTTGGGGGCGCTGAACAGGCGCACGCCACCGGCGGGGTGCACCGTCACACAGAACGAGCACGTCATCGACTTGAAGAAGTCGGTCTTGGGGCCGCCGTTGGGCAGGCGCAGGGCGACCCCGATCGGTTGCTCGCCGGAGTCGATCACCAGGTAGGCGCGGCCCGGCGCCTTGGGGTCGACCCACCCCAGGAAGTCCATGTCCTCCCAATCCAGAAGGGGCATGGTCGAGGGATAGGTCATCCGCTTGGTCTCGCCCTTGGGGCAGTTGACGAACGAGGAGCGGATCTCCGCGTCACTGAGTTCGAGCATGGCACTCTCCGATCGTTCGGTGTGGTCGATGGGGCCCGACGTGGTCGACGCGGTGAGATGGCGCCGACGAGGAGCCGACCAACGGATACTGCCGGCCGGGCCCCGGGTACGCGAGTGGTTTTCGCACGTGGCGGCCCATGTCCGATGCGTCGTACCGAGGACGACGAGGGCCGGGGACCACGAAGGGTCCCCGGCCCGGTGCCGTTCTCGGTGTTCAGAGCAGGGCGTCGGCCTCGCGGTGGCGCCCCGCCGCGTTGTAGGCCCCCGCCAGGTCGCGGCGCAGACGCACCGTCAACCGGCGCACCTCCGGGTCACCGGAGGAGTTGAGCGCCACCCGGTAGGCCTCGCGCAGCACCTCGACGGCCTCGTCGGGGCGACCCGCCTGGGTGTGGGAGCGGCCCAGTCGGTGGTGCACGGCCAGGGTGTCCAGGTGGCCCTTGCCGAGTCGGCGCCTACGGGCGGCCAGCACCATGCGCAGCTGGGAGATGGCCTCCTCATAGCGGCCGGACATGCTCTGCGCGGCGCTCAGACCCAGACGCAGTTCCTCGCGGCGCTTGGTGGAGGCGACGTCCTCGATGGCCCGCTCGTAGTGGGCCACCGAGGCGTCCAACCGACCACTACGTCGGTAGCACACGGCCAGACGCATGCGCGCCTCCACCGTGTCCTCGTCGGCCGGACCGAACTGACCCTCACGCTGGCCGAGCAGGGTCTCCCACTGACCGGCGGCGTCGGCCGGACGCCCCGCGTCCTCGTACGCCCAGGCCAGGTTCTCCCGGATGATCTCGGTGCGGGGGTGCTCCTCGTCGTAGACCGAGACGGCTTCGGCCAACGCCAGCTCGAACTGCTGCACGGCGGCCTGGCGCCGACCCATCTGCGCGTACTTGGTCGCGAGGTTGTTGCGGGCGGTGATGGTGTCGGGGTGCTCGGTGCCGAGTCGCTCCACCAGGGACTGAAGGGTGCGCTCCAGGACGACGGCGCGCTTGCCGGCGGTGGGCACGATCGCGCCGGAGCCCGAGCCCTTCACCGAGGTCGCCCTCGTGGAAGTGTCGATCCGCTCCGTGGCGGTCGTCTTCACGGAGGTCGTTCCCGTCTCGGAGCCGGCCGACCCTTCGGCCCGCTCGGGCACCGCGGTGGCCAGGGCCTTGGCGGGCTCCTCGGGGGCCGACAGCGAAACCTGTTCCGGCACCGTGGTCGCACTGGCCTCGGAGGCCGTCGCATGTTCCTCGGGATGCTCCGTGCGGTCCGTGGAGGTGGGCTGGACGGCCTGGGTCGACTCGACCTCGGCAGAACGCGTCAAGCCGGCCCTGTGCAGCAACACACGCCAGAACGACAAGCGGACTCACCACATTTCCCTGATCACGAACCGGGGCCTTGTGGGTCCACGGTCCGATACACACCCAACGAATAGATCACGATCCCCTGACGATCAGGGGCACGCTTCTATAACTTAATCGGACACCGGGCTACGGAACAGGCATGAACCGCCCCTGAGGGGTGGTGACTTCCATCACGTTAGGGTTCGATGCGGCGCAATGGGGTAATTGCTACGCCTTGTCCGCCTCGCGTAGAGCGTCGGCCAGGGCCTCCGAGGTCAGCCCGACCTGCCAGTCACGGGCCCCGCGCGAGCGCAGGAACTCACCCACCGAATCCGGGTCCACGGCCTTGGGGGGTGCCCACGCCAACCTTCTGACGCTGTCCGGCAACAGAAGGTTCTCCGTGGGCATCACGACCTCCTCGGCGATCCTCGTCACCGTGGAGCGGACCGCGTCGAGCCGCCGGGCGGCCTCGGGCGCGCGGTCGGCCCATCGGTTCACCGGGGGCGGTCCGTCGCCGGGGGCGTTGGGGCGAGGAAGGTCGGTCTGGGCCATGTCCCGGGTCCGGTTGATCGCCTTGATCCAGGTGTTCAGGTAGCGCTTGGCCAGCTTGATGCCGAACTGGCGGATCCTGGTCAGCTCCGGGACGGTGCGCGGCATGGCCGTGGCCGCCTCCACGATCGCCGCGTCGGGCAGCACCCGACCGGGGGAGGTGTCGCGCTCCTGGGCGATGCGATCGCGCTCGTACCAGAGCTCGCGCACCGCGGCCAGGGAACGCTGGTTGCGGACCTTGTGGATGCCGGAGGTGCGCCGCCAGGGGTCGGTGCGCGGCTCCTTGGGAGGTGCGGCCAGGACCGAGGCGAACTCCTCCTGAGCCCACCCCAGCTTCCCGCTCTCCTCCAGCTCTCGCTCCAGGTTGTCCCGAAGCTCGATGAGGATCTCCACGTCCAGCGCCGCGTAGCGCAACCAGTCCTCGGGCAGTGGCCGTTGCGACCAGTCCACCGCGGAGTGTTCCTTGGCCAGCCGCAGGTCCAACAGCCGTTCCACCATGAAGCCCAGACCGACCCGCTGGTAGCCGAGCAACCGCCCGGCCAGTTCGGTGTCGAACAACCGGGAGGGGCGCAGGTTCACCTCGGTCAGGCAGGGCAGGTCCTGGTGCGCCGCGTGCAGCACCACTTCGGCCCCGCCCATCGCGTCGTTGACCTCGCTCAGGTCGGGGCAGGCGATCGGATCGATCAGGGCCGAACCGGAACCCTCACGGCGCAATTGGACCAGATAGGCGCGCTGGCCGTACCGGTAGCCGGAGGCGCGCTCGGCGTCCACCGCGACGGGGCCGGAGCCGGCGCCGAGTGCCGCGACCACACCCGCGAGGGCGTCGGGATCCGCCGTGACCTCGGGAAGGCCCTCGCGTGGTTCCCGCAGCAGAGGCGCCCTCTCCGATTCGTCGTTGTCGGTTTCGCGGGATTCTGTCTTGGAGTTCAACGCGTTCGCCACACCACTACGGTATGCGCTGTGGCCACCGAACGCGGATATGGGCCGCCCCGTGGCGACCGTGGAACGGCGCCCGGGGCATCTTCCGAAGAGCTCGTCAGGGGCGTGAGCGTTGGCGGGCGATGTCGGTGACGTCCAGGGGCGGTAGGCCGGAGGCCGAGGCCAGCAGGGCCAACCACGCGTTCACGTGCGGCGCCAGATCGTCCGACTCCGGCGTCCATGAGGCACGCATCTCGACCTCGGTGTTCGCGCCCTCGTGCGCCTTGGTGCCGAAACCCTCCGTGGTGGCCCGGGTGACCGTCCCGCTCAACGTGTGATGGGTGGCCTCGTTGACCTCCAGGGCGTCGGTGAGCCAACTCCAGGCCACCGGGCCTAGCAGGGGATCGGTGGCGATCTCCGACTCCAGTTCCGAGTTGGCCTGGCACACGACCCGGAAGGGCCCGGGCCAGTCACGGGTGTTCTCGGGGTCGTACAGGACGATCAGTCGTCCCCAGGCGATCTCCTCGTCCTGGACGGTGACCTCGGCCGAGACGGCGGCGGAGTGCGGCGCCAACCGTTGGGGCGGGGGGATCTCCCGGACGGCGATCTCGGGGCGCAGCAGAGGGGACCGCAGGGCCTCGACCGCTCGCCGGAACGTGTCTTGTGCGTTCTCGGCGCTACCGACATCGGGCATGGTGGAAACGTCAGCCTTCATATTGTGGTGATCACGTCCTGGCGGGGGTCGTCGGGACGTGTCCCGCCGATGGTGTGATGGTGGGCACTGGTCGACGGTGGCACGAGTCACCGGTGGCGGGTCGCAGATCCCCCGGCGTGTCGGGGTTTTGTGATGATCTTGGGACCGCGAAACCGTCAACCGCGCAGGTTCGCGACCGAATCCCCCTCGGGTTCGACCCGCTTCCCGGTCACGTCCCCGCCGGCCGGGGCCGACCCGTGTCCGCTCGCACCCGGTGATCCGAGTGGGACCTTCGCGAAGGGCATGGCACGATCAAGGTGTGACGCCTCAAGACTCTCCATTCATCCGTGCCTGCCGGCGCCTTCCCGTGAGCCACACCCCGGTGTGGTACATGCGCCAGGCCGGGCGCTCCCTGCCCGAGTACCTCCAGGTCCGCGCCGACGTGCCGATGCTGGAGGCGTGTACGCGCCCCGACATGGTCACCGAGATCACCATGCAGCCCGTACGCCGCTACGACGTCGACGCCGCGATCTTCTTCAGCGACATCGTCGTCCCGCTCAAGGCCATCGGCATCGACCTCGACATCAAGCCCGGGGTCGGCCCCGTGGTCCAGGACCCGATCCGTGGCGCCGGCGACATCAAGCGGCTGCGCGACATCGAGCCCGACGACGTCCACTTCATCACCGAAGCGGTCGGCCAGATCGTCGGCGAGCTCGGCGACAAACCGCTCATCGGGTTCGCGGGCGCGCCGTTCACGCTCGCCTCCTACCTGATCGAGGGTGGGCCCTCCAAGAACCATGAGCACACCAAGGCGCTCATGTACGGCGAGCCGGAGCTGTGGGACGAGCTCATGCGCCGTCTGGCCGCCATCTCGCTCGGCTTCCTGCGCACACAGATCGAGGCGGGGGCCTCCGCGGTCCAGCTGTTCGACTCCTGGGTCGGCGCGCTGAGCGCCGAGGACTATCGGGCCTCGGTGCTGCCCTACACCTCCTGGATCTTCGGTCAGCTCAGCGAGTACGAGGTGCCGCGCATCCACTTCGGTGTGGGCACCGGCGAACTCCTCGGCCTGCTCGGTGAGGCCGGTGCCGACGTGGTGGGCGTCGACTGGCGGGTGCCGCTGGACAAGGCCGCCCAGCGGGTCCAGCCGGGCATCGCCCTGCAGGGCAACCTGGACCCGGCGACCTTGTTCGCCCCCTGGGAGGTCGTCGCCGACCGTACGCGCGACATCCTCTCTCGCGGACGCGCCGCCGAGGGCCACATCTTCAACCTGGGTCACGGCGTGCTGCCGACCACCGACCCGACCATGCTGGAGCGCCTCACCGCGTTCGTGCACGAAGAGACCGCGGTTTAGTGCCGCGTCAGTCGAGGTTCCGCCGACGCCCGGCCCCGTGATGGGAGCCGGGCGTCGGCGTGTGCGGGGTGGGTCGGGGTCAGGAGCCCGACCTGCCCTCGGAACCCTCGTCACCGGCTCCCGAGGCGTCGTCGGCCCGCTCCGCGTCCTCGGGGTCGGTCTCACCTGGGGACTCGACCGTCGAGGTCGTCCCGGTGGGCGTGGCCGCCATGGCCGGGCGTCGGCGAGGACGCACCCGCCCGAACCGGCCCCCGGCCCGGCCCCGCGGCTTCGGGTTCTCCTGCCGACGACGTCGCAGGCGCCACAGCGGCCAGGCGCCGATCACCACGGCGACCAGGGCGAACGGCAGCAACCAACCCACCATCACGGCCAGGCCCTCGCCCAGCGAGAGCAGCGCTCGCCAGCCGCGCTCCAGCCCGCCCAGGAAGCCGATCGACTCGTCACCGGAGCGTTCCTCCAGATAGGTGGAAGGCGGACGTAGCGACAGGTGCACCGTCGAGTACGAGGTCTGGTTCTGCAACGACTCCAACCGGGCCTGGAAGGACTCCAGGTCCGCCTGCCGGTCCTGGATCTCCCGCTCCACCCGGAGCAGGTCGTCGACGTTCTCGGCCTCCTCCAGGTAGCCGCGCAGTGACTCCAGCGCGGTCTCGGAGGACTCGATGCGGCTCTCGACGTCGGCGATCTCCTCGGTGACGTCCTCCACCGACCGTTCGATGTCGGAGCGGTCGCCGAGTTCGGCCAGGTCGGTCAACGCCCCCTCGTACTCCCCGGTGGGGATGCGCAGGGTCAGTGATCCCTCGGGGGTGCCGTCGGCGGGCGTGGACAGCTCTTGGGAGGCGACGTAGCCGTCCAACCCCCGGGTCAGCTCCTTGGCGTCCTGGGAGGCCTCGGCCACGTCCTGTACCCGCACGGTCATGTGCGCGGTGTGGATGAGTTGTCGGTCGTCGATCTCCACGTCGGAGCCGACCGTGTCGGCGGACTCGGCCTCCTCACCGCCTCGCTCGCCCCCCTCGGCTCCTTCGGGGGCCTCGGCGTCGGCGTTCTCGGGTGCGGTGAGGTCCCGGGACCCGGGCGCCGAACCTCCGGAGGACTCGAAGTCCGCCTGTTCCGAGGTGGCGCCGCAGGAGGTCAGTAACAGCGCACCCAGGACGGCGGAGGTCATGACCGTGGCGACGCGCCCCGCACGCGCGGGCGTTGAAGTGTCCATGCCCGTTCGACGGGGCGGGACCCGGACGCGTTCTGTCCTTCCGGTAACGGCAGGACAACGGGTCGGACGCCCCACGGTCACGGGTCGTCGGGGCACGTCCGAGCGCCCGAGGTCCCGTAGGGGCGAGGCGAGGCGCTGTGACACACGGCATCTGGAAGGCTGGAGGCATGGCTGAAGCACCACATGTCGTCGTGGTCGGGGGCGGGGTCTCCGGACTGACCGCCGCGTACCGTCTCAACGCCCGGGGGATCACCACCACCGTGCTGGAGGCCGCGGACGTGCCGGGAGGCAAGCTGCGCGCCTCACCGGTGGCCGGGGTGTCCGTCGACGCCGGCGCCGAGGCGGTGCTCGCCCGCAGACCCGAGGCGGTGGAACTGTTCCGCGAACTCGGACTGGACGATCGGATCGTCCACCCGGGACCCGGATCGGCCGCCGTCTACAGCCGTGGGCGCGTCCGCTCCCTGCCCAAGGGCCAGCTCATGGGCGTGCCGGGTGATCTTCGTGCCCTGGCCCGCAGCGGGGTGCTGTCCCCGGCCGGGACCGCGCGGGCCGCGCTGGACCTGGTCTGGCCGAGCACCCCGGTGCGTTCGGACGTGCCGGTGGCGACCTACGTGGGCACCCGGATGGGGCGTCAGGTGGTGGAAAGACTGGTCGAACCCCTGCTCGGCGGTGTGTACGCGGGACGGGCCGAGGAACTCTCCCTCGATTCCACCCTGCCGCAGATCGCCCCGATGGCCCGATCGGACCGTTCGCTGATGCGCGCGGTGCACCGCAGTCTCCAGGGGCGGGGTGCGGCGCCCACCAAGGCCGGCCCGGTCTTCGCCTCCCTGCGCGGCGGGGTCGCCTCGGTCGTGGACGCCCTGGCCGCCCGACAGAAGGACCTGCGCACCGGCACCCGGGCCCAGGCCCTCAAGCGCACCCCGCGGGGCTGGAGCGTGCGACTGGAAGGCGCCCAGGGGGTCGAGGAGCTCGCCTGTGACGCGGTGCTGCTGGCCTGCCCCGCCGCCGAGGCGTCCCGACTCCTCACCGACACCGCGCCCACCGCCGCCCGCGAGCTGCGTGGCGTCGACTACGCGAGCATGGCCCTGGTGACCTTCGCCCTGCCCGCCTCCGCCTTCCCCGAGCCCCTTACCGGCACCGGCTTCCTGGTTCCCGCCGGAGAGGGGACGACCATCAAGGCCGCGACCTTCTCCAGCAACAAGTGGCCCTGGATCGCCCAGGAGCTGGATAGGGTCGATCCGGGTGCGGACCTGGTCGTTCTGCGGTGCTCCATCGGACGTTTCCGCGAGGCGAACGTCCTGGACCGCTCCGACGAGGAACTGGCCGCCGCCGCCCTCGCCGACCTGACGAAGGTGAGCGGACGGACCGGCGCGCCCGTCGAGACCCGGGTGACCCGCTGGACCGACGGGCTGCCGCAGTACGGGGTCGGCCACGCCGGCCGGGTGGAGCGGATCCGCGCGAACGTGCGGGCCAACGAGGGGCTCGGCGTGTGCGGAGCCGCCTACGGGGGAGTGGGCATCCCCGCTTGTGTCGCCGACGCCGGTCGCGAGGCCGCGCGTCTGGCCGACACGCTCATCGACCACAGCCACACCAGCCCAGGCGCCGAAAGCGCCGAGGGAACGAACGAGCAAGGAGTCAACCCGTGACAGGCCGGCAGAACGAGTCGATCACGCAGGACGGGACCGACCTCAACCAGATCATCCGCTACACCATGTGGTCGGTCTTCAAGGTCGACAGCCTGGAGGGCGTGGACCGCGCCGCCGCCGCGGAGGAGCTCCAGGCGCTCCTCGACAAGGCGGCCGAACAGGGCGTCACCACGCGTGGCAGCTATGACGTGCAGGGCTACCGCGCCGACGCCGACATCATGTTCTGGTGGATCGCCGACAGCTCCGACCAGGCGCAGGACATCTACTCCGACTTCCGACGCACCCGGATCGGTCGCGCCTCCACCCCGGTGTGGTCGGTCATGGGCCTGCACCGCCCCGCCGAGTTCAACCGCGGTCACGTGCCGGCCTTCATGGCCGGCGAGGAGCCGCGCGACAACATCTGCGTCTACCCGTTCGTGCGCTCCTACGAGTGGTACCTGCTGCCCGACGAGGAGCGTCGCGCCATGCTCGCCGAGCACGGCCGGATGGCCGCTCCGTACCCGGACGTGCGGGCCAACACGGTCTCCTCGTTCGGCCTCAACGACTACGAGTGGCTGCTCGCGTTCGAGGCCGACGAGATGCACCGCATCGTGGACCTGATGCGCACCCTGCGCGGCGCCAAGGCCCGCCTGCACACCCGTGAGGAGATCCCCTTCTACAGCGGCCGTCGCAAGAGCGCGGCCGAGCTGGTCGCCTCCCTGCCGTAACCGGCCCAGGGCCCGCGTGCGAGGGGAGGGACCCCGCGGCTCCATCGGAGCGCGGGGTCCCTCCCTTCGTTCACCGGCCAGAGCGAGGGGACCTACTCGATGGGGGCGGCCTCTCGCCGGGGCGTGATGGCGCTCCGCCGCGTGGCGATCACGTAGAACGGGACGGTGACGATGAAGACCAGCACCATGGCGCTCGCCAGGTAGATGAGCACGTCACCGGCGGGCATGCCGAGTCCCCAGGCGATGATGAGGAGCACACCGCCGGCGAGCATCCCCAGCACCGCGTAGGCCTTGCGGCCCTTGGGCTTGGGGTACTCCATACGGCTCACCATCAGCCAGGCCACCAGCAGCGCCGCGGCCATGCCGACGAGGACCGGCGGGTCCAGTAGGACGATGGTCACCACGGCCATCGCCCCGAACGGGCAGGGCAGGCCGGTGAAGTAGTCGGCCCCGGGGGACTGGCAGGAGAAGCGGGCCAGCCGCACGATCACCGCGAGCAGCAGGGCGCTCGCGCCGACCACGGGCCACATGGCCCCCTCGGTGGCGGTGGTGCTCCACACCAGGAAGAAGAACGCCGGCGCGACACCGAAGCTGATCACGTCCGCGAGGTTGTCCAACTCGGCGCCCATGCCACTGCCGCCCCACTTGCGGGCGACGCGGCCGTCGAGCACGTCCAGGAAGGCCGCCACCATCATCAGGCCCACCGCGGTGGCCAACGCCGCCTTGGGCAGCGGGCCGACCGTCCCGGCGGCCATGTGGGCGCTCTGAGCGCCGGCCAGGGCCCACACCGCCAGGAAACCGCACAGGGCGTTGCCCAAGGTCAGGTAGTCGGCGATGCCCAGGCGGAGCCTGGGCGCCTCCTCGGTGACCTCACCGCTATCGGAGGCACCGGTGGTGTCAGCCGGCGTCAAGACGGGTTTCCCCGGCGCGGACCTTCTGGCCGATCTCCACCGCCGGGGCGACCCCGCGCGGAAGGTAGACGTCGACGCGTGACCCGAACCGGATGAGACCGATCCTCTCGCCTTGTTCGACCTTCTGCCCCGCAGCGAGATACGGGATGATACGCCTGACCATCGCGCCGGCGATTTGGACGACCGTGATCTCACCGATCTCGGTTTCAAGGGTCCAGATGACGCGTTCATTACGCTCGCTGTCCTTGTCGAAGGCGGGACGGAATCCCCCGGGGCGGTGCTCGACACCGGTCACGACACCGGCGAGGGGGGCACGGTTGACGTGCACGTTGAGGGGGTTCATGAAGACCGCGACCCGGGTACTTCCGTCGGATCGTGGATCGATGCTCTGGACGACCCCGTCGGCCGCGGACAGCACACGCCCGGTGGCCGGGCCGCGCTCCGGGTCGCGGAAGAACCAGGTCATCCCCGCCGCGAGCGCGATCACGGGTACGGCGGCCAGGGTGCGTGCCCTGGAACCTCGCGCGGCCAGGGCCGCGGCGCCGGCGGCGCCCAACGCCGGTACCAACCAGGGGGCCGATCCCTGGGCCATGCCCATACGAGGTCGGGCCGGTGGCCGGGGGGAGACGGAGGAGGAAGGTGAGTCGTCGGTCATGGGGCGCTTTCGTCACGGGTCGGTCTGTTCGCCGGCACATCGGCCACCGCTTTGAGGAGCGGGCCCCGTACGGGTGGCGGGGCGGTGCGCGGTCACCGGGAGGGGTATCCCCGCCGCGCGCGGTTTCCGTTCGACCAGGGGTCGATCGTCGGTGCGTTGGTGAGATTATCCCCGATCCCACGGGGGTGGGAATCGGTGCAGGTACGGGGACCCGCCGTGGCCATGGCCACGGGATACCCGGCGAACCGAAAAGGTAAGCCTACTCCGTGGGTTCGAGGGAAAGCGCGACGGAGTTGATGCAGTACCTGGCGTCGGTGGGGGTGTCGTAGCCCTCGCCGCGGAAGACGTGACCCAGGTGGGAGCGGCAGGTGGCGCACCGTACCTCGGTGCGGACCATGCCGAGGGAGACGTCGTCGTGCAGGGTCACGGCTTCGGAGTCGGCCGGGTCGAAGAAGCTCGGCCACCCGCAGTGGGAGTCGAACTTCTCGTCCGAGCGGAACAGTTCGGTCCCGCATCCCCGGCAACGGTAGACGCCCGTGGTCTTGGTGTCGACGTAGGCGCCGGTCCAGGGGCGCTCGGTGCCGGCCTCACGGAGTACCGCGTACTCCATGGGGTCCAGGCGCTCGCGCCACTCCTGTTCGGTCGTGGGCAGGTCCTGTGCGGCTCCGTCGTTGGAACGCGGTGCCTGGTCCGATGCGTCAGCCATGGTGATGACGCTACCCGGAATCGGGCCACGATGCAGACCGGAGGCCGAATAGGTCGGAATCGGACGATCGCCCTGGAGGTAGGTAAATCATCCTTAGGGGCTACATGCACCTATCTTCACCCTTTCGCGACGTTCGGTGGTGATCTCGGTGGGTACGGGCTCAGGCAGGGGTCAGTGGTCGAGGTGTACTGAGGCAGGTGGCATGGCTGTTACAGCTCAACAGGCACTCGGAGTCAGTCGGCGACCACTGCGCGTTGGAAGGGTTCGATACGGACTGTGGTGGCTGGACCAGGTGACGACGGGGGCCCGCACGCGAGCCCGAGCCGTCACCGACGGTACGGCCACCGCGGGACGGGAACTGCGCTGGGCCGCCGAGCTCAGTGTCCGCGCCACGCTGGCGGGGATCGACCACGCGCGCCCCGAACCCTGGAGCGACCGAGGGCTGATCTGGCTCTTCGGCGCGATCTCCGTCGCCGCGGTGGCGATGGCGGTCCTCCTGGGAGCGGGAATGGCGCAGTGGGCGATGACCTCGTCCGACGCCATGCTGTTCGCCGCGGCGGGGGCCTTGGCGGTGGGACTGGTGTTCCTACCGCTGGCGTACCTGGTCTTCGCCTCCAGACGACAGCGTCGCCGACGCTAGAGGCACGAGGAAGACGGAAAACCAACGGGTGGAGACGATGATGGAGGGGCCTCGTGGCGAGGCCCCTCCAGCACGTTCGGGGGGCGGCGCCGGGGGTCGGGACGTCGCGGGGGTGCGCGGGGACTGTCAGGCGTCGAAGTCGTACTGGAGCACGTACGCGGAACCGTCCATGGTGATCTCGTTGAACTCCACCGGACGGTGGTCGGCGGTCAGCGCGGTGCGCGCGACCTCCATCACGGGGGTACCGGGGAACAGTTCCAGTTCGACGGTCTCCTCGGGGGTGGGCATGCGGACCCGGATCTCTTCGGTGAAGTGGGCCGGTCCGCTCCCGAGGTCGGTCAATCGGGCGTAGATTCCGCCGGGCCCGCTGTCGTGGGCGTGTAGGCGTCGCGCGGAGTCGGAGGTCTCCTGCCCCTCCCAAGAGCGCGGAGACAAGTGGGACACGGCGCTCTGCACCGGTCTACCGTCCACGAGGTAGCGCCGGGAACGACGTAACACCGTGGACCCCTCCGGTAGGTCGAGGACGCGTAGGACGTGCCCTTGGGGTATCACCTCCTCGATCACGAGGCCCTCCACCTCGTAGCCGCGGGTTTCACTGTCGGTCTGCCAGATGGCCCGCCCGCCGCCCCACAATTCCTTGGACAGACGCCGGGCGCCGTGTCTTCGCAGGGGACGGAACAGACGGACGTAGATGCCCGAGCCGCGGACGGCCACGGCCAGGCCCTCGTTGATCAGTACGGAGAGCGCCTGACGCGCGGTCGCCCTGGCGACCCCGTGACGCTCCATCAGGGTGTTCTCCCCGGGAAGGCGGTCGCCGTCGGCGTACCGTCCGGAGCGGATCCGTGCTCGAAGTTCCTCGGCTATCTCCCGGTAGACCGGAGGTGATCCGTTTGCGGCCGTCGGCACTACGTTCATCCTCTCGCCCAGGGGACCACACCGGTGAGCCCCGTTGATGCGGTGTGTCCGGTCACAACGTTTTCAGTGGATGGCACACCACGGGTATGTCCGGTTGCGGGATGGTTCATGCGTCATTGTGGGGTGACCGAAACACAGCGGTTATGGCGGCCCCTGCGGGGAACCCCCTCAATCCCTCAGGTAACGGGTGAACAGGTTTCCCTGCGCCTCCCACAGGTGGGCCAGCCGCAGCGGGGTGGTCTGTTTCGTGCCCACGCCCGGAACGCCCGGGACCGGTGGCCCTCCCGCCACGATCCGGGGCGACCCCACGCCCAGGAGGTGCGGACTCACCGTCAGGCACAGTTCGTCGAGCAGGTCCGCCGCCACGAACTCCGCCAACAGGTGTGGACCCCCCTCCGTCAACACCCGGTACAGGCCTCTCTCGGACAAGGCGTCGAGGATGTGCCATGGCCGCACGGAGTATTCGTCGACCACCACCAGGTCGGCGTGCTTCGCCACGAACGCTCGCCGGTCGGCGGGGCTGTTCTCGACGGTGAACACCAGGGTGCGGGCGTCGTCGGGAGCCGTGGTGAGCAGTGCGTCGTCGAACTCCAGGGTCCGTGAGACCACGGCGATCCGGGGTGTCGCGGGCCGGCCCTCGCGCAGCTCCGCCCAGACCTCGCGCGGACGCACCGGCCTGTACCCCTCGTGCCGGGCGGTCGAGGCGCCCACCACGATGACGTCGCACAGACCCCGCAGGACCGCCATCACCCTGCGGTCCGGTTCCGAGGACATGTCGCGGCTGCGCCCTGATGGTCCTACGGCACCACCGTCGGCGCTGGCGACCATGTTGGCGCGTACCCAGGGCCGGGTCAGAGCGGTGGGGTAGGTGTAGGCCTCTTCCGGTCGCACGTCCGTGCGCTCGGGGTCGGGGAGGAGTTCGCGGAGCCGTGCGGGCGCGGAGCTTCCCGCGGCGTGAGTGTTCGACATGACCACCAGGCTAGGTTCTATTCCGTCGACCAGGGGGTCACCCTTCGGGCGCCGTCAGGTCCTGATTCTCCGAAAAACCCGGGGAGGTGGCGGGGGAGGCGCCGGGGTGGGGTCGCGAGGAACGAGCCGTCACACCGTGGGCGCCGATGTGTCTCCCCAACCCGTTCCCGACTTCTCGGGGCGCCGGCACACTCCGAGGGCCGGGCCCCTCCCGGCACGCGTGCGGGCGCTGCCGAGAGGGGCCGGCCGTACCTCAGCCGTGGTGGGGCGAGACGCGCCGCAGCAGCATCAGGGCGCGGTCGATCACCCGCACCGGGCAACCCGCGGTAACGAACGGACGCCCTCCCACGTCCGGTTCGGCGGTGTCCAGGACCGTCTCCCACGCCATGCCGTACTCGGTCCCGGGCAGTTTGAACTCCACCGCGTCCGGTCCGCTGTTGAGCAGCAGTACGAACGAGCGGTCCCGGATCGTGCGCCCCCGCGGGTCGGGCTCGGTGATGGCGTCCCCGTTGAGGAACACGCCGAGGGCACGGTCGCCGCTGTTCCAGTCGTTGCCCTCCATGGCAGACCCGTCCCGGCGCAGCCACGAGATGTCGGGCAGCCCGTCCTCGCCGGACCCCTCACCGGGGAGACCGCCCTCCACCGGGCTGCCGCGGAAGAACCTGCGGCGGCGGAACACCGGGTGCTCCCTGCGCAGCCGGGCCAGCTCGCGCACGTAGTCCAGCAGGTCGTTCTCCGGGTACTCCCCGGCCGGCCCCGCGCCCTCCCAGTCGATCCAGGAGATCTCGTTGTCCTGGCAGTAGGCGTTGTTGTTGCCACCCTGGGTGCGTCCCACCTCGTCGCCGTGCGAGAGCATCACCACGCCCTGGGACAGGTACAGGGTGGCGAGGTAGTTGCGGACCTGCCTGCGGCGCAGGGTGAGGATGGCCGGGTCCTCGGTGGGCCCCTCCACCCCGTGGTTCCAGGAACGGTTGTCGTTGGTACCGTCCCGGTTCCCCTCGCCGTTGGCCTCGTTGTGCTTGTGGTCGTAGGAGACCAGGTCGGCCATGGTGAAGCCGTCGTGGCAGGTGATGAAGTTGATCGAGGCCACGGGGCGGCGCCCGTCGTCCTGGTACAGGTCGCTGGACCCGGCCAACCGGGAGGCCAGCTCGCCCTTGACCGGTTCACCCCGCCAGAAGTCGCGCACCGTGTCCCGGTACTTGCCGTTCCACTCGGTCCACAGTGGTGGGAAGTTGCCCACCTGATAGCCGCCAGGGCCCACGTCCCAGGGTTCGGCGATCAGCTTGACCTGGGAGATCACCGGATCCTGTTGGACTATGTCGAAGAACGTGCTCAGCCGGTCGACGTCGTGGAACTCCCGGGCCAGTGCCGAGGCCAGGTCGAAGCGGAACCCGTCCACGTGCATCTCCAGGACCCAGTAGCGCAGCGAGTCCATGATGAGCTGGAGCGAGTGCGGGTACCGCACGTTGAGGCTGTTGCCACAGCCCGTGTAGTCGAGGTAGTAGCGCTGGTCCTCGTCCACCACCCGGTAGTAGCCCAGGTTGTCGATGCCCCGCCAGGAAAGGGTGGGACCCATGTGGTCGCCCTCGGCGGTGTGGTTGTAGACCACGTCGAGCAGTACCTCGATGCCCGCCTCGTGCAGCGACTTCACCATCGCCTTGAACTCCTGGACCTGCTGTCCGCGGGATCCGCGGGCCGCGTACCCGCTGTGCGGGGCCAGGAACGCCAACGTGTTGTAGCCCCAGTAGTTGGTCAGACCGCGCGCCACCATGGCGTGTTCGGGGACGAAGTGGTGCACCGGCATGAGCTCGACCGCGGTCACCCCCAGGGAGGTGAGGTAGTCGATCATCGCCGGGTGTCCCAGCCCCGAGTAGGTGCCTCTCTGGTGTTCGGGGATGCCCGGGTGGCGCATCGTCAGGCCGCGCACGTGGGCCTCGTAGATCACCGTCTGGTGGTACGGGGTGCGCGGACGAGACTCGTTGCCCCAGTCGAAGAACGGGCTGACCACCACGCACTTGGGCACGTAGGGAGCGCTGTCGGCGGTGTTCTTTCGGTCTGGGGAGGCGAAGTGGTAGCTGAACAACGACTCATGCCAGGTGAGCTCGCCGTTGAGCGCCTTGGCGTAGGGGTCGGTGAGCAGTTTGTTCGGGTTGCAGCGCAGGCCCTGTTCGGGTGCGTAGGGTCCATGGACCCGGTATCCGTACTGTTGGCCCGGGCCCACCCCGGGAAGGTACCCGTGCCAGACGAAGCCGTCGTATTCGGTCAGGGGTATGCGTGTTTCCACCCCCTCGTCATCGAACAGGCACAGTTCCACCTGTTCGGCCGCTTCTGAGAAGAGCGAGAAATTGGTGCCGGAACCATCGTAGGTCGCACCGAGCGGATAGGAACTACCTGGCCAGACTTCCACCATAGGCGTCGTCAGTCTCTTGTGTTCGGGGCCCGGAAGGGCGCTTTGGCGTTGCGCCTTCTTCCTTCCGCCAAGGCGGCAAAAGTATGCCGAAACAGACCGACGTTCCTGCGCCGGCCTGTTTCGCGAGTCTTCTTATGGTGATTTGTGTCGGATTTGCGAGGTCGTTCGATAAAATACCGATGGTGAATATTTCACCGACGTGGACGGGCCCTTTCCAGGATCAGGCCGGTGTCCACTCCACGGGGCAGGGTTCCGAACACGTGCCCCCACCCGCCTCCGAGTCGGGAGGCGGTGAACGCCTCGGCCACCGGGGTCGGCGCGTGCCGTAGCAACACCGACGCCTGCAGGGTCAGGGCCATCAGCTCGACCACGGAACGCGCCCGATACTGCATCTCGTCCACGTCGCCCAGGGCCTGCTCCAAACGCTTGAGGGCGGTGTCGTAGTGGTCGTCGGCGCCCGCGGCGGCGCGCAGTTCGGTGAGGAAGGCCTCCACCGACTCCGGAGACCTGGCCATCGCGCGCAGCACGTCCAACGCCGCCACGTTGCCCGAGCCCTCCCAGATGGAGTTGAGGGGCGAGTCCCGGAACAGCCGGGGCATGCCCGACTCCTCCACGTACCCGTTGCCGCCCAGGCACTCCAGCGCCTCGGCGGCGTGCGCGGGCTGGCGCTTGGTGATCCAGAACTTGCCCACGGCCACACCGAGCCGACGGAACGCGGTCTCGCCCTCGTCGCCGCGCACGGAGCGGTCGGCGGCCCCCGCCAGACGCATCATGAGGGCCGTGGCCGCCTCCGATTCCAACGCCAGGTCGGCGAGCACGTTGCGCATCAGCGGTTGGTCGACCAGCCGCTCACCGAACGCGCTGCGCGTCTCGGCGTGGTGCAGCGCCTGCACCAGCGCGGCGCGCATCCCCGAGGCCGAACCGATCACGCAGTCCAGGCGGGTGCCGTTGACCATCTCGATGATGGTGCGCACGCCCCGCCCCGGCTCGCCCACCAGGTGCGCGACCGCGCCGTCGTACTCAAGCTCCGCGGAGGCGTTCGACCGGTTGCCCAGCTTGTCCTTCAACCGTTGGACGAACAACTTGTTACGGGTTCCGTCGGGCAGTACCCGCGGTACCAGGAAACAGGTCAGCCCCTCCGGTGCCTGCGCCAGGGTCAGGAACACGTCGCTCATCGGCGCGGAGGTGAACCACTTGTGCCCGGTGAGCAGGTAATGGCCCTCGGAGGTGGCGACCGCGCGCGTGGTGTTGGCGCGCACGTCCGAACCGCCCTGCTTCTCGGTCATGGACATGCCCGCGATCAGGCCGCTCTTGCCCAGCGGCGGACGCAGCCCGAAATCGTAGGAACGGGCGGTGAGCAGCGGCTCGTACCGGGCGGCCAACTCGGGGGAGTGGCGTAGCGCCGGCACCGCCGCGTAGGTCATCGAGATGGGACACCCGTGCCCGCTCTCGGCCTGGGACCACAGGAAGAACTTGGCGGCGCGGGCCACGTGCGCGCCCGCGCGATCGTCCGCCCACGGTGCGGCGTGCATGCCGTGTTCCACCGCCTGGTCCATCAGGACGTGGTAGGCGGGCTGGTAATCGATCTCGTCCACCCGGTGGCCGTAACGGTCATGGGTGCGCAGCACGGGGGTGTAGGTGTTGGCGGACTCGCCCCAGGCGCGGACGCGCTCCGAACCCGCGGCCGAGCCGACCTCGCGCACTTCGGCCTCGGCCCAGCCCGCGCCCTCGCGGCGCAGACCGTCCAAGAGCGCGGGGTCGTCGGCGGCGTCGTGGTCGCCGAGCGGTGTGGCCTGGTTGAACACCTCGTGTGTGGCGGACATGCCGGCTCCGTTCCTGGTCCGAGGGCGGCGAGTGGGTGAGCCGCATCATATCCGCACGCCGACCTCGAACAGAATCGCGTTCGGTCTCCTTCGGGTCAGGGCCACAACAGCCCGCGACGCCACTCCGTGCCCTCGCGTTCGTAGCGCAGTCGGGTGTGTCTGCGGTCCGGGTCGCCCTGCCAGAACTCCACCTCCCACGGCCGCACCAGGTACAGGCCCCAGTCGTCGGGAGCCAGGTCGGGGTCGGCCACCAACCGGGCGCGGCTCCGCTCGGCCTCGCGGTGGATCTCCGCCGTCTCACTCAGGGATTCGCTCTGGCGACCGTGCAGCCCGGCCACCCGCCCCTCCAACGGCCGATCGCGGAAGTCGGCCGCTCGGGCCTGGGCGTCGGCGAGTTCGGCCCGGCCCCGGATCCGCACCTGGCGTCCCTGCGGGCCCCAGAAGAACAGCAGGGCCACGTTCGGATTCTGGGCCAGGTCACGCCCCTTGGCGGAGGTCGTGGTCGTGGCGAACCACCATCCCCGCTCGGTGAGGTCCTTCAGGATGAGGATCCGGGCGGAGGGTGCCCCGTCGGCGTCGACGGTGGCCACCGTCATCGCGTGCGGTTCGGCGACCCCGGCGGCCACCGCGCCGGCGAACCAGTCCCGGAACAGCTCCAGCGGGTCCGCCGGCGCGGTCTGCGGATCGAAGGACGCCAGGGGACCGGCGAACACCGTCAACCCGCGCAACAGGTCTCGCATGCTCTCGGACATCTCGTGACTCCCCCTTCGGGTCGGCGTCGACACGTCGAATCTATCGAGGCGGACAGGGGAGACGGCGGCCGGGGCCACTCGTGGGACACCGACCCGGTGACGGTGGCGACCCCGGGCTCCCGATATGATGCCGGACGCCGATCGGCGTCCTATGCGAGCAGTGATCCCCTGATGGGACGACTCCCGTGCCGCCGCGATGGTCACGGAGCGAAAAGGGGAACATGACCAGCGAGGAAACCCGTGGACGCGCGAGGTGGCTCTTGGGCCTCCTGGGTAGCGTGATGCTCACCCACACCGCGCTCAACCTCGCCCGACCGCTCATCTCCTATCGGACCATCGCCGTGGGCGGCGACGCCTTCGAGGTCGGGTTGGTCACCGCCGCCTACGCCCTGTTGCCCCTGGTCATGGCGGTCTCCGTGGGCCGTTTCACCGACCGTGCGGGTCGTATCACCTGGCTCGCGGGTCTGGGAGCGCTCATCCTGTCCGTAGGCGGGTTCTCCCTCGCCGTCTCCGGGGACCTGTTCGGGCTGGCGCTGGCGAGCACCGTCGTGGGCGTGGGCCACCTGCTGTGCATGGTCGCGGCCCAGGCGCTCATCGCCCGCTACTCGCGTCCCGAGAACCTGGACCGCGACTTCGGCTGGTTCACCGCCGCCGCGTCCCTGGGCCAGCTCGCCGGGCCACTGATCTCCGGCGTCATCCTCGACGACGCCTCGGGCCCCGCCCTGCTCTCGGCCACCTCCACCGCCCTGGTGGTCGCCGGGGTCGTGGCGTCCCTGGGCGTGCTGCCACTGCTGCCGCTGGCGCGCCTGCGACCGATCCAACGCACCGCCGAGCAGAAGGCCGCGCCCCCGGTGCCCACCCGGGACCTGCTGCGCCGTCGCCGGATGCCCTCCGCGCTGCTCACCAGCCTGGCGTTGCTGACGGCGGTGGACCTTCTCACCGCCTACCTGCCGCTCATCGCGGAGACCCGCGGCATCTCCCCGATGCTCGTCGGCGTGCTGCTGAGTCTGCGGGCGGGCTCCTCCCTGCTCTCCAGGCTGATCCTGCCGTGGATGCTGCGGCGTTGGTCCCGCAAGGCCCTCATCATCGCCAGCACGTCCGTGTCGGCCGTCGCGCTGGCCCTGGTGGCATTGCCCACGAGCGGTTTCGCCGTCTTGGCGGTGGTCCTGCTGGTGGGCGGATTCCTCCTCGGTGTGGGCCAACCCCTCACCATGGCCGAGGTCGCCACGTTGGCCCCCGAAGGGGCCCGTGGCGCGGCCCTGGCGCTGCGCATCTGGGGCAATCGGATGGGCCAGGTGGCCATCCCGGCCGCGGCGGCCGGTGTCGCCGGTGTGGTGGGAGCCCCCGGCGCCCTGCTGTTCTCGGCGTTGGTCCTGGTCACCGCGGCGATCACCGCGAGATGACCCCGAACACCAAGAGCGGGTGGCCCCGAGGGATCACCCGCTCTTCGTGTTCGGTTCGCCTCAGACCACCGCGTGACGGGCGGTCACCGTGGCGTCGTAGCGTTCCAACACGATCCGGGCGAGCTCGGGAGAGTCGCCCAGGGCGGGGGAGACCACGGCCGCCCCCGCCGCCATCGACCGATCATGGATCCGGTCGGCGAAGAACCCCGGCGCCAACAGGTAGGTGGCCACCGCCACCCGCCCGGCCCCGCGTTCCCGCGCCGCCGTGACCGCCTCATCGGGTGTGGGGGAGGCGGCCGACGCGTAGGCGGCCACCACCTCACGCCACGGGCCGCGCTCGGCCAGTTCCTCGGCCAGCCGTGCCACCACGGCGTTGGCCTCCGCGTCGCTGGACCCGGCCGAACAGAGCACCAGCGCGGTGTCGGGATCGGCGCGCGCGCCCACCTCGTTCAAGCGCCGCTCCACCGCCGAGGACAGCGACGGGTGCGGTCCCAAGGTGTCGGCGTGGTACACCCGCAACCAGGGACTGCGCTCGCGTGCCGTGGCCAGTACCTCGGGCAGGTCCACCTTGCTGTGGAAGGCCGCCGTCAGCAGGGTCGGCAGGACCACCACCTCACCGGCTCCGCCCGCGGCCAGTTCGTCCAACGCTTCCTCGGCGCCGGGCGCCACGTGGTCCAGGTAGGACAGTCGAACGTCCAGTTCCGGGCGCAGCGCGCGCACCCGGTGGAACAGTGCCGAGACCGCCTCGGCCGATCTCGGGTCCCGGCTCCCGTGGGCCACCGCGAGCAAGGGGATGGACGTTCCCCCTTGCTCGGTCCGCTCGTCGCCGCTCATGTGTGGATTCCGCACTCGGTCTTGCCGCTGCCGGCCCAACGCCCGCTGCGGGGGTCCTCGCCCGGGGCGACCCGACGGGTGCACGGCTCGCAGCCGATCGAGGGGTAGCCGTCGTACTGGAGCGGATTCACCAGCACACCGTGTTCACCCATGTAGGCGTCCACCTCCTCCTGGGTCCATCGTGCGATCGGGTTGACCTTGGTCATCCTTCGACGCTTGTCCCACTGCACGACGGGGGTGCCGCGGCGGGTCACCGAGTCCTCCCGGCGCAGACCGGTCAACCACGCCGAGTAGGGCTCCAGCGCCCGCTGTAGGGGTTCCACCTTGCGCAGGTGGCAGCAGATACCGGGGTCGCGGTTGTGCAACCGCGGACCCAGCACCAGGTCCTGCCCGGCGACGGTCCGCTTCGGCTCCACGGTGATGAGGTTGATGTCGTAGATGGACTCCACCGCGTCACGGGTGCCGATGGTCTCGGCGAAGTGGTAGCCGGTGTCGAGGAAGATCACGTCGATCCCCGGCAGCGTCTTGGCGGCGAGGTCGACCATGAGGGCGTCGGCCATCGAGGAGGTCATGCACAGACGGTCGCCGAAGGCCTCACCGGCCCAGGAGATGATCTCCTGGGCGGTGGCCTCCTCCAGCTCACGCGCGGCGCGCTCGGCCAGTTCGGGACCCTCGGTGATGGTGGCGTTCATTCGTTCCCTTCCGTCGGTCTGGAGGGGACGCCGCCCGGCGAGAACGACGCGGAGCGCAGACCCACGTACTTGACCCGGAACACCCGGGCGCAGGACAGGCAGGCCCAGGGGTAGCCCTCGCCCTTGACGGCGGCGCCCTCCTCGGGCACCAGGTCCTCGTCACCGCAGTAGGGGCAGTAGTAGGGTGCGGCCCTCTCGGACACGGCGCACCTCCTCCTTCGGATCGGGCCCGGCCCCCTGGGGAATCGGGGCCGGGCGGGGCTCGTCGAGCCCGTACGTTCGTTACCGGGACGGCGTCACTTGAGGTCGGCGTCGTCGGCGCGGGCCGCCCACGCCGCGAAGTTCTCGCCGTCCACCCGCTGTGCCTGGAAGCGTCGCAACACCCGCTCGACGTAGTCCGGCAGGTCGTCCGCGGTGCTCTTCAAACCGCGGATCTTCTTGCCGAAGGCCTGGGTGAGGCCCATGCCGCCGCCCAGGTGGATCTGGTAGCCCTCCACCTGCTCGCCGCGCTCGTTCAGCATCAACTGGCCCTTGAGACCGATGTCGGCGACCTGGACGCGCGCGCACGAGTTCGGGCAGCCGTTGACGTTGATGCTGATCGGGTCCTCGAAGTCCGGCAGGCGCTTTTCGAGTTCGTCGATCAGCGTGGAGGCGCGGTCCTTGGTCTCCACGATCGCCAACTTGCAGAACTGGATGCCGGTGCAGGCCATCGTCTGGCGACGGAACACGCTCGGGTCGACCTCGTAGCCCTCGGATTTCAGGGAGGCGCTGATCGAGGCGATGCGCTCCTCCTCGACGTCGAGGATGATCAGCTTCTGGTCGGGTGTGGTGCGCACGCGGTCCGAACCATGCTCCTCGGCGATCTCGGCCACCCGCAGCAGCGAGGTGCCCGACACCCGGCCCACCTTCGGGGCGAAGCCCACGTAGAACCGGCCGTCGTTCTGGCGGTGCACACCCACGTGGTCACGGCGCACGCCCGGGTCCAGGACCGGCTCGGGGCCGTTGGGGAGCTTGTGACCGAGGTACTCGTTCTCCAGCACCTCGCGGAATTTCTCGGCGCCCCAGTCCTTGATCAGGAACTTGATCCGAGCGCGGGTGCGCAGCCGGCGGTAACCGTAGTCGCGGAAGATCCCGGCCACACCCGCCCAGACCTCGCTGACCTGGTCGGGACGCACGAACGCGCCCAGGCGCTTGGCGAACATCGGGTTGGTGGCCAGGCCACCGCCGACGAAGAGGTCGTAGCCCGCCTCGCCCGCCTCGTTGCGCACACCCACGAACGCCACGTCGTTGATCTCGTGGTTGACGCAGTGCACGGTGCAACCCGAGAGGGAGGTCTTGAACTTGCGGGGCAGGTTCGAGAACTCCGGGCTGCCGATGTGCTCGTCGTAGATCTGCCGGATCTGCTCGCTGGGGTCCAGGACCTCTTCCTCGGCCACCCCGGACACCGGGCAGCCCATGATCACACGCGGGGTGTCACCACAGGCCTCGGTGGTGGACAGCCCCACCGACTCCAGCTTCTCCCAGATCGCGGGCACGTCCTCGATCCGGATCCAGTGGTACTGGACGTTCTGGCGGTCGGTGACGTCGGCGGTGTCACGGCCATAGTCGCGGGAGATCTCCGCGATCGCGCGCAGTTGGGCCACGCTCAGCTGCCCACCGTCGATGCGCACACGCAGCATGAAGTAGCGGTCGTCGAGCTCCTCGGGTTCCAGTACGGCGGTCTTGCCGCCGTCGATGCCCGGGGCCCGCTGGGTGTAGAGACCGAACCAGCGGAAACGCCCTCGAAGGTCGGCGGGGTCGATCGAGTCGAACCCGCCCTTGGCGTAGACGTTGACGATCCGATCGCGGACGTTGAGCCCGTCGTCGTTCTTCTTGTTCTCCTCGTTCTTGTTCAGCGGCTCACGGTAGCCGAGGGCCCATTGGCCCTCGCCACGACTGCGCCGAGGTTTGGTGGCCGTCGCGGCCTTGCCGGGCTGCGCGGAAGAGGGAGGCATCGCGGGTGTCTCCGATGGGGTCACGGGGGTGACCACGGTCCCGGTGCCATCACCGCAGGGCCCGTCGGCACCGCACGTCCTCGTGACAGGTGCAACGGGTGAAGTCCGCGTGTGTGGGAGTTCAAGAAGAGGGTGGAGCGCCGGGGCCGCGGGCACCCACTGAGTTCACGGGGTGCTCAAGGCGGCGAGGGTTTATCCGACGCTGCGACAGATGGCGCTGCTGACCCGAAGGAAGTCCACGTGGCGGCGCACGCGGAGCATGGGGTCGATAACAGCGGTCATGCCTTGAGAATGGCACGCCCGTCGGGTCGTTGTCCAGGTGCGCGGTCGTCATAGGCGGGTGACCCACGTCATGTCGCGGCGTCCCCGGTCATGGTGCGAAAGCGCCCGAGCTGCTCCATTACCGCTAACGTTCTCCTTGTGGTGGGTCTTTGGGAGAGCTTGTGGAGAGCGGCCGACGTGTGGCTCCGTCGGCACCCCATGGTCCACAACGGCACCCTGTTGGTCCTGCGCACCATCCGCGCCTTCGCCCGTGACCGCGTGGTCGGCCTGGCCGCCGAGTCGGCCTTCTTCGCGCTGATCTCCCTGCCGGCGCTCCTGTTGTGTCTGTTGGGCGCGCTCGGACCGTTGGCGATGGTCTTCGGTGAGGACCTCGTGATGGAGATCCGAGAGTGGATGCTGGACCTGGCCGCGCGCATCCTCACCCCCGACACGGTCGCCTCCGTGGTGGAACCGCTCGTGGACGACTTCCTCGGAGGTGTTCAGGGCGGGGTGCTGTCGGTGACGTTCCTGGTGTCCCTGTGGTCGGGCTCGCGCGCGATGAACGTGTTCATCCGCTCCATCACCATCTCCTACGGCCTGGACGAGCTCCGCGGCTGGCTGGGTCAGCGCCTGCTCGCCTTCTTCGCCTACCTCGGCGGCCTGTTCTTCGCCGTGCTGGTGCTGCCGATCCTGGTGGCCGGGCCGGACCTGGTCCACGAACTGTTGCCGATCACCGTGGGCAGACTCAATCTCCTCTACTGGCCTCTCGTGGCCTTGATGGTCACCGCCGCGGTGACGCTGCTGTACGCGCTCAGCGTCCCGGTGCGCACCCCACTGTGGCGCCACCTGCCCGGGGCGGCGCTGGCGACCCTGGTCCTGCTGAGCGGTTCGGCGCTGCTGCGCGCCTACCTGGACGCCTCCTTCGGCCAGGTGAGCATCTACGGGTCACTGGCCGCCCCGATCGCGATCCTGGCCTGGTTGTACGTCATGGCCATCGCGGTGCTCGTGGGGTCTTCCCTCAACTCCGAGATCGACGCCCTGTGGCCGACCGTGCGCACCGCCGCCGCCCGCGCCGACCTCGCCAACCGCCACTTCGAACGCGCCGACCGCATCGCCCAACGCCGGGAACAGGCGGTCATCGACACCATCAACGAACAGAACGGTCGCTGACCACAAACGGCCGAAAGCTCCCACACCAGGGCCGTCGTCGGTATTCTCGCGCCGTCCGGGGGCGCGAGCCCGTCGCCCCGAGCCGGATCCCCCACGAAAGGCCCCCGAGTGACCTCCCCCCGATCGTCCCCGGCCAGGGAGTGCCTTCTCCTGGGTGTGTGCGCCATGATGTCCGGTCAGTTCTCCATGATGCTGCGCATGGTGCTCACCGACCACCACCCGCTGCACGATCCCGGTGTCGCCTCGATCGTCATGTCGGGGCTGCTGGTGCTGCTCATGATCACCGTGCTGTTCGTCCTGGCCGGGCCCGCGTTGCCAAGGCCGTTCCGTGAACCGGAGGATCCTCCACCGCCGGCACCGTCGACGCCCCGGATCATGACCTGGATCTCGTGGGTCATGGTGGTCGTGCCGGCGCTGATGCTCGGGTCGGAGCTGCGCCACCTCCCCGCTCTGTGGCCACTCGCCCTGTTCTCCGTCGCGGGTCTGGTCTTCGCCCTTCTGTGCACCCGGGTCCATCGACGTGAGCGCGCCCGGATCTTCGAAGCGAAGGAGCGTACGCGATGAGGCCCTGGCAGTGGCTGGCGAACATCCCGGGCCTGGCCGTCCTTATCGTGGTCAGCACCGCCCTGACGATGCACGTCACCCAAGACCGAGTGTCGGTGCCGATGGGGCTGTGGACGGCTGTGCTTCTCGTTTTCTTTGCTGGAACGGCCTATTTCGTCGGCCTCATGGAAACGACTCCGTCGGAACGGCAGCGGGCCAAGGGGGCCAACCCGCTCGCCGGTATGGCCTTGGTGAACCTGTTCCTGTCGGTGGGCGGGATTCCCCTCGCGGCGTTCCTGATCATGTGGACCAGGCAGTGGGCGTTGACCCCCACTCTGTTGGTCGGTCTCGCGGGACTCGTCCTCTCCTTCGTGTTCTGGAAGCGTGAGAGGGGCACTCTCCCCGAACCACTGCCCGAGCCCACCCCCAAACTCGTGGGCATGCCCGTCGACGCTCGGCTTCCGGACGGCTGGATCCCCGTGTACGTGCACCGACCGGGTGGCCGCTACCGCGACATGCTCGTCGACTACCGGCTGTACGTGGACGGTGCCCGGGTGGGAGAGCTCGGGCCGGGACGGACACTGCTGATCGGTCTCACCGCGGGGGCGCACGTGTTCCTGGGGCGGATGACCGGTGGCTCCAGTCCGGTCCTGGACCTGTGGCTGAGCGAGGGCAGACCGGTCCATCTGGTGCTGGAGCCGAACGGAAGCGACCTGGAGGCCCTGGCGCGGGTGTTCACCCCCGGCGCCTACCTCAGGCTCGTGCGCCGGGAACAGCCGGGTGTCGGTTTCGAGAACGGTGCGCGGGGACCGTACCCGTGAGTTTCCGGAAACGCGGAGTGGCCGGATCCGGCCAGTTTCGGCGTCAACTTCGACACCTTTCTGCGTGTCCGAACCAGTGCCGATGGAACGAAGCGTGCCCGGTGTGCGGCGAGTGATTCCGGATCAACGCAGGTCACCCGATACGTCAAGTGAAAACCGTGGGAGTGAGCGCGAACCATGCCCGTTTTCCCGGCATCAGATACGGTCGGTCGGCTCCTGTGGGGATCAGTATGATCACGTCCAGCAATGACTACGTCTGTGCCGTAACCCCCTGTTCGGTCACCCCGCCGAGCCGCCACCGCACGTCATCGTCGACCACGATCTCCTCTCTCCAGTACACGAACAGGTCCATGTTCCACATGCCTTCGGAGGCACCATGAGCCGGGCGTCCCGCCCGGGGCATCCCCGGCCCACCGCCGTCATCGTCATCGCGCCGGACGAACGCAACGCCGAAATCGTCATCGAGGGTCGGCGACAGGTCGTCCAGGGCCAGGCCCCCAAGGAGACCCGGCGCGCGGCGCTGGACGTCGCCACCGGATACGCCGCGCACATCGGCCAGCCGGTGCTCGTGGAAGCACGTGACGCCAACGGTTACTGGCGTCTGCTCGCCACCCCCGACGGGGTCGTCCAGGCCGCCGACCAGCCGGTGCCGGGGCCGCCGCAGGGACCTCCGCGGCAGCCTCCGACCGGACCCGGGCCCGCCACGGGCCCCACCGCCCCGAAGGACCGTGCCGCCGGGGCCAAGCGTCGACGCCTGCTCTTGGTCGTCGGCGCCGCCGGTCTGGCCCTGCTGCTCCTGGTCGGGGGCGGCCTGGTCGCCGCGAGGTTCCTCTCCGGCTCCACCGAGGCCTCCGGCGAGGAAGGCGACGACACGACGGTGGAACTGGACCACCCCGCGCCGCCCGGTTACGCCACCACGGTGGACATCACCGAAGAACTGGCCCCCGACACCCTGCCGTCGGTCGACCGCGAGGGGGAGCGCCTCGCCTACATCGACCCGGCGGAGCGGCTCAACCTGCTCAACGCGGAGGGATCCCGCGAATGGTCGGTCGATCTGCCCTTCGAGGCGGGTAAGGCGCTCGGCAGCCCCCGTTTCGTCGAGTTCGACGGCGGAACCCACGTCGCGCTGGAGACCCCCGGGGCCCTGTGGCTCTGGCCGGAGGAGGGAGGAACCGCCGTCAACGTCGAGTTGACCGAGTCCGCCTCCGCCCAGTTCGTCGGCGACGGCGTCCTGGTGCGCGATGACGACAACGCCTACGTCCTGGTGGACGGAGAACTCGCCGAGGTCGAGACCCCCGGCGGTTCCGCGGCGCTGCTGGCCGAGGACGGCCGCGCGCTCGCCGGCGTTCTCCAGGGGCCCTGGCACTGGGTCGCCCCGGGCGAGGACCCTCAGCGAGTGGAACCCGAACAGCCCGACGGCGCCGGCGATCTGGCCGAGGTCATGACCTTCCTGCGCGGCTACGCGCTCGTCCACTGGGAGACGGAGGACGGCGACGGTCACCTCCTCGCCTTCCACGACAACACCGACGGTTCGGTGCTGGGCACCGCCGAGGTCGAGGAGGAGGACCTGGCGGAGGTGCAGCATCGCACCGGCCCCCTCGGCCCGGACCTGGCGGCCTACGGCCCGGTGCTGTTCGCCCCCGGCAGCGGTGAGACCAACGTCGTCCCGGGTTTCGAACCCGAGGTCGCACTCGGCGACCAGGTCTTCGGTGAACTCGACGGGTCCAGGGTGGCGATCGACGCCTCCGGTGCGCTCACCGACGTTCCCGAGGGCGCAGAGACTCCGCGCGGCCTGCTCGGCGACCGCGCGGTGGTGGTCCACGACGGCCACCTTTATGCCATTTCCCCTGAGTGATCACTGCACAAGAGAAAAGAAAGGAGTCGGATGTCCCCCAAGAATCGGGTACTCACCGTAACGGCGGCGGGTCTCTTCATGGCCGGTTTCTCCGTGGGCCCGGCGTTCGCCGTGACCGCTGACGAGACCACTCCTGACGTCACCCCCGAGGTGACCGAGGAGACGGTCGAGTCCCAGCCGGTCGAGCTCGAGATCGACCTCGGCGAGGTCGTGGAGCGTCCCGTCGAGAACGTCTTCAACATCCTCCCCTTTGACGAGGACGATGGCGAGACGCCTCCCCCTGGTGACGGTGGTGAGGAGCAGCCGCCGCCGGTCCCCGTCGACCCGCCGGATGACGGCGACGACGAGGACGATGGCGAGACGCCTCCGGACGAGGGCGAGGAGCCCCCGCCCGGTGGCGAGGAGCCCCCGCCCGGTGACGGTGACGACGGCGACGATGGTGATGACGGCGACGACGGCGAGGACGGTGGCGAGACGCCTCCGCCCGGCGACGACGACGAGACCACGCCGCCGGACGACGGTCAGACCCCTCCCCCCGGTGACGGTGACGACGGCGACGATGGTGGCGACGACGGCGAAGGCGACGACGGTGAGGGTGACCAGGGCCAGACCCCTGGTGCGACCACTCCCACCACGCCGGCTCCGGCGTCGAACGCCGGTGACCCGAACCTCGCCGCGACCGGCGTCGACCTGTCGGGCTTCGTGCTCGGTGGCGCCGTCGTGGCCGGTATCGGTGCTCTGGCCCTGTGGGCCGGCAGCCGCCGTCCGGGCCTGGCCGAGTAACACCGCGTCCGTGCCCACGAGACTGTGGGCCCTGATGTGAGGAGGGCCCCGACCAGCATGGTCGGGGCCCTCCGTCATGTGATCACGACCGTGGACGTAGGGCCGGTGCCAGGAGGAAGGCGGCCGCGCCCCCGACGGCGATCACCCACAGGGCACCGCCCAGGGTCACCGAGTCGGCGAGGAACCCCACGGTCGGGGGGAAGGCCAGGAACCCCACGCGGCCCAGCCACCCCACCAAGGTCACCCCGTCACCGGTGCGCACCCCCGGAACGTTCCCGGCGGCGGCCAGGGTCAGCGGGAACAGGGTGGACACGCCCAGTCCCATCACCCCGAAGCCGATGATCGTGGTGACCGGGTGCGGCAACGCCAGGGCCAGGGCCATGCCACCGGCGGACAGCAGCCCGCTCGCCTGCCCGACGACCACCGCCCCGAACCGGTCGGTGACCCGGTCGCCGATGAGCCGCCCGAACGCCATCATCGCCTGGCATGCCACGAACGGCATGGCGGCCAGGAACAGCGCCGCGTCCAGTTCCGAGGTCATGTACACCGCGCCCCAGGCGGCGGCGGAGTCCTCGATGCCGCCCGCCATCATCAACAACATGCCCAGCGCAAGGAGCAGGACCACGGCGCGACCGGACATGCGGACGCGACCACCACCGTGGCCGTTGGTCCCGTCCTCGCGTTCGCTGTTCTCCGGTCCGGGCAACAGCATGCGGGAGACCACCAGGTTGATCACCACGAGCACGGTGGTCACCCCGCACAGGTGCCACAGGATGGGCACCCCCGCGCCCGCCATGGCGGCACCGAGCAGTCCTCCGGAGACCGCGGCCAGGCTCCAGACCGCGTGGAAGGTGTTGATGATGCTGCGTCGATAGCGTCGCTGCACTCGTAGGCCGTGCGAGTTCTGCGCGGAGTCGGTCCAGGTGTCGGCGACGCCCAGGACGAAGAGGGCACCGGCGAGCATCCACCAGTTCTGCGCGAGCGCGATGAATGGGAGCGCTCCCAAGCTGATCAGGCTCGTACCCACCGCGGTCCGACCACTGCCGAACCAGTGGATGAGCGGACCGGCGAACATCCCGGTGAGGATCGCGCCGAACGGCATCGCCGCGATCGCCAATCCCAGTTCCGCGTTACTCAGCCCCAGCCCGTCCTTGATCACGGGGAGCCAGGGCACCGCGTTGGTGTAGGTGAACCCGTTCACGAAGAACAGGGTCGACACCGCGACCCGGGCACGCCTGGCCTCGGGCGGTGGTGTGGTGGCCGTATCGGTCGGGGTGTTCACGGGCGGCTCCCTAAGCGCTTTCGATGCGGGCCGATGCTATCCAGTCCGGTCATCGGATGAACAGTGTTTTGTCGCGCTCGGTCCCGCCGGGCTTGCCTTTCGGAGCGGAGGTGTTTTACATAGGGAACCCGTGTCCTCACCGAGAGCCCGGAAAGGACCCGCTCGACCCCGCCCTCGCCCCACCCCGCCCCGCCCACACCTCGTCCCCCGCCCAGGCCCATGCACCCAGGCCACGCCACCGCGTCCCGTTCCCGCGTGCGGCATCCCCGCCCACCGTCTCCCTCACCCGGGTAATGCCGTGCCCCACGGTCCCGGCCGGAACCGGAAGACCCGCATGATCAACACGAGCGCGCTGCGAGACAAGCCCACCCTCAACGGCGAGAACGTGTCCCTGGTCCCCCTCGGCCCGGAACACACCGACGCCTACTTCGCCGCGGGACTGGACGAGGAGGTCCGTAGACTCACGGGGTCGCACGGGCACCTGACCTATGAGCAGGCGCGCCTGTGGTGTCACGGTCGCGCCGAAGGGGACGACCGCCTGGACCTGGCGATCACCGAACCCAAGGGCGGTCGTTACCTCGGTGAGCTCTCCATCTACTCGGTGTCCCCGGAGAACGAGACCGCCGGCTATCGCATAGCGCTGTCGGCCATCGAGTTCACCGGTAAGGGGCTGGGCCGGGAGGCCACCCAACTGGTCATGCGCTACGCGTTCGAGGAGATCGGCCTGCACCGGCTCTGGCTCCAGGTGTACGCCTTCAACATGCGGGCCATCGCCGTCTACCGTTCCTGCGGTTTCTACGTCGAGGGTCGTCTGCGCGAATCACTGCTGTGGGAGGGGCGCAGACACGACGCGCTGCTGATGGCGGTGCTGCGTGACGGCTTCCGGCCGGCCTGACACCGGGCGATCGGCGGTTTCTCATCTTCCGGTGAAGGGTGCGGGTTTTGCCCGGACCCGGGGTTGTAATCCGTGTACGGCGGGGTATGCCGGTAGCACTTTGCGAGCGGCGTGATCCACGGACAGCCGGAAGGAGGGGTGTCGGGTCCCATGGCCCCGGCACAGGCGACGACATGAACCCGGTACCCGTATCCCTGCCCTTCACCGACCGGACCGAGGCGGGCCGACGCCTCACCGATCGCGTGCGCCCCTACGCGGTCGAAGACCCGATCGTGCTGGCCCTGCCACGCGGTGGCGTGCCGGTGGGAGCCGAACTCGCGCGCGGTCTCGGCGCGGACTTCGACGTCCTCATGGTGCGCAAGATCGGCCTGCCCGGTCGGCCCGAGACCGGGGTCGGCGCCATCACCGAGGACGGTCACGTCCTCTACGACGACCTCGCCCTGGCACGGATGCGCGTTCCCCGCCAGGCGCTCTCCGACACCGTCACCTCCGAACGCGAGGAGCTCGACCGCCGGCGACGTATCTACCGGGGCGAGCGGTCCCTACCCCGGATCACCGGCCGCGACTGCGTGGTGGTCGATGATGGGGTGGCCACCGGTGGCACCGCCCGCGCCGCGCTGAGGATGGTGCGCCAGGCGGGCCCCTCCAGCCTGGTCCTGGCGGTCCCGGTGGCCTCGCCCGAGGCGCTGGAGATCCTCAAGGGGGAGGCCGACGCGGTGGTGGTGATCGGCGCACCGGACAACTTCCGCGCCGTGGGGGAGTGGTACCGGGACTTCGACCAGCTCTCGGACGACCACGTCACCACGATCCTGACCGAACTGGAACGCTCGCGCCCTCGGCCCGAGGTGGCCCGCGCGGTGCGCATCCGCGCCGGGCAGGTCTACCTCGACGGTGACCTGACCATGCCCACGGCCCTGCGCGGTGTGGTGGTGATGGCCTTCGGCCGTGGACGAGGGGACCCCGAACGACGAGCGATCGCGGCCTCGTTGCAGCGGGCCGGATACGCCACCCTGCTGTTGGATCTGATGACCGGTGACGACGGTGACGACGAGGGGGACACCGAGGTCCTGGGCGAGAGGTTGGGCGCGGCCGTCACCTGGTTGCGCCGGGCCACCGACGCGGCCAGCGAACCCCTGGGCGTCATGGGTTGGGGAGACGCGGCGCCCGCGGCCCTGGTGGCCGCGGCGGAGCTGCCGCAGGACGTGGCGTCGGTCGTGGCGCACGGTGGCCGTGTGGACTTGGCCGAACCGGCGTTGGGCAAGGTGCGCGCGCCCACGCTCGTGCTCTTGGAGAGCGAGGACTCGTTCGTACGTGAGCTGGGGGAGTGGTCGAGGGCCCACCTGGGAGGCTCCTCGGAGCTGGGCGTGGTCTCGGGGACCGACCGCCTCCTCGGCGGGACACGGCAGTGGCGCGAGGTCGCGGTGCGCACCCTGGACTGGTTCGACCGGCACCTGTTCCGCCGTGCCGAGTAGGGCGGGGCGGCCGGGCCGAAGATATTACAGCGGCTCGCTCGAAGGTGCCTTCCGAGTAAGACGTTCGAGTCCGTTCCGTGACCCGGACAGTGGAAAACCCGCGGCGCCCTCGACATGAACGTCGGGGCGCCGCGGGTCATCGGGGCCGGGGCCTTCCGGAAAGAGTTCCGCGTGGGGAATGAAACGCGGACTTAGGCGGCGTTGGCGCGTCGCATACGACGACGGCGCTCAGAGGCGCGCTCGTCCTCGTTCAGACCACCCCAGGTGCCGTACTTCTCCGGACGCGAGATCGCATAGTCCAGGCAGTCGGTCCGAACCGGGCAGGCCGCACAGATCTCCTTGGCCTTGCGCTCACGAATCTCCCGCTCCGGCTGGCGCTCGCCATCCGGGCCGAAGAAGAGCACAAGGTCCTCGCCCCGGCACGCGGCGGCATCCTGCCACCCCCAGCTCGGGCGGGGGCGCAGCGCGGCCTGCCGACGTACCTGAGACATGCTTGAACCACCTCTACTGAAATCACTAGTAAGCTGTCTTAAAAAGCTTCAGTCACCAACAAGTCGGTCACGCGGCGCGAGGCACCCCGCACGACGCAAACGTCGTGCGGTGCAGGTGTTGTTCCCCGGTGTGGCTGAGACCACGAGAAGCACCATCACAGCAGGCGATGCCTGTCGATGAAGGGGTGCTCTCACGCGAACGGCCGCGGAGGCGGTGACAGCCTCCGTCCGAGCCGGTACGTAATCATGCCATCCCCACTCCCGATCGTGCACGGGGGGTGGGGAAATTACTCGTTCAACTGTTACCGAAACCTGATGTCTGACATCAGCTCTGTGGGTATTTGTCCGAGTTTGTCGCAGATCACATGTACGACCGTCTTGCGAAGGACAAGGGACATCGTATGGCGCTATGTCGCCCCTGCCTAGGGGGTCCCCCTGATGCGCCCATCACATTCTGGTCGCTGTAGATCTGCGAGATTGGGTGGGACCGTATGTCATCACCCTCCGCGAGGAGCGACCGAGTGCTCGCCGGCACCCGACGAGGCCCGGTGTGGCGCTCGTGTCCCGCGGCGTCCCCTAAGGGTAGGTCCAGGGATCCAAGGTGGAACAGGGCATGGTGTCCGAGCGTCCCAGACGATAGAAAACAGGATGCGTTCGATCGAATACCCGACGAACGGCACCCACGCCCAGGACAGACTCAAGGAGACGAATCACCGTGGCCCTCTTGCGGCTCATTCTCAACATCATCTGGATCTTCGTCGCCGGGTTCTGGCTGGCGCTCGGTTACGTGTTCGCCGGCGTCATCTGCTGCATCCTCATCGTCACCATCCCGTTCGGGGTCGCGTCCTTCCGTATGGCCAAGTACGCCATTTGGCCGTTCGGCCGTGACCTCGTGCGCCGTCAGGGCGCCGGCGGTGGTTCCACCCTCCTGAACGTCATCTGGCTGATCGTCGCGGGATGGTGGCTGACCATCGGCCACATCGTCACCGCCGCCGGTCTGGCCGTGACCATCATCGGAATCCCCATGGCGTGGGCCTCCATCAAGATGATCCCCGTGGCCCTGGCCCCCTTCGGCAACGAGATCGTCGAGAGCGGGCACGCCCGGGAACCCTGGCAGTTCTGACGGAGTTGTGTCCTTCACAGGGTCGGGGAGAACCCGGACCCTGTACCGTGCATCAACCCCACTGCGACACCCACGCACCATCCGCCTTCCATCCCCCGAACGAGACGAAACGGCATACGGGTGGTCGCCGTCGATGAGCGACCTCGGTGTCACCACCGGAGAATGGAGTCCATGTGCAAGCCCAGCGGCCGGGAGTTTGGGCGCTCCTGAACAAGTGGCTCGTGTCCCGCAGAGCCCGCGCCGAACGCCTCGCCCACCTGGAGGCGCAGGAAGAGGCCCGGGCCGAGGTCGAGGCCAAGGTGGAACAGGAGAAGCGGGTCGCGGCCGAGCAGGATGACGTCGGTGCCGGCGACCTGTTGCGAATGGTCAGTGACGTCGCCTGGCGGATCCTGCTCATCGGCGTCGTGGTGGGCCTGTTCGTCTACGCGGTCATCCACCTGTCGGTGATCACCCTGCCGGTGGTGCTCGCCGTCTTCATCACCGCCCTGCTCATGCCGATGACCAACTGGCTGCGGAGCAAGGGACTGGGGCGGGGATCCTCGACCGCGCTGTCCGTCCTCTCGGCACTGGTCGTGCTCAGCGGCGTGGTCACCATGATCGTCTCTCCCGCGATCCAGGGCTTCGACGGGCTGGTCGCCAGTGTCAGCAGCGCCTTCGTCGAGCTCCAGAAGGTGGAGATCCCCTTCGTCGACCAGGCGTTGTTCACGGAGATGCTGAACAACGCCTGGGCGCAGGTCCAGGGGATGATCACCGACAACACCGACCAGTTGCTCAGTGGCGCCTGGACCGCCGGCACGGCCGTGGTGCAGCTCCTGCTCGGCCTGGTCCTGATCATCGCCATGACCGTGTACTTCGTGCACTCCGGCGACAAGCTCATGGACTGGGTCGTCACCCTGCTGCCGCCCAAGTCCCGCCCCGGCCTGCGCCACGCCAGTGGCGTCGCCTACGGGGTGATGGGCCGCTATGTGCGGGGTGTGGCGATGGTCGGTGTCATCGACGCCGTCGGCATCGGCATCTTCCTGTTCATCTTCCTGGACGTGAACCTGGCCATCCCGCTGATCGTGCTGACGTTCATCGGCGCGTTCCTGCCGGTCATCGGCGCCTTCCTCACCGGTCTACTGGCGGCCATGGTCGCCCTGGTCGCCGAAGGCCCGGTCATCGCGCTGATCATCGTGATCGCGGTCGTCGTGGTCCAACAGGCCGAGAGCAGCTTCTTCGCTCCCCGGATCTACGGACAGGCCCTGGAGCTGCCCTCGCCGGTCGTGCTGATCGCGATCACCGCGGGTGGCATCCTCGGCGGCATCCCCGGCATGTTCCTGGCGACCCCGATCGCCGCCGTCCTGGCGGCGCTGCTGCGCAACCGTCCTCCGGTCAGCACCGAGAACAACTCGGGTGGGCAAGAGGAGTCCGGCCCGGTGACCGCGGACAAGGACAAAGCGGTCGTGGTGGTGGCCCAGGGCCAGGAGACGACCGAACCGGTCAAAGGGACGAAGGACAAGACCGTCAAGGACAGGGCGGACAAGGACAGGGAACAGGGATGACGACCTGATGTGAGCCCGCGCCCGCGGCGCGGGGAATGGCCACGCCCCCGAACCCGTTGTGAGGGTCGGGGGCGTGGCCGTGCACGCTCCGGCCCCCGTGCTCCGGGGGCTCCGGGAAAAACCCTTCACCGACCCCCTCACCCGTGCCGTTAGGCTGGGTCGGTCCGCCGGGGCGCTCCCGCCCACCCGACCCCACCCGCCGGCCCCACGAACAAGGGCTTGGCCGCGCGCGGTCCAGGGCAGCCACCGACCGTCACACCACCTTGAGGAAGCTCCACCCATGCTGATCGCCACCGACCTCGAAATGCGCGTCGGAGCCCGCCTCCTTCTGGAGCCGACGACCTTCCAGGTCGCCGCGGGCGACCGGATCGGTCTGGTCGGCCGCAACGGTGCGGGCAAGACCACCATGACCAAGGTCCTGGCGGGTGAGGGGCTGCCCACCGGTGGGACGGTCACCTCGTCCGGCACCATCGGTTACCTGCCCCAGGATCCCCGTACCGGAGACCTGGACGTCATCGCCAAGGACCGTGTGCTGTCCGCCCGCGGGATCGACGAGGCGCTGCACGGGCTGCGCGAGGCCGAGAAGAAGATGGCCAGCGACCACGAGAAGACCCGCAACAAGGGCGTGCGCCAGTACGCGAGGTGGGAGGAACGCCTCCACGTGCTGGGCGGGTACGCCGCGGACTCCGAGGCCTCGGCTATCGCCTCCAGTCTGGGCCTGCCGGACAAGGTCCTCGGCCAGCCGCTGCACACCCTCTCCGGTGGCCAGCGACGCCGCATCGAACTGGCCCGCATCCTGTTCAGCGGTGCCGACACGCTGCTGCTGGACGAGCCCACCAACCATCTGGACGCCGACTCCATCGTCTGGTTGCGCGACTTCCTCAAGTCTCACCGGGGCGGGCTCATCGTGATCAGTCACGATGTCGAACTGGTCGAGCACGTGGTCAACAAGGTCTTCTACCTGGACGCCAACCGCAGCGTCATGGACATCTACAACATGGGCTGGAAGCAGTACCAGGTCCAGCGCGAGGACGACGAGCGTCGACGCCGCAGCGAGTTGGCCAACGCGGAGAAGAAGGCCGACACCCTGCGCAAGCAGGCCGAGCGTTTCCGCTACAAGGCCACCAAGGCCCGCGCGGCCCAGCAGATGCTCAACCGCGCCGACAAGATCGTGGACGGGGTGCAGGGGGTTCGCAAGGCCGACAAGGTCGCCAAGCTGCGTTTCCCGGACCCGGCCCCCTGCGGTCGCACCCCGCTCATGGCCGAGGGACTGTCCAAGTCCTACGGTTCGCTGGAGATCTTCACCGGGGTGGACCTGGCCATCGACAAGGGCAGCCGGGTGGTCATCCTGGGGCTCAACGGAGCGGGCAAGACGACCCTGCTGCGCCTTTTGGGCGGGGTCGAGGAGGCCGACACCGGTCGGGTCGTTCCGGGCCACGGTCTCAAACTCGGGTACTACGCCCAGGAACACGAGACCCTGGACGTGGGCCGCAGCGTTCTGGAGAACATGATGAGCGCCGCCCCGGACCTGCCCGAGGTGGAGGCGCGCAAGACCCTGGGATCGTTCCTGTTCACCGGCGACGACGTCGAGAAGCCCGCCGGTGTGCTCTCCGGTGGTGAGAAGACCCGGTTGGCCCTGGCCACACTGGTGGTCTCCAGCGCCAACGTGCTGCTGCTCGACGAGCCCACGAACAACCTGGACCCGGCCAGCCGCGAGGAGATCCTCTCGGCGCTGCGCAACTACAAGGGCGCGATCGTCCTGGTGACACACGACGAGGGCGCCGTCTCCGCCCTTCAACCCGAGCGGGTCATCATGCTCCCGGACGGGGTCGAGGACATGTGGAACGCCGACTTCGAGGACCTCATCGCCCTGGCCTGAGTCGGCCCGTGGGAACACGGTGAGGGAAGGGGTGGACGCCCAGAAGGCTGGGAGGTTCACCCCTCCTCTTTTTCGGACAGGGTTTGTGTGTCTCCGAAACCCCGGTCACTCGGTGTGTCCACCGTCGGTTGTGGCGGTCCGGGACGCCCATGCCTGATCATGGCTGTGGTTCCGGCACCCACGGTGCCGGAGTGTCTTGAACGGGAGAGAACTGTGAGTGACGAGTTGAGGAAGGGCGCCCGGGTCTCGGGTGCAGGTCGCGCGGAGCTGGCCGCCGATCTCAAGCGCCGCTACGACGAGGGGGAGAGCATTCGTGGTCTGGCCGCGGCCACGGGCCGTTCCTACGGTTTCGTGCACCGTCTGTTGGGCGAGGCCGGCGTGGAGCTGCGCGGGCGTGGTGGGGCGACACGCAAGGCGTGACGGTCGGTGTCGTCGCCGGGGTTACCCGCGAGTAGGGTCGGGGGTGTCACACCGATCCGACGGAGGAACACATGTCCCAGGCCCAGCAGGAGACCGGCGCGCGGCAGGCGCCCACCGAGGAGGAGCTGACCCGCGCGGGACTGCGGCTGTCGGTGGAGGGCGCGGTCGCCCGCATCACCATCGCCCGCCCCGAGCGCCGCAACGCGATGACCGGTCGCACCTGGACGACCATGGCCCACATCGGCCAGACGCTCCCCGGGGATGTCCGAATCGTCGTCATCTCCGGGGAGGGCGACATCTTCTCCGCGGGCATCGACCTCAACATGTTCACCCCCGAAGGGGTGGACGGGGAGCGCTCGATCATCGACGGGCTGGCCGAGGGGACCACGGACGACGCCGAGCTGGACGCCTACATCGCCGAACTCCAGGAGGGCTTCCGCTGGTTGCGCCGTCCCGACCTGGTCACCATCGCCGCCGTGCGCGGACACGCGATCGGCGCCGGGTTCCAGCTGGCCCTCTCGTGTGACCTGCGCATCCTCGCCGACGACGCCAAGTTCTGTATGAAGGAACCCGCCCTGGGCTTGGTGCCGGACCTCACCGGCACCAAGCCCCTGGTGGACATCGTCGGCGTCCATCGCGCCGTCGAGATCTGCCTGACCGCCCGCAAGGTCGGTGCCGAGGAATCTCGCGAGATCGGTCTCGCGACCCTGGTCGTGGGCGTCGACGAACTCGACGGTGCCGTTGACGACGCCATCGCCGGGCTCCTCGCGGTCAACGCCGACGCCGCCGTCGCGACCAAGGCGCTCCTGTGGCAGGCCGCGGACAACACCCTGGAAGAACAGTGCGCCGCCGAGCGCAAGGCCCAGGCCGGTCGCCTCACGGCCATGGCCAAGGCCATGGCCGCCGGTTCCTGATCCCGGAGCACGGCCGATGGTGATCGGGGCGGGCGGGGAGACCGGTATCACCGGGGAAATGCCCCCGTCCCGTCCCCGCTCAGAGATGATCTCTAGTACGCTGCTGCAAGCGGTCGTTCAATGCCGCGCGCATAAGAGCGCGCCGGGCCGCCAAGACGCGGAGAGCGTGTCGACCCGGTCGACGTCACTCTTGACCCGAAGAGCACACGAACCCCACACGAGACGGGGTCGCTTCCGCGTGTGATCAGGCGCGTTTGTGTGATTTCTTCGCTGGGTCCGCTGTGACCGTGTGAAGCCTTCCTCGAAACGCCGCCAAACGATGAGGAAGGTACACGTCACTTGACGACGGACACTGCCGTAATGCCTGCCTTCGACAGCCTTGGCCTGCCCAAGGACATCGTCGAGGAGCTGGCCAAGAACGGTGTGACCACCCCGTTCCCGATCCAGGCCGCCACCATTCCCGACGCCATCGAGGGCCGCGACGTCCTCGGTTGTGGCCGCACCGGATCGGGCAAGACCCTGGCCTTCGGCCTGCCGGTCCTGATGCGCTGCTCCGAGCGCCGCGCCGCCGCCAACCGCCCCCGGGCCCTGATCCTGGTGCCCACCCGTGAGCTCGCCCACCAGGTGCGCGACTCCCTTCGCGGCTACGCCCGCGTCGTGGGCGTGCGCGTGGGCGACGTGGTCGGTGGCAGCTCCTACACCCGCCAGATCAACGAACTGCGCCGCGGCGTCGACGTCCTCGTCGCCACCCCCGGCCGCCTGACCGACCTGATCGAACAGGGCGCCTGCGATCTGGGCGACGTCGAGGTCTCGGTGCTGGACGAGGCCGACCAGATGTGCGACATGGGCTTCATGCCGCAGGTCAGCGAGCTCCTGGACCAGGTCAAGCCGGACGGGCAGACGCTGCTGTTCTCGGCCACCCTGGACGGTGACGTCGACAAGCTCGTGCGCCGGTACATGAGCGACCCGCGCACCCACTCGGTCGACCCGCCCGTCTCCCAGGTCACCACCATGGAGCACCACCTGCTCAAGGTGCTGCCCCGCGACAAGAACAAGATCGTCACCCAGATCGCCGCGCGCGATGGCCGCACCATCATGTTCGTGCGCAGCAAGTACCGCGCCGACACCATCAGCGAGCAGCTGATCGAGGCCGGCGTGCCCTGCGCCTCCCTGCACGGTGGCAAGACCCAGAGCGTGCGTACCCGCACCCTGGCCAAGTTCCGTGAGGGCAAGATCCAGGCCCTGGTCGCCACCGACGTCGCCGCTCGCGGTATCCACGTCGACGGCATCGACATGGTCGTCAACATCGACCTGCCCACCGGCCACAAGGACTACCTGCACCGCGGCGGCCGTACCGCCCGCGCCGGTTCCTCCGGCCTGGTGGTCTCCCTGGTGGCGCCCAACCAGCGTCGTATGGCCCGCCGCCTGCTCAGCGACGCCGGCGTCGAGGCCAAGCAGCACCTGGTCAACCCCGGAGACGAGTTGCTCTCCGAGGTGACCGGCGCCAAGGAGCCTTCCTGGGAGCCGTGGATCGAGCCGCCGGAGCCCGTTCGCGAGCGTCGCGGCCGTGGCGGCCCCCGTCGCGGTGGCGGCTACCGCGGTAACGGTGGTGGCTACCGAGGCGGTTACCGTGGTGACCGTTCCGAGGGTGGTTACCGTGGCGGCGGTCGTAACGACCGTGATGGCGGTTACCGCGGTGAGCGTTCCGAGGGTGGTTACCGTGGCGGTGGCCGTAACGACCGTGAGGGCGGCTACCGCGGAGACCGCCCCGAAGGCGGCGGTTACCGTGGTGACCGTCCCGAGGGTGGCGGCTACCGTGGCGGCGGCGAGCGTCGGGGCGGCTACGGCGGCGACCGTCGCGGTGGCGGTGGCCCCCGTGGCGGCTTCCGTGGCGACCGTCGCGGTGGCGGCGGCCCCCGCCGTGGTGAGCGCTTCGACTCCGCTCCCCAGCGTTAGGGACTGAACTGAGGAGGGGCCCGGACCGGCACACGCCGGCCCGGGCCCTTCGTCATGGTCCGGAACATGGGTGTTTACGGTCCTTTACCACCTCTTCGCGTGTCCCGGAGAAGCCGCGATCACCCGGAGGAGCACAGTGGGCGGGAAACCCCGAAGTCGCACTCGGGACCACCACGCCCACCTGAAGGGGAACGCGTGACCGTCCTCAACAACGCTCTCGTCGCCCTCAACGACGCCTTCTGGACCTTCTTCGTCATCCCGCTGCTGGTCATCCTGGCCGTCTACTTCACGGTGCGCTCGGGGTTCGTCCAGGTCCGGCTGCTACCCGAGATGTTCCGCGTCATACGCAGCAGCCCCGGGACCGCTCCGGACGGCGGTAGGGAGATCTCCTCCTTCCAGGCCTTCGCGCTCTCCGCGGCCTCCCGCGTGGGTACCGGCAACATCGTCGGCGTCACCCTGGCGATCATGCTGGGCGGGCCCGGAGCCGTGTTCTGGATGTGGCTGATGGCCGGCGTCCTCGGCGCCGCCTCCTTCGTGGAGTCCACCCTCGCCCAGCTGTACAAGGTGCGTACCGGAACCGGATTCCGTGGTGGCCCCGCCTACTACATGCTTCACGGGTTGAACCGACGGTGGATGGGCGCGCTCTTCGCCGTCATCATCACCGTGACGTTCAGCCTCGTCTTCAACTCCGTGCAGTCCAACAGCATCTCCGGGGCGATCGGCACCTCGGTGGGCGCCCTCGGCGGGGGCGGAGGGTGGATCCTGAACGTGGCCGTGGGTCTGGTCCTGGTCGCCATCACCGCCGCGGTCATCTTCGGTGGTGTGCGCCGGATCGCCACCGTCGCCCAGGCCCTCGTCCCGCTGATGGCGATCCTCTACATCCTGCTCGGCGTCGCCGTGGTGATCATCAACATCCAGGCCGTCCCGGACGTCTTCGGCGCCATCTTCGGCCACGCCTTCGGCCTGCGCGAGGTCGCTGCGGGTGGCGTGGGCACCGCCATCCTGTGGGGGATGCGGCGGGGAATGTTCTCCAACGAGGCGGGTCTGGGGTCGGCGCCCAACGCCGGTGCGGCCGCGTCGGTGTCCCATCCGGCCAAGCAGGGCCTGGTCCAGACCCTGGGCGTGTACTTCGACACCTGGTTGATCTGCTCGGTGACCGCGTTCATCGTGCTGCTGTACGGGACCGAGTTCAACCCCGACATCCCGCCCATCGAGGTGGCCCAGACCGCTCTGGAGAGTTCGCTGGGCGGCTGGTCCGTCCACGCGCTCACCATCATCATGTTCCTGCTGGCGTGGACGTCGGTCCTGGGCAACTACTACTACGGCGAGTCCAACCTGCAGTTCCTGGACGCCGAACCCAACCACATGACCTACTTCCGTTCGGCGGTCCTGGTCGCGATCTTCCTCGGTTCCGTCGCCCCGCTGACCGTCATCTGGACCCTCGCCGACATCTCCATGGGTGTCATGGCCACGGTCAACCTGTTGGCCATCGCCCCGTTGTCCACCGTCGCCTTCCGGCTGCTCGCCGACTACAGCCGACAGCTGCGATACGGCCTGGACCCACAGTTCTCCCTGGCCAAGATGCCGGACCTGCAGAACGTCACCGCGTGGGGTCCGGTGTCGGGGGAGTCGGTGGACCGGCGCGAGCCCGGCGAGGAGGGCGACGAACGGGTGGCCGGAGACCAGGGATCCGAGGGCGGCGACGGGCCCCCCGAGGAAGACGAGGACCCCGGCCGTGAGGACGACCGGGGCCCGGAGACGAAGGACTGATCATGCGCCGGGGGCGGGTTCACCGCCCTTGGGCACGGCGGCCAGGTCGGTGCCCCGGGTCTCCCTGGACCACACCACCGCCACCACGGTGACGACACCGACCGCCGCCACGTACACCGAGATCGGCAGGCTGGAACCGAAGGTCGCCAGCAGCGCCGTCGCGATCAGTGGGGCCAGACCACCGGCCACGATCGACGCCAACTGGTAGCCGATGGAGGCACCCGAGTACCGCACCCGGGTGCTGAACAACTCCGAGAAGAACGCCGCCTGCGGACCGTACATCGCGCCGTGCAGGATCAACCCGACGGTCGCGGCCAGGGTCACGGAGCCGAACGTGCCCTGGTCGATGAGCGGGAAGAAGGCGAACGACCACAGGGAGACCCCCACCGCCCCGACCGCGATGACCGGCCGCCGTCCCACCACGTCGGACAGCGCGCCCCACGCCGGGATGGTCACCAGGTGCACCGCGGAGGCGATCAGCACCGCGTTCAGCACGGCCTCGTTGGACAGGCCCGCCTGCTGGGTGGCGTAGACGAGGATGAACGCCGTGACCACGTAGTAGGAGACGTTCTCGGCCAGCCGCACGCCCATGGCCACGAGGGTCTCGCGCCAGTGATGGCGCAGCACGTCGAGAATCGGGGCGCGCTCGGTGCCCTTGGACTCGCCCACCTTGCGCGAGGCGTCCTTGAACACCTCCGACTCGGTGACCGCGAGCCGGATCCACAGACCGATGAACACCAGGATCCCGGACAGCAGGAACGGGATGCGCCAACCCCAGTCGAGGAAGGTCTCGTCGGCCATCACCACGGCCAGCACCGCGAGGACGGCGGTGGCCAACAGATTGCCGCAGGGCACCCCGGCCTGGGGCCAGGACGCCCAGAAACCGCGGTTGCGCGGCTTACCGTGTTCGGCGACGAGCAGGACCGCGCCACCCCACTCACCGCCCAGGGCGAACCCCTGGATGACGCGTAGCAGGGTGAGCAGCAGGGGAGCGCCCACCCCGATCGCCGCGTAGGTGGGCAACAACCCGATCGCGAAGGTGGCGCCGCCCATCATCAACAGACTCAGCACCAGGAGCTGTTTGCGACCGATCCGGTCGCCGTAGTGTCCGAAGACCACACCGCCCAGGGGTCGGGCCACGAACCCGACGGCGTAGGTGCTGAAGGCCAGCATGGTGCCGACCAGGGGGTCGGAGTCGGGGAAGAAGACCACGTTGAAGACCAACGCGGCGGCGGCCCCGTACAGGAAGAAGTCGTACCACTCGATCGTGGTACCGATGAGGCTGGCGGTGACGACCTTGTGGAAGGGGGTTTTCGGAGCACTTCCGTCCGCGGGGGACGGCGTCGTTCTCGGTTCCATGGGCGCCAACGATAGAGACCTGGATCACATTCTGACCATGGGGGTGGAACCCATACGTGCGTTCTCGCTCATGTGGTCTTCGCCCGGGAACGTCCATCCACAGGTTCGCCGTTGCTCGCGCGAACGAAAACGGTTTTCGGTTACCATTCGGGTAGTTCCCAACCGAACCTCACGGAGTACACCCGTGTCCGAACGGACCACACACGACTCCGCCCCGTCCTCCTCTCTCGGCGACTCCCTCGCCGGCGGCTGGGACGACCGCGGAGACGAACTGCCCCCCGCCGACTGGGGAAGGCGGCCCGGAGCACGCAGGACCGGCACGGTCTGGCTCTTCGCCCTGATCATCACCGCGATGGCCTTCGGCCACGCGTGGCTCTCCGACGACCTGACCGGCCAGGCCTTCCTGGCCTGGGCCACCATCTTCACGGCCATCAGCTTCCAGGCCATGCCCTTCCTGGTCTTCGGAGTGGCCCTGTCCGCCGCCCTTGTCGCCTTCGTGCCGACCTCGGTCTACCGGCGGTTCATCCCGAGCAAGGCGGGCCACGCCGTCCCCGTGGCGGGTGTCTCAGGCGCCTTGCTGCCAGGGTGCGAGTGCGCGTCCGTGCCCATCGCCGGCAGCCTGATCAAACGGGGGGTGGCGCCTGCGGCGGCGTTGACCTTCCTGCTCGCGGCGCCCTCCATCAACCCGATCGTCATGATCGCCACCGCGGTGGCCTTCGCCGGACAGCCGGAGATGGTACTCGCCCGCTTCACGGCCTCCCTGCTGGCGTCGGTGGTCATCGGTTGGATCTGGGTGAGGTTCGGTCGTACCGATTGGCTGCGTCTTCCCGCGCAGTCCCATGACCCGGGTGCTTCCAAGTGGCGGGTCTTTCGCGAGTCGATGCTGCACGACATCATGCACGCCGGCGGATACCTGGTGGTGGGCGCCCTCGCGGCCGCCACGCTCAACGTGATGGTGCCTCGCGAATGGCTGCTGACGGTGGCCGAGGCACCCATCGTCTCGGTGCTGGTGCTCGCCGCGCTGGCCATCCTGTTGTCCATCTGTTCGGAGGCCGACGCCTTCGTCGCGGTCAGCCTCACCGACTTCTCGCCCACCGCCAAGCTCGCGTTCATGGTCATCGGCCCCATCGTCGACCTGAAGCTCATCGCGATGCAGGCGGGAGTGTTCGGCTGGCGCTTCGTCGCCCGCTTCGCCCCCCTGTGCCTGGTGGTCGGTCTCCTCAGTACGTTCCTGATCGGAGCCTTGATCCTGTGAACCGCATCGCGCAGGGACTCACCCTCGTCCTGCTCGGCGCCGCCGCGCTGACCAGCACCGTGCCCACCGACCTGTACCTGAACTGGGTCAAGGCGGGCTTCGGGCCCTTCCTGATCGCCGCCGGGATCGTCATGGTCGGGCTCGGCGTCCTGGTCATCGTGGCCGAGGTCCGCGGGGAGAGGGACGACTCGGACGAAGAGGAGACCACCCCCGCCACGGCCGAGGCGAACACGTCGGGACAGGGCGACGATCACGGCCACGACCACTCTCGCGCCCCCTGGGTGGCCTGGCTGCTCCTGCTCCCGGTGCTGGCGGTATTCGTGGTCGCCCCGCCGGCCCTGGGTTCGTACACGGTGGAGAGCACGAGTGGTTCGGCGGGTCCACCACCCCGGGATGAGGGTGGGAACTCCAAGTTCAACGACGCCCTCTCCGAGGCGGCGCCGGGGGAGACGGTCCGACTCGATATCCAGGCGTTCGTGATGCGGGCCTGGATCGACGAGGAACGCGAGATGGCCGACCGCGAGATCGAACTGACCGGGTTCGCCGTTCCCAACGAAGAGGGCGAGGGCTGGTACCTGGCCCGACTCCAAATGGCCTGCTGCGCGGCGGACGCCGTGGTCAACAAGGTCCTCATCACCGATCGGCCGGCGCCCGAGGCGGACAGCTGGTGGACGGTCCAGGGCACCTGGGTGGAGCCCGAGGGAGACCTGTACGACGTCTCCGAGCACGAGTTCGCCACCGAGGGGATGGAAGAGGTCACCAACCCGCCCGATCCCTACGAGTAGGGGCCGGGACTCTCGGCCCGTTGGGGCGTCGCTCCCGCCACACCGTCGCCAGTTCTCGGTTTTGGGATGACACTGGGTGACAATGAGTGCGTGTCAGAACCCCAGGAACGGCAACGGAAAAGATGGGGATGGCTCCGCCCCCGTTCCATCCGAGCCCGGGTGACGGTTTGGGCCACGACCATACTGACCCTGGTCGTACTGGTCATCTCCGTGGGTTCCTTCCTGTTCCTCCGGGAAGTGGTACAGAACCAGTTGAGCGATCGGGCTGCGGAGGCGGCACGTGCCGTCGTCGAGCACATCATGATGGACCGCTACGACTCCTCCATCCCCGCCACCGAACCGATCCTGCGGTTGCAGATCGTTGACCGGGAGACCTTTGAGGTCCTCGCCTCCAGCGCCGCGGTGAGGGGCCTGCCGGCCCTGACCGAACGGGCGCCGGCCGAACACGACTTCCGCATGGACACGGTCGTCTGTGATGAGGCGGCGGGGATCGAACCCGACGACTGCTTCCAGGTGGTGGGCTACACCGTCACCGACTCCGCCTATGGTGACGTGATCGTGCTCGCCGCTACCCGCACCCCCCAGGTGCTCATGCGGCACACGCTCGAATCCGCCCTGACCGGTATGGCGGTCGTCCTGCTCGTCGGCACCGCCCTGATCCTCTGGTACGGGGTGGGACGGGCGATGCGCCCGGTGGAGATGATCAGCGCCGAGATGGACCGGATCTCGGTCAGCGACCTGCACCGCAGGCTCCCCGTCCCCCGCAGCGACGACGAGATCGCCCACCTGGCCCGCACCGCCAACTCCACCCTCGGCCGGCTGGAGGAGGCGATGGTCCGGCAGAGGCGCTTCGTCTCCGACGCCTCCCACGAACTGCGCAATCCCATAGCCGGTATGCGGACCAAACTGGAGGTCGAACTTTCCGATCCCGAACCCGACCAGCGCGCCCGCGAACGCCTGCTCAACGGTCTGCTCTCCGACACCGAACGGTTGGAGAACATCGTCTCCGACCTGCTGGAACTGGCCCGGATGGACACCGACGTGGCCATGATCCGCGAACGTATCGAACTGGGCTCCCTGGTGCGGGAGGAGTTCACCGACCCGCGCCGACACACGCAGGTGCGCGTGCACGCAGCCGAACCCGTCCACGTCGTGGTCAACCGAATGCGCCTGGTGCGGGTGTTGACCAACCTCGTCGCCAACGCCGAGCGCCACGCCCACAGCCGTATCGACATCATCGTCGGACAAGGCAAAGGGGCCGCGGTCCTGGAGGTACACGACGACGGCGCGGGGATCCCGGTCAAGGACCGCGAACGCGTCTTCGAACGCTTCTCCCGACTGCCCGACTCCAAGGAGCTCGACCCGGGTGGCAGCGGCCTCGGGCTGGCCATCTCCCGGGAGATCGTGCACGCCTACGGCGGCACACTCGTGGCAGGCCACAGCGACCTGCTCGGCGGTGCCCTGTTCACTCTGCGCCTCCCCGAAGAACTGGACGACGAGGACGAGTCGGAGCAGCGCACATGAGCGTCGACGCCCCGGCCACGGGCGCGACCGGAACAACGACCCGGGGGCCGCAGGAGGACCCGAAGGCCGAACGTGAGCCGGGGGCCGCCGGCGGGGGAGGCGGAGTCGACCCCCTCACCCGCCCCTCCGGGGGAGGGGCCCACCGCCCCAACTACTTCGTCGTCGGGTTCGTCGGCGCACTCGGAGTCCTCAGCGCCTGGCTGCTGGTGGAGGCCCTGACCGGGGCCCGAGCGGTGTTCGTCTACATCCTGGTGGCGCTCTTCCTCGCGGTCGGCCTGAACCCGGTCATCGAACTACTGCGCCGCGGGCTGCGGATGCCCCGCTGGGCGGCGATCGTCACCGTGTGCCTGGCCCTGCTGGCCTTCGTGGCGGTGTTCACGTGGGCCATCGTGCCACCGTTGACCGAGCAGGTGAGCGGTTTCGTCTCCGCGCTGCCCGGCGCCATCGACCATCTGCGGAACACGGCGTTCTTCCACGAGGTGGATCACCGCTACAACGTGTTGGAACGCCTGGAGGGGGTCGTCACCGGCGGCGACTTCGGACAGCGGATCTTCGGTGGCCTGGTCGGGGTGGGCCAGGTGGTGTTCAACTGGTTGTTCGCCCTCTCCACGGTGTTCGTCCTGACCCTGTTCTTCATGGCCTCGTTGCCCGGCATGATGGACGTCTCCTACCGGTTCGTGCCGCGTTCGCGCCGCGACGGGGTCCGTGAGATCGGTGACGAGATCGTTCGACGCATCGGTGCGTTCATCGCCGGACAGTTGGTGGTGGCGGCCTTCGGCGGGGTCGTGGCGTTCTTCTTCCTGTGGGCGATCGGTTCGGCCTACGCGCTCACCCTGGCCCTGGTGGTCGCCGTCACCGCGTTGATCCCTTTGGTGGGTACCAGCATCGGTGCGCTCGCGGCCGCCCTGGCGGTGGGGGTGGGCGACCTCTGGCTGGGACTGGCCACCCTCGTCTTCTTCCTCGCCTACCAACAGATCGAGAGCTACGTGATCTCTCCCCGGGTGATGCGGCACGCCGTGGACGTGGCTCCGACGGCCAACATCACCGCCGCCTTGGTCGGCGGCGCGCTGCTCGGTCTGGTCGGGGCGCTGTTGGCCATCCCCACCGTGGCAGCGCTCACCCTGGTGCTGAAGAAGGTGGTCTTCCCCCGTCTGGAGCGGCGCTGACCCGGAGTGGCGGAAGGGGAGGAGGGCGCGGGCCCGATGCGACCCACGCCCTCCTTCGCCTTGTGCCTTCCGGGTGTGCCCGGAGCGGGCCCCGCTAGTGGTCGCCGTCGTGCAGGGCGACCTCGTCGGGGTCGGGCCGGTCCAGTTCGAAGGGGAGGATCTCCCCGCCATCGCTGTCGGTGACCCGCGGTTCCTGCAGGATCTCCGGTTCCTCACCGGCGTGGTTCTGGGCGACCATGACGCCGGAGTAACCGCTGTGGTCGTCCTCGGTGGCGACGAACGGCACCAGCCCCGGGCCCTCCCACTCCTGGGAGTTGAGCGTCTGGATCAGGGTCTCCCGGTCCAGGTCGGGGCCGACCTCCATGAGCAGCTGGGCCATCAGCGTGGCCTGCACCATGCCGTACATCGTGGTGTCGGTGAAGGGCGCGCCCTCGTTGTACTCATCGTGGATCTCACGGAAGAACGCGGTCCACGGGTCTTCGGTCTGGCCGGCCATCGGGAGGAAGGAGGTGATGATCAGCCCGTCGGTGAAGGCCTCCGGCGGCACGTCCTCCGCGGGTGTTCCCTCGGCGTACCGCGTGATCAGTTCGGTGACGACCTCGACGTCACCACCGAAACTGGGGGCCACCCACTGCGGCTCGTAGCCGACGGATTGGGCTTGGAGGATGGCCAGACCGAGGAAGGCCGGAATGCAGTAGCAGACGGCGACATCGGCCTCGGCGTCCTTCAGGGCCTCGATCTGACCGTCGAGTTCGGCGACGCCGGGGTCGTAGTCCTCCCAGGCGACGATGTCGTCGATGAGGTACTGCTCGATGCCCGCGTGCGAGGAGGGGCCGACGTCGTCGTTCTGGTAGAGCAGACCGACGCTGTCGTCGGGGAAGTTCTCCGAGATGTAGGCGCCCTGGACCTTCGCCTCCTTGGAGTAGTCCACCTGGAAGCCGTAGCTGTAGGGGTACTGCTCGGGTGAGTCCCAGGCCAGTGCTCCGGAGGAGACGAAGAGGTCGGGGACTCCCTCGGCGTTGAGGTCGTCGATCACCGCTTCGTGGGTGGGCGTGCCCAACCCACCGAGCATGGCGAAGATCTCCTGCTCGTCGATGAGGTCGCGCGTGACGTCCATGGTCTGCGCGGGGTCGAAGACGTCGTCCTCGACGCGGTAGTCGATCTGGCGGCCGTGGATGCCACCGTTGTCGTTGATGTAGTCGAAGACGGCCCTCGTGCCGGTCGAGACGTGTACGAAACCCGGTGACGCGGCACCGGTGAGAGGTTGATGGGTTCCGATGACGACGCTGTCGTCGGTGACCCCCGTGGTGAGATCGCTCGCGGCGGACTCTTCCTCACTCGACCCGGAGCCGCCGCACGAGGTCGCGAGAATCGCCACGGTGAGCGTCGAAGCGATGATTCTCAGTGTTCGCATGTGGTCTTCCTGAACTTCGGTGGTGCCTGCGCAGCGGGAGGCTTTTCGGCCTGTGGGGGAAGACGGCTTCGTAGCTCGGGAGAAGGCTCTGGGGGTGGACCCCTACTCATCAGTACGTTACCGGCTGGTAAACATCATACGAAGGGGGTCGAGTGCTGCGACCGCTGGTAACGCATAGTCGCCCGGCCCCAGGTCACAGGCGCGCGAATGGGCCGGAGGTCCGACCGGGGGTCTCCGGCGTTAAAGGTGGCGAGGGTCGGCGCGCCTTTGTCGAGAAACCCTTAGGGGGTAACGGTTTCGTGGTGTGCAAGGGTGTTTCGAGTGGAAAGTCCGATCATGGGATCAATGTGCGGATCGAAGTCGGTGATTCTTCCCGATCGGCTCAGACCTTCTCGGCGCTCTGGTCGATGATCTCCCGCGCCACGCGCGCGATCCGGTCCGCCACCTGGCTCACCGGGCCGTCGCGGCGCCAGACCAGAAGGTGCCGAAGCTGTATCGGGGCCCCCGCCAACTGACGGACCACCACACCCCGGCCGGTGTCGAAGTCGGACTGGCAGGGTGCCACCGCCCGGCGGTCGGCGATCAGGTCACGGATCTCCGACCGATCGTGCAGTCGGTAGGGCACCTCGGGGCTGAACCCCGCCTGCTGGCAGGCGACGTAGAAGCACTCGGGCCAACCGGTTCCGTCGGGGGGAGTGAGCGCCCAGGAGTTGTCCGCCAGGTCCTCCAGGTGGATGGACGGTTTTTCGGCCAGCGGGTGGTCCACCCACAGTGCCACGTGCAGCGGATCCACCGCGAGCATCGCCCACGCCAGCGGTCCGTCCGTGGTCAGGTCGCGGTCCACGTAGTCGATGGTGGTTCCCAGGTCGAGTCGGCCGGCCCGGACCAGGTCGGTGACCAACTTGGGGGAGTACTCGGTGCGTACGTGTACCGGGACCCCGGGGAAGACCTCCGAGAGTCGTCCGGACAGCTCCACGGTGAGTTGGCCGACCCCGCCGATGCGCAGCGCGGTGGGGAAGGCTCCGCGCGCGCTGATGTCGTGCATCAGGTCGTCCATGGACAACAGCACGGCACGTGCTCGGACCAGGACGAACTCGCCCAACTCGGTCGGGCGCACCCCCGAGCGGCCACGGTGGAACAACGCCCCGCCGACCTCGCGTTCGATGCGTTGCAACTGGGTGGTGAGCGCGGGTTGCGAGGTGGACAGTGCCGCTGCCGCCTTGGTGACGCTGCCGGTGTCGGCGAGGAGACAGACGGTGCGAAGGTGGCGGAGTTCGAGGTCCATGCGTGGAATCTAAGCCGCATGACCCCTCCGTGTACAGGCGGCCGAACCCGAAGGCTCGTGGTGGGCGTCGTGTTCAGGGCGAACGTCTCGGAGGCCGTTCACCGTCCAACCCCGGGGTGCCCAAAGTGCGGGGCTTTGGGATAAGGTGCCCAGCGTCACCATATAGTTGGACGACCTACTAAATCGCGGTCCGCGAAGTGGGTCCCACGCGCACCAGGGCGCGTAACCGTGGGAGAGTTCATGGCGGTCGAACGCACGCTGCACACACCCGAGGCCGAACAGCTCCTTGAGTTGACCCGGGAGATCGTGGACAAGGAGATCGTCCCGCGTGCGGCCGAGGACGAGGAGAACTCCGTCTTCCCCCGCGACGCCTTCACCACCCTGGGTCGCGCCGGTCTGCTGGGGCTGCCCTACCCCGACGAGTACGGCGGCGGGGGACAGCCCTACGAGGTCTACCTCCAGGTGGTGGAGGAGATCTCTCGCGGTTGGCTCGCCCTGGGCCTGGGCGTCAGCGTCCACACCCTGTCCTGCTACCCGTTGGCCGCCTACGGGGCCGAGGACCAGAAGGCCGCGCTCCTGCCGGACATGCTCGGCGGGGAACTCCTCGGCGCCTACTGCCTGTCCGAGACCACCTCGGGTTCGGACGCCGCGGCCATGGCCACCCGCGCCGAACGCACCGAGACCGGCTACCGGGTCAACGGTGCCAAGGCGTGGATCACCCACGGCGGACAGGCCGACTACTACGCGCTCTTCGCCCGTACCGGAGCCCCCGACTCCGGTGGCCGCGGCATCAGCTGCTTCCACGTGCCGGCCGACACCCCCGGACTGGGCTCCGCCGCGCCCGAACGCAAGATGGGCATGTGCTCCTCCACCACCGCCGGGATGCTTTTCGACGACGTCGAGCTCGACACCTCGGCGCTGGTCGGGGAGGAGGACCGGGGCTTTCCCATCGCCCTGTCCGCCCTGGACTCGGGGCGCCTGGGCATCGCCGCCTGCGCCGTGGGCCTGGCCCAGGCCGCCTTGGACGCCGCCGTCGCCTACTCCCGCGAACGCCACCAGTTCGGCTCCGCCATCGGCGACTTCCAGGGTCTGGGCTTCATGCTCGCCGACATGGCCACCCAGATCGCCGCCTCACGCGAGCTGTACCTCTCCGCGGCCCGCCTCCGTGACGCCGGACGCCCCTTCGGCAAGCAGGCCGCCATGGCCAAGCTCCTGGCCACCGATACCGCCATGAAGGTCACCACCGACGCCGTCCAGGTGTTCGGCGGCTACGGCTACACCCGCGACTTCCCGGTCGAGCGCTTCATGCGCGAGGCCAAGGTCCTTCAGATCGTGGAGGGCACCAACCAGGTGCAGCGTCTGGTGATCGGCCGCCACCTGGCCCGAGAGGCCGAGGCCTGAGCACCGCACCGCCTCAACGGCGCAGCAGCTCCAGGGCGATCTCCGCCTGGTGCACCGTCGGCTCGACCCCGCGGTCGGTGAGCACCGCCAGGGCCGACCGGTAGTCGGGGCCGCGCTCCAGGTCGTGGAGCCAAGCGGCCTCGGGACCCCCGCCGCCCTCCCAACCCAGGAGTCGCGCCCGGCTGTTCGGTGGGCTCACCGAGACCCGACGCAGGCCACCGGACAACCCCAGTCCGGTGGCCTTGAGCAGGGCCTCCTTGCGCGCCCAGTAGCCGAAGAAGGCCCCCACCCTCCCGGCTTCGGGCAGCGTGCTCCACTCTCGACGTTCGGTGTCGGCCAGTGTGAAGGCGGCCAGTCCGTCCAGGTCGCGCGAGTCCGACACCCGCTCCACGTCCACCCCGACCGGGACACCCTCGGCCAGGGCCAGCACCACCCACTCGCCGGAGTGACTCACCGAGATCTCCCAGCCGTCGGCGGCGCCGATCGGAACCGGCTTGCCGTGCGGGGAGGCGTCCTCCCCACCCGCCCCGGTGCGAGCCTTGTCCTCACACGATCGGCAGCGCAGGTCGAAGACGACGTCCTCGGGGGCGCAACCGACACGTTCGGCGAGCACCAGACGGGTCAGTGCCCGCCCGACCAGATGGCGATCCCGGTCGGCCTGAAGTCGGAACCGGGCGTTGCGGGTGCGTTCGCCCTCGTCCAGCAGGTCGAGCAGACGGCCGCTCGCGGCGGAGGTGTGGGCCCACCACACCGTGGACTCTAGGGGCGAGGAACCAAGGGTCATGCCCTCCATTGTGGCCGATCTTCCCGTTCCTGGGGGGTGTGCGCCCGTGTCGAAGTGGGCATTCGGTAAGTGGCAGGTCGGCCCGCCCCCTTTGGAGGCTCAGATGTCTGTCGTGATGATGTTCGGTGCCGGAGCCCTGGTCGGGCTCGTCGCCCTCACCGTGGTCTTCCTGGTGACCCTCCTCACCGAGAAGCCCCTCACGTGGGAGTCGGAGGAGACGGAGGCCCCGGACGCGCAGCGGCGTGACCGGTCCGTACTCTAGTTCGACGGTGGGGCGGCGATCGTGCCGCGCACCACCGATCGATCGAGGAAGGGCCGATGAACATGGCCGAGGAGAGCCGTCCGACGTTCGGCGCCGAACGTCGAGAGCGCATCCTGGAGCTGGTCCGCGCCAACGGGAGCATGTCCCTGCGCGACCTGGCCATCAAGGTGCGGGCCTCGGAGGTCACGATCCGTCGTGACGTGCGCGCCATGGAGACCGAAGGGCTGCTCGACCGCCGCCGCGGTGGTGTCGCCCTGCCCGGCAGGATCGGACACGAACAGAGCTACACCGGCAAGCGCGACCAGTGCGCCGCGGAGAAGGCCGCCATCGCCGTGGCCGCGGCCCGTCTGGCGCGTCCGGGCGACGCCATCACCATCGGCCCGGGAAGTACCGCCGAGGCCTTGGCCCGCGCGCTGCGCGGCCACGGCGACCTGACGGTGGTCACCAACTCGTTGCCGGTGGCCGACGCCCTGGCCGGTGCCAACGGGGTGGAGGTCGTCATGACCGGTGGCACGGTGCACGCCCCCATGCGGGCGTTGGTCGGCGCCGCCGCGGAGAGCGCGCTCGCCGGGCTCCGGGTCAACCGGGCCTTTCTCTCCGGCAACGGCGTCAGCGCCGAACGAGGCCTGAGCACCCCGAACCCGGCCGTGGCCGGCATCGACCGGGCCCTGTCGGCCTGCGCGGAGGAGACCATCGTCCTGGCCGACCACACCAAGGTCGGCGCGGAGACCATGATGCCCACCGTCGCCCCGGAGAACATCGCGCACCTGGTCACCGACTCGGGCGCCGACCCTGAGGTGATCATGACGTTGGAGGAGATCGGAACCCTGGTGCACGTCGTCGTGGCCGCCGACGAAAGGGGTCAGTGACGACCTCGCGCGAGCACGCGCGCCCGTCCGATTCCTCCGGAAGGGCGCATAGCCTGCGATTCGAACCGACTTGTGCGGTGAAGGTGCGATGCGTGATCCTGTACACACTTACTCGCCGGTAAGAACATCCGCACACGACCCTCACGACGCCAGGAGCCGACGCGCATGCCCTCCGAACCGACGCACCTCCCGCCCGGGCCGGTGCGGGTCACACCCGAACCCGTGGCGCTCCCCGAGCCCTGGCGCAGCTCTCGTCTGACCGTGGTCGTGCCCACCTATGACGAGGCCGAGAACCTTCCCCGCCTGGTCGCCCGCCTGGTCGCCCTGGACCTGCCCGAACTGCGCATCGTGGTGGTCGACGACAACTCCCCGGACGGCACCGGGGAGATCGCCGACAAGCTCGCGGCGGAACTCGGCGGCGCGGAGACCGGCAGGCTCACCGTGGTGCACCGCACCAAGAAGGATGGGCTGGGCCGGGCCTACGTGGAGGGCATGACCCGAGCGCTGGACGGCGGCGCCGACTACGTGGTGCAGATGGACGCCGACCTCAGCCACCCGGTCGGGTACGTCCCCCAACTGCTGGGCACCCTGCACTCCACCGGCGCCGGCGTGGTCATCGGCAGTCGCTACGTGCCCGGCGCCAGCCTGTCCGAGGCCTGGGGGCTGCGCCGCCGTCTGCTCAGTGGCTGGGCCAACACCTACGTCAAGACGGTGCTGGCCATCCCGGTGCGCGACGTCACCGCGGGCTTCAAGCTCTGGCGTGCCTCGGCCCTGCGCACCCTGGACCTGTCCGGCATCCAGAGCACCGGCTACGCCTTCCAGGTGGAGATGCACTACCGGGCGTTCCGCCGCGGCCAGAAGATCGTGGAGGTGCCCATCCACTTCGAGGACCGGGTGATGGGCGAGAGCAAGCTCGATGGAGCGGTGGCCCTGGAGGCGGCCCTGCGTCCGCTGCGCCTGCGCCACGCGGAGAACTCCAGACGCCGGCGCTGATCCGGGGACAATCGGTCGATACGCCGACGTCCGGTGGATGTCCTCACATTTCCTTGTCACCTCCCTGAACCTGGGTACCAAGGAGAAGGAGGAGGTGGACGCGATGGTCGACAAGCACTACGACGTGGACACCGACATGGGGGACGACCCGGAACTGAGCCAGACCGAGGAGATCGAGCGGCGCATCGAACCCGACCACAACATCCAGCGGTACGACTTCAAGGATGATGACAGCCGTGGCGGCCGCGGTATCGACGAGGCCGTGCGGGACGAGCGCGGCGACGTCTACCCCAAGGAGAACTGGGGTGGGGAGACACGGACCACCGAGGAGGAGGCCCTCCAGGTGGTCGACGACGGTTCCGCCGGCGACACCGGAGAGGGAGCCGCCGTCCGGGACGGACGTTTCGAGGACCCCGAGACCGGTGCGGTGCGGGACGAGTTCTCGCCGGCGACCCGCCACGGGCGCCCGGACCGGACCCGGGACCAGCGGGGTTATGTTCCGGACGCGGACGATCCCGCCGATCCCCACGAACCCGACGCCTGATCGGTCACGTCGGACCCCGGGGCCCCGACACGGGTACCCGGGGTCCGACGCTTCCTCGTCCCCACCCTTCACACGGGCGGGAACCGGTGCGATGATCGAGGTCACACCCGGTGTAGGAGAAGGGGGAGGAGACCGAAGTGAAGGAACACCCCTACGAAGTGGACCTGGACCTCGGGGACGACCCACAGGCGACGGAGGTCGCCCAACGCGACATGGTCCTCGACTCCGAGTTCAACATCCTCGACTACGACTTCGTGGCCGACGACAGCCGTGGTCGGAGCGGGATCGCCGACGGTCTTCGCGCCGAACACCTGGGGGCGGCCATCCCGCGTCAACGCTGGGGCGGTGAGCGCAGCGCGGAGGAGGCGGCCCTGAGCGTGGTCCCCGACCCCGACGCCGTCACCGACCGGCCACCTGAGGGTTACGAGGAGGACTGACCCGACGAACCGGGGTGGTCCCCATCCCCGCTCACACCCGCGCTGGATCCGGGGCAGGACCGCATCGGCGGCCCCGACACACCACAAAAGCGCAGTGGCCGATCGTAGGGAAGCTCCTCCACCGCGGCCGACTCGGACTCGGGTACCGACCCCCGGGCGGCGGCCTCCACGGCCGCCGGCATCCGACCACGCGGCAACGCCAGCGCGCACAACGCCGCGGCCACCGCCAACGCGGCCAGGATCAGCATCGCCGTGCCGAAGTGCTCGGCCAACCCCGTGGTCCCCTCCGAACCACCGCCCTCTCCGGTCGCGCCGCCGATCCCGGCCAGCGCCGGGATCGCCGCCACGCCGATCAGCTGTGCCCCGCGCGCGAACGTGTTGTTCACCCCCGACGCCAGCCCGGCGTGCCGTTCGGGAACCGAGGCCAGTACCGTCGCCGTCAGCGGCGCCACCGTCGTGGACATGCCCAACGCCACCAGCAGCACACCGGGGAAGACCTCGGACAGGTAGGGCGCGGGTTCGCCGATCCGCGACAGCCACACCAGCCCACCCGCCAACAGCAGCGGACCCACCACCAGTTGGGGGCGTGGACCGATCTTCGCGGCCAGTTTCCCGGAACGGGCCGAGAGCGTCAGCATCAGGATCGTCAACGGCAGGGACGCGGCCCCCGCCGCGATCGGTGAGTAGCCGGCGACCTCCTGCAGGTAGATGACCATCAGGAACAGCAGTGTCCCGAGGGCCGCGTAGATCACCACCGTGGACGCGTTCGTCACGCTGAACGGCACCGACCGGAACAGGTCCAACGGCAGCATGGGGTCGCGCCTTCGGGACTCCACCAGGAGGAACGCGACGAGCGCCAGCACACCGACGACCGCGCCGGTCCACACCGCCGGGGTACCGCCCTCGGCGCCCCACTGGATCAGCGCGTAGGTGATCGCGCCCAGTGCCATCACACCCAGCAGAGCGCCACCGTAGTCCAGGCCTCCCGTGGCGGAGCCGCCTCGCGATTCGGGCACCTTGAAGTGGGCGATCAGGAGCACCACGACCGCGAGCGGCAGATTGATGAGGAAGATCAACCGCCAGTCGCCGATCTGGACCAGCCACCCGCCCACGAACGGGCCCACCGCCGAGGCCACACCGGTCAGCCCCGACCACGCGCCGATCGCCCGTGCCCGGTCGTCCTCCCGGAAACCCGCCTGCAGGATGGCCAGGCTCCCCGGGGTCAGCAGCGCACCGCCCACCCCCTGGGCGACCCTCCCGGCGATCAACCACCCCAACGTCGGAGCGAACGTGCACAGCGCCGAGGCGAGCGCGAACACCGCAACCCCGATCATGAACAGCCGCACCCGACCGAACCGGTCCGCCAGCGACCCGCTCAGCAGGATCAGCGCCGACAACGTCACCATGTACCCGTTGACGATCCACTGCAGCCCGGACAACCCGGTGTCCAGGTCCTGTTGGATGGCGGGCAGCGCCACGGTGACCACGGTCGAGTCCAGGAACGCCATGCCCGAGGCCAGGACCGTGGCCGTCAGCATCCACCGCGCCGCGGGCGTACCCCAGGCCACTCGCCCCGCGGATGACGGCGTCGAGACCGATCCACTCATGGGTCCCTCCTGCCCCGATCGGACCGGAACCGAACACGGTGGCGCTATTCGCTCGCGAGCGCGCCGGTGATGGAGGTGCCCGCGGCCCGGCGGGCCGGCAGTACCGCGGCCAGCAGGCCGGCCAGGATCGCCACCGCGATGAACACCGCGATCTGCGCACCGGGGAAAGCGAACACCAGGTTGGGCAGCACCGCGATGCATGCCGCCCAGCCGAACACCACGCCCAGGACGATGCCCACCCCGGCGCCGATCAGGCTCAAAAGCACGGCCTCGATACCGAGCATCCGGCGCAATTGGGCCTTGGTCAGCCCCAAGGCCCGCAGCATCGCGGATTCACGCGTACGTTCCAGCACGGACAGCGCCATCGTGTTGGAGATGCCGAACACCGCGATGACGATGGCCAGACCCAGCATCGCCGTGATCGTGTAGAAGGCGGTGTCGATGATCTGGGAGAACTGGTTCTTGACCTCGGTGAATGAATCGACCTGCAACGTCGGGTGGTCGTCCACGGACGAGTAAACGGCCTCGCGCAGTTCGGCGGGGTCGGCGTCCTGGGTGCCCTGGACCATCAAGTAGGAGTCACCGGTCCCCTCGGGGAAGATCCGTTCGTACTCCTCGACGGTGACGACCACCCCGAAGACGGCCTGCATGTTCTCGGCCACCGCGACGATCTCGAACTCCAGGTCGCCTTCGGGGGAGGCCAGAGTGATGGTCTCGCCCGCGCCCCTGTCCCCGGCGAACTCCTCGGAGATGGCCACGGTGCCCGGGCCCACATCGGCCAGGTCGCCCTCCGCCAGTTCGGGGGTGATGTCCACACCCATCTCCGCGCCGCTGTAGGCGGTGACCGGGATGGTTCCGTCGGTCCCCTCCATGGCGGCGTCGGACTCGGTGTAATCGCGACGTACACCGAACACCGACGCGACGGTCGGCTCCTCCATCAAGTCCAGGCGCACCTGGTCGGGTACGAACGACGTGTCGTCCGTGGCCGCCGCATTCGGGTCGAACTGGTGTTCGATATGATAGTCCTCCGAGAACGCGTCGTCCAACAACCGGGTCAGGGTCGACTCGACCGAGGCGCTCACCACCGAGTAACCGGTGATGAGGGTGGCGCCCACGGTGAGGGCGATCATGGCGGTGGCGGCGCGACGTGGGTTGCGGCTGGAGTTGTCCACCGCGAGCCTGCTCGGCACACCCAGGCGGCGTAGCGGGAAGCCCAGGACGCGCACGATGGCGCGCACCAGCAGTGGTCCGAGTACGACCACGCCGAGGAGGGCGAGCAGCGCCGCAGCGGTCACGACGAACAGGTTCATCGGGTTCGGCCCGATGAGCCGGACCCCGGTGACCATCACACCCGAGACCATGAAGGTCAGCACACCGAACCCCGCGCGAAGGCACCCGGTGCCCTCCTCCAGTCCGGTCGCGGTGGCGCTCGTGCGCAGCGCCGCCAACGGGGACACCCGGGTGGCGCGCAGGGCCGGGACCAAGGCGGAGAACACCGTCATCAGGGTGCCGATCAGCAGGCCGGCCAGGATCGCGTTCGGATCGATCACCACCGAGGAGACCACGTCGGCGCCCATCAGAGGACCGCCGATCCAGGCGCCGAGGTAGCCCACGCCGATCCCGGCCAGTACACCCAGGGCCGAGGACACCAGGCCCACCACGAAGGACTCGACCAGCACCGAGCGGAAGACCTGGCCGCGCTTGGCGCCCACACAGCGCAGCAGGGCCATCTCACGCTGACGCTGGGCGATGAGGATCGCGAACGTGTTGTAGATGACGATGGAGGCGACGAACATCGCGATCACGCCGAACAACAGCAGGGAGATGCGCAGGATCACGTTCTCGCCGCCTCCCAGCCCGGAGATCTCCTCCCCGTAGGCGACGCCGGTCCGGACCTGGGCCGTGTCTCCCAGGAGGTCCGCGACGCTCGTGGCGACCTGTTCGTCGGTGGCGCCCTCGGCGGCCAGGACGTCGATCTCGCCGAAGCCCTCGGCCCCGGTCATCCGCCGGGCGACGTCCTCGGTCATGACCACCGTGCCGCCGAAGCCGTATTCGGGGTCGATGCCGAAGTCGACCAGTCCGGTGACGGTGAACTCCTGTTCCCGGCTATCGGGGTCGAGCAGGGTGACGGTGTCGCCCACCTCGAACCCGGTCTCGGAGGCGATGGTGGTGCCCAGCGCGACCTCGTCCTCGGCGGTGGGCAGGACGCCCTTCTTCGCGGTGAAACGGGTGGCCTCGCCCACGGAGACGCCCATGGGAGGCACGGCGCCGACGGCGTGTCCCTCGGCGTCGAGCAGGACGGTGTGGCCGTCGACCACACCGTCCGCGGCGGCGACCTCGTCCAGGGAGCGGATCTGTTCCAGGTGTTCCTCGGTGAGCGGTTCGGGTTCCAGGAACGCTCCCGCCTCGTCCTGCCTCTGGGCGGGCACGGCGATGGCGTCGACGGAGGTGGCCGACCCCATCACGGACTCGTCGTAACCGGCTTCGAGGGTGTCGGCGAAGACGATGGTGCCGGAGATGAACATGACTCCGAGCAGGATGGAGAGGGCGGTGGTGACGTAGCGGGCCTTGTGCAGTCGAAGGCCGGCCAGGGTGGTGCGGAGCATAGCGGAGATGACTCCTGGATCATGCGGCCGGGTTGTGCGGCCGGGGGCGGGGGTCGTGTTCGGGCGTGCTCGTCACGCTAGGTTCGAGAAACGCTCGAAACCTCCGTCCACGGGCCGAACCGGGTATGGGCCAAAGGCATGTCCTGGTACGGGTCCGGGACGCCTAAGTGGGGGGCGGTCCCCCCTACTTTCGTCGGGGGTTCCGTCGGCTCGGGTGAACCGTCACGGCCCCGGATCGCCTATGGGCAGGCGAAACGTCGCCGGCCGGTGAACGGGGCGACGGTCCGAGGGGCTGATGGCGACGACCCGGCCCCGGCCTACACTCGGTCGCGTGAGAACCCCGCTGAGAGAACAGGTGGACCGTGCCAAGACACTGGCGCGGCGAAACGGGATGTGGTGGTGGAACCGTCGGCTGCGCATCGCCGACTGGTGTTTCGCCCTGTTCACGCTGCCCTTCAGTGGGCTGGCGATGCTGGCCGGGGTCGGCGGTGGACTGGGCGTCCTCTCGGCGCTGTTCGGGGTCTACGGGAGGTTCATGGACTCCCTGCCGAGCATGTGGTGGACCCTGCTCGGGGGAGTCCTCGCCTTCGTGGTGCCCGGGGTCCTGGCCTCGCTGACGATGTTGTGGCGGCGCAGTGCCCCGAGGTGGCTGCTGTTGACCGGGCTGCTGATGTTGGCGCTGTACGGCAACCCGATCCCGCTGATGGTGGGCCTGTACTCCTACCCGGCCCACTTCAATGACCGCAAGGTCCTCACCGGCTGGTTCGCCCTGGGGTGCCTGGCCGTGGCGAGCGTGTTCAACTCCGCGGTGATCTCCTTCGTCATGACGGCCACGTTCATCCTGGTCCTACCGACCATCGCCGGTTTGTGGATCGGTACGCGGCGTGAGTTGGTGGAGCGGTTGCGTGAGCGTGCGGAGCGGTTGGAGCGTGAGCAGCACATGATGGCCGAGCAGGCGATCACGGCGGAGCGGACGCGGATCGCGCGGGAGATGCATGATGTGGTGGCGCATCGGGTGAGTTTGATGGTGTTGCACGCGGGTGGGTTGGAGGTGTCGTCCGTTGATGAGCGGACCGAGCGGGCGGCGGGGTTGATCCGTACCACGGGGCGTGAGGCGTTGACGGAGTTGCGTGGCATCTTGGGTGTGTTGCGTGAGGAGGAGGGGCAGGCGGCTCCCACGGCTCCGCAGCCGGTGTTGGCGGATGTGGCGGGGTTGGTGGCGCAGTGGCGTGGTGCCGGGATGGACGTGGAGTGCGAGCACACCGGGGGGCGTGGTGAGTCGCCTTTGGCGGTGCAGCGTACGGCGTTTCGGGTGGTGCAGGAGGCGTTGACCAACGCGGCCAAGCACGCCACGGGTGCTCGGGTGCGGGTGTGGTTGCACCACGGGGTGGACCGGTTGGAGGTGGAGGTGGCCAACGGTCCGGTGCCGGGTGTGGTGGACCCGGCGCCGCGTAGCGGGTTCGGGTTGACGGGTCTGCGGGAGCGGGTGGCTTTGGCGGGTGGGGAGATCAGTGCGGGTCCCTGCCCCGACGGCGGATGGCGCCTGCGCGCTATGTTGCCGGGGGAGGGGACCACCGAGTCCGCCTCGCACGACGCGTTGGAACCGCAAGACAGAGGAAGAGGGCACCAAGGGTGATCCGCACGATCCTGGTCGATGACGAGATCCTGGTCCGCTCCGGGCTGCGGATGATCCTGGAGTCCGCCCCGGACATCGAGGTGGTCGGGGAGGGCGGCGACGGTGAGGAGGCCGTGCGCCTGACCGAGGAACTGCGCCCCGACGTGGTCCTGTTGGACATTCGGATGGCCGGCATGGACGGGTTGGCCGCCGCGGAACGCATCACGTCCCTGCCCGAGCCGCCCCGCGTAGTGCTGCTGACCACCTTCGACCTGGACGAGTACGTGCACAGCGCGCTGCGCGCCGGGGCGGTGGGGTTCCTGCTCAAGGACACCCCGCCGCGAGACCTCATCGCCGCCGTGCGAACCGTCGACGATGGGCACGCCATGCTCTCGCCCAGCGTGACCAAGCGCATGCTCGAACGTTTCGCCTCGCCCGCGCCCGCCGACTCCGCGGCCGGACGGCAGGACGCCCTGAGCCGTTTGTCGGCGCTCAGCGAACGCGAACGGCAGGTGCTGGTCGCGGTGGCCGAGGGCAAGTCGAACGCCGAGGCGGGACGGTCCCTGGGCATGCGGGAGACCACCGTCAAGGCGCACGTGAGCCGCATCCTGGCCAAGCTGGAGATGTCCAACCGGGTCCAGGCGGCCATCCTCGCCCACGACGCCGGTTGGGCCTGACGATCGCTTGACATCGCCGGTCGGGCCGCCTTATCACAGTCCGTGTTCTTGTGGCGGTCCGTCACTGATCACGCCTTTGCCCTCGGTTGCGGCTACCGGCCGGTAGGTCGGTACGCTGCAAGGCGATCCCCATCCGAGCAACACACGTCGTGGCTGTTCAGGCCACCAAAGAATGAGGAGCCCCTATGTCGCGTTCGGTACTGGTCACCGGCGGCAACCGCGGAATCGGCCTGGCCATCGCCCGTGAACTGGCGGCGAACGGTGACAAGGTCGCGGTGACCTACCGCTCCGGCGAACCCCCGGAGGGGCTGCTCGGCGTGCGTTGCGACATCACCGACTCCGCCCAGATCGACTCCGCCTTCAAGGAGGTGGAGGAGGCCCACGGTCCGGTGGAGGTCCTCGTCGCCAACGCCGGCGCCAACAAGGACCAGCTCCTGGCCCTGATGAGCGAGGACGACTTCTCGTCGGTCCTGGACACCAACCTCACCGGTGCCTTCCGCGTCGCCAAGCGCGCCGTGCGCGGCATGATGCGCAAGCGCTTCGGCCGCATCGTCCTCATCTCCTCCGTGGTGGGTCTGCTCGGTTCGGCCGGCCAGGCCAACTACTCCGCGTCCAAGGCCGGACTCGTCGGCTTCGGGCGTTCCCTGGCACGCGAGCTCGGTTCGCGCAACATCACCGTCAACGTCATCGCCCCCGGTTTCATCGAGACCGACATGACCGCGGCCCTGCCCGAGGACCGCCAGGCCGAGATCAAGAAGAACGTCCCCCTGGGCCGCTTCGGCGGCACCGACGACATCGCCAAGACGGTCACCTTCCTCGCCGGCCCCGGCGGCGGCTACATCACCGGCGCCGTCATCCCCGTCGACGGCGGCCTCGGCATGGGCCACTGAGCGACCGGCACCACGAAGAACGGACCGCCATGGGAATCCTCGACGGCAAACGCATCCTCGTCACCGGGGTGCTCACCGACTCCTCCATCGCCTTCCACGTCGCCCGACTGGCCCAGGAACAGGGCGCCACCGTCGTCCTCACCGGCTACGGCCGCCTGGGCCTGGTGCGGCGCATCGCCAAGCGCCTGCCCCGGGAAGCCCCGGTCCTGGAACTGGACGTCACCGACGACGAGCACCTCGCGACCCTGGCCGCCCGGGTCGGTGAACACGTCGACGGCCTCGACGGCATCGTCCACTCCATCGGCTTCACCCCACAGGAGGCCTTGGGCGGCAACTTCCTCAACACCGAGTGGAGTGACGTCGCCCAGGCGATGCACACCTCCACCTTCTCCCTGAAGTCGCTCACCACGTCCCTGCTGCCCCTGATGGGCCGGGGCGGATCGGTGGTCGCCCTCGACTTCGACAACAGCGTCTCCTATCCCGTCTACGACTGGATGGGCGTGGCCAAGTCCGCGCTGACCTCCACCGCCCGCTACCTCGCCCGGTACGTGGGGGACCGGAACGTGCGGGTCAACCTGGTCTCCGCCGGGCCACTGAGCACCATGGCCGCCCGCAGCATCCCCGGGTTCGAGGAGCTGGCCCGGAACTGGCCCGAGCGCGCCCCGCTCGGCTGGGACGTCAAGGACCCCGAGCCCGCGGCCAAGGCGGTCGTGGCACTGCTGTCCGACTGGTTCCCCGCCACCACCGGCGAGACCGTGCACGTCGACGGTGGTTTTCACTCCACCGGGGCCTGACACGAAGCACCGACGGGGGCGGGCGGCGCGTGATCGCGCCGCCCGCCTTGTAGCATCGGGGCGGCCGAGTCGAGTGGAGAAGGTGGGACATGGATCTGGGACTGTCGGGGGCCAAGGTCGTGGTGACCGGGGCCAGCAGGGGGATCGGCCGCGCCATCGCCCAGGTGTTCGCCGAAGAGGGCGCCGACCTGGCCCTGTGCGCCCGCACCCCCGAACCGCTCGACCGGGCCGCCCGTGAACTGGGTGAGACCGGGGCCGAGGTCTTCAGCCGGGCCCTGGACGTCACCGACCACGACGCGCTGCCCGTCTTCATCGAGGACGCCGTCATCGCGCTCGGGGGCCTGGACGTGCTGGTCTCCAACGTCTCCGGCGGCAGCGCCGCCACCCCCGACCAGTGGCGGCGCGGCTTCGACGCCGACCTCATGCCGTTCGTGCGCCTGACCGAGGCCGCCAAGCCCCACCTGCTGCGCTCCGAAAGGGGTGGGTCGGTGGTGCTGGTCTCCACGACCTCCGCGCTGCACGTCACCCGCCCGGCAGGGGCACGCTCCTACGGGGCGGTCAAGGCGGCGCTCAACCACCACGCCTCCTCGCTGGCCCGGGAGTGGGCGCCCGAGGGTCTGCGCGTCAACACGGTCTCCCCGGGACCCACCGAGTTCCCCGGTGGCGGTTGGGAGCGGCGCCGCGAGAGCGACCCGGAGTTCTACGAGAGCATCCGCGAACGCGTCCCCACCGGACGCCTGGGCCGTCCCGAGGAGGTCGCCCGTGCGGTGGCCTTCCTGGCGAGTCCCGCCGCCACCTACGTCACCGGTCAGAACCTGGTCGTGGACGGCGGGTTCCTCGACCGCGTCTGACCAGGACCACCACGAGCGTCACGAGCGCGAACCCGCCCAGGGCGCCGGAGACCAGGATCGACACCGCGGCCTCGGGGAACCACAACAGGCCCGCGCGAACGCCGATGGTCGCCGACAGCGTCACCACCGCCGCCACGGACAGCGCGGCGAACACACCCCGGATCCACCCCGTCCACCGCCGTCGGACGCGATCACGACGCGGGTGGATCACGGTGGCGACCGCACCCGCCACGGACAGTGGGATCGCGGCGGTGACACCCCACACCAGGGCCGGCCCCAACGGATCCGTTTCCGGTTCGAGGGGGGTGCCACCACCGGTCAATAGGTGGGCCGGTCCGAACCCGACCGCCTGGACCTCTCCGTCGCGCAGGTTGTCGTAGCCGTTCTGCGGCACCACGACGGCGCGCTCGCGTTCGGGCAGCACGATCATCATCGCCGCGAACCCCGGGGTGGCGCCGGCGTGCCAGACCACGTGTTCGTCCACGCCCGGCACGGGCGCGTCCCACCAGCCCAACCCGCACTCGCGTCCGGGGGAGCGTTCGACGGCACCCGTCCGGGCCTCGCCGAGGGTGGCCGAGTCCAGGACCGGCGGATCCTCGACGAGTTGCATTCGGGCGAAGGCCGCCAGGGAGTCCAGGTCGCCGCCGAGGTAGCCGTAGGCCACGCCGCCGTCGTCCACACGCGCCGGGACCGGGCTCGGGAATCCCCACAGGGTGCGTTGGCCGGCGGCCAGGCCCAGGGCGCGCGCCTCCTCCGTGTTGGTGAAGGTGTCGGTCATCCCCGCCGGGTTCAGGATCGCCTCACGCAAGTAGGAGCCGTAGTCGGTGCCGGTGACCGCCTCGACGATCGCGCCGATCAGCAGGTAGTTCGCGCTGCTGTACTCGAATTCGCCCGGGTTCCCCGGGTCGGACACCGAGGAGGGCGTGCGCCACGAACGCTCCATCGCCGACGTCGTGTGCGCCGCGCTCATCGAACACCTGCCGCTGGACGAGGACCGCCGAGCCGAGCACCGCGTCATCCGTGCCCTGGCCGCCCGCGCCCTGGACAACCCCCGCCTGGCCGAGGTGGACGTGCTCGCCGCCGAGGACACGCACGCCCGGATCGCGCGCGCGATCCGCAACGGTTTCGAATGCGGTGAGGTCGACCCGGCCACGGACCCCGACGTGGCCGCCACGCGTGCCCGAGCCGTCGTTCGAGCGGAGATCGACACCGTCTTCACCGGCGAGTGCGGTCAGTACACCCGCCGACCTGGGACCTGATCAGCCCTCGCGCAGGATCTGGACCAGCCTCGTGGTGCGTTCGGGGGTCAGGTTCTCGCGCACACCGCTCTCCAACGCGCCATCGGTGGCGTCCACCACCGACACGTGCCGCACGGCGCGGGTCAGCGCCGTGTACACCTGGGGCCGCGACACCGGAACCTTGGGCGGGAACACCGTCACCACCGCGGGCCATCGGCCGCCGTGCGCGGCCGCCACGGTGACCGCCCAGCCGTGGCGCAGCGCGGAGGGGTCGGCGACCTTCACCCGGGAGCCATCGGACAGCTCCACCACCGCGCCGTCGTCGAACTCGCGCAGGTACCCCGTGTCGCCCGGGCCGTGACCCGGGCCGGTGGCGGTGAGCAGCACCCGGTCGCCCGGGTCGAAACCACCGTGTGCGCCCTGGCCGGGGTTCAGCAGTTCCTTGCAGGCGGCGTTGAGCGCACGCGCCCCCGCCGGACCGTCCTCACGTGCGGTCACCACCTGCACGTCCTCGACGGCGATGCCCAGGGCACGCGGGATGGAGTCGGTGAGCAGCTGCGTCACCCGGTGCGCGGCCTCCTCGGCGGAGGTGGACGGAACCCGCACCACCTCGCGCTCGGGCGCCTCCACCTCGGTCCACTCGCCCGCGGCCACCGAAGTGGCCAGTACCCCGAGCGGGCCGGGAGCGGTCTCGTCGGCCAGGGCGGTCACATGCGCGGTACGTGAGGCGGCCACGTCGATCACCACGCGTCCGGGGGTGGCCGAAGGCGCCTGGTCGAGGTCGGCGAGCAACACCAGGTGCGCTCCGTCGGCGCACGCCGACGCCAGTTCGGCCATCCTCGCGGTGCCCATCGACATGGACTCGCACAGGACCACGAGGCCCGCCTCGATCGGCGCCCGACCCAGCAGCGCGGCCAGGGAGAGGACACGAAGCGGCTCTTCCGCGTCCGCCGCGGTCTCGCTCACCCGGTCCAGGTCGGCGTTGACGGCCGCCGCGGTCTGGGCGGTGGGGGCGACCACGGCGATGCCCACGCCGCTCTCGGCGGCGATCGCGGCCAGGGCGTGCAGGGCACGGGCCGTTTCGGCGTGGTCGCCGGGGCCGTGTCGCACCACGGTGACCGGGCGCAACGCCACCGTCACCAGGGCCTCGCGGGTCTGCTCCGACAGGTCGAACCCGCCGCGCTCGGCCACCGCCTCCACGGTCTCGGCGGCGGTCAGCGAGTCCATCACCGGATCGTTCGCGCCGATCAGTCGGGCCAGATGGGTGCCCAGACGCTGTTCGGAGTGCCCGAGGTCGGGCAGGGCGTAGAAGCGTTCGGGGTCGGGCGGCTCGGGGACGCCGCCCTCGGTGAAGTCGAAGTCGTCGTCGGACTCGTCGGTGCTCTCGAACAGCGCCGCCTGCTCGGCGTCGACGGCGGCCTCCAGGGCCGCCATGGGCGCGGATACGCCCAGCTTGCCGACCACCGTGGCCAGGCGTTTCTCCTCCACCGCCGTGTGTCCGCGGTTCGCGGCGGTGCGCAGGGTGTGTCGCACCAGCGCGGACAACCGGCGCGGGTCGTCGGGCCGGGCGCCGTCGCCCAAATGCTTGCGGGCGCAGTAGTCGGCCTGTTCCCGGGTCACACCCGGCACGCGCAGCAACAACCATGGGTCGGCGTCCAACGCGGCGGCGGACCGTGGGCCCAGCTCGGACACCAGACGCGGTGCGAGGGCGCGCGGGGCGCCCATCCGGTCAAGGACGGCACTGACCTTCTCGACGGCCTCGGACACCGGTTCCCCTCGTCAGGTGGTGGATGGTTTCCGGGTGAGCCTATCGACTCGCGGCGACGATCCGGTGCGGGGTCGGCCGGGCCCGGCCATCGCCCTTGACATTCGGAGAAGTGGTGTTCAGGCGCGATCGGAGGCCGGTCGGGTGGTCTCCACGTCCGGGGAGACCACCCGAAGGACGGCCTCGCAGGGGTCGGTCTCGGGGGCGCTGAGCCGGATCGCGTCCGCGGCGGTCGCGGCGGAGGACCGGAAGAGTTCGCGCTGTGTTCGGGGGAGTCCGCCCAACACGCGCTCCTCCACGTGCGCGACCAGTTCCTCGGCCCGTCCCAGCACGGAGAGCCCGTGGTCGGTGGGGCACACCCGGCGCACCCGTCGGTCCTTGGAGTCGACCCGGCGCCGGACCAGGTCGGCGGCCTCCAGGTCGTCGAGCAGATAGGTCATGACGCTGCGGTCGATGAGGAGCCGTTCGGCGAGCGCGGCCTGGGTGGGGGGCTCGCCCGCGGCGACCGTGGTGAGCACGTGGAACCCGCGGCTGCCGTGCGGCAGGTCGGCCAGGGCCTGCTCGACGTGCTCGTGCCAACGGCGGAGCAGGACGGCCAGCGACCACCCGAGGTCGGGTCCGGGAAGGTCCTCCGAAGTGCTGGCGCTCATGGGCTCACGATACCAGGAACAGTTTGTTCATCAGATATGTTGAAGGGAACATCGTTTGTCCCACAAATGATCCTGGTCACGTCGCCCCGAGGAGAAGCCATGACCGACTACGGACACCGCCTGGAGTTCGGCACCTTCATCACGCCGACCGCCCAGGACCCCGAACGCGCGGTCGGGCTGGCCGAAGTGACCGAGGCCGCCGGCCTGGACCTGGCGAGCTTCCAGGATCACCCCTACAACCCCGGCTTCCTCGACACCTGGACCCTGCTGAGCTGGGTCGCCGCCCGCACGGAACGCTTGCGCGTGGCGGGCAACGTCCTCAACCTGCCCCTTCGCCCCCCGGCCGTCCTGGCCCGCGCCGCCGCCAGCCTGGACCTGCTCTCCAAGGGGCGCTTCGAACTCGGCCTGGGCGCCGGCGCCTTCTGGGACGGCATCCACGCCATGGGCGGTCCGCGTCGCACCCCCGGACAATCGGTGGAGGCCCTCACCGAGGCCATCGACCTCATCCGCGAGGTATGGGACGCCGACGCACGCGGCGGAGTGCGAGCCCAGGGCGAGCACTACTCCGCCCACGGCATGAAGCGCGGCCCCCGCCCCCACCACGACATCGGCGTCTGGCTGGGCGCCTACAAACCCCGCATGCTCCGCCTGGTCGGCGCCAAGGCCGACGGTTGGCTGCCGAGCCTGGGTTACCTCGACCCCGCCGACCTGCCCGAGTCCAACCGGATCATCGACGACGCCGCCGAGGCCGCCGGACGCCACCCCCGACAGATCCGACGCCTGCTCAACCTCTCCGGAGCCGCGTTCTCGCCCGTCGACCGCGGCTTCCTGCAGGGCCCGCCCGAACAATGGGTCGAGCAACTCCTGCCCTTGGCGGTCGAGAACGGTGTGGCCACCTTCATCCTGGGCACCGATGACCCGCGCACAATCGAGATCTTCGGTGCGGAGGTGGCCCCCGCCCTGCGCGAGGCGGTGGACCGCGAACGCGCCACCGCCGGCACCCCCACCGGGCCGGCCAGGACCGCTGCCGCGCTCGGCGCCCGTCGCCCCGGCATCGACTACGAAGGCGTGCCCGAGTCCCTGCGCGAGGGCGCGGTCGAACCCGGCGACAAGGACTACCGAGGCGTGCGCCACGGCTACATGCAAAGGGGCCGGCCCGGCCTGGTCCTACGCCCCGACGAGCCCGCCCGGGTCGCCGAGGCCCTGGCCTACGCCCGCGAACAGGACGTGACCCTCAACGTGCGCTCCGGCGGGCACGGGATCAGCGGTGCCTCCACCAGCGACGGTGGCGTGATCGTCGACCTGGGCCGGATCAACGGGATCGAGGTCCTCGACCCCGAGTCCGGGCTGGTGCGCCTGGGAGCCGGCGCCCGCTGGGGCGACGTCGCCGAGCGGCTCGGCGCGCACGGGCTCGCCATCAGCTCCGGCGACCATGGGGGAGTGGGTGTGGGCGGCATCGCCACCACCGGCGGCGTCGGCTACATGTCCCGCTCCCACGGACTCACCATCGACAACGTCGTCGCCGTCGAGCTGGTCACCGCCGACGGCCGGCTCCTGCGTGTGGACGCGGACCACCACCCCGACCTGTTCTGGGCTGTCCGCGGCGCCGGCGCGAACATGGGCGTGGTCACCTCCGTGGAGATCGAGGCCGCCCACGTGGACACCGTGGTACTGGGACAGTTCACCTACGACGCCGCGGCCACCGCCGCGTTCCTTCGCACCTGGGGGGAGATCGCCACCGCCGCGCCGCGCGAGGTCACCGCGTTCCTCACCCTGGGCACGGGACGCGCGGGCCAGGGACCGATCGCGCAGGCGATGGTGGTGTACGCGGACGACGACACCGACGCGGCCGTCACCGCGCTCGAACCCTTCCTGAAGGCCGGTCCGGTCCTGGACCAGCGCGCGCAGCTCGCGCCCTACCCGGCGCTGCTCGTCCCACACCAGGGCCCGCACCAGGGAGCCGGCGTCCCCGTCTCACGTTCCGGGCTGGTGGGTACCATCACCGACACCAGCGCCGAGATCATCGCGGGGATGGTCGCCTCCGGTGACTCCTACTTCACCCAGTTCCGCCAGGTCGGTGGGGTGGTCAACGACGTCGCGCGCGACGCCACCGCCTACGCCCACCGTTCGGCGAACTTCTCGGTGGCCGCGCTCGGGCGACACGCCGACCGCTTGGACTCGCGTTGGGCGGCGCTGGAGGGCGAACTCCAGGGCATGTACCTCAGCTTCGACACACGCACCGGGCCCGAGGTCCTGGCCCAGGCCTTCCCCGAACCCACACTCGGGCGGTTGCGCGCGATCAAGTCTCAGTACGACCCGGAACGGGTCTTCGACCACAACTTCCCGATCCCGCCCATGGCCGACTGACCGGGTCGACCGACCGGGCCGACCGGGCGGCCGATCAGCGTCCGGGGCCGGCGGTGGCGTCGTCCAGCGCGTCCCTGATCTTGGGCGGCAGCTCCACGCTCTCCACCGAGAGGATCTCCTCCAGTTGGGGCAGGGTGCGCGGCCCCACGACGGCGGAAGCGACGCCGCCCTGGTCGCGTGCCCAGCTCAACGCCACCGCGAGCGGGGACACGCCCAGACCCTCCGCGGCGGTGCACACCGACTCCACCACCCGACGACTGCGGTCGTCCAGGTAGGGCTCGACGTAGGGCGCCATGTGGGGGAAGGCCGCTCGAGAGTCCGAGGGCACCCCGTTGCGGTACTTGGCGCTGAGCACGCCGCGACCCAGCGGGGACCAGGCGATCAGGTGGGCGTCGCTCGCCGCGGCCGCGGGCCGTAGGGAGTGGTCGGCGGATCGGTTGAGCAGTGAGTACTCCGTGCCCGCGCTCACCAGGGGAACCCGGTCCGGGCGGGCACGCTGCCAGGTCGCCAGGGTCGCGAACTGCCAGGCCTCCAGGTTCCCGGTACCCACGTAGCGGGCCTTGCCGGCGGCCACGGCGGTCTCCATCGCCGACAGGATCTCCTCCGGCGGGGTGTGCGGGTCGAACACGTGCAGCTGCCACAGGTCCACGTAGTCGGTCTGAAGCCGTCGCAGGGAGGCGTCCAGCGACGCCAGTAAGTGCCTTCGGGAGGCGTCCACCGGCCGGTAGCCCTCGGGGGTGTGGCCGCTCTTGGTGGCCACGACGACGTCCTCGCGCCGCACCGTTCCGCGCAGCAGGCGGCCCAGGATGCGTTCGCTCTGTCCCCCCGTGTAGATGTCGGCCGTGTCCACGAGCGTGCCGCCCGCGTCCGCGAACGCGGTGAGCTGCTGCCCGGCCTCCTCCTCGGAGGTGTCCTTTCCCCAGGTCATCGTGCCCAGAGCGGTACGAGACACCCAGAGCCCTGATCTGCCCACCTGTCGCTGTTCCATGCGGCGGAGGTTACCCTGTCCCTCTGTCGACGGGGGTGCTCGGCCGGTTTCGGACGGGCCCTCTCACCAGTGACGAGGAGACCGGAGCACCAAGACGTGATGTTCTGGACAGGTTCTCGTGAGCCGTCGGACACCGGTAGTTGACCGAACGTAGGTCGGGGGTACACCTTGGCTGCGTACTGTCATCACAGTCCGGTCCGGGGCCGAGGTGCGACGAGTGACGTGTGACGCGGCCCCAGTCGACCGCTCCCCACACAAGAATGTGCCCGCGCCCTTCCTTGGGCCACCCCTGAAAACGAAAGACCGAACCGCGTGTCCATCTTCGAGGCGGTCGTTCTCGGCCTCATCCAAGGACTCACCGAGTTCCTACCCATCTCCTCCAGCGCCCACCTGCGTGTCTTCGCGGCGTTCTTCAACTGGCCCGACCCGGGCGCGGCGTTCACCGCCGTGAGCCAGATCGGTACCGAGCTCGCGGTGATCCTCTACTTCCGCAAGCGCATCTGGGCGATCATCTCCGTCTGGTGCCGGTCTCTGTTCGACCGGGAACTGCGCGGCGACATCAACGCCCGCATGGGCTGGTACATCATCATCGGCACCATCCCGATCGGTGTGCTGGGCCTGCTCCTGGAGGACCAGATCGAGGGGGTCTTCCGCGACCTGCGCCTGATCGCCCTCAACCTCATCATCTTCGGCATCCTCCTCGGCGTCATCGACCACCTCGCGCGCCGTCAGAACGAGATCGAGGACCTGACCCTCAAGCGTGGTCTGACCTTCGGTCTGTTCCAGACGCTTGCGCTCATCCCGGGCGTCTCCCGCTCGGGCGCCACCATCACCGGTGGTCGACTGCTGGGCTTCAGCCGGCCGGCCGCCGCCGAGTTCGCGTTCCTGCTCGCCCTGCCCGCCGTGTTCGCCTCCGGTCTGTACAAGATGCTCGACATCGGCGGCGACGAGTACGCGGGGTGGGGCGCCACCATCGTCGGCACCATCGTGGCGTTCGTGATCGGCTACATCGTCATCGCCTGGTTGATGAAGTTCATCAGCACGCACAGCTTCATGCCGTTCGTGTACTACCGCATCGCCCTGGGCGTGCTCATCCTGGTCCTGGTCTTCTTCAACGTGCTCGCCCCGGAGGGCGGAGCCGGGATCGGCTGAGGAACGCCGGGACCGGCCACCGTGTGCGGCCGGTCCCGGCGGCGGAACATAGTCTGTGGTCATGGCGACATCGGCGCAGACCAAGGACACCCCGCCCGCCCCCGAGGCGGTCACCCTCCTACTCGTACGGCACGGGATGACCGACGCCACCGGCCCGCGGCTGGCCGGCCGGGCTCCGGGGCTGCACCTCAACGAAACCGGCCGGGACCAGGCCGCCCGCCTCGCGGAGCGCCTGGAGGGGCTCACCCCCTCGGCCCTGGTCTCCAGCCCCCTCGAACGCTGCGAGGAGACCGCGCGGGCCCTGGCCCGGCGGCTCGGTGTTCCCCTCACCCTGGACGAACGCTTCCTGGAGTGCGACTACGGAAGCTGGACCGGGCGCTCCCTCACCGACCTCGCCACCGAACCCCTGTGGCGGGTCGTGCAGGACCATCCCAGCGCCGCGCGCTTCCCCGGCGGGGAGTCCCTCGCCGCGGCCTCCGCCCGCGCGGTGGAGGCCGTACGGGACTGGAACGCCCGGCTCACCCGGGAAGCGACCCAGGACCCGCCCGTGTACGTCGTGTGCAGCCATGGCGACGTCATCAAGGCGATCGTCGCGGACGCACTCGGCATCCACCTGGACCTGTTCCAGCGGGTGCGGGTGGACCCCTGTTCGGTCACCTCCATCACCTACACGCGCACCCGCCCCTTCCTCAACGGCCTCAACGACACCGGACGTCCCCTGGCCGGAGTGCTGCCCACCGCCGCCGAGGCCAAGGGGGACGCCCCCGTGGGGGGCGGATCCGGGGCGCCCGTCACCGAGTGAGCCCCGGACTCCCCGCGTGTGTCCAGGAGACCGTTCGTTCCACATGGATCCTGCGCGGTCCGACCCCTGACTTTGTCCGTTGCGATTTCGATGGATAAGTCAGTGAGAAAGCAATAGTGCTTTTCTGTGCTTTGTCGTATTTATTCATGAATTTTATTCATGGTTTTTTCAACTGGGTCTCGGTTTCATTGTGGCCGCAATTGGTCACCGCGTTGTCCTGGGAAAAGTCGATTCTTACAGTGGGAAGTGCGTTCGACGCCGCCCACCGGTAAGGCGCCTAGAGGTGGTGTGAGTCCGCGAATCCGCCCTTCTGAGTGAAAGGACGAACTATGCCCACTCTGCAGACGAAGCTGGCCGACCTCGAAAAGGAGTTCGACGCCAACTTCTCCGGCGAGGCCTGGAGCGAGCAGGCCGTCATCGACGAGTCGATCCGTGAGATCGGCGGTGCGGACGTCCACGAGATCAACATGGACCTCGGCACCCTCGGCGGCAGCCGCCCCCGCGCCAACTAGTTCCGAGCCTCCCCGAGTCCCTGGGAACCTCGTCCGTCGGGCCGGTGCCACCGGCCCGACGGGTCCTCTCCGGTGAAGGATCGTCGATGCCACCAGCCCCCCTGTTCACCCCACCGAGCGAACGCCTCTTCGCGCTCGCCGCCGATCTCGACACCCCCGCGCTGATCTACGACGTGCCCGGAATCCGTGCGGGCGTGGCGGCGATGCGCCACGACGTCTCCCAGGTCCCCGACGCGAAACTCAACCTGGCCCTCAAGGCCTGCCATACCCCCGCCGTGCTCGGGGAGATGGCCGCGCTCGGGCTCGGCTGTGACGTCGCCTCCCCCGGAGAACTCGACCTGGCCATGAACGCCGGATTCGCCGAGATCTCCGCCACGGGTCCCGTCTTCGCCGGAGCCGACTTCGACACCCTGGCCGAGCACGGGATCACCCTGGACTGTGATTCCCTCGACCAACTCGACTCCTATGGACGGCACCGCCCCGGGAGCGAGGTGGGGATACGCGTGCGCGTGGACCTTCCCCGAACCCTGGAGGGCACGGCGACCTTCGCCGGAGACAGCCGTTTCGGCGTCCGCCCCGCCGACCCCGACCTCACGCGGGTGCTGGGGCGACATCGACTGCGGGTCACCCGGTTGCACGTCCACACCGGCCAGATGACCCCCGATTCCCTGCGTTACAAGACCCGATACCTCCTCACCGTGGCCGAACACCTGCCCGAGGTGCACACCATCGACCTCGGAGGCGGTTTCTTCCATCTCTACCGGGACCGGGCGAGGGCCATCGCCGCGTTCGCCGACGTCGCCTCGCTCGTCACCGGGTGGCGCGAACGTACCGGTCGCCCGATCTCCCTGCGCTTCGAACCCGGCGGCGCGCTGCTCACCCCCTACGGCTACCTCCTCACCCGGGTGCGGTCGGTGGAGGAACACCACCCGGTCCTGGACACCCGCGTCGTGACCCTGGACGCCTCCGCCTGGAACCTCGCCCCTTGGCACAACCGTCCCCAGGTCCTGTCCCTTGACGGGCATGGGTCCGGCGGGCCCGCCCTCGTGGCGGGCTGCACCCTCTACGAGAACGACTTCTTCGGCGCCACCCCCACCGCGGCCCGCACCACCCTGGAGGTTCCCCACTGTCGTGCGGGCGACCGCCTGGTCATCACCGCCACCGGCGCCTACACCATCACCAACGCCCGGTGGTTCAACCGCGTCCCCCCGCCGCGCGAACACCTCTTCGACGGCGAGCACATGATCGAGGCCGAAGCCGCGCTCACCACCGCGGGGGCCACCGCGTGAACGACTCCGGACCCGGGGCGACGGGAACCCCTCCGATCACCGACGACACCCTCCTGGCCACCGAACCCCTGCTGGCCCTGCGAGGCTCCGAGGACGGCCGCACCACCGTGTGGCACACCGGTGAGGGATGGGAGCTGGAGGTCGGTCCGGTCACCGCCGACCTCCTCGCCGCCTTCGCGGTCCCCCGCACCCTGGCCACCCTCGCCAAAGGCGACGCGACCGACCGGTCGCACCTGCGCACCTTGGTCACGGCTCTGGGCGAACGCGGCCTCATCCGCCGACACGACCCGGACGGAGTCCCCACCCCCGCCGGCCGTGGCGGCATGTTCGGCGCCCCGGTCCTCACCCTGGCCCAGGCACTGCGCGGCGATTCCTGTGACGTCGTCTTCCTCGGGATGCCCTACGACCTGGGCGCTTCTCACCGGCCCGGCAGCAGGTTCGGCCCCGCCCAGCTACGACGTACCGGAGGCGCCCTGTTCCGCTACCGGGACACCGCCGACGGCCCACCCGGTGCCGTGGACCCGGTGACCGGGAACCGCGTGCTGGCCGGGGTACGTCTGGCGGACATCGGTGACGTGACCGCCAACGTGCATCGTTCCGCCGGGCCCACCTGGTCGGTTCTGGAGAACGTGGTCGGCCGACTCAGCGGTCACGGCCGGCTACCGGTGACCCTGGGCGGCGACCACTCCGTCACGTTGCCCATCGTCCGCGGTCTGGCGGAGGTCCACGGCGCACTGGGCGTCCTGCACATCGACGCCCACGGCGACTACGCCCGTCCCCGCCGCGACGACGCCGAACTCCACTGCCATCACGGAAACGTCATGGACTGGGTGGTGGGCGATCCTCGGGTGGTCCGACTCGCCCAGTTCGGCCTGCGCCAACTGGAGGACCCTCCCGCACGAGAGGACGACACCCTCCGCCGCTGGCCCGGGACCTCGGCGCTGAGCACCCCGCTCGGTGAGATCCTCGCCGAACTTCCCGAGTCCCTGCCCTACCACCTGACCATCGACGTCGACGCGCTGGACCCCTCGGTGCTCTCCGCCACCGGCACGCCCCTGCCCGGAGGTTTCACCCACGCGGAACTGGTCGGGTTGCTGACCGACCTGTGCTCGGCCCGGCGCATCGTCGGGATCGACGTGGTGGAGTTCCTGCCTCATGAGGGGGAGACGGACGGACTGATCATCGCCGACCTGCTGTTGCGAGCCCTGGACGCCGCCATCGGCCACCAGGAGGGGAGCACGTGACGATGGGCTCCTCCGCACCCGGCGAGGCGATCCTGCGGGCCGCTCGGACCGTCGCCACCCCCGCGCTCCTGTACGACCTGGACGCGGTCACGGCCACGGTCCGGGAACTACGAGAGGACACCGCCCCGATTCCGGAGAGCGTCCTGCTGTTCGCCCTCAAGGCGAACCGCTTCCCTCCGTTGCTGCGCCACCTGGCCGACCTCGGGGTGGGCGCGGACGTCGCCTCACCCGCCGAGTACCGCGCGGCCCGAGACGCCGGCATGGACCCGATCAGCGTCACCGGGCCGGGTCTGACCGGCGACCTGCTCGCCGGCATGGCCGAGCAGGAGGCCTTGGTCGACGTCGACGGGGTCGACCAGCTGCGCTCACTCCTTCGGGCCCGGCCCGCGCCAGGGGAGATCGGGCTGCGTCTGCGCGTGCCCATGGCCGAACAGGACCGGGTCTCCGCACGCCGTGCGAGCAGGTTCGGTGTCGATCCCGCCGACCCCGAACTCCACCGGCTCCTGGACGGGGCCGACACACACGTCGTACGACTGCATGTGCACAGCGGCGAGATCGGGACGCCCGACCGGGCCGACCTGCTGACATCGGCCCTGCTCACCTGCATGCGCGCCTTCCCACGAGTACGCGAACTCAACCTGGGCGGTGGCCTCACCACCTTGTACACGGACCGACAGCAGGCCCGACAGGCCTGGAAACGCGTCGCCGAACGCCTCGACGGCGTTCCCGTGCGCGTGTTCTTGGAACCGGGCATGTCGACGACCGCGCTGGCCGGCTACCTCGTGGTCTCCCTGCGCTCCGTCGATCGGTTCCCCGACGGCCGTGGATACGCCGTGGCCGACGCCTCCGGATGGAACCTGTTCACCTGGGGGAGCCCACGGGTGGTGGCGCGTCTGCCCGAACGGGACGGGCCGGGGCGCCCCCATCTGATCGGTGGCGTGACCTGCTACGAGAACGACGTGTTGACCGAGGAGGTCTCTTTGACCGACCCCGGCCCCGGAGACCGCCTGGTGTTCAACGCGTCCGGGGCCTACACCGCGAGCATGATGCGCGACCTGCACGGATGGGGTCCACCACATCAGGAGGCCGTGTACACCGAGGGAGGGCGGAACACATGACCGGAACCATGGACACGGCCGAGGGGCGCACGGGTACGGCCCCGGTGACCGCGCACGACGATGTCACCGCCCTGCTCGGACTGGCCGACACACTCTTTCCCCCGGGCGAGGACGGGGGGCCGACCGAGTCGATCCGGGAGTGGCGGGAGCGGGTCGCCTCCCTGGTCGGGCGGCAGGGGTCCGAAGTCGAGGCGGAGATGGACCGGGCGGAGGCGGACCTGCGCGTGATGTGGCTTCGCCACGCTCACGGCTTCACCGACCGGTCCTACAAGTCACCGCCCCTGGGAACCCCGATGGCGCTGCCCTTCGGGCGTCCCTCCACGCACAGCTACGAACGCAACATCGAATGTCACTCACTGGAGGAACGGCTCGCGGCCCAGGACCCCGAGCTCGATCACCACGAGGTGGCACACGTCGTTCATTCGAGCGGTATGGCTTCCATCGCCGGGGTCCTCCAGTGCTATCGGAGTCTGATCCGGCGGACCGCCGACCGCCCTTTGAACCTTCTGATGTGGGGCGCCTACTACGAGACCGGAGTCCTGTTCGACCTGGTCGCCGACGACGGCCTGCGCTGTCGACGCGCCCGGACCCAAGAGGAACTGAGGTCCTGCCTCCTCTCCGGGGAGGTGGACGTGCTGTTCATCGAACCCGTGCGCTACGAGTGGGAATTGGACACCCTCGACCTACCGGCACTTCTGAGCGCCTGGCGGGGGCGGCGGGGAAGCCGTCCCGGCCTGGTCGTGGTGGACTCCACCCTCGTCTCACCGGTGTGGCCGCGGGAACGGTTCGTGGCGGCCGTCGGAGACCCCGGCGTCCTGGTCGTCGAGGTGCGCTCCGGACTCAAACTCGACCAGCGAGGGCTCGAACTCGGCAACCTGGGCGTGGCCTCCCTGTACGCACGTCGATCCGATCCGGTACTTCCACCCGCCGCCGACCTGGCCACGTACCTGCGCAAGATGCGCACCGTCGTGGGATCGGGTCTGTCCCTGGAAGCCCTCTCGGTGCTCAGCGCACCGTTCGTCCTGGATCGCGCGGCGGCCCGCGACCACGCGGTCTCGGTCCTGCGCAACAACGCGCTGACCGCACGACTGCTCGCCGACTCCGCGGGACCGGGACGACTCTTCACCCGCGTCGCCCACCCCTCACTGGCCCAGGGGGACGCCTCCCCCTGGGCGCAGGCTCCGTTCATCGTGTGCCACCTGCGCGAGGACACGCTGGAGAACCACGGGCTGTTGCTCGGCGTGCTGCGTTCCCAGGCGCGTCGCCGGGGACTGCCCTTCTCGCACGGGTCGAGCTTCGGTTTCCGTGCCCACCGCTTCGAATGCATAGTCCCCTCCCTCAAGGAGGGGCGAGGCCTGTTCAAGGTGGCGATGGGTGCGCGGGCCGGATGGGGGCGGGCGGCGGTGGTGGAACTGCTGATGGAGGTGGCGGCCCACCCCGACATGGATTCCCTGCGCCGATCCGACCCCGACGCCGTCCCCGTGGATCTGACCGATCTGGAGTGAAGGAGAACCCGATGATCCTCACCGAAGGGCCGATGGAGGTACCCGTCGCCCACACTCTGCGACAGGAGGTGAGAGCGGTGCTGGAGGGTCTACCGGCCACGACGTCGGAAGACCTCACCGGGGCCCGGTCCCGGTACACCGACCTGGCCGTCGACGACCCCGGACTGCGGGATCGCCTCGTCGCCGTCGCGGCCCCGCTGTCCGGCGCACCCGACCCGGCGACGGTTCGGGTGCGCCGCCACGACGTCGGCGACTTCACGCTGCCCCATCGGGTGGGCGACGTCGTGGCCGGTCACTGGTCGCTGACCTTCCCCTTGGACGACTCCGAGGTCGATGGGGTCACCGCCTGGGTCGATGAGCGTTTCGAACGTGTCCTGGACCGGGCGGGCACGGGTCTGCTCCTGGCGCCGGGGTCGTGGGCGTGGGTGAGCCCCGTGCGCGGGGCACCCAGGTACAGCGTCGTGATGGGAGTGCGATGAGGCCGTTGACCGTGGTTCCGGACGTGGTGGCCGACTGTGCGGGGATCGTCTCCCTCGCGCGCCGCTACCGACACCTGTTCGCCGATCACCCCGACCCCGCGGCTCCGCCGCGACCGGTCGGAACCGACCCCTTCGACCCCTACCGGGACTCCGAGTACGAGGACGACGATCGTTATCACGTCCTGCAGTCCGCCTGGATGCCCGATGACCTCAGGGCGGCGATCTTCGCCGCCATCACCCCCGAGGGGACACCGAAGACGGACTACTACGTTCAGGTCAACAGGTACGACCGGGGAGACTACGTCCTGCCGCACCGGGACTCACTGCGCCAGGGCCTGTACATGCTCACCACTTCGGGGACCGATGGGCTCAACGCCCAGCACGACCCCGAAACCATGGTGTTCGTCCCCGACCGTGCCGGCACCTTCGTCGAGCACGACCCCCAGGCCTGGCACTGGGTCGACCCCGTGGCCTGCGAGGAGCGCTACACCCTCGTGACGATCCCGCCGCTGCCGCACCGTGGCGACGAACTCTCCGGCGAGGCGGTCTAGGGCGGTATGCGACGTTTCTCTCTGGTGTGGTCGACCCAACTCATGTCGGCGATCGGATCGGGTACGGCCTGGTTCGCCATCACCCTGTGGGTGTGGGCGGAGTCCGGTTCGGCGACCCTGTTCGCGATGCTCACCCTGCTCTCCCTGGCACCCGGCCTGGCCATGGCGCCGATCGCCGGCGCACTCGTGGACCGCATCGGGCCACGGGTGGCCGTCCTGGTGGGTGACGGCGCCCTCGCCATCACCACGTCCACCGTTCTGACGCTCTATCTCACGGGGAACCTGGAGATCTGGCACCTGTACGTCATCGCCGTGTTCGAAGGGGTGATGGAGTCCCTGCACCTGGTGGCCTACATGGCGTTGGTCCCACTGCTGGTGGTGGAGGAACGGCTGGTTCGCGCCAACGGGATGATCAGCCTGGCCTCGCCCGGCGCGGAGATCCTCGCCCCGGCCCTGGGGGGCGTCCTGCTGGCGCTGACCGACCTGTCGGTGGTCCTGTTACTGGACCTGGTGACCTTCGTCTTCGCCGCGCTGGTCCTGTTGGTGGTCCGCACCCCTCGACCGGCCGTGGCCGAGGGGGAGCGGCGGCGTTCGTGGGCGGTGTTCCGCGCGGACCTGCTGTTCGGGTTCGCCTACATCTTCCGCAGCCGGCCCCTGGTGCTCCTTCTCCTGCTGTTCTTCGTGCTCAACTTCTCCGGGGCGATCTCCTACGCCCTGACCACCCCGTTGATCATGATGCGCAGCGGGGACGACCAGGCTCTCCTGGGAGTGGTCCTGGCTGCCGGAGGCGCGGGCGGTGTGCTGGGGGCCCTGGTCGTCAGCGCGGTGGGCGACCGGTTCCGACGGATGACCCTCGTGCTGGGCGGCATGGCGGTCGGTTCGGTCGCCGGGCCCCTGCTGCTGGGACTGTCGTGGACCCCGTGGCTGTGGATCGCCTCCTCCCTGGTCGCCGGCGCGGTGCTTCCCGCGGTCAACTCCGCCTACCAGGCCATCTGGCAGTCCCACGTGCCGGAGCGGCAACAGGGCCGCGTCTTCGGGGCCCGTCGTCTCCTCGCCCAATCGTCCCTGCCCTTGGGCCTGCTCATCGTCGGCCCGGTCGTGGACTACGTACTGACACCGCTGTTCACCGACACCGGCCCGGGCATCGGGGTGACGCTCTTGGGCGGTGACAAGACCGGTGCCACCGCGCTCTTCCTGGTCTTCGCGGGCCTGCTGGGGCTGGTCGCGGTGCTATTGGCCATGACCTCGGCGAGGTTGCGCGAATTCGGTGAACCCGTCGCGACGGGAGCCGTGAAGGCCTCCGAACCACCTGAACCGACCGATCACGAAGGAATGAGCACACCGCGATGATCAACCCGATCGACACCACGGACGAGTCCGCCCTGCGCGCCTGGCACACCGCCCTGGTCGAGGGGGCGACGGCCGGCCGCGTGGAGGCCGCGGTCATGGGTCTCTCCGACCTCAAGGGGATGGTCGCCCCGCGCGAGGACCGTCACCACCGGCTCTACGCCGCCGTTGAGGACGACCGCGCCGTGGGCACCCTGCTCATCGACCTCCCGGACCTGGAGAACCGACACCTGGCGGAGGTGGACGTCTCGGTGGTCCCGGAATACCGGGGCAGGGGCCTGGGCGGGCGACTGCTCGAACTGGCCACGAAGGTCATGGAGGAGGAGGGGCGCGGCACCGCGACCGGTGAGGTCTACGTCCCCGGCGGGTACGCCCCGGACGCTTGGCCGGGCGCCGCTTTCGCCCGCTCCCATGGCTTCGACGTCGTGCACGAGGAGGACTACCAGGTGCTGGACCTTCCGGTCCCGGAGCGACGGCTGGCGGCCCTGCCCGAGATGACCGGTGAGCACCGAACGCTCACCTGGACGGGCCCGTGCCCGGAGGAACTGTTGGCCGACTACGCGCGGATGCGCACCGCGATGGAGCGTGAGGTGCCCACGGGCGGGCTCGACACCGAACCGCAGGTGTGGGACGCCGACCGGATCCGGAAGGAGGACCTGCGCCGCGTCGACCAGGGGTACACCACCATCGTCTCCGTCGCGCGGACCGGTTCGGGGGAGTGGTCCGGGTACAGCCTGATGATGGTCCCGGCGGAAGGCGAGGGCGAGGTCTACCAGGACGACACGTTGGTGATGCGAGCCCACCGGGGGAACAGGTTGGGGGTGGCGCTCAAACGGCGCAACCTCGAAGCGCTGTCCAGGGACGTTCCCGAGGCGAAGTGGGTCCGCACCTGGGTGGATCCCGACAACACCCCGATGCTCGCGGTCAACGACCTCTTCGGGTTCCGCACGGTGGAACGGATGTTGGAGGTCCAGCGGGTCTTGACTTCCTCCCCACGCCTAAAGGCGGGGGATTCCCACCAGCGATAACGCCGGTCGGTGCGCCTGCCCTCGCGAGGGCGCTGGTTCCTGCTTCACAGACCGGGTAACCCCGAAATCTCCCGCCCCTACTGCGCAGGCTTCGCCATGATCGCGCAGCGGGGGCCCGACTGACACCGCATGCCCTGCGGCGTAAAGGATGTTCTTGGCCGCGTTCACATCGGCGTGATCGGTGTGTGCGCAGGAGATGCACGCGAACTCGGCTTGGCTCTTGCGCGAGTGGGCGTCCACCACCTTGCACCGATGACACGTCTGCGATGTGTAAGCGGGGTCGACCAGCACGACCCTCGTGCCGGTCTTGCGGGCGGCGTTGCGCAGCGCGAGTTCGAGCCGGTGCCACCCCTTGTCCAGGATGGCCCGGTTCAGTCCGGACTTTTGACGCACCTTTTTTCCAGGCGCTTCCAGCGTTCCTTTGGCGGAGGCGGTCATGTCGGTGGTGCGCAACCCCTCCAACACCACCACGTTGTGCCGGATCGTCAGTGTGCGGGTGAGCCGGCCGCAGAAGTCGGTGCGCCGGTCCACCGCACGGGTGGTGATGCGCCCCATGGCCTTCACCATCTTGGCCCGGTTGGCCGACCCCTTCTTCTGTCGGGCGAGTTTGCGCTGAAGGCGCAGGTACCGGGACTTCTCGCCGGGGGTGGCGAAGGGGCGGTCATGGAACGCGCCGGTGGACAACGTGGCCGCCACAGCCAGACCCCGGTCCACCCCCACCGGGGTGCCCGGATGGTGCTCGGGGGTGAACAGCCCGTCTTCGACGAGGAACGATATGAACCAGTGCCCGCCCTTGCGAGATACGGTCGCCGAGCGGATCGTGCCGCCGAGGGGGCGGGAGGAGCGCAGCCGCACCCAGCCCAGTTTGGGCAACTTGGCCCGCGACCACTTGCGGTTCAGCTTCTCCACCACGATGAGGTTCCCGGCGGGGAAGCGGAACGAAGGCCGCCACCGGTACTTGGCCCGCCACCGCACGTTGAAGGTGCCCTTCTGGTGGCATGCCCGGTCCAGGTCCTGCAACGTCTGCTGGAGCACATGCGAGGGGGCGGCCTTGAGCCAGGTCTCTTCGGCCTTGGCCTCGGCCAACTGGGCGGCCTGAAGGTGGTACCCACAGAACGGCCCTTGTCGGCCCCGGGTGTAGCGGTCGACGTACTGGCGGCGCTGGTCCAGGGCGGTGTTCCACACCGCCCGGCAGATGTCACCGAACTCGGTGCACATCGCCTCCTGCGCATCGGTCAGAGCAAGCCGGTAACGACGCCCCGACAACATCGTGGAACACCCCCTCCCTCTCAGCGGCTCTTCTGGTTGTGCACGTACTGCTTGATCGCTTCCAGCGGGGCGCCTTCGATGGTGGCCACGAAGTAGCGGTTCGTGCACAGCATCGGCAGGCGGGACTTGCAGGTGCCCGAAATTCCTCGCGCACGATCTTCCTCAGCCGTTCCTCGATTCAGCCCTCAGGACGCGGTATCGGTGCGTGGGGTGCCAGAGCACGTGGAGGGCTCGTTGGAAGGTGATGCCGCAGATCGAGCGCGGAGTGACGGGCGCGTAACTCATCGTATGGAAAAGGGCTGTTCAATGTTCCCGTTCGCGGAAGAGCGGCTATCCCCAGGGCTGAAGCCCGGGGTCTGCGCCGCCCGGAAAACTCAGATCACCTGATCGGGGTCGGGCGAATCGTCCCGTGTCACCGATATCCCGTAAGGTTGTCACCATGCCCGTCTTTCAGTTCAACCCACCGGAACGGTTCATCGCGGGGACCGTGGGACAGCCTGGGGAGCGCACCTTCTTCCTCCAAGCGGTGGGTGAGGGTCGTATAACCAGCGTCGTGTTGGAGAAGGCTCAGGTGGAGGCCCTGGCGGCCCGCATCGAGGAACTGTTGGAGGAGGTGCACCGCCGTTTCGGTGCCCCGCCCGGTGACGAGACCGCCCCCGAGGACGAAGGCCCCCTGGAACAGCCCATCGAACAGGACTTCCGCGTCGGCACCCTGGCCCTGGCCTGGGACGCCGAGGCGGCCCGCGTGATCATCGAGGCCCAGGAGCTCGACGAGTCCGGACCCGAGGAACTGGTCGAGGACGATGACGATGAGGAGGAGCTGGAGGTCTTCGCCGAGGAGGCCCCGGCCCACCGTGACGTCCTGCGCGTCTACCTCACCCCCGGTGAGGCGCGCTCGTTCGCGGGCCGCGCCCTGAAGGTGGTCTCCGCCGGGCGCCCCGACTGCCCCCTGTGCGGTCGTCCGTTGGACCCGGCCGGTCACATCTGCGCTCGCCAGAACGGCTATCGCCCGGACCGGCTCGTCTGAGCCGTGCACGCCGACGACACCACCGAGGGCGGACCCTCGCCCGCCGACTTCGACGGGATCGACCCCGCCGAAGGCGTCGACCTCCTCCGTAAGGGCGACCTGACCGTGCGGGGCCGCCTGACCACGGCCTCCAACGCCACCCTGTACTGCACGATCTCCGACGGTGACCGCTCGGCGGCCTGCGTGTACAAGCCGGTGGCGGGGGAGCGGCCCCTGTGGGACTTCCCCGACGGCACCCTGGCCGGTCGAGAGGTGTCCGCCTACGCGGTCTCCGAGGCGCTGGGCTGGTCCGTGGTGCCGCCGACCGTGCACCGCGACGGCCCCTACGGTGAGGGCATGGTCCAGTTGTGGGTGCACGGTGACACCACCGTCGACCTGGTCGAACTGTCCAGACGCACCGAACATCGGGGCCTGCGCCGGATGGCCGTGCTGGACACGGTGATCAACAACTCCGACCGCAAGATCGGCCACCTGCTGCCCGGTCCGGGCGGACACCTGTACGGCTGCGACCACGGGGTGTCCTTCGCCGAGGACTACAAACTGCGCACCGTCCTGTGGCAGTGGCAGGGACAGCCCCTCACCGAGGAGGCCCTGGGGGCCCTGACCCGGCTGAGTACCCGGTTGCGCGACGCCGAGGACCCGCTCTCGAAGGAACTGGACCGACACCTGACCGGCCCGGAGGTCTACGCGGTCCGCGCCCGGGTGGATCTGCTCGTCCACCACCGCATCCACCCCTACCCCGCTCCCGACTGGCCTTCCGTCCCCTGGCCACCCGTGTGAGCAGCATCAAGTCGTTCAAAGCTCGTTACCGGGGAGTAGGAATGGTGTTCCACCGACGGACACCGGCACAATGGTGCCTGTGAGCAACGAGTGGAACTACCTTTTCGACATGGACGGCGTGCTGGTACGCGAGGAGCACCTGATCCCCGGGGCCGACACGCTCATAGCCGAGCTGCGGGAGCAGGGGACCCCGTTCATGGTGTTGACGAACAACTCCATCTACACCCCGCGCGACCTGCGGGCCCGACTGCTCAACTCGGGGCTGGACATCCCGGAGGAGTCGATCTGGACCTCGGCGCTCGCCACCGCCCAGTTCCTGCAGACGCAGCGGCCCGGTGGTTCGGCCTACGTCGTGGGTGAGTCCGGTCTGACCACCGCGCTGCACAACGTCGGCTACGTGATGACCGAACGCGACCCCGACTACGTGGTGCTGGGGGAGACCCGCACCTACAGCTTCGAGGCCATCACACGGGCGATCCGTCTGGTGCGCAACGGCGCCCGGTTCATCGCCACCAACCCCGACGAGACCGGACCCAGCGCCGAGGGACCGCTGCCCGCCACCGGCGCGGTCGCGGCGCTCATCGAGAAGGCCACCGGACGCCGGCCCTACTTCGTGGGCAAGCCCAACCCGCTGATGATGCGTTCGGCGTTGCGTCGGATCGGTGCGCACTCGGAGAACACCCTCATGGTCGGGGACCGCATGGACACCGACGTGCTCAGTGGTCTCGAAGCCGGTTTGCAGACGGTGCTGGTGCTGTCGGGCATCTCCGGTCGGGACACCGCCGACGAGTTCCCGTACCGGCCCACCCGGGTGATCGGGTCGGTCAAGGACCTGGTGGGCAGGACCGGCGACCCCTTCGGTGACCAGGGATAGACGAGCAGTAGACGAGCAGGGGTGGAGACGAACACGACGGGGGCGGTGGACCATCGGTCCACCGCCCCCGTGGCGTCGTGTCAGGCGCTCTGTCGCTGCTTGGCGATCTCCTCCACCTTGGCCGCTTCTTCGCGGCGGCGGGCGCGGAGCAGTTCCAGGCGTTCGGCGAGAACCTCTTCGAGGTCCTCCATGCTGCGGCGTTCGAGCAGCATGTCCCAGTGCGTACGCACCGGCTTGGTGTTCTTGGGCTCCTCGCCATTGCCGTCTCGGCGTAGGGCGCGGTCGCCGCAGAAGCGGCATTCCCATTCGCCGGGGATCTCCGCCTCGGTCGCGAAGGTGACCGAGAAGCGGTGGCCCCGGGTGCAGTCGTAGGTGACTTCCTGCCGGGGAGCCAGGTCGGTGTTGCGGTCGTTCTCGTAGCTCGTCGCCCCGAGCCGGGTGCCGCGAAGTGCTCGCTCGGCCATCGTGTGGGTGCCTCCAGGCGCTCGTGCGGTCTCGCGGGGTGTAACGCGTTGGTCCACGTCAAGATTCCCCGACTGTCACGGGTCGAACCTCTTCGGTGGGTGCGGGAAGCCCGCGTGTGCCGGGGGGCCGGCTTGGCCGACCCTCCCGCTGGTTGTGATCTGCACCACTCTAGGGGTGATTGTCGGCGGCTCCGCGCAGCGACGCGGGTGCCGGGCCCCGCCCGAAGTCGGATCATCCGCGCGTTCGTTATCGACGAACGGCACTTTCGGCGAGGAGGCGCAGTTCAAGTCGGGTGTGAGCGGGTTTCGCACAATGGTCGTGGTGCGCCCGCCCCGGGCATTGGCGGGGCCGGTGTTGCGCAGGCTTCCTCTGTGGTCAAGAGGGTCGCGGATCCGGTTTTGGGTAATTCATTGTGCATTCCCGTGGCATAGGCGTCGGTCCGGCTGAGTGGTAGGTTTGCTCGCTGTGTGTCTGAAAGGCCGGATTGCTGTTGTTTCTCCGGCCTTTTTCGCGCATCTTCGCACGTGGATCGCGGGCTACTTCGGACGTGTCCCGCGACATGCACAAAGAGTGACGACGGAGCCGTATGACCGCTGATATCCCCCACGACGGCGTATCAACGTCGCGTTCCACCGCACCGCGGTGGCTCCTGCTCCTGGCCCCCTCGCTTCCGGTATGGGGTTGGGCCCTGTGGGCCGCCCACCCCGAGGCCCGGACGTCCGTCCTCACCGCCGGCGCGCTCACCCTCGTGCTCGGGGTCGCCCTCGCGCTGCTCCTGGCCGCACGGGACCGCCGCGTCGAGACACTGCGCGCCGAGGTGGAACGGGTACGGGCCGAGACCGCCGCACTCGGCTCGCGGACCCTGCCGCGCGTGGTCGAACACCTACGCCAGGGCGACTCCGCCGAGACCGCCCTGCACCGCGTCACCCTCCCGGAGGACCCGGGCACCTCCGAGGCGCTGCGACTGGCCGCCACCGAGATCTCCGCCGCCGAACGCCGCCGCTCCGCCGCGATGGCCGCCTGCGCCACGGCGGCCGGCCGGGTCCAGGCGCTGACCACCACCATGCTCGCCGACCTGCGCGCGATGCAGGAACGGCACGGTGACGTCGGAGGCGGGGACCAGATCCTCGGTGACCTCATGCACCTGGACCACACCACCGCGCAGGCCGGTCGCATGGCCGACGGCATCGCCGTCCTGACCGGCGCCCGTTCCGGCCGCCGCTGGAGCCGCTCCATCCCGATGGAGAGCATCCTGCGCGGCGCCATGGGTCGCATCGGCGCCTACCGACGGGTGCGCACCCACAGCGTCTCCAGACTGGCCGTGGCCGGGTTCGCCGCCGAAGGGGTCATCCACGCCCTGGCCGAACTGCTCGACAACGCCGCCAAGTTCTCCCCGCCCACCGCCGAGGTCCACGTCCACGTGGAGGAGGTCCAGGCGGGGGTGGCCATCATGGTCGAGGACGGTGGTCTGGTCATGGGCGACGAGGCCCTGCGCCGTGCCCGGCGGATGGTCGAGAGCGCCTCGGACATCACCACGATCTCCGGAACCCGCCTGGGGTTGGCGGTCGTCGGCAGGATCGCCCAACGCTATGGGTTGTCGGTCGCCTACCGTTCCTCCTCCCGCGGCGGCACCGGGGTGGTCCTGCTGTTGCCGCAGCGCCTCATCAAACCGCTGCCGGCGACGACGGACCCGGCGCCGAACACCCGGGTCCGGGTGACCACCGAAACGCCCCCGTCCGACGTGCCCGCCACATCGACGGGTTCCGACGAACCGACCCCCACCGACGAGCCCGAGCCCCGGCTCTCGAACGGATTGCCCCAGCGTCGACGCGGCCGGACCCTCGCCGCCGTCGAACGCACCCGGACCGCCGCCCCCGCCGACAGCGACACCCCCGCGGACACCGGCCCCTCCACCTCGCCGAAGGGGTTCGGCGCGTTCCGCTCCGCCGTACGCGGCCCGGCCGACTCATCCAAGGACACCTGATGGATCTCGACAAGCTCACCTGGCTGCTCGAAGGCCTCCTCGAACGCACCCCCGGCACCCGCCACTCCCTCGTGCTCTCGCGCGACGGACTCAAGCTGTGCCACAGCTCCGGTCTGAGCACGGACAGCGCCGACCACCTCGCCGCGATCGCCGCCGGGCTCCAGAGCCTCGCCCACGGCGCCTCCAAGGAGTTCGGCAACGGTGGGGGCGGAGTGCGCCAGGCCATGGCCGAGTTCTACGGCGGTCTGCTGTTCATCGTTGAGGCGGGACAGGGCGCCCACCTGGCCGTCATCACCTCGGAGGAGGCCGACCCCGGGCTGGTCGGCCACAACATGAGCGAATTGGTCGAGCAGTTGGGCGAATACCTGTCCAGCCCCGCCCGGGCCGGGACCGCGTGAGCCCCTCGCCGCGTCAGGAAGGCCCGGACCGGCTCTACGTCATCACCTCCGGGCGCAGCGGCGGCGTCGACGACACCTTGGACGCGGTGACCCTCATCGTGGCCGAGAGCGAACCCGCCCCCGGGATGCAGTCCGAGCACGCACACATCCTGCGCCTGTGCACGAGCCCCCTGTCGGTGGTCGAGGTCGCCGCGTACCTGGGTCTGCCCCTGACGGTCGTGCGCATCCTGCTCACCGACCTCATCGACACCGGTCGGGTGACCGCGCGCCATCCGACCCCCGCGCCCTCACCGGCGCACCCGCTCACCTCCCCGGACGTGTTGGAGAAGGTGCTCGTTGCACTCCACGACCTCTGAACCCGCACCCGCCGACGGAACCCTCGGCGTCCCGGGCACCCGACTTCCCGCCGGTGCCGCCCAGGCCCTGAAACTCGCCGTGGTCGGCGGCTTCGGGGTCGGCAAGACCACCATGGTGCGTTCGGTCAGCGAGATCAGGCCCCTGACCACCGAAGAGACCATGACCAGCGCGGGCGCCTCGGTGGACGACCTCAACGGGGTCGAGGCCAAGGGCACCACCACGGTCGCCTTCGACTTCGGGCGCATCACCATGGACGCCACCTCGGTCCTGTACCTGTTCGGCGCCCCCGGCCAGCAACGATTCTGGTTCCTGTGGGACCGCCTGTTCTCCGGGGCCCTGGGCGCGGTGGTCCTGGTGGACACACGCCGCCTGGAGGACTGCTTCTACGCCATCGACCGTCTGGAGGCCCAGGGCACCCCGTTCGTGGTGGCGCACAACGACTTCGGCGAGGCCGACCACCCCCTGGAGGACGTGCGCGCCGCCCTGGACCTGGACCCGGCCGTGCCCCTGCTGCGCTGCGACGCCCGCGATCGCGACTCGGCCAAGCGGGTCCTCATCGCCCTGGTCGAACACGTCCGCACCCTGGTGAAGGAGGGCCGACGATGAGCGGCTGCCCGATCGTCGAAGGCCGTGTCCCCTTGCACGGCCCCGAGTTCGAGACCGACCCGGCAGGCCTGTACCGGGCCATGCGCGCCGAATACGGCCCGGTGGTCCCGGTGACCATGGAGGGCGACGTCCCCGCGTGGCTGGTCGTGGGCTACCGGGAACTCCACCAGGTCCTCACCGAGACCGACGTGTTCCAACGCAGTTCCGAACGGTGGAACTCCTGGGACCTGATCCCGCCCGACTGGCCGCTGAACCCCCTGGTCATGCGCAGCCCCACCATCCTGTACGCCGAGGGCGCCGAACACAGGCGTCGGTCAGAGGCGGTCAACGACGCCCTGGCGGCGGTGGACGCGCACGAGTTGCGCACCAACGTCACCCGCATGGCCGACCGGCTCATCGACGGATTCTGCGCCTCCGACGGCGTGGACCTGCGCACCGCCTACACGGCCCGGCTGCCCGCCCAGGCCCTGGGGTGGATCTACGGTCTCGACGACGCCGGTGGCGACCACCTCGCCGAGATCATGACCACGATGATCGACGGCGGTCCGGACACGATGAAGGCACGAGAGTCCCTGATCGGTCTCATGGCCGACATCGTGACCCGGCGACGCGCCGAGCCCGGGCCCGACCTGGTCTCCCGGATGCTCGCCCACCCCGCCGCGTACACGGTCGAGGAGATCATCCTCGACCTCATCGTCGTCCTGGGCGGCGGCAACCAGCCCACCACCGAGTGGTTGGGCAACGCCCTGCGCCTGATGCTCACCGACGACCGGTTCGCGGCCTCGATCGTCGGGGCGCGCAGCAGCGCCCGCGAAGCCCTCAACGAGGTCCTGTGGGAGGACACCCCCACGCAGATCTACGCCGCCCGCTACGCAGTACACGACGTGCAACTCGGTGGAACGTCGATCCGCGGCGGCGACATGCTCCTCCTGGGACTGGCCGCGGCCAACCACGACCCCGACGTGCGCTCGGCGCCCACCGCGGCCGGCGATCGCGGCAACCACGCCCACCTGTCGTTCTCACACGGCGCGCACCGCTGCCCCTATCCCGCCCAGGAGATCGCCGAGGTCATCGCGATCACCGGCATCGAGGTCCTCATGGACCGACTCCCCGACCTGGAACTCGCCGTCCCCGCTCAAGAGCTCCGGTGGCGCCCGTCCCCTTGGGTACGCGGCGTCTTGTCCCTTCCGGTCACCTTCACCCCCGCGCCCCCACGAGGAGCACTCTGATGTCCTGCCCCGTACAGCATGGATCCTCTGGAACAGTCACCCTCGACCCCTACGTCAAGAACCTGCGCGCCGAACGCGAGGCCCTGTACGCCGCGGGTCCCATCACCCGTGTGGACCTGCCCGGCGGCGTGTCCGCCTGGGCCGTGACCCACCACGAGGCCGGTCGCGCCGCCCTCAACGACTCGCGCCTGGTCAAGGACATCGCGCACTGGGAGGACTTCCAGCAGGGCCGCATCCCCGAGGCCTGGCCGCTGCTCAGCACCATCCCGCCCGCGCCCACCAACCTCCTCGGCACCGACGGCGCCGAGCACAAGCGGCTGCGTCTGCTCACCGCCAAGGCGTTCTCCGCGCGCAGCATCGAGCGTCTGCGCCCGCGCGTGGAGGAGATCACCACCGAGCTACTGGACGCCATGGAGGCCAAGGCCGACGGAGGACGCCTGGACCTCAAGGGCGAGTTCGCCTTCAAGCTGCCGATGAACGTGATCGGTGAGCTCTACGGCGTGGACGCCGCCGAGCACGACTGGCTCCGCGACATGTACGTGCAGTTCTTCAGCGCGGTCACCACGCCGGAGGAGTTCATGCACACGTACAAGACCCTGGAGCGCTACTACGACGACATGATCGCCCACAAGCGCGCCAACCCGGCGGAGGACCTCACCACCGAGCTGCTCAACGCGGGCGAGAACGGCGACTCCCTCACCGACCTGGAGGTGCGCGGCACCCTGCAGGTCGTGGTCGCCGCCGGTCACGAGACCACCGTCAACCTGCTGTGCAACGCCGTCCGCGCCCTGCTGGCCCACCCCGAGCAGTTCGACCTGGTCAAGAAGGGCCAGGTCGGCTGGGACGCGGTGGTGGAGGAGACCCTGCGCTTCGACCCGCCCACCTCCAACTTCGTCTTTCGCTTCGCCACCGAGGACATCGAGATCGGCGGGACCACCATCAAGAAGGGCGAGGCGCTGATGACCTCCTACGGGGCCATCAGCCGCGACCGCGCCGAGCACGGCGAGGAGCCGCACCCCGACACCTTCGACCTGACCCGGAACAAGGGCCGTCACATCTCCTTCGGCTACGGCCCGCACGTGTGCCCGGGATCGCACCTGGCGCGAATGGAGGGCCAGATCGCCCTCCCGCTGCTGTTCGAGCGCTTCCCGGACCTGAAGCTCGCCGTCGACGACTCCGAGCTGGAGAACCACCCCTCCATTCTGGTGAACAGCCTCAAGGAACTTCCCGTCCTGCTGCGTCCCTGAGCGATCGAAAGGGCGTGGATCGTCCCCTCGACGGTCCACGCCACGGGCGTTTCAGGACGCAGTCACAAAACATTCAAGAAGTATAGAAAACAGACAGGAAGCTGCATTTCACCCTAGGATCGATGGTCCGAGGGGGTGCGCGGAGATGTCACGAAGGACGACGGCGGTGGTGGCCACGGCCCTGCTGTTCCTCACCGGCTGCGGTCTCGCGCAGGGAACGGCCCCGGCCCCCCGAGTCGAGGCCGGCCGGGGCGTCGACGCCGAAGAGGCCGCCGAGTACATGACGGCGCTGGTCCGATTCAGCGACCCCGAGGGCATGCGCGAGGGACTCACCCTCGCCGAGGAGGACTCCACCGCCCACACCTACCTGCGCCACTACGCGCAGGTGACGGCCGCCAAGGCCGAGGCGGGCGAACTCCTGGACAACGCGTCCCTGGAACCCGTCCCCGACGGTTTCCGGATGTGCCTCCCCGGGGCCGACGACTGCGCGGACTTCACCGACTTCACCGTCGGGGAGGACGACCTCCTGACCGGATTCCGGATCGACGGTCAGGACCCGGGAGAGCGCATGGTCAGCGGTCACGGGGTCGCGGCGAGCTCCGCCGGGGTCGACGTCGTCCTGCTCACCGCCTACCAGACCATCACCGACGACACCCTGGTGGTCTCCGCCGAGTTCACCACCGTCGACGACGTCGACCTGGACCTGCCCGGCGCCACCTACACGGCACCCGACGGCACTCGAAGCCGGGTGGCGGAGACCGTGGGCGAGTACTCCCTGAGGGCCGGTACCGCCACCCAGGCGGTCCTGTACTTCCCGGCCGCCCCCGTCGGTGGCAAACTCACCATCGGCGGCTGTCTCGCCGAGTGCTCGTCCCAGGTCCACCTGGACTTCCCCGTCGACTGAGGAGCCAGGGCCATCGCGGCCGTTACCCCGCCCCGATCCTGGATCCGCCACCCCGGCCTCGTTTCCTCCGTGCTAGATGATCTGCTCGGTCGGAAGCATCGTGATCTCGGTCAGGTTGACGTGTTTGGGGACCGCGCTCATGAAGGCGACCGTCTCCGCGACGTCTTCTGACGAGAGGACGTCGATCCGGGTGATCAGGTCGGCCATGAGCCTGCTCGCCGCCGGATCGGTGACGTGGTCCGGCAGTTCGGTGTCGACCATGCCCGGCTCGATCGTCGCCACGCGGATCTTCTTGCGGCCCAACTCGGTGCGCAGCAGCCTGGTGAGTTGGGTGACGTAGGCCTTGGTCGCCGAGTAGACCTGGAATCCCTCCAGGATCCGGACGGCGGCGATCGACGAGGTCGTGATGAGATCGGCGCTGCGGTCGGCGTTCGCGGCCGCCTCCAGGGACGGCACGAAGGCCTGGATGGTGTTCATGACGCCCTTGATGTTGAGGTCGATCTGGGCGTCCCAGTCCGCTGTGGCCAGGTCGGTGATGCCGGAGATGAGCTGTACACCGGCGTTCGCGAAGACGAGGTCGACCGAGCCGAGCTCGTCGGCGACCCGGTCGGCCGTCGCGAGGACGGCGGCGCGGTCGGTGACATCGGTCGGCAAGGCCAGGGCGGTTCCGCCACCGGCACGGATGCGGTCCTCGACCTGGTCGAGCCGGTCGCCGCGGCGGGCCACCAGCGCCACCTTCGCGCCGAGTTCCGCGAAGCGGACGGCGGTCGCTTCACCGATGCCGCTGGAGGCACCGGTCACCACGGCGACACGCCCGGCGAGCCGGGTTCCGGAGACGACCTGGGCGGAGGGCCGGATGCTCTGCGTTGTGTTCATGTCGACAAGCATGCGGTCGGTTCCGCCGAGCCGGGGGGTAGTGGTACGGCCCCCCGCTAGCCGGGGCTCGCGCCGTGCTCGTCAGTAGGCTCAGGGCATGCCACGCACTGAGCTGGGCCGGTTCCTCATGACCCGCCGCGCCAAGGTGACACCGGAGGCCATCGGAATGCCCGCGACGGGCGAGCGCCGTGTTCCCGGCCTGCGCCGCGACGAGGTCGCCACGATCGCCGAAGTGAGCGTCGACTACTACCGCCGTTTGGAGCAGGGCAAGGAGACCCGCCCCTCGGAGGTGGTCCTCGCCGGCCTCTGCCGGGCACTGCGGCTGACCGAGGCAGAGAACCGGCACCTGTACGCCCTGGCCGGTGCGGCACACCGACTCGGTGAAGAGGCGACGATCCAGCCGGTGCCGGCGGAGTTGCTGAACCTGATGGATTCGTGGAGTCACTCGGGCGCGATCGTGCTGGATCCGGTGCTCGACGTCCTGGCGATGAACACCCGGGCACAGGAGCTGTTCGCCGGTTTCGAGGAGACCGCGAACCTGCTGGAGATGGTCCTGCTGGACCCCGAGGGTCGCCGGTTCTTCGTCGAGTGGCAGGCCTCCGCCGAGGCGACCGTGGCCAACCTGCGCGCCAGCGCCGACTTCTCCGTGGCTCCCGCCCGGCTCCGGGAGCTGCTCGACCGATTGGAGGCCGAGAGCCCGGAGTTCCCCGGTCTGTGGGCGCGCCACGACGTGCGGCCCAAGACCCATGAGACGAAGGTGTTGCGCCACCCCGCCCGGGGTCCACTGGGCATCGAGTTCCACGCCTTCAACGTCGCCAGCGTGCCCGGGTACCAGCTCCTGATCTACCAGGAGCAGGGAGCCGAGGAGGAGCGCCGTGGAACTTAGCGTTTCCCACTCGCCTGTGGAACCCATGCCGGCGAACAGGACCGTGCCTTGGGCGAAACTCACCGACGCGGCCACACCGATGGCCTGCGTGAAGGTGGCGAACAACGATCGGTCGTCGGTGGGTCCGTGTCCAGTGAACCCGGCGCAGAACACACGAGGAGCGCCTGGACATTCTTCAGCTTCCGGTGGACTCCGCCGGGGATCAAAGGGCCCGCGCGACGTGCTCTCGGGCGCGCCGAAGGGCGATGGAAGTGCCACGCGCCCATGGGGAACACCTAGTTCGGCGTGCGGGGTATCGTCACCACCCACAGGAAGACGGCGACGTCGGTATCCGCTTCGAACGTGTAGTCGGCGGTGTTCTCGATCCGTGCCGATCCTCCTTCGGTGACGTTCAGGTCCGATGACCCCGATCGGACCCGAAGCCGGCCGTGGAGAACGTGCGCCATCGACTCGGGCGCGTTCATGGCGGGAGAGGCGTGATAGCGATCGCCCTCGACCAGGTGCCACTTCCACAGCTCGACGAACACCTGGCTCGACTCGACCGCCTGTAGCAGGCACGCCCAACTCCCGGTCGGGGTCGACCACACCTGGACCCCCTCGGGGGAACCCTCCCCGAGCACACCGACCAGTGCCGGGAACGTCGTGCCCAGCGCGGACGCGATCCGGTCGATCGTCGCCAGACTCGGGTTCGCCTGACCCAATTCGATCTGCGTGAGCATCCGTCGGCTCACACCGCTGAGTTCGGCGAGCCTCACCACGCTCAGGTCCTTGCCTCGCCGCACCGCACGGATGCGGTTGCCCAGGAGGACGACGACCTCTGGTCGAATCCGCTCGCTCATGAACCCCTCAGTCAGTACCTCAGGACGCACCCAAGGTGGGCACTATAATGCTCACCATGCCCTCGTTCGGTCACCGTACCGACCGGCCTGCCATACGCATACGTCAAGGTGAGAGGCGCGAATGACCCGGACCCAAGCGATTCCGCCGTCGCCGGAAACAGGCGCGTCGCAGCCCAAGCTCAGCATCCTACGATGGCAGGCCGCCTACGGCACCCTCGGAATACCCCAGGCCGCCGCACCCATCGCCTTCGGTCTGCTGGCCCTACCCCTGACGGGTTCGGTCGAGTCGGGCGCCGCGATGGTCTTCGCCATGACCACGGCACAGATTCTCGGCGCCGTTCCCGTGTCACGCCTGGGCAGGCGCTTCAACGGCGTGCACTATCTACGGGCCCTCATCGCCGTGCGCACCATCGCTCTCGCCGCGGTCACCGTGCTGGCGGCCGTGGGCGCCCCATTCGCGTTCCTCATGATCGCGGTCGTCGCCGCGGGCGCCGTCAACGGAGCGGCCTACGGGTACCAGCGCACCCTCCTCAACCACCTGGTCACCCCGGACCGGCTGCCCCGGGCGTTGGGCGTGGCCGCGACGCTGAACGAGATCAACTTCGCGTTGTCGCCCGTGCTCGCGTCCCTGCTCGGCGCGATCTCCCCGGTATGGGCCATGGCGGTCATCACCGCGCTCGGGGTGGGGCCGATCCTTCTGACGCCCCGGATTCCGCAAGCACGCGGACCGAACCAAGACTCGGCCGCCGGCGGTAAGGAACGGGTCCCGGCTGAGGCGTTTCTCTGGCTGTTCTGCGCGGCCGCGGGCGGCGGTGCGGTCGCGGCCGTCGAGGTCGGCGCCGTGTCGTTCGCGCTCTCCTTCGGACTCGCGCCGGGCTGGGCCTTCCTCTTCGCCTCCGTGCTGTGCGTCGGCGCGGTCATCGGCGGCGTGTGGGTCAGTTTCCGCAACCGCATGCCGGAACGCTGGAAGGTCGCCTGCTTCCTCGCGGTGAGCACCGCGGCGTCCGGGGTGATCCTCATCGGGGAACACATCGCCCTGACCCTGGCGGGCGCGGCGGTCCTGGGGTTCTTCCTGCCGCTCCTGGGGACCTTCTACTCGCTGGTCCTGGACGAACTCGCACCGCCCGACCGTCGAGCGGAGATGTTCGCCTTCCTGCGCACGGCGAGCGCGATCGGCATCATCGCCACCAGCGGACTGCTCGCTCTCCTGGGGTTGCGGGCCGCGCTCATCGGCAGTACCGCACTGCTGCTGACCGCGTCGTGTCTGGCCGCTCTCCACGCCACCTGGTCCGTGCGTGGTCCAAAGGCACACACCGTGTAGCGCACCGCGAGTCACGCCCTGTCTCGTGCCGGGATCGCCTCCTGTCACCCACGGGCCGAACCTGGGGTGGATGGAAGAGGGCGACACCGAGAAAGCATTCCGGTCACCAGGCGTCCGTGACATCTTTTGGACGGGTCATGGCACGAAGCCAGATCCTGGTCGAGGCCGCCTGTACCGTCCCGCCGAAGATCGCGGCCCGCTCGCGGCCCGCTCGCGGCCCCGGTAGGCCGCCTGGCCGAACCCGCGCCGGGGACGCGAGACCTCCACCTTGCCGGCCGTGCTCGGCGTCCCCCCGCACCCTCATCTGCTACGAACACCCGGTCGGGCATACCGATGACTTTCGAGCCGAGCCCTGAGCTTCACTCGTCCGGGGAAAGGTCCTGTTTGTGCGCCAGGCGTTCCCAGGCGTCGGAGAGGTTGCGCAGGTCGTTCACCACTCGCGCGCGCTCCTCCGAGGAGAATCCGGCCAACAACAGTTCGTCGAGGTGGGCCGCGTGTACTGCGGTTTCGGCGAGAATCCGTTCCCCCTCAGCCGTGAGGTAGAGAAGCTTGCGCCGTGTGTCGCTCGTGCAGGTGCGGCGCTCGATGAGCTGGCGGCGGTCCAGCCTGCGGGCGACATCGGCCATGGTGGATCGGTCGAGCGCGGCCATGACCGCCAACGACCCCTGGTCGCCCCCGGGTGTGCGCTGGATCGCGCGCATCACGGCGAACTGCGGGCCGGTGAGCGTGGAGTCGACGACGCTCACCCACAGCGCCGTGTAGGTCTGGTAGAGCCGCCGTATCAAGTAGCCGGGGGCAGTGAGCAGCTCGGGGGGCACTTCGGGGTGTGGTTCGCTCTGTTGCCCCGTGTGGCGCGTGTGCTCCATCCGGTCGCTATCACCCACTGTTCTCTCCTTCGAATCGTGGCCTCTACGCCGGGCTGGACGTGTCGTCGGCCCGGATGACGCGGCGCTTCCCGGTCAGCCCGAGGGCGACCCTATATCGCGAGGAACCGCAGTCGTCACGACACCCTCCAGGCGAACATTGCAGACACATCACGCGAACCAGACTTTTCACAGAACCTCTTGACGTGAGCTGGGTTACATGTAGATAGTCAGTATACGGATTATCCGGGTACGGATGATCTGCGGGCGGTCGCGGCCCCGAGCCACGCCCGTCCGCGGCAAACCACCCACGGTTGGAGGAGCCATGGACCAGAACAACCTCAATGACTTGTGTGTACGCCAGTTGTCCCTGAGCGGTGTTCGCGACGGTGAAACCCTGGCGGTGCTCTCCCAAGGGGACGAACGCGCCTCCTACGCCGACGCCTTCCTCTTCGCCGCCCAGGAACTCGGCGCGAACACGTTCCACATGCGGCTGCCCAGCGCACGCGGTGACGCGGGCGCGTGGGCGGTCGGCGAATCCGGCCTGGCCGGCAACCAGGTCGCAGTCGACGCCCTCAAACAGGCCGACATGCTCATCGACCTCACGTTCCTGCTCTTCAGCAAGGAGCAGTTCGAGATCCAGGGCGCCGGCACCCGCATCCTGACGGTGGTCGAGCCGCCCGAGCTGTTGTCCCGCCTGATGCCCACCCGCGAACTGCGAGAGCGGGTGGAGGTCGGCGCCGAGATCCTCTCCAAGGCACAGACCATGCGCATCACCAGTCCGGGCGGCACCGACGTGACCTACCGGCTGGGTGTGTACCCCACCATGAGCGAGTACGGCTACACCGACAAGCCGGGCCGGTGGGACCACTGGCCGGCCGCGTTCGTGTTCACCGGAGCAGCCGACGACGGGGTGGACGGGACCATCGTTCTCTCGCCGGGCGACGTCTTGTTGCCGTTCAACACCTATGTGCAGTCGCCGGTGACCCTGACGATCGAGAAGGGGTTCATCACCGACATTCGCGGCGGCTTGGACGCCGAACTCCTGTCGTCCTACATCGCCTCCTTCAACGATCCCCGCGGCTACGGGATGTCCCACGTCGGCTGGGGGCTGGACGAGCGCGCCCAATGGCACGGCCTGACGCAGTTCCCCGGAGGCATGGGCATGGAGCTGCGGTCCTTCTACGGCAACGTCATGTTCTCCATCGGTCCCAACAACGAGTTGGGCGGGCCCAACGACACTCCCTGCCACTTCGACATCCCCATGCGCAATTGCAGTCTCTTCCTGGACGGCGAGCCGATCGTGTTGGACGGTGACATCACCGTGCCCGAGATGCGTCCCGCCGAACGCCGTTGACCCCTGCCCGCACTGCCGTGCACCTTGAACAGAGGAGGAACCGGTGACCGACTACCGGATCGGCCTGGTCGTTCCCAGCTCCAACCTGACCATGGAGACCGAACTTCCGCGCATGCTCCGCGCGCGGGAGACGGAGCGACCCGAGGAACGCTTCACTTTCCACAGCGCACGAACACGCATGCAGCAGGTGACGCCCGAGCAGCTGCGGTCGATGAACCAGCAGAGCGAGCGCGCCGCCGCCGAGCTGGCGGACGCGCGGCCGCACGCCGTGGCGTCGGCGTGCCTGGTCGCCATCATGGCCCAGGGCCCCGGCTACCACTGCACTGCCGAGGACACCATCCGCGATGTACTCGACGCCGAGGGCGCCTCGGCCCCGGTCGTGTCCAGCGCCGGTGCCCTGCTGTCGGGGATCTCGGCGCTGGGGGCGAAGCGCGTCGCCATCATCACGCCCTACATGAAGCCGCTGACCAAGATGGTAGCCGACTACATCGAGGACAGCGGGATCGAGGTGGTCGACGCGGTCAGCCTGGAGGTGTCCGACAACCTCGCGGTCGCCGGGCTCGACCCGGCCGATCTGGAACAGCACAGCCAACGGCTGAACCTGAGCCGGGCCGATGCGCTGGTGACCTCGGCGTGTGTGCAGATGCCGTCGCTGCCGGCGATCCCTGCCCTGGAGAAGCGCGTGAACCTGCCCGTGCTCTCGGCGGCGACCGCGACCACCCACCGGCTGCTCAGCGAGCTCGGCCTGCGGACCGAGGTCCCCGACGCCGGTAGTCTGCTGAGTGGCAACCACCCCGGGGCCTGACATGAGAGAGTTCCTCGCCTCCCGGGGGGTCCACCCCTCGCTGCACACGTACTTCGTCACGGCGCTGTCCTACATGGCGCTGGGCCTGTTCTCGTCGCTGATCATCGGCCTGATCCTGGAGACCATTGGTGACCAGGCCGGAATCGGTTGGCTGACCGAGGCCGGGGTCATGACCATGGCGATGTTGGGGCCGGCCATCGGCGCGGCCGTGGGCTACTCGTTGAATGCACCGGCGCTGGTGCTGTTCTCGGCGGTGGCCACCGGGGCCTTCGGTGCCGAACTGGGCGGCCCCGCCGGGGCCTTCCTGGCCGCGGTGCTGGCCACCGAGGTCGGAAAGCTGGTCTCCGGACAATCCCGCTTGGACATCGTGCTGACCCCGTCGGTCACCGTACTGACCGGTTTCGGGGTGTCGTGGGTGGTCGGCCCGGCCATCGACAGCGGGATGCGCGGACTCGGCCAGATCATCATGTGGGCCACCGAACAGCAGCCGGTGCTGATGAGCGTCGTGGTGGCCGCCCTCATGGGCATCGCGCTCACCCTGCCCATCTCCAGCGCGGCCATCGCGGTCATGCTGGACCTGAGCGGACTCGCGGCAGGGGCGGCGACGATCGGGTGCGCAGCGCAGATGATCGGCCTCGCGGTCACCGGCTTTCGGGAGAACGGTTGGGGCGGGGTGGTCTCGCTCGGATTGGGCACCTCGATGCTGCAAGTGCCCAACATCGTGCGCAACCCGCTCTTGTTCGTCCCACCGACGGTCGCCGGCGCCGTACTGGCCCCCATCGCGACGGTGGGTTTCGCGATGGAGGGAAACGCTGCCGGCGCCGGTATGGGCACCTCCGGCTTCGTCGGTCCACTCATGACCGTCGAGACGATGGGTTTCAGCACCGAGGTGTTGCTGCTCATCGCGGCCTTCCACTTCGTCCTACCGGCTCTGGTCGCCTGGTTGGTCTACCTGCCCATGCGCCGTATGTCCTGGATCGGTGAGAACGACCAGCTGATCCGCCAGAGCTAGAACATCGACCCCCTGTGGCTAATCGCACTCTCACACCTGTTGGAGTAAGGATGTCGTCCCGTCAGTCCTATGAAGTGGTCATCGCCGGAGGTGGCCTCGGAGGCCTCACGGCCGCCCTGGCCATGCGCCGCCGCGGTCTGCGCGTCACCGTCCTGGAACAGGCCCCCGAACTGGGCGAGGTCGGTGCCGGAATCCAGTCCGCACCCAACGCCAGCCGGATCCTCGTCCACCTAGGCCTGCGCGAGAAGCTCGAGGAGATCCGCACCGAACCGCAGGACCAGGTCCGGCGGCGATGGAAGGACGGCAGCGTCATCGGTCAGACCCCGCTGGGCGACCGGTGCAAGCGTGAGTTCAACGCTCCCTACTGGCACTACCACCGGGCCGACCTGCACCGCGTCATCCTGGACGCGTGCACCGACCCGGCGGGTGCCGGTCCCCCCGTACAGGTGGAGATCAACAGCCCGGTCACCGACGTCGACGACAGCGACCCCGAACGTCCCGTGGCGGTGACCGCCGACGGCCGCCGTTACACCGCCGATGTGCTCATCGGCGCGGACGGTCTGAAGTCCCGCGTCCGTGACGCGGCCGGTTTCCCCGACACGCTGCGGTTCTCCGGTGAGATGGCCTACCGGGCCCTCATCCCCGGGGACAAAATCGCCGCCGACCCCGCCACCCGTTGGTTGGTCGACCGGTTCCAGAGCACCATCTGGTACGGGCCCGGGCGCCACCTGGTGCACTACGTGATCAACGGGGGCGAGTACCTGAACGTGGTGGCGATCGTGCCGTGCCCGCCCGAACTCGCCTCGCACAGTTCGGTGCCGACCTCGGTCCAGGAACTGGCCGACGCCTTCCCCGGCTGGGACGACCGGGTGGCCACCATGCTCTCCAAGGCCGAGAGCACCGGCGCCTGGCCGCTCTACTACCGCCGCCCCGACCCGGTCTGGGTGAACGGAAGGATCGCCCTGCTCGGTGACGCCTGCCACGCGATGCTCCCTTACCAGGCCCAGGGCGCCTCACAAGCGATGGAGGACGCCGCTGTCCTGGCCGAGGAGCTGGGCGCGGTCACCGTCGACAAAGCACCGGAGGCACTGGCACGCTACGTCTCCCGCCGCGCGCACCGGGCCGGCATGGTCCAGGAGGCGTCGCTGGCCAACATGGAGCTGTACCACCTGCCTGACGGTCCCGAGCAGGAGGAACGCGACCGCAAGCTCCGTGACTTCCACGGGGAATCGGCGATCTCCTACGAACTGTTGTGGCGTGGGACACCGCTCGACGATTCCGACTCCGAATCCTTCTCCTACCAGTTCATCCGCTGAGGAGACCCATGAAGCCCGCCGCATTCACCTACCACCGCGCCCGCGACGTCGACGGGGCCGTCGACCTGCTCACAGAGCTCGGCGACGACACCAAGATCATCGCCGGTGGGCAGAGCCTGGTCCCGATGATGAACTTCAGACTGGCCAGGCCCGCCCATCTGGTCGACGTCACGGCTCTTCCCGGCCTGTCCACCATCAGCACCGACGAGGAAGGGCTGCACATCGGCCCCCTCGCCACCCATCGGGCCGTTGAGACCGCACCCGATTCCGTCATCGGCACCGACCATGCGGTCCTGCGTGAGGCGATGGCCTGGGTGGGGCACCTGCCGATCCGCACACTGGGCACGGTGGGCGGCAGTCTCGCCCACGGGGACGCGACCGCCGAGTGGTGCCTGCTGGCGGTCCTGCTCGACGCCCGGGTCGTCGTCCGTGGCCCCGGGGGCGCGCAGCGCACCATCGAGGCCGCCGACCTCTTCCTCGGCTTCTACATGACGACCCTGGCACCCGACGAGATCATCGTGGACGTAGTCTTTCCGAAGCCGGCTCCGCACTGCGCGCTCACCGAGTTCGCCGAACGCGCCGGGGACTTCGCGGCCGTGGCTGCCGCGGTCGACCTCGACCTGGCCGCGGACGGCACCGTCCGCGGCGGCCGGGTGGCCCTGGGCGGGGTGGCCCCGGTCCCGGTGCGCGTACCCGAGGCCGAGGCGGTGCTCCAGGACGGCGGCACGGCCGGGCCCGAACTGTTCGCCGCGTGCGCCGAAGCGGCCGAGGCGGCGATCGACCCCCCGTCGGACGCCGACGGCAGCTCTGACTACCGCCGGGTCCTGGCCCGGACACTCATCGTTCGTGCATGCGAGGAGGCCGTTGCCCGATGACCAGCACCGATGTAGCCCCGGAGAAGGGGGCTTGGACCGGAACCGCGGTCCGCCGCAAGGAGGACACCCGCCTGCTCAGCGGCGCGGGCACGTTCGTCGACGACATCACCCTGCCGCGCATGGCGCACGCCCAGTTCGTGCGCGCCACGGTCGCCTCGGGGCGGCTGCGGTCGGTCGACCTGTCCGAGGTCCGCCGTGTTCCCGGGGTGATCGCCGCCTACACCGCCGCCGACCTGGACCTGAACGACATCACCGCGGTCCTGGACCGGCCCCTCGAGGAGTTCGTTCCCACCGCCATGCCCATCCTGGCCCGGGACCGAGTCCGGTTCGCCGGTGAACCCGTGGCCATCGTCATCGCCGAGGACGCCTACGCGGTCGAGGACGGTGTCGAAGCGGCACAGGTGGAGTACGAGGCCCTCGACGCGGTCCCCTCCGAAGAGGTCGCGTTGTCCGAAGGGGCACCCACCGTCCACGACGAGGTCCCGGGCAACACGCTGCTGGACGTGTCCATGTTCGCCACCGAGGGCATCGACGACGTGTTCGCCTCGGCCGACTGCGTGGTACGGGTCGACACGCGCAGCAGCCGGCAGAACGCCCTGCCGCTGGAGACACGCGGCGTCGTCGCCTCCTGGCAGGCACGCGACGAGAACCTGCTGGTGCAGACCTGCACCCAGGTGCCCCACACGGTCCGCACCGCCATGGCTCGCTCGCTGGGCCTGGCCGAGAACCGGGTACGTGTCACGGTCGGCGACATGGGTGGCGGTTTCGGTATCAAGTGCGTGGTCGGACGCGAGGAGATCGCGGCGGCCGCGGCCGCCCTGCGCCTGGGACGGCCCGTCAAGTGGATCGAGGACCGCAAGGACGCGCTCACCGCTTCGTTCCTGGGCCGCGAACAGCACTACGACGCGCGCGCCGCCTTCGACTCCGAGGGCAAGATCCTTGCCCTGGACACCGACATCGTCTGCGACATGGGGGCCTACTCCTGCTACCCCTTCACCGCAGGCATCGAGCCGCTGATGGCCTCCGCCGAGATGCCCGGCGTTTACAAGGTGCCCGCCTATCGGGTGAGGGCCCGCGGGATCACCACGAACAAGGCACCCACCGCCCCCTACCGCGGGGTGAGCCGGCCGCAGTTCGTGATGACGATGGAGCGGCTGTTCGAACGCGCAGCCCGGGAGCTGGACATGGACCCGGTGGAGATCCGCCGGCGCAACGTGATCACCCAGTTCCCTTACACCGGGGTCAACGCCATCACCTACGACCCGGGTTCCTACCTGGAGGCACTCGATTTGGCCGAACGGCTGGTCAAGGACGAGGGTTGGTACGAACTGCGCGAGTCGGCCGCCGCGCAGGGGCGCACTATCGGCATCGGCTACTGCTGTTTCAACGAACGCAGCGGTTACGGCTCGGACGCCTTCGCCAAGCGCAAGATGAGCGTGGTGCCCGGATACGACCTGGCCGAGGCCCGGATGGACACCTCCGGAACGGTGGTGGTGAGCACCGGCACACTCAGCCACGGCCAGAGCCACGAGACGACCATGGCCCAGATCGCCGCCGACCGGCTCGGGCTCAACCCGGACCAGGTCAAGATCCAGCAGGGTGACACCGAACGCATCGCCTACGGATGGGGCACTTTCGCGAGCCGCTCCATCACCATCGGTGGCAGTGCCGTCTCCCGGGCGGCCGACCGGCTCGGCGAGAAACTGCTGCACCTCGGTTCCCACATGCTGGAGACCACACCCGACGGCGTCGAGCTTTACGACGGCACGGTCCGCCGGATCGACGACCCCGACCAGGCGGTCAGCTACGTGGACATCGCCGACATCGCCTACCTGCGGCCCAACCTGCTGCCTAAGGCGACCGAGCCCGGACTCACCGGCTCCGGCGACTTCGACACCCCGGGCGACGGGACCTTCTCCAACTCCACCCACGCCGTGGTCACCGAACTGCACCCGGGCACCGGGAAGGTGGAGATCCTGCGTTACCTCTGCGTGGAGGACTGCGGGGTGGCCATCAACCCGCAGGTCGTCGACGGCCAGGCCCGCGGAGGGATCGCCCAGGGCATCGCCGGGGCCCTGTACGAACGCATCACCTACGACGACCAGGGCGAACCCTCGGCGGCCAGCTTCATCGACTACAAGGTGCCCACCGCGGCCGAGATCCCCGACGTGGCGATCAGCCACCTGGAGACGCCCTCCCTGCTCACCGAGAGCGGTGCGAAGGGCAGCGGAGAGGGCGGCACCATCGGCGCCCCGGCGGCGGTGGTCAACTCCGTCAACGACGCCCTGCGCCACACCGGAGTCGAGTTCGACGCGACGCCCATCACCCCGGAACAGGTGCAGCACGCATTGGAGGCCCACTCATGACCGACCGTCTCCTGATCACCCTCACCGTCAACGGTGAGGAACACGAACTGCTCACGCCTGCACGCCGCACACTGGTGGACGTCCTGCGCCACGACCTGCGCCTGACCGGGACCCACGTGGGCTGTGAACACGGCGTGTGCGGTGCCTGCACCGTCCTGGTCGACGGGTCACCGGCCCGCGCCTGCCTGATGTTCGCCGTCCAGGCGGAGGGGCGGGAGATCCGCACCGTGGAGTCGCTCGCGGGTCCCGACGGCCTGGGTGACCTGCAGCGCAAGTTCTCCGAGCACCACGCGCTTCAGTGCGGTTTCTGCACACCGGGGTTCCTGATGTTGGCCGAAGGGTTCCTGGCCGACAACCCTGAACCCACCCGGGAGGAGATCCGGGAAGCGGCCTCCTCCAACCTGTGCCGGTGCACCGGCTATCAGACCATCGTCGACGCCATCGGGGCGTGCGCGGACGAACGCAGGGAAGCCTGCGGCGCCGTGTGCGCCCGATCCGCCGACAGCCCCGCCGATGAGAGGAGCCGGGCATGATCCTGGAGAAGAGCACATTCGTCGAGGCCTCCCCCGAGGAGGTCTTCACCGCGGTCAACGACGTCAAACGGATCGTGACCTGCGTCCCCGGTGCGGCGCTGGACGGCCGGGACGGCGACACCTACCAGGGAAACGTCAAGGTCAAGGTGGGGCCGATCAGCGCCGCCTACTCCGGCACGGTGCGTTTCCTCGACGTCGACGCCGACCAGCGCACGTTGCGGGTGCAGGCACGCGGTTCCGAGGCCGGCGGCAGCGGCGACGCCGAAGCCGCGGTGACCCTCGGTGTCGTCGAACGCGACGGAGGCTCCGTCCTCAACATTGAGGCCGACCTGCTGATCCGCGGGAAGATCGCCCAGTTCGGCAAGGCCGCAATCGGGGCCGTCTCCGACCGGCTGCTCCAGCAGTTCGCCGACAACCTCTCCCGGATGCTGCGTGAGGGGTCGGGCGCGGAGCCCGCCGTTGCCTCCGCCCCGTCGGGTCAGGTCCCGGCCCAGGGGCAGCCGGTCGCCGCTGCTGCTCCCGCGACGGCCGGCGACGAGCTCGACGGTCTGGGTCTGCTCGTCGGCCCCAGGACCAAGAAGCTGATCCCGTATGTCGGTGCCTTCGCCGTCGGGGTGCTACAGGGTCTCCTGATCGGCAAGCTTGCCTCGCAGTCCAAACAGATCGCCCTGCTGAAGGAGGTTCGCCGTGGCTGAACTGGACACCTACGGTGATTCGACGGCAGACACCTACGCTCAGGCCGGTTTCGGTTCCCAGGTGCGGCGCGGCACGCGCCCCGCGGTGGTCGTGGTCGACCTGAGCCGCGGGTTCACCGAACCGGACTTCCCCAGCGGCGCCGACCTCACCTCGACCGTGCACTCCACCGCCCGCCTCGTGGAGAGCGCCCACGCCGCCTCGGTCCCGGTCATCTACACCGTCATCGCCTACTCCGAGGAGGAGATCGCCGGCGACTGGTACCGGTGGCTGGACAAGGCCCCGGGCATGCGTGGAATGCGCGAGGGCAGCTCGGCCGTGGAGCTCGACCCACGGCTGACGCGCGGTGATCGCGACCCCCTCATTGTGAAGAAGGGCGCGTCGGCCTTCGCCGGCACGCCACTGGCCACCATGCTCACCGGGCTGAACAGGGACACGGTACTGGTGTGCGGCGCGACCACGAGCGGATGCGTGCGCGCGACCGCGGTGGACGCCGTACAGGCGGGTTTCTCCGCACTGGTCCCGCGCGACTGCGTGGGGGACCGGGCTGAGGGCCCGCAGGAGGCGGCACTGTTCGATCTGGACGCCAAGTACGCCGACGTCGTCGGGCTCGACGACGCCCGGACCTACCTCTTCCAGGCCCGGGCATGAGCCGCCCCCACCCGCATCTCCAGGAGGAAACGACCATGTCCGACAGACCGATCCACCAGGAGGCCCTCGCCGACCTCGCCGACGTTCCCGCCGTTGGGCGCTGGTTCCGCTCGGGTGGCCTCCGGTTGCACGCGCTCGACTACGGGGCCGTCGAGCAGGCCTCCGGGGTACAGGAGCGGCCCAGTGTGCTCATCCTGCCCGGGATCACCAGCCCCGCGATCTCCATGGACTTCGTCGCCCGCCGACTCACCGACCTGGTCCGGCCTGTGGTCGTGGACCTGCGGGGCCGAGGCCTGTCCGACGCCCCGGACGACGGTGACTACAGCCTGGGCGCCTACACCGACGACGTCGAGGCCGCGGTCGAAGGGTTGGGGCTGGGCCGGACGGTCCTGCTGGGGCACTCGCTGGGTGCGCGCATCGCCGCGGCCGCCGCGATCCGTCCCGGTGCCGCCTACGCCGGGTCGATCCTGGTCGACCCGCCGATGAGCGGGCCGGGGCGCGGTCCCTACCCCACGACCCTCGAAGCCTTCCGCAAGCAGCTGGAACAGGCCCGGCGCGGCACCGACGCCGAGGAGGTGGCCGGGTTCTGGCCGCGCTGGACGCTGCGCGAGCGCGAGCTGCGGGCGCGGTGGCTGGCCAGCTGCGCCTCCGAGTCGATCGACGCCACCCACCGTGGATTCGAGACGGAGGACTTCTTCGACTACTGGGACTCGGTCCCGCAGCCCACCACACTCGTGTACGGCGCGGACAGCCCGGTCGTCGACGCGGCCGGAGCGAAGGAGGCGGCGTCGGCCAACTCCGGGGCGCGTCTGGTGGAGGTCGTGAACGCCGGTCACATGGTCTTCTGGGACGCCCCCGAGGGGGCGCTGACCACCGTCCGCGAGGCGTTGAACGCGACGCCGACGGGCTGAAGCCGCAACACCGTGTCCGGGTGGCCGCGTCCTCCGGCCCGGACCTCGCCGTGTGGGCTCCCGGTGTCTCAGGGCCCTCACGGCGTATCCGTGGTATTCAGGTGCGTCGCGTACAGGTCGGGTTTGACGAAGACCTCGAGCCGCTCGACCGTGGCCGGCGATCCCCATGCCTCCATCGCCCCTGCATCAGGCCCAGGCGCAGGGGCACACCACGTCAGGCCGGGCCGTGGCAAGCTCAAGGAACGGACAGTGGTGCACCCCGAGCCGCTCGGCGATCTCGGTGATCTCCAACGGTCGGTTCGCGCTACGCAGGAGCCGTAACACCTGCTCCCGGCGTCCTGCCGTGCGTCGGTCCCGTTGGGGCTCCGTGGGCTGGCGCCTCACTGCCCGGCCTGCGGGGGAAGACTCGCCACCAGGGGCGTGTACACCCCGACCACGCCGACCTTGGAGGCGCCACCGGGTGAGTCCAACGGGTCCTTGCGGCCCGGCAGGGGCTGTGTGAAGAACTCTTCGTTATCGACCAGGTAGGCCCCGAACTCCGCGGGCAGGTCGTCCTCGTAGTAGATCGCCTCGACCGGGCACACCGGTTCGCAGGCACCACAGTCCACATACTCGTCGGGGTGGCTGTAGAGCATCCGGTCACCCTCGTAGATGCAGTCGACCGGGCATTCGTCGATGCAGGACCGATCCAGCACGTCCACGCACGGTTGAGCAATCACGTAAGTTATGACCCGATTGTATACAAGTGGTTCTTGTGAAAATCAGGGGAGCTGCGCCGCCGGGTCGGGGCGGAGCAGATGCGGGGGAGTAGTTCGACGACCGAGTCCTCGCCCAACAGACCGGCTTCCACAGGGTGGGGCGGATCCACCCCGCTGGACCCACTCCCGGAAATCGGCGAAGGTCACCGACAGCCTCTGCGCGTGCCTCGGGTCCGGACCGTCCATGGCCTGGGGACGTGCCTGTGGGGTTGGAGTGTGTTGCTGCTGTTACCGCATTCGGCGATCTGCTGACCGGCGCCGACCTGGTCGCCGGCCTCCAGGACCAACGTTCCTCGGCGCAGATGGGCCAGGAGGATATGGGCCGACAGATCGGGTTAGGCGATCACCACGAAATTGTCGATCATGGCCGGTGCGCCCCGCGCCTCCCGGGAGGGTCGGCCCAACACGTAGGGCGCCCGGGCCAGAACGGACCTGTGTGCTTTGTGGTTGTATTCACCGTCGTGCGTCGCCATGACCATGCCGTCGATGGGTTCCAGGACCGGACGGCCGTGGGGCAGGAAACGCTCCGGTGGTTCCGTGGCCAGCACGCTGCGCCAGTCCCTCGCCCGCACCACTGGTTCTGTTCGTCGACCCCGACGAAGTCGATGGCGTAGCGAGAGGCGAAGGCCGCCGTGCCATGGCTGGGCACGCGCCGCATCGGACTGTTGCGGACCGACCACCGTCCGGTGAACGGTAGAGCGAGAACGGTGACCGAGCCCATGTGTGCCCCCTCGACGCAGGTGCCCCTGTCTCGAAGTTATGCGGTCAATAGCCGTGTGACCAGGGGACACAATGCATGTGGCTGAGAGGGCCCGTGGTGCTGTGCAGGGACCGGGCCCGTTCCGGTCGATCCCTGCCGGGCCGCGACTAGTCCGTTTCGTGCCGAGTGTCATGGAGGTTCTGGCGTGTGCCGGGATCGCCTCCCGTCACCTGGGAAGTGGGGGAGCGACCCTGAAGGTCACTCACCCGTGGACACGGGGCATCGCCTCTATTTCGTTCTGGGGCGGACACTGGTTGTGGGGGTGTTCGTTATGTCTGGATCGGGTTGGGTGTACAAGCGGTGCGGGTGCCGTGGTGTGAGGGGTGTGAAGGCTCGGGAGGGCCGGTGCCCCGGGCTGTCTCGGCGGGGGCACGGGAGTTGGTATTTCGCGCTGGAGTTGGACCATCTCCCGGGTGGTCGGCGTCGGGTGCGTCGGGGTGAGGTCGTGGGGTTGCGCTGGCCCGATATCGATCTGGTGCGGGGGACGATGCGGGTGGAGCGCCAGCTGCAGTCCCATCAGGGCAGGTTGGTGGAGCTGGCTCCCAAGAGCGCGACGAGTCGGCGGATGCTGTCGGTGGACCACACCACCTTGGGGGTGTTGCGCCGCCACCAGTGGCACCGACAGCAGGAAGCGCGGGGGCAGGGGCGGGTGTGGGATTCGCGGGGGTTCGTGTTCACCGCCCTGCGGGGCGGCGCGCTGGCTCCGGAGCGGTTGTCACGCCTGTTTCGGAAGCTGAACATCTCCAGTGGGTTGCCGCCGGTGCGGTTGCACGACCTGCGCCATGGAGCGGCGACGTTGGCGTTGGCGGCGGGGGTGGAGCTGAAGGTGGTCCAAGCGATGTTGGGGCACGCGAGCATCGTGTTGACGGCGGACACCTATTCCACGGTGTTGCCGCAGGTGGCGCGGGAAGCGGCGGAGCGCACGGCGTGGCTGGTGCTGCGCGATTCGGGCAGAGCCCATCGGCGAGGAACTGCACGAAGGGTGCGTCGGGGGCCGGCTCCACCTTGGCCCCATCCTGGCCCCATCAGTGGGATCGGACGATGAGGGTGAGGCCGTTGCACCCCGTCTGAACTGGGGTTTTATGGCGCACCCAGCCCGACACAATGCGAACCTCCAGTCTGTGATCGAGGGACCACAGATTGAACTTCTCCCTGCTCACGCCAAGGTCCGCAGGGACGGGTACCACGGTTCGCGGGCTGAGCGTCAGGGCGCGGGGGAGTGAGTGCAATGACTTCTCCCCGTTGGTCCCGCTGGGTCACCATCGCCGCTGTGCTGCTGGTGCTCATCGCTGCGGTGGTGAGCTACAGCCACATGTACGAATTGGCCCTTCGCCATGGCGAGCCGGGGTGGCGCGCGGCTCTGTTTCCACTGTCAGTCGACGGCATGATCGTCGCCTCCTCGATGACGCTGTTGAGCGACGCTCGCAACGGCCGCAAGGGCGGGCTCCTGCCCTGGACTCTGTTGATCATTGGCTCGGGAGCTTCACTGGCAGCGAATGTCGCGGTTGCCGATGCGACGATGTGGTCGCGCATCATCCATGCGTGGCCCTCGTTCGCGTTGATCGGTGCGTATGAGTTGCTCATGCGCGAGTTCCGCACGGCGGCTGAGAGCGTACGCAATGCGAAAGCGGAGCGTACGCGCAGCGAAGACGACTTTCCTTTGCTTCCCGGGGAAAAGTCGCAGACGGAGGAAGCGGGACTGTACGTCGTTCGCGAGCAGGAGACGGGCGTGCTTGACGGTGCCGAAGAGACCCGTCCAACGCCGCCTGAAACCCAAGTCCGCGCATGGCGATGGGTTCTGGATCATCAGAGGGAGCACGGGGCATTGCCTACAGGGGATCAGATCGCAATGACCTTCGAGCACAAACCGCGCTGGGGCAGGTTGGTGAAGCAGCGTGGTCAGCGGGGGCGGCTAGGGGCCGCAGTCTGAGCAGAGGCCGTGCGTCCGACCGGGCTGATTCCTGCGGGAAGTGGGGGTTCGAGTCGGAGGGGGAGATGTCCGATTCTCCTATGGCCCCAAGGTAAGCACGACCTCACCTGAGCGTCGGGTCCGTCTGGTCACCGAGTTCGACCTGTCGGGCGGTGACGGGTGATGGATTCTTCCCGCCGGTCCCGCTGGACCACTATCGTCGCTGTTCTGATGCTGGCCGTGATCGCGGCTGTGGTCTCGTACTCGCACATGTACGAGTTGGCGCTGCGCCATGGAGAGCCCGAGTGGCGCGCGGCCCTGTTCCCGCTGTCGGTGGACGGCATGATCGTCGCCTCCTCCATGACCTTGCTCAGCGACGCCCGTAACGGCCGCAAAGGCGGTTTGCTTCCCTGGACGCTGTTCATCATTGGCTCCGGCGCTTCCCTGGCCGCCAACGTGGCGGTGGCCGACCCCACCATGTGGTCGAGGATCATCCATGCCTGGCCGAGCTTCGCGCTGATCGGTGCGTATGAGCTGCTCATGCGAGCGTTCCGCACGGCAGCGCGGAGCGTACGCAGTGCTGACGCAGCGCGTACGCACATGGGTGATGAACGTCTTCTCCAGGACCATACGGATGCGGAGACTGCTACTGAGGAGTCCCAGGGGGTCGGCACCTGCATGTGGTGCAGGAGCAGGCTGGGGCCTCAGAGAACATCGATCCGGTTGAGGCAGGCACCCATGATCGGCTTCCCCCCTAAGAGCTCATCTCATTTGGAAAGTCTGCGGAAGCAAATCAACGTGCAAGCGATACCGGTGAACGCGAGGAAGTGTTCGGCTTTGCGCTCGTAGCGGCGGTGGAGTCGGCGGCATCCGGCCAGCCAGGCCATGGTGCGCTCGACCTGCCAGCGGTGCCTCCCCAACCGCTTCGAGGATTCCACACCCTTGCGGGCCAGGCGATGGACGATTCCGCGTTCACGCAGCCATCGGCGCAGGTGGTTGTAGTCGTAGCCCTTGTCGCCGTGCAGCTTGGCCGGTTTGCGTCGCCTGCGGCCTCGCCTGGACCTGATGGGCGGTATCGCTCGCACCAGCGGTTGCAGCGCTTGGCTGTCGTGCAGGTTCGCACCCGAGATCGCCATCGAAATCGGAAGCCCGGTCCGATCGGTGATCAAGTGGATCTTCGACCCTTTCTTGCCCCGATCGACAGGATTCGGACCTGTCAGCTCCCCCCTTTGAGAGCACGCATGTTCACCGAGTCGACTGCACACCGCGACCAGTCCAGCTCACCACGGGAACCGAGCTCGACCAGCACCAGGCGGTGCAGCTTCGCCCACACACGGGCCCGGCTCCACTCAGTGAAACGCCGGTGTGCGGTAGGCCCGGAGGGGCCGAATACCGGTGGGAGTTGGGCCCACGTGCAGCCGGTGGTCGCCACGAAGATGATCGCAGCCAAGACCTCGCGGTCCCCGTGTCTGCGCCGCCCACCACCTTGAGGTCGGGTGGGTGCTTCGGGCACCACCCGCTGAAACAGTTCCCACAGTCCGTCCGGCACCAAACGCTCAACCATCGACACCGGTCCAGGTTATCGAGAATCCAAATGAGATGAGCTCTTAGTGGAGGATGGCTTCGCCGGACCAACTTCCAGTACCGGTTCTGGCGTCCGGCATGGGATGGGGACCCGAACGAGCAGGCATGGATGCGGCAGTCACTTGTTGAGGGGATCACGTTCCATGAAGCCGGTCGACACACTCACCGCACGTGGTTGGCTGAAGACGGGATCCCGGAGGTGGCGCGGGCCGCTCGATTGGGGCACAAGCTCCCGGGGATGGCCCAGGTCTATGAACACGTGACCCCCGTGATGCTGAAACAAGTACTCAGAGTGCTCGAAGCGCGGTGGCTAGGGAGCGTCAGCTCCCTGACCGAGGTGGAACGTGATCACCTCTTCGTGATGGCGCCCATACTCGAAGAGCAGTACCGTAAAGACATCAATGATGGGGTCCCTTCGGGGGCCACTCGGGGCTGATCTCCCAAATGTCTCCCATCCGGGAGACCGGCCCTTCAGTAAAAAGAATCAGAGCAACCTTCTGACCTGTGATGATGCCGGTGCGCCAGGCTTACATGTGCTTTGTGGTGTTTATGCCCGTCTGAGTGGGTTCAGCCCGCCAGAGCGGGTTCGGCCCGGCGCGCTCGACCGGCGCCGCCCAGCACGTTGAAGAACACGTTGAGCACCAGCGCGGAGGCGGTGGCGGTGACGATCCCCGAGTGCAGGATCATCGTCGCCCACTCCGGGAACCCGGAGAAGAAGTCGGGCGCGGCGATCGACAGGATCCCGAACCCGAGCGAGACCGCCACGATGACCAGGTTCTGATTGTCCTCGTAGTCCACCTTGCCGAGGGTCTGGATGCCCGCCGCAGCCACCGAGCCGAACAGCACCAGGCCGGCGCCGCCCAGGACGGGGGAGGGGATCATCGCCACGACCCGGCCCAGGATCGGGAACAGGCCCATCGCCACGAGCAGCACCGCTCCGGTGGCCACCACGTAGCGGCTCTTGACCTTGTTCAGCGCGATCAGGCCGATGTTCTGGCTGAACGTGCTGCCGGGGAAGGAGTTGAGCAGCGGGCCCACGACCGCGGTGAGAGCGTCGGCCCGAAGGCCGTCGGCCAGGCGACGGCCGTCGACCTTCGAACCCACGACCGTGCTGACGGCGAGGATGTCCGCCATGCCCTCGGACAGGATGACGACCATCATGATGCACATCGTGATGATCGCGGCGACCTGGAACTCCGGCTGCCCGAAGTGGAAGGGCGTGGGTAGTGAGAAGACCGCGCCCTCGCCCACCGCGGCGAAGTCGACCGCGCCCAGGGCGGCGGCCAACAGGGTGCCCAGCACCAGGCCCAGCAGGATGGAGGCCCTGCCCCACACACCGCGCAGCACCTTGGACAGCACCAGGATGATCAGCAGGGTCGCCCCGCCCAACAGCAGGCCCGTGTCGGTGGGGACGTTGTCCTCGGAGTTGTCGGTGATCCAACCGACCGCCACCGGGATGAGGGACAGGCCGACGACCGTGATCACGCTGCCGGTGACCACCGGCGGGAAGAAGCGGATGAGACTCGCCATCACCGGCGCGATGAGGACGCCGAACAGCCCGGCGACGATGGAGGCGCCGAAGACCGCGGGCAGGCCGTTGGACTCCCCGATCGCGGTCATCGCGGTCACCGGGATGAACGATGCGCCGATGACCAGGGGCATGCGCATGCCGAAGCGCCACACGCCCAGCGTCTGGATGAGCGTCATCAGGCCGCTGACCAGCAAGGCGGCGCTGATGATGAGGCCGCTCTCCACCGGATCCAGACCCACCGCCGCGGCCATGATCAGCGGTGGGGTGATGACCCCGGCGTACAGGGCGAGGATGTGCTGGACGCCGTAGGTGATCATCAGCCGCAGCGGTGGACGTTCGTCCTCGGGGCGCTCGCTGATGGCGGGGTCGGGCTTCATCGTGGTGGGGCCTTCCGGGATCGTGCGGTCTCGTCATGAATCATCGGATGATCCGAACAAGTGCGCAAATTAGGGGTGAACTCTTAGAGGAACACACCAAAGCGTACGGAAGTTGACGAATGACCTTGGGTGATCGAGGGCGGTCGACCCGAACCCCCGAGCCAGACCCCGCATCCGTTCACCCGGCGGCCTTCCCGGGCCATCCCGGGGACGCGAACGGGGCCACGGATCGAACTCCGCGACCCCGCTCCTCCCCGAATCGACGTGACGAAGAACGCCCTCTCGTCACCGACCCGATTCACCCCCAAGCGTCGTCCCCCCGCAGCACCCGAGCCGCCAGGTCGGGGGCCAGCGTTCCGTACCCGGTCGCCGCCCACACGCTCTCCCGCGCCGGTACCGCGTAGTAGGGCACCGCGTCGCGCCCGTTCGATGCCAGGACCGTCACGGGGATCCGGTGCTCCTTCAGGTCGCGTCGGCAGCGCGCACAGGCCCTCACCGTGACCGAACGGTGCGAGGCCGGCGCCCGCCAACGGGCCTTGCCCGTCTCGCCCTCGTGCCGGGGATCGAAGAAGCAGTGCCGCGGCGTGGAGTCGCCCGACAGCGCGGCCTCACAGTGGTCCAGCAACACGCGCGCGCCCACCAGATCCGCCATGTCCTCGGCCGTGTCCAGCACCTTCGCGGCCGCCTCGTAGGCCTCCAGAGCGGTGGTCGCCCGCGCGTGGTTCCCGGAGAACCGGGACACCCGACGGCCGTAAGAGACCAGCGCCGGCTCCAGTTCCCGCCGTGTGGTCTCCTGCTCGGTGGAGTCCACCGTTCCCACTACGGCCTCCGACAACGGCACCACCCGCAGCGGACGACGGGATCGGCGACGCATCCCCCAGACCACCAACGCGAGCAGCGGGAGCGCGGCCAGGCCCCACAAGAGGGCGGTGGCCAGACGCGGGTCGAGCACCGGACCCGCGGAAAGGCGTGCGTGCTCACGCGCCGCCACCCGTTCGTCCCCGAGCATGTCCAAGGCGACATGCAGACGTTCTTCCAGGTCGGCCCGGATCATGTCGGGCCGTTGTTCGAGCACCTCCAGGGTCTGGTCCAGCGCACCCTGGGACACCTCGGCCCGGTTGCCTCCGGAGCGGGTCCCGACCACCGCGGTGCCGGCACCGACCGCCAGGAAGACACCCGGGTCCTCGCCCCGACCGGGCAGTGCGGTGACCATCGACTTCGGGGCCTCGCGCCATGGAGTCACCGCGATGTACACGTTCAGGCCCTCGTCGACGATGCGTTCGCGCAGTTCCCGAGCCTGTTCGTCGGAGAGCACGGCGCCCCTGGAGGGATGCACGTACACCGGGTCCTCGGCCAGGTGTTCGGCGACGGTCGACGGTGACAGTGAAGACTTCGTGTCGGCCATGGCCGCGGCTGCGGGCCACAGCACGAGCAGAACCAGCAGCAGAGCCGGAAGCGTTCGATACACGGGTCAGACTCCGATCAGTGCGCGGGCTCGCGCGAAGGGCTCCTGCTTGGCGAGGGCGACCCGCGCCCAGGGGTCGTCGATGTCGTGGATGGGCAGGAGACCCCGTGCGTGGCGGACGAGCATGGCCTCCTGTCGACGTACACGCGCGTCCAGGCACCTTTCGCAGACTCGCCAGTTACGCCGTCGGTTCTTGAGGTAGAAGGAGTGCGGTCGTGATGCGGGGCCATGCAGCGGATTGACCTGGCAGGGGATGGTCTCGCCTTCATGGGGGGAGACGAGTGCCCGGCGTCCGTGCCGGGCCAGGACCATCCCGCAGACCAGTGCGGTCACCGGAAGCCCCTGGGCGGAGCCGATCAGCCCGGAGGCGTCGTAGGCCTCACGGGCACGGGGAAGCCCCGGATGCCCAGCGGGGGTCGCCTCGAATTCACGGCGTAGGAGCAGTAACTCCCGGGCCAGCCTGCGCCGGATCCGCCACCGGGAGCCACGAGCCGCCACGGTGAACCACTTGCGTGCATGATGTGGCAGGTCGATGGAATCGAACCTCGGTCCGGGTGGTGGTGAGACATTCGTGGCGGACAACCGCAGCAGGACGAACGCGATGATCAGACCGACGATCGCCCCGGGAAGGGACAGGTCCCAGAATCGGGCGGTGTCCGACGCCGTCTCGTAGATCTCTTGGACAGGTGTGGGCGCTGCGTCCGAGGTGAGGGGAGTGGCCTCCACCGGTGTCCTCGGAGACTCCTCCAGCATCGCCAGGACGTTGGAGAGGGTCACCGCGGGGCGGGCACCGGGGCCGAGACCTTCCTCATCGAGAACGGGCGTGATGGGACTGTCGAAGGCGGCCGTGGCCGAACGCCCGTCGGTGGTCACCGCGACGTACACACCGTCGGCGCCGCTCACCTCGTGCAGGGCGTGCAGGAACAGGGTGGGCCGGCCGCCGGTCTCGTCGGTGGGCACGGAGGCGTACATGACCACGTACAACGGGACCTCGCCGTCGAACGCACCGGCCACCTCCGCACTCATGTCGCTTAGTTCCTCTTCGTCGACCGGCCGCATGGGCACCAGATGGCTCAGATAGAGGGGATCACTCCGTAGTGCCTCGGCCACCCGGGTGACCCGGGACAGGTCGGAGATCTCCTCGACACCGCGAGGCCCCTCGATGGAGGTGTCCGCGAGGACCGGTACGCCGGGAAGAAGGAACAGCATGGCCAGGGCGATCGGCCCGGCCAGGAGGCGGGGGAACTTCACGACATGCCCTCCCGACGTCGACGGAGTACCGTCACGCCCGCGACGACGATCAGGGCGACACCCACCATCGTGATCGCCGCACCCACGGTCGAGGGCCAGGTACGGGCGAGCCAACGCTGGGGAACCAGGCCCGGAGCGGCGGCGTCCGGTTCCTGGGTCCCACCCACCAGTTCGACGTATTCGCTCTGGGCCTTGGCGGTGCGCTCCTCCAGGTCCGCGTAGTCCGCGGCGCGCAGCATCCGGTCCAGTTGGTCGCGAGGGTCCTCCGGGTAGGCGCCGGTGTAGGTGGTGTAGATGGCGGCTGCTATGGGGAGACCCGAGTACTTCTCGATCGTCAGGCCCACGTGGTTGGTGTTGGGGGAGAACACCACCAACGACCTTTCACTGTAGAAGGCGACCGCATCGGTCAGCGCGCGCATGTCCTCGTCGGTGGGATGGGCGACGACCAAGACGTCGAGGTCCACCTCCGCCTCGTCCACCCGCGCGCGCAGGTCCTCCGAGACTTCGGACCGGTCCATGTACCCGGCGAGTTCCTCGCTGACGAACACACCGTCGTGATGATCCAGCATGCGGGCGTAGAAGGTGGGGGAGGCCTCGGAGGAGTAGGCGTGGCCGGGGGAAACAGGCGCCATGACCACCACTGCGACCAGGGAGAGCAGCAGGGTCAGGGCGCGCGTCATGCCTGGGGGATGGCGCATGCGGTGCCTTCTTCGGAATCTTCGGTTGTCGAGTCCGAATTATGCCGGTTCTACCGGGCGCGCTCCACTCGGCCCTCGTCCCACACCGGTTTCTCGGCCTCGTAGACCCTCCCGTCCGCGCCGAACACCACGAACCGATCGAAGCCGCGAGCGAACCAACGGTCGTGCGTGACCGACAGGATCGTGCCCTGGTAGAGCTCCAACGCAGACTCCAACGCCTCGGCCGAGACCACGTCCAGGTTGTCGGTGGGTTCGTCCAACAGCAGCATCGTGGTCCCCGACAACTCCAACAGCAACACCTGGAAGCGCGCCTGCTGGCCACCGGAGAGCGTGTCGAAGGTCTGGTCGGCGCTGAGCGCCAACTCGTACCGGTCCAACGCCCGACCGGCCTCCTCGCGCGGCACCCCGCTCCGGGTGCCCTCGCCGTTGTGCAGAATGTCCAGCAGTGTGCGCCCGGCGAACTCGGGGTGCTCGTGGGTCTGCGCGAACCATCCCGGCCGCACCCGGGCGCCCAGGCGGGCCCGGCCCGAGTGGGCCACGGGTTCGATACGTTCCCGTTCCTCCTCGGGCACCAGCGACGACTCCGGGTCGTCGCCTCCGCCGGCCAGCAGCCGCAGGAAGTGCGACTTGCCCGACCCGTTGGAACCCAACACCGCCACCCGGTCCCCGTACCAGACCTCCAGGTCGAAGGGGCGCATCAGCCCCGTCAGCTCCAGGCCCTCGCACACCAGCGCCCGCTTACCGGTGCGGCCGCCGCGCAACCGCATCCGCAGGTTCTGCTCCCGAGGTTGCTGCTGGGGCGGGCCCGCCTCCTCGAACCGGCGCAGCCTGGTCTGCGCCGACTGGTACCGGGAGGCCATGTCCGAGTTGTAGGCGGCCTTCTGCTTGTACATCGACACCAGGCTCTTGAGCTTGCCGTGCTCCTCGTCCCAACGACGCCGCAGCTCCTCCAACCGGGCGAAGCGTTCCCGTCTGGCCTCGTGGTAGGTCTCGAACGATCCACCGTGCACCCACACACTGTTGCCCGCGGCGCCCAGCTCCACCGTGACGATTCGATCCGGGACCCGGCTGAGGAGTTCCCGGTCGTGCGAGACGAACAGGACGGTCTTCGGTGAGGCGCGCAGGGCCTCCTCCAACCAGCGCTTGCCCGGAACATCCAGGTAGTTGTCCGGCTCGTCCAACAACAGCACCGGCGCCGGACCACGAAGCAACGCCTCGATGACCAGGCGTTTCTGTTCGCCCCCGGAGAGGGTGCGCACCTCACGCCAACGGCACTCGGTGTAGGGAACGCCAAGGGCCGCCACACAGCACTGGTCCCACACCACCTCGGCCTCGTACCCGCCGGCGTCGCCGTAACGCGCGATCGCCTCGGCGTAGCGCATCTGGGTCTTCTCGTCCTCGGAGAGCATCATGGCCTCCTCGGCCCGCTCCAGGTCCGCGTGGGCTCGTCGAACCGACGCGGGGGAGACCGACACCAGGAGCTCGTGCACGGTGGTGGCGTCCCGTACGTGCCCCACGAACTGCGGCATCACACCGAGCTCACCGTCCAACGTCACCGCGCCCGACTGCGGTACGACCTCACCACGCACCAGCCGCAGCAGGGTGCTCTTGCCGGCCCCGTTCGCGCCGACCAGGGCGGTCTTGGAGCCCTCGCCGACCCGGAACGAGACCTCGTCCAGCAGCACCCGCCCGTCGGGCAGGGTGTGCGAGACCTGGTTGACGTCGACGTAACCCACGAATTCCCCTTCACCGTTACAACGCGCCCGCTCGCGTCGCCACCGCAGGCTTCCACGCGATCACGGTCCGAAGCAAAGGGTTTTCCCTGGTGGCGGGGGAGGCCCAGAACCTTAAGCCTTCCTTAGCCCACTCCTAAGATCCGATGAAACCCGATGTGCTCGGGCATCCCGCAGACCTAGCTTCGTCCCACCGGGAAGTTCACGAGGAAGGTGGCGGGATGACGCTCACACAGGGTGCGGCCGAACTCGAAACGATGCCGGAGATCCATCGCGACCTCGAACCGGGGGAGCGGCCGGTCTCGATCGAGCGCATGTCCATGCTGTCGAACCGCTCGTCCGTGGCCCTGCTCGGGCCGGACGCTCGGTTGCTGTGGTTCTGCCATCCCGAACCCGATTCCAACGCCCTGTTCGCCGAACTCCTCGGCGGACCCGAAGCCGGGGTGTTCGCCATCGGCCCCGCGCACGGGCGCATGCCCCTGGGGCAGCGCTATGTGCCCGACACCATGACCGTGCGCACCCGCTGGTCGCGGCTGGAGGTCACCGACTACCTCGCCCAGGACACCGAACCCGGCCGCACCGACCTCATCCGCGTGGTCGAAGGCTCCACCCCCATCGCCGTGGAGTTCGCGCCGCGTCCCGACTTCGGCCGAGCCCCGGTCCGTATCGTCGTCGAGGACGACGGACTGCGCGTCCACGGCACCGACGAACCCCTGGTGCTGCGCGCTCCCGGCGTCGAATGGCGAATCGAGCGCGAAGGCGGCCAGGACACGGCCCGGGCCACCATCCACCCCGTGCCGGGGGAGCCGATCGTGTTCGAGTTGCGCTGCGGATCGGATCTGCTCACCTGGCACCCCACCCCCGAACCCGAACGTCGGGCCCACACGGAGAAGGAGTGGACCAGATGGGTCCATGAACTGTCCCTGCCCGGTACGGAGAGTTCGTTGGCGGCCCGATCGGCGTTGACCCTCCGCGGCCTGTGCACCCCCACCGGCGGGGTCATGGCCGCCGCCACC